>NZ_JFHC01000068.1 GCF_000698595.1 Caballeronia glathei | reverse complement strand
CTTGGGCCTTGGGCCTTGGGCCTTGGGCCTTGGGCCTTGGGCATTGGGCCTTGAGCGTTAGGCCCTGAGAGTTGGGCGTTAGGCGTTAGGCCTTGAGCCTTCAGGCCCGAACGGCAAGACCCGAAGCTTCGGCCCCGAAGCATAAGCCCCAGACCTCGCCCCCCAAGCCGTTTGATTCACCCCCCCCGCTCACGCCTTGAGCGTCGGCATCAGCGCGGCGAGCGCGGCGACACCGCCGCGAACCGTCTCGACATCCGTGCCGCCATAACCAAACAGCACGCCCTGCTCGCGCCGCTCGCCCGCGTGGAACGCGCCGATTCCATACAGGCCGATCGACGCGTCGCGGGCCGCATTCACGACCGCTTCCTCCTGCCACGGCGACGCGAGCCGCGCGACGAGGTGGATGCCGGCCGTCGCGGGCATCGGTTCGAACCAGCGGGCAAGCGCGCCCGTGAGGCCGCCGGTGAGCGCCTCGCGCCGCTGCGCATACGCCTTGTGCATGCGTCGCAGGTGCTTCGCGAACTCGCCGTCGAGCATGAACGTGCCAAGCGCCGTCTGCGTCAGCATGCAGCTGTGCCAGTCGCCGGCCTGCTTCGCCCGCCAGAGCGGCTCGCGCAGGGACGCCGGCGGCACCGCGTAGCCGATCCGCAAGTCCGGGAAGATCGTTTTCGAGAACGTGCCGACGTACGCCACCAGCCCCGCGCGGTCGAGGCTCTTGAGCGGTTCCATCGGCCGCCCCTCGAAGCGGAATTCGCCGTCGTAGTCGTCCTCGACGATCACCGCGCCGCGGCGCTCCGCCCACTCCAGCAGTTCGACACGCCGCTCGAGGCTCATCGGCATGCCGAGCGGAAACTGGTGCGACGGCGTCACGTAGACGAGCCGCGCGTTGCGCGGCAGCTTGCGCACGATCAGGCCCTCGCCGTCCACCGGCACGTGGGCGATCTTCGCGCCGAGCGCCGCGAAAAGCGCCCGCGCGGGCGGATAGCCCGGCTCCTCCACCGCGGCGACATCGCCCGGCTGGAGCACGACGCGCGCGATCAGGTCGAGCGCCTGCTGCGCGCCCTGCGTGACGATGACGTCCTGCCAGTTGCACACCACCGCCCGGCTGAACGCCAGATAGCGCGCGATGCCGAGGCGCAGCTCCTGCTCGCCGCCCGGGTCCCGGTACGACGCGACGCCGCCGCCCGAGCGCTGCTGCGTGCGCAGCGCCTGGTTCACGCAGCGCCGCCAGACGTCGTGGGGAAAGAGCGCGCGATCGGTCACGCCGCCCTTGAAATCGAACGTGAGCGGAGGACCGGGCCGCTCCACCGGCATCGCCATCGGCGCCGGCATGCTGCGCCAGACCCCGGCCGCGCGCGCCCGTGCCGACGACGGCGCAGGCGGCGCCGACGGCAGCCGCGCGAGCCCTGCGGTGACGAACGTGCCGTCGCCGGCGCGCGTATGCAGGAAGCCTTCGGCGATCAGCCGCTCGAACACGTCGAGCGTCGTCTTTCTCGACACGCCCAGTTGCGCGGCGAGATCGCGCGTGGAAGGCAGGCGCGCGTTGGCGGCAAGGCGCCCGTCGACGATGCCCGAGCGCAATTGCCGATAGATCTGCCCCGTGAGATCGCGGCGGCCATGCAGCGTGACGTGAATGTCCACTTCGTCCGACCCGTCCAGTGGTTACCCGGAATTCACCATTTTAGGGCTAATGCAGCACGCCACCGGACGCCGCGCCGCCGAACAGTTCCTCGCACAGGCCGCGGCCCGCGTCGCTCAGGCGGACTGTGCCGGTTCCCTCCTCGCTGAACGCCGTCTCGACGATTCCCGCATCGGCAAGCGCCGTGAGCTGGCGGCGCAGGCCGCTCATCGGCAGGCCGGCCTGCTTCGACAGCTTCGCGAGCGACCACGCGCGCCCGGGCGTCTCGTGCTCGGCGCGCCACAGCTGCGAGAGGATCGCAGCGAGCGCGGGATCGATCTGGTCGTTCATCGGTGTCTCCTGTTTCGGATCATCGGATCGTCGAATCATGGCCTCAGGCCATCTGCGCCACCAGTTCGCCGAGCGTCCTGAGGGCGCTTTCCGTCTGCGCGGTCCACTCATAGCTGTAGTTCAGCCGGATGAAATGGCGGAAGTCGTTCTTCGTCGAAAACATGTATCCCGGGCCGATGGTGATGCCGTGCGCGAGCGCCGCCTGATAGAGGCGCATCGAATCGACGCGCTCGGGCAGTTCCACCCACAGCACGTAGCCGCCCTGCGGCGCCGACGTGCGCGTGCCCGCGGGGAAGAACCGCTGCACCATCGCGGTCATGATGCGCGCCCGCTGGCGGTATGCCTTGCGCACCTGCCGCAGATGCCGGTCGTAGCCGTCGTGGCGCAGGTAGTCGGCGACCGCGACCTGCGGCACGGACGGCGTCGTCAGCGTGTTCAGGAACTTGAGCTTCTCGACCTGCGCGCGATACCGCCCCGGCATCGCCCAGCCGATCCGGTACGACGCCGTCAGGCTCTTCGAAAACGACGCGCAGTGCAGCACGAGGCCGTTCGTGTCGAAGTTCTTGAGCGTCGAGGCAGGCGTGTCGCCGAAATACAGCTCCTGGTAGACGTCGTTTTCGATCACCGGGATGCCATGCGCGGCGAGCAGTTCGACGAGGCGCTTCTTCCTCGCGTCGGGCATCTGGAAGCCGAGCGGATTCTGGAAGTTCGGCATCACCATGCAGGCGGCCACCGGCTGCCTGCCGATGATCTCCGCGAGCGCGTCGATGTCGATGCCATCGGCGGGATGCGTCGGCACTTCGATCGCGCGCATGCCGAGGCGCTCGATGGCGTGGAGCATCGCGTAGTACGTGGGCGACTCGACGGCCACCGTGTCGCCCGGCTTCGCGACCGCCTGCAGGCTCAGGTTGATCGCCTCGGTCGCGCCGACCGTGATGATGATTTCGTCCGGATCGACCGGCACGCCGTTTTCCGCGTAGCGCCGCGCGATCTGGCGGATCAGTTCGGGGTTGCCCGGCGGCAGGTCGTCGATCAGGTTCCAGCTGGAATGGCGCCGCGCGATCGCGTTCGCGTACTGGTTGATGCGCCGCCACGGAAAGAGCGAGGGATCGGGATACGGCGAGCCGAAGGGCACGGCGTCGTTCGCGCGGATGCTGCGCAGCGTGGAGAGCACGAGCCGGCTCACGTCCACTTCCGACGCCACCGCGCCCGCCAGCGCCGTCTTGCGCGCGGCGCGGGGCGCGGCGCTCTCGCGCACGAAATAGCCCGACTGCGGCCGCGTTTCGACCACGCCGCGGCTCTCCAGCAGCGCATACGCGTGCAGAACCGTCTTGATGCTCACGCCGTGATGCTGGCTCGCCTGGCGCACCGAGGCGATCCGCTCGCCGGGCGCGAACACGCCGCGCCGCACGGCTTCCTCGATTTCATCGGCGAGTTTTTCGTAGAGGTTCAAGAGGCGGAAGACGCAACGTATCGCAAGTGGAATGACCGGAGTCTATGACAAATATCAACAACTGTATCCCTCGATTTTCGCCTTTTCTGTGTGCCGCGCCGGTTTTGGAACACAGTAGCCTTGAGTCCATCGGCGCAATCGCCTGTTCTCGGCACTCAGGGTCATGAAGAAACCAGAAGCACGCATCGAACCGTACACGCATCCGGCCGCAGGCTGGGGCGCGCTCAAATATGTCGCGATCAACCTCATCAAGGAAAAGGTGACGGGCGGCAACTATCGCACGCTGCTCTCGCAGAACCAGCCGGACGGCTTCGACTGCCCCGGCTGCGCGTGGCCCGATCGCGAACACGCGTCGACGTTCGAATTCTGCGAAAACGGCGTGAAGGCCGTGGCCGCCGAGGCAACCAGCAAGCGCGTGACGCCCGAGTTCTTCGAGCAGCACAAGGTCTCCGACCTGATGGCGCAGTCCGATTTCGAGCTCGAGCAGCACGGCCGGCTGACCGATCCGCTCGTCTACGACGCCAACAGCGACCGCTACGTGCCGATCGACTGGGACCAGGCGTTCGGGCTGATCGCGCGCCACCTGCAATCGCTCGGCGACCCCGACCGCGCCGCCTTCTACACCTCGGGCCGCGCGAGCAACGAGGCCGCGTTCCTGTATCAGCTCTTCGTGCGCATGTACGGTACGAACAATTTCCCCGACTGCTCGAACATGTGCCACGAGGCGACGAGCCGCGGCCTGCCGCATACGGTCGGCGTCGGCAAGGGCACCGTCACGCTCGACGACTTCGAGCACGCCGACACCCTGCTCATCTTCGGCCAGAATCCCGCGACCAACCATCCGCGTATGCTCGGCGAGCTGCGCGAGTGCGCCAGGCGCGGCGCCACGATCGTCTCGATCAATCCGCTCAAGGAGCGCGGGCTGGAGCGTTTCGCAAGCCCGCAGCATCCCGTCGAAATGCTGACGATGGGCAGCACCCAGATCAGTTCGCTCTTCATCCGCCCGAAGGTCGGCGGGGATTTCGCGCTGCTGAAGGGCGTCGCGAAGCGCGTGATCGAACTGGACGACGCGGCCGCGGCCGCCGGCCTGGAGCGCGTGCTGGACGTGGACTTCATCGCCGGGCACACGGTCGGGTTCGACGCGTTCGCCGCCGACCTGCGCGAGGAAAGCTGGGAGACGATCGTCGAGGAATCCGGCGTGCCGCGCGCGGACGTGCTGCAACTCGCCGATGTCTACGCGAAGGGCCGCGCCGTGATCGCCACCTGGGGCATGGGCCTCACGCAGCACAAGAACTCCGTGCCGACCGTGCAGCTGCTGTCGAACCTGATGATGATGCGCGGCAATATCGGCCGGCGCGGCGCGGGGCTCTGTCCGGTGCGCGGGCATTCGAACGTGCAGGGCGACCGCACGGTCGGCATCGAGGAGCAGCCGTCGCAGGCGTTTCTCGACCGGCTCGGCGAGGTCTATCGCTTCGAGCCGCCGCGCGAGCACGGGCTCGACGTCGTGAACACGATCCAGGCGATGCTCGACGGCCGCGTCAAGGTGTTCATCGGCCTGGGTGGCAATTTCTCGATCGCGACGCCCGACACGCCGCGCACCTGGGAAGCGATGCGCTCGTGCGACCTGACCGTGCACATCACGACGAAGCTCAACCGCAGCCACCTCGTGCACGGCCGCGACGCGCTGATCCTGCCGACGCTCGGGCGCACCGAGATCGACCTGCAGAACGGCATCGCGCAGGGCGTGAGCGTCGAGGATTCGATGAGCATGGTGCACATCTCGTACGGCATGAACAAGCCGGCGTCGCCGAACCTGCTCTCGGAGATCGCGATCGTCGCGCGCATGGCGCACGCGACGCTCGGCAGCGAGAAGGTGGACTGGCTCGCGCACGCGAACGACTACGCGCTGATCCGCGACGGCATCGCGCAGGTGATCGAAGGCTTCGAGGACTACAACGAGCGGCTCAGGCACCCGGGCGGCTTCCATCTGGGCGTCGCGTCGCGCGAGCGGATCTGGAAGACGGAAAGCGGCAAGGCGCAGTTTCTCGTCAACCCGATTTCACTCGACACGCCGATCCACCGCGCCCGCGCCCGGCACGGCGAGCGCCTGATGACGCTCATGACGACGCGCTCCCACGACCAGTACAACACGACGATCTACGGGCTGGATGACCGCTATCGCGGCGTGTACGGCCAGCGGCGCGTGCTGTTCGCGAACAAGGAGGATCTCGCGATGCTCGGCTTCGCCGCGGGCGAGCGCGTGGACATCACGAGCGTGTGGGACGACGGCGTGAAGCGCCGCGTGGACGGGTTCCTGCTCGTCGAATACGACATCCCGCGCGGCTGCCTCGGCGCGTACTATCCGGAGACGAATCCGCTCGTGCCGCTCGAGTCGGTGGCGGACGGCGCCGGCACGCCGACCTCGAAGTCGATTCCGGTGCTGCTCACGCCCTCGGTGGTGGCGATCGCCGCGTGAGAGCGCGCGGCGGCCGCGCGGCTGCCGCGACCCACGACAGAACTAGGCAATAATCTGCGACTTTTGTGTATTCACGCGAGGCGTCCCGGTGCTTAGGATGTGACCATCGCCGGCGACCGTCGACGCCTCGCACCTCGCGAACGGCGGCGGCCCGTCACATCCGTATTCATTCATCACCGGACAGGAAACTCACGTGATCGATCGCGTCCATGCGATGCGCGTCTTTACGCGTGTCGTCGATACGAACAGTTTTTCGCGCGCCGCCGAGTCGCTTGGCCTGCCGCGCGCAAGCGTCTCCACGACCATTCAACAACTCGAAGCGCTCGTCGGCGTGCAGTTGCTCGCCCGCACCACCCGGCGCCTGAACCTGACCGTCGACGGCGCCGCCTACTACGAGCGCTGCGCCCGGATTCTCGCCGACATCGACGAGCTGGAATCCGGCTTTCACACGGGCGAGGACCGCCTGCGCGGACGGCTGCGCGTCGAGATGCCGGACACCGTCGCGACGTCGGTCGTCGTGCCGGCGCTGCCGGACTTTCATGCACGCTATCCGCACATCGACCTGTCGATCGGCATCAGCAACCGGGCCGTCGATCTGGTCGGCGAAGGGGTGGACTGCAGCGTGCAGTTGGGCGAATTGCCCGATTCGGGCCTGATCGCGCGGCGGCTCGGCAGCTTCGAGCACGTGACGTGCGCGAGCCCCGCGTATCTGGAGGAGCACGGCACGCCCGCGACCCTCGACGACCTCGCGGGCCACGTCGCCGTCAATTGCGTGTCGGACCGCACGGGGCGGCCCGTCGACTTCGATTTCGAAGTGAACGGCAAGACAGTGACCGTGAAGATGCCCGGCTTCGTGCAGGTGACGAACGAGCACGCCTATCTCGCATGCGGCGTGCAGGGGCTCGGCCTGATCCAGCCGCCGCGCATCGCCGCGCTGCCGTATCTGCGCTCGGGCCAGTTGCGCGAGGTGCTGCCGCAGTGGAAGTCGATGCCGATGAAGGTATCAGTGGCGTTCCTCAAGACCCGGCAGGCGACGCCGCGTGTGAGCGTGTTCGTCGACTGGCTCGCAGACCTGTTCGAGCGCTCGCAGCAGATGGAAGACGCGCTGACGAAGCTGTATGGCGCCGCGCGGCGCCCGCTCGGCGCCGCGCCGCGTGCGCCCCGGGCGTCGCGTGCATCTGATGCGCGCGGCGAGAACGAAGAGGCGCAGACCGCCGACGAGGGCTGAGCCGCCTCACCGCACCGGATTGGCCGCCGTCGCGCCGACGACGGTGTTCCACCGGCGCACTTCCCAGTGCGTGACGAGCCCGTTGATCACATACGGATCGTTGCGCGCGAACGATTCGGCCGCGGCGGGCGAATCGGTGTGAAACAGCAGCATCGCGCGGTCGACGGGCTCGTCGAGCGCGCCGGCGAGCACGATCTCGCCACGCTCGACCGCCTCCCAGGCGAGCGTGAGATGGGCGTCGCGGAACGCGACGCGGCGTTCGAGGTAGTCGGAGCAAAGGTCGTACATGAGCAGGTAGTGCATGGCGAATTCTCCGTTCGGGCCGCGTCGGGCGGCGCGGTTCTGATTATCGCGGGTCGCGGCAAGCTCGGGCAAGCGCGCGACCGGAACGCTTCAAACGGCCCGTTTCAAGCCATCTTCTCCGGCATTCCCGCGCAATGTGAGATCATGTCGCCTTCCGCGGCGCCATTCTGATCCCGCCGCATGTCATCCGTCACGCCTCGCCCTTCTCCGTCTGGCCCGCGCCAATTCGACGAAGCCCGTTTCCGCACCTTCGCACTTCCGCGATTCCAGAGCGCCCCCGCCGCGCCTGACCTCAAGGAACTCATTTGAACAGAATCGGCTTTGCGTTCCTCGTGGCCCTGCTGCGCATGTTCGCCGTTCTCCCTTACGGCCTCGTCGCGCGCTTCGGCGCCCTGCTCGGCGCGTGTCTCTACGCCATTCCCAGCCGCCGCCGGCGAATCGTCCTCGTGAACCTGAGGCTGTGCTTTCCCGGCCGCACCGAAAGCGAGTACGAACAACTCGGCCGCGCCCATTTCCGCCACGTGGTGCGCAGCTATGTCGAGCGCGGCGTGCAGTGGTTCGGCTCGGCGCGCGACATCGAACAGCTGGTGCAGCTCGAAAGCCGCATCGATCTCGACGACCCGAATGCGCCGCCCACCATCTTCATGGGCTTTCACTTCGTCGCCATCGAGGTGGGCTGCATGCTCTATTCGATGAAGCTGCCGATCGCCTCGCTCTACACGCCGATGTCCGATGCGCGCATGTGCGCACTCGCGAGGTCGCAGCGCGGCCGTTTCGGCGCCGACATGATCAAGCGCTCCGACAGCGCCCGCAAGGTGCTCAAGCTGCTGCGCGCGGGCAAATCGGTGATGCTCGCGGCCGACATGGATCACGGCGTCGAAAACTCGGTGTTCGTGCCGTTCTTCGGGGTGCCGGCCTGCACGCTGACGTCGGTGTCACGGCTCGCGCGGCTCGGCGGGGCGCGTGTCGTGCCGTTCGTCACCGAAGTGCTGCCCGACTATCAGGGCTACAAGATGACGATTTTCGAGCCGCTCGCCGATTTCCCCTCGGAGGACGACACCGTCGACGCCCGCCGCATGAACGCGTTCCTGGAAACCCAGGTGCTGCGCTTTCCGGACCAGTACTACTGGGTGCACCGGCGGTTCAAGCATCGTCCCGAAGGCGTGCCGGCCGTGTATTAGCCGGGCCGCTGGAAGTCGCCTTCCACCCAGGCCTGCGCGCTCGCGTGGCTCAGCTTGAACCCCGCCGACACGCGCGCCTGCGCGAGCTGCGCCCCGAACGGATCGAAGGCCTTGAGATCGGCGTAGGGATCGTCCTCGTCGGGAACGATGTCGAGCGTGACCGTCACGTCTTCGCCGCGCACGTTCACCGTGATGTTCTTGTGCAGCATGGCGTGGCGCTGCTGCTCATGGCGGCGCAGCACTTCCGACGCCGTCTTGACGAGCGTGCGGAACGCCGCCGCGTCGAGCGGCTTCGGGTTCTTCTTGTCGCGGCCCATCGTCCACGGGCCGACGAGCGCGGGCTCCGCCTCGCCATCCTTGATCATCTCGACGGCCCAGCCGTCGTCGTCCTCGTTCTTGATCACACGTGCGGTCCAGCCGTCGTCGCGCCACAGGCGGTCTTCGTGGACGGCTTCGGCGGACGGGTCGAGTTCGGAATCGGTCATATTTAGTTGAATTCGGTGCAGGAAGCCATCGGTCAGGCGCAAAGCGGTTGCGCATCCGAGCCGCGAATTCTACCCTGCGCGTCCACGCGGCATCGTCCGGGCATCGAAGGATCGGCCGACCGGACGATGCGGCGGCAAGCGCGGCGGCTGCGGGCACGGACCCTGCATCCGCATCCATACCCAAACCCCGGCTGCCGTGCTACTTTGCATCTACCGGGACGCCCCCGGGCAGCCAAACTCTGAAAGGAGCAACCGCATGCTTGCATTCATCGGGACTTTGATCGTCGGACTGGTTGTCGGGCTCATCGCGCGAGCGGTCAAACCGGGCGACGACAAGATGGGCTGGATCATGACCATCGTGCTCGGCATGGCCGGCTCGCTGATCGCGGGCTACGTGGGCCGCGCGCTCGGCTGGTATCACCCGGGGCAGCCGGTGGGGTGGATCGCGTCCGTGATCGGCGCCATCGTGCTGCTGGTCCTGTGGGGTCTCTTCACGAAGCGGCGCGCCTGATCGACTGATGGCGTGATCGCCGGGCGTTCTCAGCCCCGCCGTCACACTGCCGTCCCACTGCGGTCCCACTGCCGTCACGCGACGGCAACAAAAAGCCTCGTCCGGAACCACTCGGCTCCGGACGAGGCTTTTTTTAACCTGAACCGCTTCAAACGCGGACTTCGTCCCCGCTGCGCACCACCCGGTTCGGCAGCGCGCCGCCGAGCCAGTAGGCCAGTTCGGCCGGCCGGCCGATCCGCCACGCGACGAAATCCGCCGCCTTGCCCGCCTCGAGCGATCCATGCGTTTCGTCGAGCCCGAGCGCGCGCGCCGCGTGGATCGTGACACCCGCGAGCGCCTCCTCCGGCGTCATGCGAAAGAGCGTGCAGCCCATGTTCAGCATCAGCCGCACCGAGAGCGCGGGCGACGTGCCCGGGTTCAGGTCGCTCGCGAGCGCGACCGGCACGCCGTGGCGGCGCAGCGCATCGAGCGGCGGCAACTGCGTCTCGCGCAACATGTAGAACGCGCCTGGCAGCAGCACGGCGACCGTGCCCGATTGCGCCATCGCGGCGGCGTCGTCGTCGGTCATGTATTCGAGATGATCCGCCGAGAGCGCTCCATAGCGCGCCGCCAGACTCGATCCATGCAGCGACGACAACTGCTCCGCGTGCAGCTTCACCGGCAGGCCGAGTTCGCGCGCCGCCTGGAACACGCGCTCGACCTGCGCGGGCGAGAACGCGAGATGCTCGCAGAAGGCATCGACGGCATCGACGAGGCCCTCCCGGCCAAGCGCCGGCAGCATCTGAGCGCACACGTAATCGATGTAGTCGTCCGCGCGGTTCGCGAACTCCGGCGGCAGCGCGTGGGCCGCGAGGCACGTGGCGCGCACGGTGAGCGGCAACTGTGCGGAAAGGCGCCGCGCCACCTTCAGCATCTTGCGCTCGTTCTCGAGGTCGAGGCCGTAGCCCGATTTCACCTCGAGGGTCGTCACGCCTTCGCGCAGCAAACCCTGCGCGCGTGCCTTTGCGCTCGCGAAGAGCGCGTCCTCGCTCGCTTCGCGCGTCGCGCGCACCGTGCTCGCGATCCCGCCGCCGCCCGCCGCGATCTCGGCGTAGCTCACGCCTTCGAGGCGCTGCTCGAATTCGCCGCTGCGATCGCCGCCGAACACGAGATGCGTGTGGCAATCGATGAAGCCGGGCGTGACCCAGGCGCCTTCGAGATCCGTCGTTTCGTGCGCGCCTTGCGGCGGCATCTCGCCGCGCGGCCCGATCCACGCGATGCGCCCGCCTTCGGTCACGATCGCCGCGTCCTCGACGATCGAATACCGGCCGCCCTTCATCGTGGCGGCGTGACAGTTCTGCCAGAGTCGTTTCATCGGCGGTTCGCCCGTGGTTCAGCGCTTCGGTGCCGCGCCGCCGATCATCGGCAGATCGAGCCCCTTCTCGCGCGCGCATTCGATCGCGATGTCGTAGCCGGCGTCCGCGTGGCGCATCACGCCCGTGGCCGGATCGTTGTGCAGCACGCGGGCGATGCGCGCGGCGGCCTCGTCGGTGCCGTCGCAGACGATCACGACGCCCGCATGCTGCGAGAAGCCCATGCCGACGCCGCCGCCGTGGTGAATCGACACCCACGTCGCGCCGCTCGCGGTGTTCAGGAGCGCGTTGAGAAGCGGCCAGTCGGAGACGGCGTCAGAGCCGTCCTGCATCGACTCCGTCTCGCGGTTCGGGCTCGCGACCGAGCCGGAATCGAGGTGGTCGCGGCCGATCACGACAGGCGCCGACAATTCTCCCGAGCGCACCATCTCGTTGAACGCGAGGCCGAGCTTCGCGCGCTGGCCGAGCCCGACCCAGCATATCCGCGCGGGCAGGCCCTGGAAGCTGATGCGCTCGCGCGCCATGTCGAGCCAGCGGTGCAGATGGGCGTCGTCGGGGATCAGTTCCTTGACCTTCGCGTCCGTCTTGTAGATGTCTTGCGGATCGCCCGAAAGCGCCGCCCAGCGGAACGGCCCGACGCCGCGGCAAAAGAGCGGCCGGATGTACGCGGGCACGAAACCGGGGAAGTCGAACGCGTTCTGCACGCCCTCTTCCTTCGCCATCTGGCGGATGTTGTTGCCGTAGTCGAAGGTCGGGACGCCCGCCTGCTGGAACGCGAGCATCGCCCGCACGTGCACGGCCATCGACTGCTTCGCGGCCTTCACGGTGCCCGCCGGGTCGCTCTGCGCGCGGTCGCGGTACTGCGCCCACGTCCAGTCCTTCGGCAGATAGCCGTTGAGCGGATCGTGCGCGCTCGTCTGGTCGGTGACCATGTCCGGGCGCACGCCGCGGCGCACCAGTTCAGGCAGGACGTCGGCGGCGTTGGCGCACAGCGCGATCGACACGGCGCGGCCTTCGGACGTGTAGCGCTCGATGCGCGCGAGGGCGTCGTCGAGGTCGGCGGCCTGTTCGTCGACGTAGCGCGTCTTCAGGCGAAAGTCGATGCGGCTCTGCTGGCATTCGACATTGAGCGAGCACGCGCCCGCGAGGGTCGCCGCGAGCGGCTGCGCGCCGCCCATGCCGCCGAGGCCCGCGGTCAGCACCCAGCGGCCCTTGAGGTCGCCGCCGTAGTGCTGCCGCCCCGCTTCGACGAACGTTTCGTACGTGCCCTGCACGATCCCCTGGCTGCCGATGTAGATCCAGCTGCCGGCCGTCATCTGGCCGTACATCGCGAGGCCCTTCGCGTCGAGTTCGTTAAAGTGCTCCCAGCTCGCCCAGTGCGGCACGAGGTTCGAGTTCGCGATCAGCACGCGCGGCGCGTTCTCGTGCGTCCTGAACACGCCGACGGGCTTGCCCGACTGCACGAGCAGCGTCTCGTCGGCTTCGAGGCGCTTGAGCGTCTCGACGATCTTGTCGTAGCACGCCCAGTCGCGCGCCGCCCGGCCGACGCCGCCGTACACCACCAGTTCCTTCGGATTCTCGGCAACTTCGGGGTCGAGATTGTTCATCAGCATGCGCAGCGGCGCTTCGGTCAGCCAGCTTTTGGCATTGAGCGTGGTGCCGCGCGGCGCGCGGATCTCGACATCGCGAAAACGGGAAGATTGGTCCACGGAGAACTCCTGCGCTTGAGGTTGATTGGCCGGCCGCGAGCAGCCGTACGTCGATAGGCGCATGTTCTTGTATATACAAGTTTGCGTGTATTAGGGAATTCCCGATCGTGCGTGCGCCCTATGACAGAAGCGCCGCGCGGCGTCAGGCGGCTTCTTGTATAGACAATAAGGCGAGCAATCAGACGTTCGCCAGCCGGTCGATGACGAAATCGAGCAGCGCCCGCAGCCGCGCGAGACGGCGCAGGTCGCGGTGATAGCCGAGCCAGACGTCCCGGCCCGGCGGCGCTTCGCCCAGGTCGATGCGCGCGATGCCCGGCGTACTGTCGCCGAGCGGGCACGGCAGCACCGCGAGGCCGCCGCCCGCCGCGCACATGCGCGCCTGCGCGCCGCGGTTGTTGCTGCCGAACGCCACGTGCGCGTTCGGCAAGAGGCGCCTCAGCCACGCGACGTCGGGCAAGGTGCCGAACGCGCTGTCCATCGTGACAAGCGCGGTGCCGGCGCCGTCGCCCGGGCGGGGCGGCGCCGCGCCCGGGAGGCCGTAGAGCGCATAGTCGATGTGCATCAGCCGGCGCTGGATCACATCGGCTTCGTCGAACGGCGTGATGCGAAACACCAGATCGGCCTCGCGGCGCGCGAGGTTGTAGCGCCGGGCGTCGGTGAGCAGTTCGATGGAGACCTTCGCGTTCGCGCGCAGGAAATCCGCGAAAGCAGGCGTGAGCACGTGAATGCCGAACCAGTCCGACGACGACACCCGCAGCATCCCCGTCAGATGCCGTTCCTTCCCCGCCAGTTCGCGCTCGAAGGCGAGCGCTTCGTCCTCCATGCGCTCAGCGCAGGCGAGCACGGCGGTGCCTTCGTCGGTGAGCACGAAGCCGTCGCTCGTGCGCTGAAAGAGCGTCTGGCCGACCGCCTGCTCGAGCGCGCGCAGGCGGCGGCCCATCGTCGGCTGGGTCTGGCCCGTCTGCCGGGCCGCCGCCCCGAGCGTGCCCGTGCGGGCGATCGCGAGAAAAATGCGGATGTCGCTCCAGTCCATCACCGTCCCATGCAAAAACGTTTGATCGACGTTCATTATCGTGGATTTACATGCGATTCGGCATGGTCGAAGATGCACTCATGTCATCTCCTTTCGAGGCAACGATCATGAAGGCACTGGTGCTCAATCGCTACAACGGCCCGCTCGAACTCGTCGAGCTGTCCCGCCCGTCACCGCCGCGCGGCGAAGTGCTCGTGCGCATCAAGGCAAGCGCCGTCAATCCGCTCGACACGAAAATCCGCGCCGGCGCCGCTGCGCACGCGAAGCACCCGCTGCCGGCGGTGCTCGGCATCGACCTGGCCGGGGTCGTCGAAGCGGTCGGCGCGGATGTCACCGCGTTTCGCCCCGGCGACGAGGTGTACGGCATGACGGGCGGCGTCGGCGGTCTGCAGGGCTCGCTCGCGCAGTTCGCCTCGGTCGACGCCGACCTGCTCGCCGTGAAGCCCGCGAACCTGTCGATGCGCGAGGCCGCCGCGCTGCCGCTCGCGTTCATCACGTCGTACATGGGGATCGTCGACCGGGCGCGGCTCCAGCCCGGCCAGACGGTGCTCGTGCAGGGCGGCGCGGGCGGCGTCGGGCACGTGTCCGTGCAACTCGCGCGGGCACTGGGCGGCGAGGTGTTCGCGACCGCCAGCGCACGCGACGCCGCGACGATCGAGCGCTTCGGCGCGACGCCGATCGACCGTGCCACGCCGGTCGAGCAGTACGTGGCGAAGCACACGCGCGGCGAAGGCTTCGATCTCGTCGTGGATACGGTGGGCGGAGCGGCGCTCGACGCGTCGTTCGCGGCGGTGAAGCAGTTCGGCCACGTGGTGAGCGCGCTCGGCTGGGGCACGCACGCACTCGCGCCGCTGTCGTTTCGCGAGGCCACCTACTCGGGCGTCTTCACGCTCGCCGCGCTGCTGACGGGCCGGTATCGCGCGCACCACGGCGAGATATTGCGCGAGGCAACGAAGCTCGCCGAGCGCGGCCTCATCACGCCGCTCATCGATCCGCGCCGGTTCGACCTCGCCACGGCCGGGGCCGCGCACGAAGCGCTGACGTCGGGCCCGGCGCGGGGCAAGATCGTCGTCGATATCGGCTAGAGCAGCGGCAGGCCGGTGTCGCGCTTGACCTCGCGCAGCGACAGCATCGATTCGACGGCCGTCACGCCGGGCAGCGCGCGCAGCACGTCGCGCATGAAGATGCCGTACTCGTCGAGATCGCGCGCCGCGACCTGCAGCAGATAGTCCGCGCTGCCCGAGATGTTGTGGCACGACACAATGCGCGCGATGCCCTGGATTTCGCGCTCGAAACGGTCGGACAGCGTCCGGTCGTGGATGCTGAAACGCACCTGCGCGAACGCGATCACGCCGAGGTCGAGCGCCTTTCTCGACAGCACCGCGCGATAGCCCTCGATGTAGCCGTCGCTTTCCAGCCGCTTCAGGCGCCGGGCGCACGGCGTCTCGCTCAGGCCGACGCGCTCGGCGAGCTTCGCCACCGGGATGCGGCCGTCCAGCTGGATGGCGGCCAGAATCGCGCGGTCGATCTTGTCGAGGTCGCTCACGATGGTTTCCTCCTGCTTTCTTTGATTTTTAGCGCTTTCCGCCATGAATGGCGTTCCGGATAGCTCAATATGCCAGAAAACGCTCGTCGATCGGCGGCAACATGGAGTCTTCTGAACGGAGGTCATCATGGTTTCGCTTCATCTGCTCGCAATGTTCGTCGGCACGCTCGCCGTCGTGTATGCGCTTCCCGGGCCGGACATGGCGCTCGTGCTGCAGACGAGCGCGACGCGCGGCCTGAAACACGGGTTCGCGACGGCCGGCGGTCTCGCATTCGCGCGCGCAACGCATGTCACGCTCTCGGCGCTCGGCGTCGCCGCCCTGCTGCGCAGCGCGCCGTGGCTCTATGAAGGCATACGGATCGCGGGCGCGCTTTATCTCGGCTACGTGGCGGTGCAGATTTTCCGTTCGCCTTCGTTCGGTCTCGGCGACGGCACGCACAACGCCTCCGACTTCACGCTGCGCACCGCCGCTCTCAAGGGCGTGCTGAGCAGCATCCTGAATCCGAAGGCACTGCTTGTCTGTTCCGTGCTGCTGCCGCAGTTCGTGCATCCGGAAGCGGGCGCGGCCTGGTCGCAGATGGTCGAACTCGGCGTGGTGCTCGTGGCGTTCGGGGTGGCGTTCGATGTGACGCTCGCCGTGGGGGCGGTCAGGATTTCGGGATGGCTGCGCGTTCATCCGCGGGCGCAGGTCGTGCAGCGGTGGGCGTTTTCGGGGGCGCTCGCGGCCTTTGCGGTGCGGCTTTCGCTTGATTGACGCCTGGTCGGGCGCTGGATTGGCGAGCAGTCAGTCCATGGGGCTGTCGGTCGTGATCTGTAGGCGTGCGCGCAGCTCCGGATAGCTTGCCGCAAGGATCATATAGATCATCCCGCCCAATTTCCGCGCGTCCTCATCTTTGATTGGCGCCTCCGAGAACGCCTCGGCGTCAGGAGGCACGCTGATCCCCGAAGCACGATCGATTGCCGCCTGAACATGCGACCGCAATACCGTGCAGTTGCGCATCGTCTGCGTGTCGGCGTCATAGTAGGTGATACATACTGGCTCATAAGCTGCCATGCTCAATATCCTCGACAACGTTGGTAGTGTTCAAAGGCTCGTTGCTTGCAGAACAAGTAGGTCCGCATGTCGCCGCCGAACAAGGCCTTCGCAGCTTGGCATTCAGCCATGTCGAAAGCATATTGCGCGTCGCATTCCGCCTCTTCCGCTTCGCTGACGCCGCGCGCCGCCATATCCATGACGTCGTCTGATAGCGTGCTCTCGCCCAACTCGAAGCCTTCCGCATCGCCAAGCGGCGTTGATTCTGCCCGCGCAAAGCCTTCCGACAAGTCAGGCACACCGTAGCGGCTGATCCATCCCGCTTTGGCGAACATGGGAAGAAACAACGCAGGCGCGCCGCGAACCGCCGCGTGCATCATGGCCTGATTGTTTGCGTCGTGCCAAATGTCCCAATCGGCCGCTGACGTGTCGGGCACTTCGGGCCAGGGCTCTTTTTCAAATGGTACTTCGTCATCGTTGTCCACGCCCCGGAAGCCTGACTGCTTTCGCACGTGCGGCGCGACGTAGCCGCCGCAAAACTCGGGTTCGCGCTCGACAATGAACACCTCACCTTTCCAGACTGCTCGACGCAGCGCATCGAGCGTATGGTGCGCGTTGCCTTTGCGAAAGTGCGGGAACGAGGCGATCAAAAAGTGCTCGACGCGATCAACCAGTTCGGCATTTCGCTCCCACACGTCCGGATAAACCGCGTCGAGCATCTTGCGGCCCGCGTCAGCGGCCGCTTTCCTTTCGGGATCGGGATTGAAGAGCGAGCCGATGCGATAGCAGCTCGCGAGGTCCATCGTGTAGCGGCGTCCGCCATAGTGGGTCAATAAAGCGGTCATATTCCCTTTCAGAAACACGAGCCGCTAACGAACGCATACGGTGACCTCACGCCGGGATGGCGTTTTTGGGCGCCGCGACTCGAATCCCGCCCGAAGGGAAATGATCATACTTATTCCCCCCAGGGCCGAAACGAGTCAATTCCGAAACCGCAACCGTGCGTAGTCGGCCCGGCCGCCCTCCCTACCTCCGCACGATGTCCCCGTAGACCTCCCCATACCGCAACGCCGCCGCTTCCCAGCCGAAGTTCTGCGTCATCGCCCGCCGCACGACCGCCTTCCAGTCCGTGCGGCGCGATCTCAGCGCGAACGCCCGACGGATCGCCGCGACGATGCCGTCGCGATCGAACGTCTCGAAAACGCAACCGGTCGCCAGCTGATCCGCGAGATTTTCGAGCGACGCATCCACGACCGTGTCCGCGAGGCCGCCCACGCGATGCACGAGCGGCAGCGACCCGTACGCGAGCGCATAGAGCTGCGTGAGCCCGCACGGCTCGAAGCGCGACGGCACCATCACGATGTCGCTGCCCGCGATGATCGCGTGCGACAGCGTTTCGTCGAACCCCAGCTCCACCGCGACCGCACCCGGGTGCGCGGCCGCCGCGTTCTTCATGCCGGTTTCGAGCGCCGGGTCGCCGGTGCCGAGCACGGCCAGTTGCCCGCCGCGCTGCACGATGTCCGGAATCGACGACAGCAGCAGATCCAGCCCCTTCTGCTCCGTCAGCCGGCTCACGACGCCGAACAGCAGCGCGTCGTCGCTCTTCGCAAGGCCCATGCGCTCCTGCAGCGCAGCCTTGCATTTCGCCTTGCCGGCGGGCTTCGCCGCCGTGTAGCGCGTGTCGATCGTCGTATCCGCCGACGGATTCCAGATCGCATAGTCGACGCCGTTCAGAATGCCGCTGATGTCGTGCGAACGCGTCTGCAGGAGCCCGTGGAGGCCCGCGCCCTGCGCCTGCGTCTGGATTTCCCGCGCGTAGGTGGGACTCACCGTGGTGATGCGCTCGGCGTAGAACAGCCCCGCCTTCAGGAACGACACGTGTCCGTAGAACTCGACGCCATCGATCGAATAGAAGTCGTGCGGCAGTTGCAGCACGCCGAAGTGCTCCGCCGCGAACGTGCCCTGATACGCAAGGTTGTGCACTGTCATCACCGACGGCACGCGCGGCCTGCCGCTCTGCCGCTCGAACGCGCGCAGGTACGCGGGCGCGAGACCGGCGTGCCAGTCGTGCGCGTGCACGATGTGCGGCGTCCAGCCGGGATCGGCGCCCGTCGCGATGCGCGCCGCCGCCCAGCCGAGGAGCGCGAAACGGCGGTCGTTGTCGGCGTAGGGATGGTGCGACGCGTCCAGATACGGATTGCCCGGCCGGTCGTAGAACGCATCGGCGCGCACGACGTACACCACGACGCCGTGCGGCGCGAGCACGCCGCGCTCGAGCCGCACGGCGCCCGCGCCGAACACGGCGCCCAGGTCGGCCACGGGTTCCAGATCCGCGAGGCCGCCCAGCACGGCGGGAAATCCCGGCAGGAGCACCCGCGCATCCGTGCCGAGCTGCGATTGCGCGGGCGGCAACGCGCCCACGACGTCGGCGAGTCCGCCGGTTTTCAGCAACGGATACATCTCAGCTGCGACATGCAGCACGCAAACGGTCATCGGCGCTCCCGTCGATTATTTTTGTCGGTATGGCGCGAAGGCTAGCGCTCGGACAGCCGCCGCAACGCGTCCTGCGTGACGAGCGTGATGCCGTTCTCGGTGCGGAAGAAGCGCTCGGCGTCGTACTCGGGGTCCTCGCCGATCACGAGCCCTTCCGGCACCGTGCAGCCGCGGTCGATCACCACGCGCTGCAACCGGCACGACGGCCCGATCGTCACCTGCGGCAACAATACTGCATCGTTGATGTTACAGAACGAATGCACCCGTACCGCGGACGAGAACACCGACTTCGACACCTGCGAGCCCGATATCACGCAGCCGCCGCACACCAGCAGATTGGTGATGGCGCCCTGCTGGCCGTTCAGGTCGCGCACGAACTTGCCCGGCGGCAACTGCTCCTGGTTGGTCCAGATCGGCCACTTGCGGTCGTAGAGGTCGAGTTCCGGAATGGTCGACGCGAGGTCGAGGTTGGCCGCCCAGTAGGCGTCGACCGTGCCGACGTCGCGCCAGTACGCGGGCGCGTTGGGATCGCTGTCGGACGTCACGCACGACATGCCGAACGGATGCGCGATCGCCCGCCCGCTCGTCACCACGCGCGGAATGATGTCCTTGCCGAAGTCGTGATCCGTGTTCGACGCCGCGATGTTCTCCTCGAGCAGCTGGAACAGGTACTTCGCGCTGAACACGTAGATGCCCATGCTCGCGAGCGCGATGTCCGGCTTGCCGGGCATCGCGGGCGGATCGGCGGGCTTTTCGAGGAAAGCGGTGACGCGGCGCTCTTCGTCGACGTGCATCACGCCGAACGCCACCGCCTCCATGCGCGGCACCTCGATGCAGCCGACCGTGCAGTCCGCGCCGCTCTCGACGTGATCGAGCACCATGCGCGTGTAGTCCATCTTGTAGATGTGGTCGCCCGCCAGCACGACGATGAATTCCGGCGCGATCGAACGGATGATGTCGAGGTTCTGGAACACGGCGTCGGCAGTGCCGCGATACCAGCTCGAATCGACGCGCTGCTGCGCCGGCCAGATGTCGATGAACTCGTTGAATTCGCCGCGCAGGAAGCCCCAGCCGCGCTGCAGGTGGCGCAAGAGCGAGTGCGCCTTGTACTGCGTCACCACGGCGATGCGCCGGATGCCGGAATTCAGGCAGTTCGACAATGCGAAGTCGATGATCCGGTATTTGCCGCCGAAATGGACCGCGGGCTTGACCCGCTTGTCGGTGAGCGGCCCGAGCCGGGTGCCGCGCCCGCCAGCGAGAACGATTGCCAGCGTGGACTTCTGCAAATCGGTGCGATTCTTTGCCTGCGTCTCCATTCGAGCCTCCTGATTTGACCTGCGATTTTTGGTATCGGTCTGTCGATTGCCACCCGTATTCATCGTATGAAGCGAGGCCACCGCGCTCTCGCGGCGCGTGTTGGGGCATTATCCGGCCCGTTGCGGAATCAGTGTGCCGGCTATACGCGGTATTTCCCGCGTGCTTTCCAGCGGCGTCGGACGCCGCATTCGATCGCTCGACTGAATATTCCGTATTCCAAACATGGGCGTGCCGGCAGGCGGCAAGCGCCGGCGGGCGAGGCGCGCAGCAATCTGGTTTCCAGCAAGCGACGTGCCGTTCGGTGCCGCGCCCGGCGACGCCATGCCGAAGACGCTATTGTCTGTCCGCCCGGCCGCTGCGCCCCGTCCGATCGCCAATGATCCGTTCGCTACCGCACCGTCCCGTAGCGCGGCCGGACGCAGCTGCGCTTCGCCTGTCAGGCGCAACATCAACTCACGCTGGAATTCAACTTTTAATCCGTGTTTTCCAGTAATTGCATGGCTTTAAATCCGGCTTTTAGTTAATGCGCGGGTTGATTAGTATCAATCAATCGGTTTCCGTACTTTTTTCGTCGTGGTTTTGTACCGTGATTCTCGCGCCGTGCGGGGCAGCCGGACGCCCCGCGCTGCGCGGTTGCGGTGTTGCAACGGCGCGACCGTTGCGGCTGTGCAATAAACGCATCGCTCGACAACGCCGCCTTGTCAATTTATAACGGCTCGCAGTGCCATAGTGCGTCGCGGCACGGCACAATACGACGGATACACCGCACGGCCCGCTTCGGGCCGTGTACCGGACGTTTCATGCACTTAAGAACCTGACGAACCTCGCGCTGCCTGCCCGAGACTTTTGAACCTATCGCGCATCGGACCGCACGGGTCGCCGCCTGCATCGGAATCAGATCATGAACAACGTCCTCAGCATTCAGTCGCATGTGGTCTTCGGGCACGCGGGAAACAGCGCGGCGGTGTTTCCGATGCGCCGCCTCGGCGTCAACGTCTGGCCGCTCAACACGGTGCAGTTCTCCAATCACACGCAATACGGGCGCTGGACCGGCAGCGTATTCGACGCGGACGAGCTGCAAAGCGTGATCGAGGGCATCGGCGCCATCGGCGTGCTGGCGCGCTGCAATGCCGTCCTGTCCGGTTATCTGGGCGCGACCGAGCAGGGACGCGCGGTCGTCGAAATCGTCAAGATGGTGAAGGCCGTGAACCCGCGGGCGCTCTTTTTCTGCGACCCGGTCATGGGCGCGACGGGGGGCTGCACGGTCGAGCCGGGCATCGAGGACTTTCTCGTCACGACGATGCCCGAAGTGGCCGACGCGATGATGCCGAACCACCTCGAACTCGAAAAGCTGGTCGGCCGCACGATCGAGACGGTGGAGGAAGCCGTGGACGCCTGCCGCGAAGTGCTCGCGCGCGGCCCGCGGATAGTGCTGGTCAAGCATCTGATCGACCGCAACAGCCGCGCCGACACGTTCAACATGCTGGCCGTGAGCGAGACGGAGGCGTGGTTCGTGCAGCGGCCGCTCTATCCGTTCGCGCGGCAGCCGGTTGGCGTGGGCGACCTGACGAGCGGCATTTTCGTCGCGCGCACGCTGCAAGGCGATTCGCTGCGCGACGCGCTCGAACACACGCTCGCGGCCGTCAACGCGGTGGTGCGGGCGACTTACGACGCGGGGCGGTACGAGCTGGAAATCGTCGCGTCGCAGGACGAGATCGCGCATCCGACCGACCGCTTCCCGGCAATCCGGGTGACAGGGCAGGAAGTCGGACGGTGGGCGTGAGCGGGCGGATGACCGGCTCACGCGCGTTGGCGTGGCGCCGCTTCGTGCCGCCGCGAGCCTGAACGTCACACGCACCGTACGGCGGCTCCAACGGCCGTCTGGAGCCTTCCCTCCCGGCGCTCGAAATCGCGGCTGACTGCGGCTGTCGATTGGCGGCCTCCGCCCTTTCCGACCACCCTGCAACGAAAGCCCGTGGGTCCGTGGCTTGCTTGGGGCGAAGCCACGAACCGCAATCCGCGGTCATCGCCCCGATCGAGGACCGCCATGACCCAGGATCTTCAAGGCCAGATCGCTCTCGTGACCGGCGCAAGTTCCGGCATCGGCTTCGGCGTCGCACAGGCGCTCGCCGATGCCGGCGCCGCCGTCGCGATCAACTATCACTCGCACGGCGAAGCGGCGGAAGATCTCGCCGCCGACATCCGCAAGGCCGGCGGACAGGCATTCGCCGTCGGAGCCGACGTCGCCGACGAAGCCCAGATCGACGCAATGTTCGACTCCGTCATTCAGCATTTCGGTACGATCGATATCGTCGTTGCGAATTCCGGGCTGCAAAAGGACGCGCCGTTCGTCGACATGACACTCGCGGACTGGCACACAGTAATGAACGTCAATCTCGCGGGCCAGTTCCTGACCGCGCAGCGCGCGGTGCGCGAGTTCCTGCGGCGCGAGCCGCGTCCGGTTTCGATGGCGCTCGGCAAGATCATCTGCATGAGCTCGGTGCACGAGCTGATTCCGTGGGCCGGCCACGTGAACTACGCAGCGTCGAAGGGCGGCATCCAGATGATGATGAAGTCGCTCGCACAGGAGGTCGCGCCGCACCGCATCCGCGTCAACGCGATCGCGCCCGGCGCGATCCGCACGCCGATCAACAAGGCGGCGTGGGACTCGCCGCAAGCGCTCGACAAGCTGCTGAAACTGGTGCCGTACGGACGAATCGGCGAACCCGGCGACATCGGCCGGGCCGCCGTGTGGCTCGCCTCGGACGAAAGCGACTACGTGGTCGGCACGACGCTCTTCGTCGACGGCGGCATGTCGCTTTACCCCGGGTTCGCCGACAATGGCTGAATCTTGCCGCATCGCGCGCCGCATCCCGCGCAGCCAGACAACCAGGGAAATAGGACATGAAAACGACCAGGGTGGATGTCGCCGTGATCGGCGCGGGCACGGCCGGCATGGCCGCCTTTCGCGCGGCGCGCTCGGCGGGCCGCCATACCGTGCTGATCGAAGCCGGCGAATTCGGCACGACCTGCGCGCGCGTCGGCTGCATGCCGTCGAAGCTGCTGATCGCCGCGGCGAACGGTTTGCATGAAGCGCGCGCGCTCGCGCCGCGCGGCATCGAAGGCACGCACGCGCTCGAGGCCAACGGCGCCCAGGTCCTCGACTACGTGCGCCGCGAGCGCGACTACTTCGTCGCGAGCGTGCTCGAAGAAACGGATGCGTTCGCCCCGGAGTCCGTCGTGCGCGGCCGGGCGCGCTTCGAGCCGGGCACGCCGGCGCACCACGTTCTCGCGATCGACGACGAACGGCGCATCGAGGCGCGCAGCGTGGTGATCGCGAGCGGCGCGGTGCCCGCCGTGCCCGATGCGTTCAGGGTGTTCGGAGAGCGGCTGATCACGAGCGACGACATCTTCGAGCTGAAGACCCTGCCGAAGCGCGCCGCCGTGTTCGGCGCGGGGCCGATCGGGCTGGAGCTCGGTCAGGCGTTCGCGCGCCTCGGCGTCAAGGTGTTCATGTTCGGCCAGGGCGGACGGATCGCGGGGCTGTCGGATACGCCCGTGCGCGATGCGCTAGTGGCGGCGCTCGCCGGCGAGTTCCATTTCGACCCCGACGCGAAGATCCTCGACATGTCGCTGCGCGACGGCACGCCGACGATCCGATTCACGTCGCGCGACGGACGCGAGCGCACCGAGCAATTCGACACGGTGCTCGTCGCGACCGGCCGCGCGCCGGCCTTGAAGCCGCTGCAACTCGCGAATGCCGGCATCGCGCTGAACGACAAGGGCGTGCCGCGCTTCGACGAAACCTCCATGCAGTGCGGCGACAGCAGCATCTTCATCGCGGGCGACTGCGACGGCACGCGGCCGTGGCTGTCGGACGCGGCCGACGAAGGCAAGCTCGCCGGCGACAACGCGGCGCGCTTTCCCGACGTCCAGCACGTGAAGCGCAAGGTGCCGCTGTCGCTGGTGTTTTGCGAGCCGCAGGTGCTGATCGCCGGCGCATCCTACGACGACCTGGACAAGCAGATGACGGTGACGGGTTCCGCGTCGTTTGAAACGCAGGGGCGCAGCCGCGTCATGCGGCAGAACCGTGGACTGCTGCACGTGTACGCCGACGCGAAGACCGGCAGGCTGCGCGGCACGCAGGCGTGCGCTCCGGCCGCCGAACATCTGGGCCATCTGATCGCGTGGGCGCTGCAGCTGGAACTGACCGTCGACGAAACGCTCAGGCTGCCCTTCTATCATCCGGTCGTGGAAGAGGGCTTGCGCACCGCGCTCAAGGACGCGAACAGGAAGTGCTACGAGGAGCGCGCGGAAACGGCGCCCGCCCTGCCGGGCGCAGCGGGCTGCTGAATCCCGGGCGCATCAAAGAACACAACAAAAGAAAAAGGCCGGTTGCATTGCAACCGGCCTTTGGCGTTCCGAACCATTCCGAACGAACGAGTCGAGTTTCTTTCAGCGATCAGATCGCATATTGCAGCGCGAGATCGAAACCGAGCACGACCAGCGAGCAAAAAATTCCGAGCATAAGATTGCTCAGACGATGCCCCAGATCATGATGCTTGGTGAGCCACGCGCCCGCGAGGAACGCGATTTCGACGATCACTTGCATGGCGAACACAGCGAGCATCAGCGCGAACTCGTAGCCCATCGACCGGAAGTTCATGAAGTTGAAGCCGTTGACTGCCACCCACGACCCCACACGCCACACTTCGTATGCCAACAGAAGCAACGGGAACAGATAGCTGGCCACGTAAGTAGGCACCGTGGCATGCCGCAATTCCATGTTCAAGTGACGGGTTACTTGCATAGCGTTCTCCTTTTTTGCCGCGCGAAAGCCGGCGATTTGCCGCATTCCATCGCTCCTGCCCGCACGTTCCAGGCGTCTTTGGGGACGCTTCGGTTTGAACGGCGCAAGAACGTCGTGCTTTCAGAATAGGACAAATTTAGGGAAAGCGAATCATCGTATTCCCGATGCCCACGCTGGTTAAGGCGCAGCGAGACGCGTTGTGCAGTGCAGCTTAATAAAGCAGTTATATCCTGACCCTTTTTCGGCACGCACGTGCGTGCCGAAAAAGGTTTCTACTCCTTCCCATAGAGCTTGATGATGCCCGAGAAATCCAGGTCGCCTAGCCCCTGCTGGCTCATCGACTGATACAGCTGTTGTGCCAGCGCGCCGAGGAAGACGGGCTGCTTCGCCTGACGCGCGGCATCGACGGCGAGGCCCAGGTCCTTGAGCATCAGATCCGCGCCGAATCCTCCCGAATAGCCGCGCGACGCGGGTGCATTCGGCAGAATATTCGGATAGGGATTACACGTATCCGAACTCCAGCAGCGCCCCGTCGACGTGTTGATGATGCTTGCCAGCTTGGTCGGGTCGATGCCGAGCACCTCGCCGAGCTTCATCGCCTCCGCGACGCCAATCATCGAGATCGCGAGCAGCAGGTTGTTGCAGATTTTCGCGATCTGGCCGGTGCCCGTTTCGCCGCAGCGCACCATGTTTTTGCCCATGCCGGCGAGCACCGGTTTCAGCGTTTCGAAGAGAGCTTCGTCCGCGCCGACCATGAAGGTGAGCGTGCCCGCCTGTGCGCCGACGACCCCGCCCGATACGGGCGCGTCCGCGAACGAATTGCCGTGTGCGCGCGCTGCGTCCGCGACGAGCCGCGCGGTCGCCGGGTCGATCGTGCTGCTGTCGATGAGCGGGACGCCCGCGCGCGCGCCTGCGAGCACGCCGTCGTCTTCATTGAGATAGACCGCCTTCACGTGCGCCGCGGCTGGCAGCATCGTGATGACGGTTTCGCTCGCCTCGGCGGCGGCGCGTGGCGACGCTGCGACCTTCGCGCCTGCCTTCTGCGCGTCTTCCAGCGCTGCCGGTGACAGATCGAAAACCGTCAGCGCGTGACCTGCCTTCAGCAGGTTCGCCGCCATTGGTCCGCCCATGTGTCCCAGTCCGATAAAGCCGATTTGCATCGCGGTCTCCTGTCGACCAGAGTTGGCGCTTCAGCGCCTTACTCTGGTCCCATGCAACGCAGTTGCGGTCGACCAGAGTTGGCGCTTCAGCGCCTTACTCTGGTCCCATGCAACGCAGTTGCGGTCGGCCAGAGTTGGTGCTTCGGCGCCTTACTCTGGCCCCATGCAACGTAGTTGCGGTCGACCAGAGTTAGCGCTCCAACGCCTTACTCCGGCCCCATCCAACGTAGCTACCCCTTTCCCGACCTCTCACCGCAGCGAAATCGTCGTATTAACGCCGTCGTTGACGGTGGCGTCGTCGAACCAGCGCGCGGTCACGGTCTTGGTCTGCGTGTAGAACTGCACGACCTGCTTGCCGTAGGGCCCGAGGTCGCCGAGCTTCGAGCCGCGCGAGCCGGTGAAGCTGAACGACGGCACCGGCACCGGAATCGGAATGTTGATGCCAACCTGCCCGATGTCGATTTCGCTCTGGAACCTGCGCGCGGCCGCGCCGCTTTGCGTGAAGAGCCCGACGCCGTTGCCCATCGGATTGCGGTTCACGAGCGCGATGGCTTCCTCGAGGCTCGCCGCTTCGAGCACGCAGAGCACCGGGCCGAAGATTTCCTGCTTGTAGATCGTCATCTCGGTGGTGACATTCGAGAAGATCGTCGGGGCGATGAAATTGCCCTTTTCATAGCCCTTCACGGTTACGCCGCGCCCGTCGAGCGCGAGCGTCGCGCCTTCCTCCACGCCCTTCTCGATCAGCCCGAGAATGCGCTCCTTCGCCGTGCGGGACACGACCGGCCCGAGATCGGTGGCAGGCTCGGTGCCACCGTTCACCGTGAGCCCGCGCGCGCGCTCGACGAGGTCCGGCAGCCACTCTTTCGACGCCCCCACCAGCACCACCACCGACGTCGCCATGCAGCGCTGCCCCGCAGCGCCGAAGCCCGCGCCGGCGAGCGCGTTGAGCGTCTGCTCCTTGTTCGCGTCGGGCAGCACGACCGCGTGGTTCTTCGCGCCCATCATCGACTGCACGCGCTTGCCGTGCTGGCTCGCGAGGTTGTACACGTGCGTGCCGACGTGCGTCGAGCCGACGAACGAAATCGCCCTGATATCGGGATGCGTGCAGATCGCATCGACCACTTCCTTGCCGCCGTGCACGACGTTCAGCACGCCCGGCGGAATGCCCGCCTGCACGGCCAGTTCGACGAGTTCCATCGTGGAAAGCGGGTCCTGCTCCGAGGGCTTCAGGACGAACGTGTTGCCGCAGACGATCGCCATCGGGAACATCCAGAGCGGAATCATCGCGGGGAAGTTGAACGGCGTGATGCCTGCGCAGACGCCGATCGGCTGGCGCAGCGTGTACGTGTCCACGCCGCCCGCGACGTTCTCCGCGAACTCGCCCTGCTGGAGCGTGCTGATCGAGCACGCGTGCTCGACGACTTCCAGCCCGCGGAAGATGTCGCCTTCGGCGTCGGGCAGCGTCTTGCCCTGCTCGGCGGTGAGCGTCTGGGCGACCCGCTTCATGTTCTGCCGCACGAGGTCCTGGAACTTGAGCATCAGCCGCATGCGCGCGCCGAGCGGCGTCGTGCGCCAGGTCTGAAACGCCTTGTGCGCGGCGGCGACGGCGGCGTTCACTTCCTCGGTCGTCGCAAACGGCACGCGGCCGATCACTTCCTGCGTCGCGGGATTGACGATGTCGCGCCATTCGGTGGACTTCGACTCGACGAATTCGCCGTCGATCAGCAGTTTGGCGGTGCGCACGCCTTGAGCGGCTTGCGCCGGGTGTTCAGCAGCGATGTTCACGGATGGCTCCTTTCAGGACGAGACACGACGGACGGGGAGATGACGCGCGGCGGCGGACGCCTGGGATGGCGCCGGAGGGAAAAGGCATGTCGTCTCCGTTTTTTATGCCCGCTGACCGAGCGGCAGGTCGATAGCATTGAGTATAGTTATGCAAATCTCCATCAAGTATCGATAAAAATACCCGACAGACATGCAAAAAAGCATCAAGCCCGATCCCACGAAACTGAACTGGGACGACCTGCGCTTTTTCCTCGAAGTCGCGCGGACGCAGCGCGCGAGCGGCGCGGCGAAGCGTCTGGGGGTCGATTACACGACCGTCGCGCGCCGCGTGCGTGCGCTGGAAGACGCGCTCGGCACCCTGCTCTTCGACAAGTCGCGCAGCGGAGGATTCGTGCTGACCGCGGAGGGCCAGCGGCTCGTCGGATATGCCGATTCGATCGAGACGACCGTGCAGTCGGCGACCGAGCAGATCGCCAATACCGGACACGCGCTTTCCGGGCATGTGCGGGTCGGATCGACGGAGGGTTTCGGCTGCTTTTTCCTCGCGCCGCAGCTCGCGCGCTTTCAGGACGCGCACCCGAACATTTCCATCGATCTGCTGCCGGTGCCGCATTTCGTGAGCCTGTCCAAGCGCGAGGCGGACATCGCGGTGACACTCGAGCGTCCCGAGCAGGGGCAGTACGTCTATACGAAACTGTGCGACTACCGGCTGAAACTCTACGCGACGCCCGGCTATCTGGCGCGCCACGCGCCGGTGGAATCCGCCGACGATTTGCGAGCGCATCGCTTCGCGAGCTATATCGACGACCTGGCGTTCAGCTACGAACTGCTGTATCTCGAACGCGCAGTGCCGGGCGCGGAGTCGCGCTGGCGCAGCACGAGCGTGATCGCGCAGTACTTCGCGGCGCTGCAGGGGCGCGCGCTCGCGATCCTGCCGTGCTTCATGGCCGCGCAGGACCCGCGGCTCGTGGCCGTGCTGCCGGATGACATCGTGGTGACGCGCGGGTTCTATCTGTCGTGCCGCGAGGATCTGCGCAAGCTCAAGCGCATCACGGCCGTGTGGGACTTTCTGCGGGCGGCGGCGGAGTCCAATCGCGCGCTGCTCATGGGTGACAGCGGCGAGATGGTGTGGGTTCAGCCCGGCGTGGTCTGAACACAGAACGCCTGAATGAAGCGGCGACCGGGGTGGCGCATGCCGGGTCCCGGTTGCGGGTGTCTTGCGGGTGTCTGGATGCGGTGAACCGTTCACCGCATCGGCTGAAACGGCAGCTTCGCCTATTGCACCGGCGTCACGGCAACGGAGACGGCTTCCGTATACGCGATCGTCACCTGCTGACCCGCCTTCACGTGCGCGAGCCTGGCGCGGTCGTGGACCTGCACGTCGAGCAGATTGCCCTGCGGACCTTTCAGGCTGACGAGGCCGCTCTTGTGATCCACCTTCACGATGTCCGCGACCACCGTCAGATGGCGCGCGATCTCGCCCGACGGCTTCGCGCCGGCGGGCGCGCTCGCGACGGTTTCCGTCTCCGTCGCGCTGCGCACGTCGCCCTTCGAGAGCGCGACGATCACACTACGCGTGAGGCGCACGCGCACTTCGTCGCCTACGTTGATCTGCGAGAAGTTCTTGGCGTCGGGGCCGACCGCGAAGGTGGTCCGTCCGCCATTCTTGTCGAGCACGGATACTTCGCGCGTCTCGCGGTTCACCGACTCGATCTTGCCCGTCGCCTCGACCAGGCTCACGCCTTCGATCGGCTGCGCTGCTGCCGCCTTGACGGCCGCAGGCTGCGCCGCGTGGGCGATGGAGATGATCGCGGGAGAAATCGAAATGAGCGCGCCGGCGACGATGGAAATGGTCTTTTTGTGCATATGTCCTCGAGTCGTGAAAAGGTGCTGCGGGTTGAAGTTCCGGGCGGAGTCCGGTTTCGCGAATCCGTCCGTGATCCGAATTATTCGACTACCGAATCTAAAGGGCGCAGTTTGTTTTTCGAGACAGCGTTTGTCAACGCCGTGCCTTGATTCCTCGTCACTTCGTACCCTCGCCTGAAAGCAATGGGGAAAGCGCCCCTGTGCCGCCTTCCGTTTTCCCGTTCACGCTACTTGTATTGCAATCCTTATAATTTGAGATGAGCGTCGCCGGACCCGTTGCATAATCGCCGGCTGATTCATCCTTGTCGCCGTGGCATGCCGCGGCGTTTTCCCCGACGTGACGCTCACCTCCTTCCAGCCGGCCTTTCGCCTCGCGCGCGCCGCACGCGCAATCCACTCCGCTCCGGGCGAGGCCCGCTGATGGCGTTCGTCATCTGGTCACGGCGATCGGTGTCGCGCCAGCGCGTGCGCTTCGTGGAAGCGCGCACCGCCCGCGCGATCGCGGTGATCGCGGTCGTCGCGCTGATCCTCGCGGCGCTCGCGCTCGGCATCGCGATCGGTTCGACGCTCGGCCGCAGTCACGCCGCCGAGGAAGGCGCGCAGCTCGCGCGCCGCTCCTACGAGCTGGAGGAGCTCGGCAAGATCAGCGCGACGCTCGCGCAGATCGAGCCGCGCGTCGGGCAACTGAGCGCGCAGGTGAACGAACTGCGCGAATTCGACGATCATCTCGCCGCGTCACGCAAGTCCACCGGCCCCGATGTGCACCTCGTGCCGCCGCTGCCGGACAGCGCCGAGGCGCCGCCGCTCGACGGCGCGGGCGGCCCAGCGCTGCCGCCGCGCGTGTGCGACGCCGCCCGCGCGGCGAGCAGCGGCAGCGCGCAGCAGCAGTTGAAGCGCACGCAGAAGGCGATCGATTGCCTCGGCGACACGCTCTCGCAACTGCAAGCCGTCGCGAATGCACACTTCTCCGCCTACATGGCGTTCCCGGGCCGCGACCCCGCGCCGGGGGCGCGCATGGGCTCGCCGTACGGCAACCGCGCCGATCCGTTCAGCGGGCGCGGGAGCTTTCATCCCGGAATCGACATGGTCGCGCCGGCGGGCGCTTCCATCGTCGCGACCGCCGGCGGCCGCGTGATCCTGTCCGGCCCGCACGGCGGCTATGGCAACGCCGTTGACATCCGCCACGGCGACGGTGTCGTCACGCGCTACGCGCATGCGTCGAAGATCCTCGTGCGCACGGGCGACATCGTGATGCCGGGCCAGAAGATCGCCGAAGTCGGCTCGACCGGGCGCTCGACCGGCCCGCACCTGCACTTCGAGGTGATCGTCGATGGCGCGCAGGTCGATCCGAAACCCTATCTCGCGCTTTTCAGGCTGATGTCCCATGCAGAGAGTTGACACGAAGCGGGCGACGCACCGGCTCACCCGCCATACCTATTCGCTGTCCGCGCGACGCGGCCCGAACCTGCTGCTCGGCGGCATCGCCGCGGCCTGCGCGGTGTCGGCGCTCGTCGCGGCCGGCTTCGCGCTCAAAGGCTCGCGCGAGTACAACGCGCGGGTCGAGGCGACGTGCGCACCACCCGTGTCCGAGCGCGAACTGCGCGACGAACTCGCGCGGGCCCGGCTCGCGGGCGATCACGAAGCCGCGACGCGCGCCGCGCTCGAGCAGCAGGCCGCTGCGGCGGCCGCCGAACTCGCGCGCCTGCGCACGGATCTCGCGTTCTACCGGCGTCAGCGCCGCGGGTCCGATTGAATGCGCCGGAATGCGCCGGAATGCCGCCCGGAGTGCGGCCGTCCCGGCAGCAGTCGAAGCAACCCCATCCCAGCAACCGAAGGTTCCACATGTTCACGAAGAAGAAATCCGCGGGCGTAAGCCATGCCAAGCTCGCCACGCTCATCGCTCACGACGTCCACATCAAGGGCGATCTCGAATTCAACGACGGCCTGCGCATGGACGGCCACGTGACCGGCAACGTCGCGGGACGCGCGGGCGAAGAAACGCTGCTCGTCGTAAGCGACCAGGGATCAATCACAGGCAACGTGAGCGCGTACGACATCGTCATCAACGGCACGATCACCGGCGACGTGACCGTCGAGCATTTCGTCGAGCTGCAGTCGAACGCGCACGTGAACGGCAACATCTACTACCAGCAGTTGCGCATGGACGTCGGAGCGTCGGTGGAAGGCAAGCTGACCAAGCGCGACAGCCCGGCCGCGGCAAACGCGATGCCGCGCGACACGAGTGCCGGCCTCGCAACGGACTGAGCGAACCAGCGCAATCACAAGCATCGCAACAGGCCGACACGGCGTGCGTCGCAGCGCGCGCTTCTGGTCGGCGATTCGGGACAAATCCGCTAAGATGCCAGGGAAAGGCTGCCCGCACGGCGCCGTCGCGACGGACGCGCCGATGCGCTGCCTTTCCCCACCGTCATTCAGGGCAATCACACATGCTGGTCAATTGCGCGGCCTATCAGAACGGCCGCAAGCTCGCCGACGTCCAGATCGACGAAATCAATGCTTACCGGGACCTGCCCGACTGCTTCATCTGGGTCGCGCTGAAGGAGCCCGGCCCGGGCGAACTCGCGCACATGTCGCAGCAGTTCGGCCTGCACGAACTCGCCGTCGAGGACGCGCAGCACGGCCATCAGCGGCCGAAGATCGAGGAGTACGGCGATTCGCTCTTCGCGGTGTTCCATACCGTCGAGTTCGACGACGAAGGTGAACTGCTCGTCGGGGAAATCAATGTGTTCGTCGGCAAGAACTACGTGCTCTCGGTACGCAACCGGACGACGCAAGGCTTTCAGGATGTCAGGTCGCGCTGCGAGCGCGAGCCGCATCTGCTCAAGCACGGTCCTGCGTTCGTGATGTACGCGCTCCTCGACAACGTCGTCGACCGCTATTTTCCCGTGCTCGAAACGCTCGCCGCGGAACTCGACGAAGTCGAGGAACGGATCTTCGAGCGCAACGGCTCGGCGGCGGCGCGCGCGGTGATCGAAGACCTGTACTCGCTCAAGCGCCGGCTCGTGCTGCTCCAGCACCACACCGCGCCGCTTCTGGAAGCCGTCAGCAAACTGTATGGCGGCAGGCCGCCCGGCGTGTGCTCAGGCATGCAGGACTATTTCCGCGACGTGTACGATCACCTGCAGCGCATCCTGAAGACCATCGAAGGGCGCCGCGAAATGATCGTCACGGCGATCCAGGTGAATCTCGGCCTGATCTCGCTCGCGGAAAGCGAAGTGACCAAGCGCCTCGGCTCGTTCGCGGCCCTCTTCGCCGTGCCGACGATGATCGCGGGCATCTACGGCATGAACTTTCACCGCATCCCCGAGCTGGACTGGGCTTACGGCTACCCGGCGGTGCTTGTGGTGATGCTCGTCGTCGACGTGACGCTCTACTGGAAGTTCAAGAAGGCAGGTTGGTTATAATGGATGCTTCGATGCGTTGAACGCGTCCCTTTTTGCGGCATCGAGAGGCGGGCTACCGGCGGCAGCGGAACTTTTTTCCGGTTTCGGCTGTCAAACACAACCGTGGTATGAAAACAGGCCACGATTCACCCGGCAGTAGCGAACCACCCAGCATTTCAGCGCCCGCCTGGCTGCACGCCCGGGCTTGCAAACAGGCGCTGAATGTCATCGCCCCGGCAATGTCGGCGCAGGTATCCCCGGCATTCGTCTTCAAGTTTTGGCTCAGTTTTGAGCAATAGCGACGCCGGCGGTCATGTGACCGCCGCGTTCTTCATCACCCGCAGCCTAATGAGCGACTGCGCCACGAGGCGCCGCGCTTTTTGTTTTTTGCTCGCGACAACGAGGCTGGCAAACGCCGCTTGCAGCCGTCCGCAACCCGGGACGCCCTGCGGCGGGCACGCGCATTCGCTGCGCACGTGCGGTGCAAGTGAGCGAGCGCAACACAGGACATACGGAACATGAAAGAAACGGTCAAGACGTACAAGGGCTATGAGATTCACCCGCTGATCTATCCGCGCGGCGCGCGCGACGGCATCGCCGTGCGCGCGGCGGATGCCGGCTACGAGGCGTCCGTGCGCATCCGCCGGGCCGTGCCCGAGGGCGAGGAAGCCAAGGGCGACAGCCGCGTGTTTCGCGTCACGCAGCCGGGCGCGTTCGAAAACGGCGGCCAGGCGCGCCGTGCCTGCATGCAGCACGCCGAGAAGCTGATTGACGGTCAGATCGACGGCCAGACGGTCGCCGATCTCTGATTCGCCACTGAAATCCGCTGACGCGGGAGCGCAAAGCGCCCGCGTCACCTACAATCTCATTATTACTATCCATAGAGGAGCTTTATATGGCGAAAGAAGAACTCATCGAACTAGACGGCATTGTCGACGAAGTGCTTCCCGATAGCCGCTACCGCGTGACGCTCGACAACGGCGTCGTCGTGGGTGCCTACGCTTCGGGCCGCATGCGCAAGAACCACATCCGCATTCTCGCGGGCGACCGCGTGACGCTGGAACTCTCGGTGTACGACCTGACCAAGGGCCGCATCAACTTCCGGCACAAGGACGAACGCGCAGGCGGCGGAGCTCCGCGGCCGCAAATGCGTCGTCGCTGATGCCACATCGTTGAGCGGACAAGCGCTCAACCGGCCAACGCCACGAAGAGCACGTTTCGACGCTGCCATCGCATGCTGCAAGCCAGCCGTGCGAGCGCGTCGATGCCGCTCTCCGGTTTCCTTCCCGTTTTTCTCTGCTTTCCCTCGCTTTCCCCGTTTCATCGCATCCTGCGGGCGGTCCGACGACCTGCAAGCCGGTCCAGGCTCATCCGCCCAAAACACGCCGGCGCCTGCCCTGCTTCCCCGCGTCAACCCGCGGGCGCGGCGCGCGCGGCTAGCAGCGCGTCGATCGCGACGGCGAATCCCTCGTCGTCATTGGCCGCCGACACGAGCCCCGCACGCGCCTGCACGGCATCGGAAGCCTGTCCCATCGCGATGGCGAGCCCGGCCATGTCGAACATCGGGATGTCGTTGGACATGTCGCCGAGCACGGCCACGCGCCCGAGCGGCACGCCTGCGAGCCGCGCCAGTTCCTGCACGGCGACGCCCTTGTGGGCGAGCGTGCTCGTGATGTCGAGGTAGTAGTTCTGCGAGCGCGCGGCAATCGCGCGGCCTTCCAGCGTCGCCTGCAAGCCGGTTTCCACGCGCGCGAGCAGCGGCTCGTCCACCGTCGAGCCGACGATCTTGTCGACCGCGTCGAGATCCACCTCATCGAAACTTCGCACCAGCACGCCTTCGTAGCCCACGGTGCGCGTCTCGAGCGCCAGATAGGCGGCCTTCGGATTGGTCAGATACCAGACGTCGCCGATGAACACCCACGCGTCGATGCCCTCGCGCGCGAGGCCGGCAAGCGCCGTATCGACGGCATCGCGCGGCAGCTTGTGCGCGCCGAGCACCTCCCACGTGCGCGGCGCGACGATATTGCCGCCGTTGTACGCGGCGAAAGGCAGATCCACCGCGAGCCTCTCCACGATCCAGCGCATGCCCGCGCCCGGCCGGCTGCTCGCGACCGTGAACTTGACGCCCGCCGCGCGCAGGCGGGCGACGGCGTCTTCGGCGGCGCGGCTCATCGACTTGTCGGTGTGCAGCAGCGTGCCGTCGCAATCCGTGATCACGAGGTCGATCTGCGCGAGCATGTCGAAGGCCGCCTGGCCGGCGCCAGGCACGGGCCGCAATCCGAACCGGCTGTTCGCATTCATTCGAACGCCCCCGTGCGCTGGTTCGCCGCGGGAAGCTGGCGCGACTCGCGCACCGAGCGAGGATGCCAGAGCTTCGCGCCCCCCTCGATGCCCGCCGCATTCGACACGACCGCCACGTTCGGCGGCAGCTCGAACTTCAGGCGTGCGGCGTTGCCGCCGCCGATCCAGAGCCGGTCGTAGTTCACGAGCGACGCGAGCACGCCGATGATCTTCTCCACGCGCCGGTTCCAGCGCTTGTTGCCCGCCTTCATGCGCGCCTCGTTGCCGATGTACTCGTCGTAGGCCTTCTTTTTCGCGACCGGATGATGGGCGAGTTCGAGATGCGGCATCAGTTCGCCGTCGCGAAAGAGCGCGGTACCCGCGCCGGTGCCGAGCGTCAGCACGAATTCGATGCCGTGCCCTTCGATCGCCGCGAGCCCCTGCATCTCGGCGTCGTTGATCATGCGCACCGGCAGCCCGCCCAGGCGCTTTGCGAGCATGTCGGCGACCGGCACGTCGTGCCACCCCTCGTCGCCGAAATGCGGCGCCGTCAGCACGCGGTTGTTGCGCACGACGCCGGGAAAGCCGATCGACATGTGCGTCGCCGGCGGCTTCATGAGCGGCTCGACCAGCTTCGCGAGCGTCTCGACCAGCTGCTCGGGCGTGCATGGATGCGGGGTGTCCACGCGCAGCCGCTCGGTTTTCATCTGACCATTCGCATCGATGATCGCGGCCTTCAGCCCCGTGCCGCCGACATCGATTGCGAGAATCCGCTCTGCCTTGCTGCTTCCTTTTCCTGTCGCCACGGCGAGTCCCCTTTCTTGTTGGTTCAGTGACCCTTCAGTGCCCTTCAGTGCACCCTTCAGTTCCGCTTCAGTTCCTCTGGCCCGTGCCGGACAGCGACCGCCACGCGCGGCCGTCGGCGGCGAGGAGCGCGTCGGCCTCGGCCGGCCCCTCGCTGCCCGCCGCATACCCGTGCACGGGAAGCGGCCCGTCCTTCGGATGCAGCACCGGATCAGCCACGGCCCAGCTCGTCTCGATGCTGTCGGCGCGCTGGAAAAGCGTTTCGTCGCCGAGCATGCAGTCGTACAGCAGCGTCTCGTAGCCGACGTTCGGCCGTTCCGTGAAGAAATCGCCATAGCTGAACGACGACTGCGCCGCGCCGATCTGCATCACGGGCCCGGGCACCTTCACGTTGAAATCGAACGACGTGCCGTGCGCCGGATCGATGCGCAGCGTGAGCACGTTGGGCGTCAGCCTGTCGACGGGCGTATCGCGGAACAGCCGGAACGGCACTGTCTTCAATTGCACGCAAAGCTCCGTGCGCCGCGCGGCGAGGCGCTTGCCCGTGCGCACGTAGAACGGCACGCCGGCCCAGCGCCAGTTGTCGATATGGACGCGCGCCGCCGCGTACGTCTCCGTGCGGCTGTCGGGCGCGACGTCCGGCTCCTCGCGGTAGCCCGGCCCCGCCGGGCCCTTCTCGTACTGCCCGAACACGACATCGCGTGCGGCGAGCGGCTGGATCGCGTCGAACACTTCGGCCTTCTTGTCGCGGACCGTCTCCGCGTCGAAGGAATTCGGCGGCTCCATCGCGATCATGCCGAGCAGCTGGAACAGGTGGTTCGGCACCATGTCGCGAAACGCGCCCGTCTGCTCGTAGAAGCCCCCGCGGGCTTCCACGCCGATCGTCTCGGCCGCCGTGATCTGCACGTGATCGATGTACTCGCGCCGCCACATCGGCTCGAAGAGCGCGTTGGCAAAGCGCACGGCGAGGATGCTCTGCACCGTGTCCTTGCCGAGAAAGTGGTCGATGCGGTAGATCTGCGGCTCGCTCGCATAGCTCAGGATCTGCGCGTTGAGATCGCGTGCCGAGGCGAGATCGGTGCCGAACGGCTTCTCGATCACGATGCGCCTGAAGTTGCCGCGCTCCTCCTTCAGCAGCCCCGCGCGCCCCAGATGCTCGACGATCGGCCTGAAGAACCGCGCGCTCACCGCGAGATAGAAGACCACGTTGCCGCTCGGCGCCTGCGCGAGCAGTTGCCCGAGGCTTTCGAACGTCGCGTCAGATTCGAACTCGCCCGCGAAGTACTGCAGGCGCTGCACGACCCAGTCCCACGACTTCTCGTCGAGCTGCGACGTGTGGAACGTGCTCGCGCGGTCGGCGGCGAAGCGGCGCAGCGACTCGGTCAGCTCGGTGCGCCACTCTGCCGTCTCGCGCTCGCCGTGGTTCACTCCGACAATGCGCATGCCGTCGTCGAGCAGGCCGTCCGCCGACAGGTTGTAGAGCGCCGGCATCAGGAGGCGCTTGGTGAGGTCGCCGCCCGCGCCGAAGATGACGAGCGTGCAGGGCGGCGCCGGCCGCTTGCCGGCAAGGGGCGCGGCATTCGCCGCGGAGGCGTTCGGGTCGGGTTCGGCGGGTTCGGTAGGCATGGCGATCCGTCCTCTTGAGGGGGTGGACTGGAGAAACAGGCGCGCAAAACAGTACTTGGGAAGACTCCGCGCAACGCGGCACAGTTCAAAAAGCCCCGGATGTCGCGCCGGACGCACATCGGCGGGCCGTCATCCGTATGCTTTTTGTAATTTCTAACCTTTCGTGTCGTAAAATGTGCGCCATTCCGGTGCCTTCGTGACTGCGGCCCGGCTGCGGCCCGGCTGCGACCTTTTACGGACACCCATTCGAAAATGAACGCACATTCTCCGCGGATCGACCTCGACGCGTACTTCGAGCGCATCGGTTTCGACGGCCGGCGCGAGGCGTCGCTCGAAACGCTCTCCACGCTGCATCTTCTGCATCCGCAGGCGATTCCCTTCGAGAATCTCGATCCGCTGCTCGGCCGCCCGGTGCGCCTCGATCCGGAATCGATCCAGAAGAAGCTCGTCGCGGCCGGACGGGGCGGCTACTGCTACGAACACAATCTGCTGTTTCAAAGCGTAGTCGATGCGCTCGGTTTCCGTACGCGCGCACTCGCCGCACGCGTCGTGTGGGGCCGCGCCGCCGATGCCGGAATGCCGCCGCGCACGCACATGCTACTGCTGGCCGATCTTCCTGGCGGCACTTATCTCGCGGATGTCGGCTTTGGCGGCATGACGCTCTCGGCGCCGCTCGCGCTCGAGCCCGGCCGCGCGCAGGAAACGCCCCACGGGCTGTTCAGGATCGACGCCCTCGACGACGCGCACTTCCTGCTCCAGACAAGGCTCGAAGACACCTGGATGCCGGTCTACCGCTTCGATCTCGAGCCGCAGTTCGCCGCCGATTTCGAAATGGCGAACCACTTCGTCGCGACCCATCCGGCGTCGAGTTTCGTGCGCAACCTGATGGTCGCGCGCCTCGGTCCGAACACGCGCTACGGCCTCCTGAACCGGCGTCTGAACGTCTACGGCGCGAACCGCGAAACGCGCGAAATCGCGAGCGTGGCTCAGTTGCGCGACCTGTTGCAGACGCGCTTCGGCATTCGTCTGCCCGACGCCGCCGGCGACGTGAGCACGGCCGAACTCGACGCCGCGCTCGCGCGCCTGCCCTGACGCGGCGGCAACCGCACTGACCAGACGAAAGCCCCGGGCACACGAAAACCCTGACGCACGACAACCCTAACCGCACGACGACAAGACCACGATGTTCAAGAAGAAGACCCGGGGCGGCGACGCGTTTCACACGCCCCACAAGAATCCGATGCTCGATGCCCGCCTGCCCGCATGGCGCTCGAAGCTCGTCGTGCTGCTGATGTTCGCCGCGTTCGCCACGCTCGCCGGCCGCGCGCTGTGGGTGCAGGTGATCAACCAGGATTTCTACATCAACGAAGGCCAGAAGCGGTATCAGCGCACGCTCGAGCTGGAAGCGACGCGCGGGCGCATCGTCGATCGCAACGGCGCCATGCTGGCCGTGAGCCTCTCCACCTACGAAATCTGGGCGACGCCGAAGCTCTTCAACGCCGGGCAAGCGGCCGACATCGCGCGCCTCATCGACATGCCGCCGAAGGAACTGATGCGGCGGGTGAACGCGGGCCGATCGTTCGTGCTGCTCAAGCGCCAGGTCGATGCCGACACCGCCGCCAAGGTCGCCGACAAGGGCCTCGCGGGCGTCACGCTCGTACCCGATACGAAGCGCTTCTATCCGGAAGGGGAGTCGGCGGCGCATGTCGTCGGCTTCACGAACAACGAGGACAACGGCCAGGAAGGCATCGAGCTCGCGGCCAATTCGCGCCTGACGGGCGAACAGGGCCAGCGCGAGGTGATCCGCGACCGGCTCGGGCGCGTGATCTCGGAAATCGGCGAAGCCGAACTTCCGCAGAACGGCGAGACGATCCAGCTGACCATTGACCGGCGCATCCAGCAGCTCGCGCACACGCAGCTGAAGGCGGCGATCGTGCGCCATCAGGCGCGCGCCGGCAGCGTCGTCGTGCTCGACGCGCGCAACGGCGAGATTCTCGCACTCGCGAACTATCCAACCTTCGACCCGAACGACCGCGCCCGCCTGACGGGCGAACAGTTGCGCAACCGCGCCCTCACCGACACGTTCGAGCCCGGCTCGACGATCAAGCCGCTCGTCGCCGCGCTGTCGATCGATGTGGGCATCGCGCGGCCCGACACGCGCATCGATACGTCGCCGGGCAGTTTCAAGCTCGGTCCCAACGTGATCCACGACACCTCGAACCACGGCGTCATCACGGTGTCGCAGGCGGTGCAGATGTCGAGCAACATCGCGCTCACGAAGCTCGCGCTGCAGCTCAAGCCCGAAACGATGTGGGAGAAGTATCGCCAGTACGGCATCGGCAGCGCGCCCGAACTCACGTTTCCGGGCGCGGCAACCGGGCGGCTGCGCGCCCATGAACGCTGGAAGCCGATCGAGCAGGCGACCATGGCGTACGGCTACGGCCTGTCGCTGTCGCTCTTGCAGATCGCGCAGGTCTACACGGCCTACGCGGGCGACGGCCGCTTCCACCCCGCCACGCTCGTGCTCGACGACAGGAAGCGCGCACCGGTCGCCGTCACGAAGCCGACGACGGCAACCGCCATCCGCTACATGCTCGAAATGGCGATGGGACCCGACGGCACGGGCCGCGCAGCGGCCGTCGCGGGCTACCGTGTCGGCGGCAAGACCGGCACGGCGCGCAAGCAGATCGGCCGCGAATATGCGAAGAACAAGTACCGCGCGTCGTTCGTCGGCATGGCTCCGATGAGCGATCCGCGCGTGATCGTCGCGGTGATGATCGACGAGCCGTCGGGCGGCTCCTACTACGGCGGCACGGTCGCGGGGCCGGTGTTTTCGGGCGTCGTCGGCGGCACGATGCAGCTGCTCGGCGTGCCGCCCGATGCGTGAGCGCGGCGCGGCGGGCGCGGGGCTTGCTGCCGGGTGTCTGTCGGAATCGTAAGGGGGCTGTGCTCTAATGGCGTGTTCAGAACCGGATCATTGCAGAAAGACCATGAAGAAACTCGTAGCCGTGCTTGCGCTACCCTTGCTGCTCAACGCCTGCGCGGAATTTCACAACGCCGATGCCGGCCAGCCCGAGGTCGAGAAGGCGTCGCAGAATTCCGTCGACAGCATCGTGCAGTGCATCAGCGACGAAGCGAAAAAGCACGACGCCACCTTCAAGAAGACGCCGATTCCGCAAGGCGTGATGCTCGAATTCGGCGAGTCGAACGTGGTCAAGGTGCGCTTCGACAACGGCGAGACGTCGTACCGCTTCTACCCCGGCCAGCGCCATGCGTCGAACATGTGGATCGAAGGCGCCGGCAAGAAGTGCGCGCCGTAGGCGCCATCGACCATGCGCTCCACCAAGGCCATCCACGCCGTCGAACGGCTCAGAACGCGCAGCGGCAATCCGCAATACGCGGCCGTGAGCCTGAGCGGCGGCCTCTTCTATCTCGTCGACCGGTCCGGGAGCGGCGACCAGAAGGTGTCGGGCCCGCTGCCGCTCGACGCGTTCGTCGCGTTCGTCAATGCGCTGAAGCCGGAGAAACCGCGCAGGGTCAGCAAGCTCGACCAGGCGATGGAAGAACAGATCCGCCAAAGCGGCAAGGCGCGCGGCAGTTCCGGCGAGCACTGAGCCGCACCCCCCGCGCCACCCCCTGTTGCGCCGCACGATGCGGCGCGCCCCGCAAACGCCCGACCAATGTGCGATGCCAGACGGAGCTTCACGCCCCGGGTTGCGTACATTTTTGCAAACGGTCGCATAAAGCAAAGGGCCGCCTGCCACGACGATCGAGCGTGCGGGCGAACGGGGTGCCTGCGCGGCTTCGGACGATTCTCAAGTCGTCTGCTGCCGCGTGGCTGAAATGGTGACGTACAACATGAAAAAAAAGAAATCCGAGACCTCGGGCAGTCTGCTGCCCTCGGCGATGGCCGATGTCGAGCTCCAGCACATCGAGCGCGCGCTCGCGCAACTGCGAACCATGAGCAATCACGCGTCGGGCACGCTCAACGTCGAGTACTGGCGCGAGCGGCTGACCGCCGTCAGCGCGGGACACGCGCTGGTGCCCGCGCAGAAGCGCCGGATCGAGGCGCTGCGCACGGCGCTCGACACGGTCGCCAAACGCCCCCGCGACGCGACGTCCCCGCGCCGGAGGACGACCAATAGGCTTTGGGCGAAAGCGGCCTGATTCCGCCGCTTTCGCCACTCGCGCTGCGGCGCGACCCTCCTGCCGCCGTCGCGTGACTGCGGCGCCCTGATTCTGTTCGATCCGCTCGTCGGCATGACGGGACGGAGCCACCGAAAAACCCGCCGGACGGACAACCCCGCGCCGGGTGAAAGCGCGTGCCGCGGAAACCGGCGGACGCGACAGTCGCGGCGTGTTCGCACGCGCGCCAGCTTTCAGGCATCTTTCGTGCTGTACGAAAAGGTACCGCGCCTTTTCCGGAGTTCCCATGCTGAACGTTCCCTGCGTCCATTTCGTGTCCCCGTCTGAAAACGTCCGCCAGCCGCGTCGCATCGCTTCGATGGCGCTCGGCTGTGCCATCGCCGCATTCAGCACCTGCGGATTCGCCCAGATCACGGCCGGCAGCGGGTCCGGGCAACAGGAAAGCCGCGCGACCGAAAGCGGGGCGAAAGCGTCCGTCGCGGGATCGGCGGTTCACGAATCGCACGCGCCGCAGAGCAAGGACGCGGCCGGCAAGAGCCGGGGCGCCACCGCCGGCAAGGGTCACAAGACCGAAGGCGCCGGCGGCTTCAGCGACGGCCTATACGGCACCGGCGCCGGCAGCAACAAGTAGCCGGTTGCCGCATCGGACGGCACCGGACGAGGGCGCGCAGCGACACTGCGCGCCCTCGCCGTTTCAGGCGCGCTCCGCGGCTTTCGCTTCCTGCCGCTGCGGCAGGCTGGTGATTTCCGGCGCAATCGCCGCGTGGTTCACGATCGCGACGAGCGAGATGCCGCCAATCATGTTGCCGATGAACGTCGGCACGAGGAACACGAGAAAGTAGTCGGAGACGCTTGCCGAGCCGATCATCACCGCGTACGACGCCTCCACCGACCCCGCGATCACGTGCGACAGCTTGCTCACCGCGACCGTGTAGGTGATGAGCAGGATCGTGAGAAGCCGCGCGGAGCGTGCGCTCGGCAGCAGCCAGACCATCAGCGCGATCAGCCAGCCCGCGAACATGCCGCGCACGACCGTGACGCCGAAGCTGCCGGTGAGCGGCGTTTGCGCGACCTTCGCGAGCGCCGCGCCGACTTCCGGCGCGAATACGCCCTGAATCTGCAGGATCGACGCGAAGATCACCGTTCCGATCAGGTTGAACACGAGGACGATCGACCAGAGCCTGAACGTCTTCAGCAGGGTCGCCAGGTCGCGCCGCGTCAGCACGGGCAGGACGGCGGTCAGCGTGCTTTCGGTGAAAAGCTGCTGCCGCCCGAGAATCACGAAGACGAAGCCGATCGTGTAGCCGAAGCTCGACACCAGCCCGCGCCACGACGATTCGGGCAGCGCGCTTTCCAGGATCGACTGGACGAGGAACGAGAATCCCATCGACAGCCCCGCCGCGAGCGCCGACCAGATCAGCGCGGGCGCGGTGCGCTCCATTGCCGCTTCGCCCTCCTCGCGCACGATCTCGTGGATCACGAGCGCCTGCGGCGTGGAGTGCTGCGCGGCCTGCTCCTGCTCGTCGCTGCTGAGATTGGGGGAATTGGAACCGGCTTGCTGTTCTGGCATGGAGATCTCCCGGGTGCCCGCCAACGAGTCGGCGCGTGAGTGAAACCGTCCGGGCGGCGGGCGGCTGTCCCGTGAAAGGGACGCATCATCGAAGCAGGAAAGATGCCATGGGGGCGGCAGGGGCGGCAGGGGCGGCA
>NZ_JFHC01000067.1 GCF_000698595.1 Caballeronia glathei | reverse complement strand
ACCCACTCCGTTTTCAAAAGAGCCACTTTTATGAAATAGGAAAGGTTTAACGTAGGACAGTGCCTAGACCATTTAAATATTTTTCAACGGAACGTCGATGCAAGAATCAAATGAAACGCCACTGTTCAGGGTGGTGGCTAATCACGAAGACCAGTATTCCGTCTGGCTAGCAGATCTACCCGTTCCTGCCGGCTGGCGCGATGCAGGAAAAATCGGCGATAGGGAAGCCTGTTTGCGCCATATCAATGAAGTCTGGACCGACATGCGTCCCGCAAGCTTGCGCGTGCTCGATCTCCAAACGTAGCTTCTCTTTCCCATTCCTCTGCCGAGATTTTCGTGTCAAATTCAAAACACTTGCCTAGTCGAGCATTGCCAGAGCAAGGCACAGATTGGAACGCGCTGCGCGAGCAAATGCTCACGATGCGCATCGATGATATCGACTGGCGTGCAGGACGGACACCGTTGCACATCTATTTTGCCGGGGACGAAGTACTGAAGGTCGCGCGTGAGGCTTATGGCATGTTCATGAGCGAAAACGCATTAGCGCCGGCGGCTTTCCCCAGCCTCAGGCAGATGGAGCAAGACGTCCTTGGAATCGCGATCGATCTGCTGGGAGGCGGTGTCCACGCCGCCGGCAGTTTTACTTCCGGCGGCACCGAAAGCATCATCCTCGCGGTGCGCTCGGCGGCGAAATGGTTCGCCGATGTCGGCCGGCTTTCGTCACGCTCTCACCTGCTCATACCTGAGAGCGCCCATCCTGCTTTTGATAAAGCCTCGGAACTGCTTGGGCTGTCGGTTCGGCGCTATCCTATCGACGCATCGTGCCGTGGATGCGCGACGCGGCTTTCGGAACAACTCGACGCGGATACGATGATGACGGTCGCTTCGGTGCCATGTTTGCCGTTTGGCACTGTCGATCCGGTCGCGGAGATTGCCGAAATCACCCGTAGGCACGATATCTGGCTTCACGTCGACGCCTGTATCGGGGGATTTCTGGCCCCGTTCGCGAAGATGCTCGGGAGCGATCTCGCCGACTGGGATCTCCGCGTTCCCGGCGTTAGGTCATTGTCAGCGGATCTTCATAAGTACGGGTACACCGCTAAAGGCGCTTCGGTGGTCCTCTATGCGAACGTCGACGATCGAAACCGGCAATTCTTCGATTTCGATGAATGGCCCAAAGGTCGATACTTGACCGAGACCCTCACCGGCACGCGTTCCGGCGGAGCGGTGGCCGCTGCCTGGGCGGTGATGCATCACCTAGGGACAAACGGGTATAAGACCCTCGCGCGGCGCGTCATCGACACGCGCGCACGATTGCAGCGCGAAATCGCGTTGATACCCGGATTCCATCTGCTAGGCGTTCAGCCGCTCGGATTGCTTGCCTTTACTTCCAGCCACGTCGATATATTCGCCGTCGCAGATCAGATGGAAGACAAGGGCTGGTACATCAGCCGCGTCGGTCGCCCACCCGCGCTTCAGATGACAGTGACGCCCGCGCATGAAGGCATTGTCGACGCCTATGTACGCGATCTGCGCGAAAGCGTCCAGTTCGTGACAGACAGGGGGATCGCCTCCCGAAATCGTTCAGTCGTGACCTACTAGGCCATAGCAACGATCCTGCTGGTCCGTAGCCCGTGCTCGCGAGTGAAGCGCTTCCCGCATGCCGCGTCAGTCTACTCACCTCACATCTGTTATTCGCTGAGGCGCCGTCGCTTGCGGACGGCCGCCCGCAAAGTCACAACGAGAAACTAGCCATGAATTCCGATATTCGCTTAAGCCGAAATGCCACCGATGGGGGCCAGGCGTCACATGGGGCGTTTCAGTTCGTACACGAGTCATTCGTCGCATGCGCGCACCGCATCCCGCACTCGGTCGCTGTCACGCACGGCGCGTCGAATCTGAGCTACGCTGAACTCGATCGCCGCTCGAACCAGCTGGCGCACCATTTAATGGCGCTCGGTGTAGGCCCGGATACGATCGTCGGACTCAGTCTTGATCGCTCGATCGACCTGGTGGTTAGCTTGCTTGGCATTTTCAAAGCCGGCGGTGCCTATCTGTCGCTCGATCCGAACTATCCCCGCGAAAGATTGAAGCTAATCATCGACGACGCGCGGCCTAAGCTCGTCCTGACACGTCACGCGATCGCTGAACGCTTGCCGCTTTCATCGACCGCGGTCGTCGCACTCGACCGTGACGCGGCGGCGATCGACGCGCAGACGGAAGATGCGCCCGGCGTCACCGTGCAAGCCGATCACCTGGCCTATGTGTTGTACACCTCCGGTTCCACTGGACGGCCGAAGGGGGTGCTCGGTACACATCGCAGCGTGGCGGCGCGCATGCCCGCCTATCCACGGGAGTTGGAGGGATCGCGCCCGCCTGTGTACGCGCAGAAGACGACGCCGAACTTCATCGACTTTCTTTGGGAAGTCTTCATGCCGCTTACCCGCGGCGAGCGCCTTGCCATTGTTGCGGAAGAGGCCATCCGAGACCCGCGCGAGTTGATTCGCTCGATGCGCGCCGATCGCGTCACCCACATCGTGCTCGTACCGTCGTTGTTGCGTGCATTGATCGAAACCGAGAACGACCTTCGCACTGCGCTGCCCGACCTCACACACTGGGCCTCGAGCGGCGAGCGCCTGCCGGCGGAACTCGCTGACGCGTTTCGCCGTGCCGCGCCGCACGCGCGACTGGTCAACATCTACGGAACCTCCGAGTTCTGGGATGCAACGGCGCACGAGGTGACGGACACGGGCGACGGGGCGCCGGACTACGGCGTGCCGATTGGCAGGACGATCGGCGACATGAAGGTTCACGTGCTCGACGAAAGCATGCGTGAGGCGCCGGATGGCGTGGCCGGCGAACTGTACGTCGCCGGTCCCGGTGTCGCACGCGGATACCTGGGCCATCCGGGGCTCACTGCCGAGCGCTTCATACCCAGCCCATTTGTCGCCGGGGAGCGGCTTTACCGGACCGGCGATCGAGGGAGGCGACTCGCATCCGGCACGTTCGAGTTCGTGGGCCGTGTGGACAATCAGGTCAAGTTGCGAGGCTTTCGTGTCGAACTGGGCGAGATCGAGAACGCGCTGACAGCGCAACCGGACATCAAGCATGCGGTGGTGGTGACGCGCGATTCAGGCAATGGCGACGTGCGTCTTGGAGCCTATATCGTCCTCCACGTCGATGCGACCGGTGCGATGGTCGAATTCAATGAGCAGGCGCTAAAGGCCGCCCTCCACGAGCGACTGCCATCCCATATGGTCCCTGACGCATGGATGGTCCTGCCCGCGCTGCCGTTGACGCCGAACGGAAAATACGACCGACAGGCGCTACCCGCGTGGGACAGCGACCCGGTGACGGTCGTCGATGCAGGGGCAAGCGAAATTGAAACCGAAATTGCACGCGTCTTTGCCAAGGTATTGGGGCGCGGGCGTATCGGCATTCGCGACAACTTCTTCGAAATCGGGGGGCACTCGTTGCTGGCGATGCGGCTCGTCAGCCAACTGCGCAACACGTTCAAGATCGACTTGCCAATCGCACGGCTGTTCGAGACGCCGACGATAGCCGGGGTCGCGCGCTACATGGCCGATGCCGCTCCGATATCCTCTAGCTCATCGCTCACCGCGATGGGCCGCCCGGCACATCCTCCGTTGTCGTTTGCGCAGCAGCGGCTATGGTTTTTAGATCGTTTGGAAGGACCCGGCGCCACGTACAACCTGCCCGTTGCCTTGCGGCTTCACGGGCAACTCGATACCGAGGCGCTGAAGGCGGCACTTGGCGATCTGCTCGCGCGGCACGATTCGCTGCGCACGGCTTTTTCCGAACACGACGACAAACCCTATCAGCATGTGCTCACCATCGACGATCCGCGTGCGCGCGTGCCACTCGACCAATTGGACGCGTCCGAGTCAACGCTTGCCGTGATCGCACGGCAAAGTGCGGCCTATCCGTTCGACCTCGCTCGCGAAATACCCATACGGGCGACGCTCATCCGAGTCGCACCGGCGCACCACGTACTGCTGGTACTGACGCATCACATCGCGTCGGACGGCTGGTCGCTCAATCCGCTGATCCGCGATCTCGGCCATGCCTACTCGGCGCGAGCAGCGGGCCGCGCCCCCAATTTTACTCCGCTGCCGGTGCAGTACATCGATTACACGCTGTGGCAACGGGCGATCCTTGGCGACGAACGCAACGTCGACAGCGCAATGCACCGGCAAAGCCGCTACTGGCAACATGCCCTCGACGGCCTACCCCCATGTATCGATCTGCCAACCGACAGGCCGCGTCCGCCGATCGCATCGTTCACCGGCGCTCATTTTCACTTCCACATCCCGGGCGAGGTGCACGTCAGGCTCAAGGCGCTCGCACGCTCGTGCGACGCCACCCTCTTCATGGTGCTGCATGCGGCGCTCGCGCTCGTGTTGAGCAAGCTCGGCGCCGGGGATGACATCGCGATAGGTAGCCCGATCGCGGGGCGGACGGACAGCGCGGTCGACGATCTCGTCGGGTTCTTCGTCAACATGATCGTGCTGCGCTCCGATGTCTCCGGCAACCCGACTGTTGCGGAGCTCATCGGCCGCGTGCGCGAACGCTGCCTTGCCGCCTACGCGCACCAGGACCTGCCGTTCGAGCGCCTCGTCGAAATCATGAATCCGGCGCGCACGCAAAGCCACCATCCGCTGGTTCAGGTCACGCTCGCTCTGCAGAACAATGCGGCAGCCGACATGACACTGGCGGGCCTCACAGGCTCCGAATATGCCGTGGCGACGGATACCGCGAAGTTTGATTTAACCGTCGAATTGACTGAGGACGCGGCCGGCATCGCGGGAGTGCTTGAGTATGCGACCGATCTCTTCGACCGCGAAAGTATCGAACGCATCGCAACGCAGTTTGCGCGCGTCCTCGCCGCCATGACTTCGACGCCGCAGGAGCGCATCAATGCCATCGATTGGCTTGCGCCCGATGAACGTGAGCGCATATTGGTCGATTGGAACAACACGGCTCACGATGTGCCAAATGTGACGCTCGTGGAGTTATTCGAGCAGCAAGCAGCACGCGATCCGAAGGCGCGGGCGGTCGTTTTCGAGGGTGAGAGCCTCAGCTTTGGCGAGCTCAACGAACGCGCAAACAGGCTCGCTCATCACTTGCGCGCGCTTGGCATCGGGCGCGAGGATCGTGTCGGCCTTTGCTTGCCACGCTCCCCCGAGTCGATCGTCGCGATGATCGGCATCTTGAAAGCGGGCGCAGCCTACCTGCCGCTCGATCCCGACTACCCTGCCGGCCGGCTGCAAGGCATGCTGGACAAGGCCTGTCCGAAGGCAGTCGTGACGAACACGGTCATCGCCGTGCGCCCGATATTCTCCGCAAGCGAGCATCTGCTCAAAATCGACACCGCGGAGATGGCAACGGCGCTTGCGCAAGCATCGACGGCCAATCCTCCCCTTGCCGCCGTTCCCGAAAAGCTACGCAACCGCCATCCCGCTTACGTGATCTTTACGTCTGGCTCGACCGGCGCGCCTAAGGGCGTGATCGTCACGCATCGCGAATTGGTCAACCACATGCTATGGATGCAGGCGACCTATCCGCTTACGGCCGAGGATCGTGTGCTGGGACGCACATCGATAAGCTTCGATGCCGCCGGCTGGGAAATCTGGCTGCCGCTCATTTCAGGCGCGCAACTTCAGTTGGCTTCTTCCGGCACAGTCCGCGAACTCGATCGGCTGGCCCACTTCCTGGTCGACGCTGAAATAACGGTGGCCCAATTCGTTCCGTCGATGCTCGAAACGCTGCTCGACGAGGGGCTGCTAACGGACTGGCGTCCGCAGATGATGTTCGTCGGCGGCGAGGCGCTTTCCGCTCATCTAGCCGCCCGCGCCGAAGCAGTCTGCGGTGTGCCAGTGGTCAATCTGTACGGTCCCACGGAAGCGACGATTCAGGCAATGTCGCATCCGTTGCGCGATATCGACCGCAGACGGCGGCGTGTGCCGATCGGCAGGCCGATCTGGAACACGCGCGTCTATGTGCTCGACGATGCGATGGCTCCGGTTCCGGTAGGGACGGTTGGTGAAGTCTACATCGCCGGAGCAGGACTCGCGCGCGGTTATTTGAACCGGCCGGACCTCACGGCAGATCGGTTCGTGCCATGTCCATTCGATGTCCCGGGCAGCCGCATGTATCGCACGGGCGACCTCGCCCGCTGGCATGCCGACGGGGTACTCGACTTCGAGGGCAGAGCCGATGAGCAGATCAAGGTACGCGGCTTCCGTATCGAGCCGGGCGAAATCGAAGCGACGCTCGCACAGCAATCGGGCGTCGGCCGCGCGGTCGTCCTCGCGCATGACGATGGCAGCGCGAGTCATCAACTCGTTGCGTATGTCACGTCGACAAAGAGTGAAGAGAGCCGCGATCCCGACCAAGAAATCAAACAGGTCGAGCAATGGCAGGAGTTTTACGAATCCATCTATGCGGAGTCTGACCACGCTGACTTCGGAGAAAACTTCGACGGCTGGACTAGCAGCTACAGCGGTGAAGCCATTTTGCTCTCGGAGATGCGGCAGTGGCGGCAAGCAACGGTGGATCGCATCCTAGAACTGAAGCCCGCGCGCATCCTCGAGATCGGCGTCGGCAGCGGACTCCTGCTCTCTCAGTTGGCATCGAAATGCGAAGCGTACTGGGCAACCGATTTTTCGAGCCAGACCATTGCGACGGTGAAAAGACATTTGCAGAGGCAGCCGAACTGGGCCGCCCGCGTAAAATTGCATGTACAGCCCGCACACGTTTGGGACGACCTGCCGGAATCCTACTTCGATACGATCGTCATCAACTCGGTGATTCAATACTTTCCGAGCGCCGCTTACCTGGTCAACGTCATCGAGCAGGCCGTCGAGCGGCTGGCGCCGGGCGGCTCTCTGTTTATCGGCGATGTGCGAAATCTGCATCTACATCGCGCTTTTGCAACCGCTACGCAACTCGCGAGGTTCGGCTCACGCGGAGCCGCGGCCGGTCTTCGCCGGCAGATCGAACGGGCAATAGAAGCCGAGAAAGAGTTGCTGCTCGCTCCAGAATTCTTTTCGCTGCTGCCGTCGCGCCTGAATTCGATCGGCGCGGTCGACATTCAGGTCAAGCGGGGTGGATATTCGAACGAGCTCAGCCGCTACCGCTATGACGTCGTGCTGCGTAAGGGTCCGTCGCTCACGGTCGATCTGCGCGATGCTCCATCAGTCCAATGGGGTGCACAGATTGCCGGAAGCGACGCGCTGCGCGAGCGGCTGGCGCGCGACACACCGGCCGTGATCCGGGTGACGGGCGTACCGCACGAGGACCTGGCTCGCGAGATCGACGCAATGCACGCGCTCGACGCGGGCGAGCAGACCCTCGACGATTTTGTGTGGCCGCTTTCGCAGGCCGCACGGTCGGGGCACGAAATCGGCGTCGATGCGTTTCACGCGCTCGCCGGCGAGCTCGGCTACCGATGCGCATGTACATGGAGCGCCAGCAACGACGGCACGCTGGATATTGTGCTCTGGAGTGCCGCGAGTGACGGCGAAGCTTTTCCGATCAATGCTTTTCGCGCAAAAACGGATGTGGTCTGGTCGTCTCTCAGCAACACGCCGCTTCGCGTCGACCCAGCCGTTCTGCGCCATACGCTTGCTCAAACGCTCCCGGAATACATGGTGCCGAGCGCGATCATCGTGCTGGACCGTTTTCCGATCATGCCGAACGGCAAGATTGATCGCCGCGCATTGCCTCGTCCTACAGTTGCCTCCGGACAAGGGCGCGGACCGCAAACGCCGCGTGAGCAAACCCTGCTCACGCTGTTTTGTGAGGTCCTCGGCCTTCAGGAGGTCTTCGTCGACGACAACTTCTTTGATCTGGGCGGCCATTCCCTGCTCGCGACGCGGCTCGTGAACCGCATTCGCACGAGTTTGGGCATAACGCTTACGGTGGGTTCACTATTTGACGCACCGACGGTCAGCTTGCTGGCTCGACAAATCGCCGAAGCCGGCGACAGCGACCCATCAGGCGGGCTTCCTGTGATTGCGGCCGTGTCGCGCGACGCTCCACTGCCGCTTTCGTTTGCACAGGAGCGTCTTTGGCTCGTCGCTCAAGTCGATCGCGCTGGAGAGGCTTATCACCTTCCTCTCGGATTGCGGCTCGAGGGCACACTGGAACGGAGTGCGCTTTTGCAAGCGCTCGGGCGGATCGTTGCCCGTCACGAGGTGTTGCGCACCGCATTCGTGAAAGCGGGCAATGACGGGGTCGCCCAGCAGATCGCGCCGGTCGACGAAAGCGGATTCCCACTGATCGAGATCGATCTGCGACGTCACGTCGACGCTCAGGAGGCGTTGCAGCGCCACTGCGAGCAGGAAGCGACACAGCCGTTCGATCTCGAACGCGGATGCGCCGTCAGGGGCCGGCTGTTGCGGCAAACGGACGATTCCCATGTACTTCTCGTCACGATGCATCACATTGCGTCGGATGGCTTATCCATGCATTTGTTTGCCGAGGAGTTGGCAACGCTTTACAGTGCGTTCGCCCGCGGGGAGCCGGATACGCTGCCAGCACTGCCGTTCCAATACGCCGACTACTCAATATGGCAACGACAGTGGCTGCGTGATGAACTGACGGATCGGCAAAGAAACTACTGGCGCCAAACGCTTGCGGGTGCTCCGGCGCTCATCAACCTTCCCACAGACAGGCCGCGCCCGTTGCGGCAGGATCACGTCGGCGATTTCATTTCGTTCGAACTCGACGCTGAATTGACCGCGCGGCTGCGGGCGTTAGGACGGCGCCATGGGATGACACTCTACATGACGGTCCTGGCCGGATGGGCGCTCTTGCTGTCGCGCCTCGCCGGGCAGCAGGACATCGTGATCGGTACCACCTCCGCGAATCGCGGGCGCCCAGAGCTGGATTCGATGATCGGCTTATTCGTCGATACGCTCGTGCTGCGGATGGATCTTTCGGGTTCGCCGCTCGTCGGTGAATGGCTCGAGCGAGTGCGTGCCAAGATTCTCGAGGCGCAGCGGCACCATGACATCCCGTTCCAGCATGTTGTCGAAATCGCGCAACCTGTGCGCAGCCTTGCTCACAGTCCTCTATTTCAGGTCATGTACACATGGCAGAACGCGCTGCCCGAGGCACCCGCGATGCACGGTCTCGAGGTCGGGCCGTTCGAGCCGACTTACTCAAGGATGGCGAAGTTCGACCTGACGATTGCCCTGAAAGAGCTTGATGAGCGCGTTGTTGGCGAATTCGAGTATGCGACGGCGCTGTTCGATCGGCAGACCATTGAACGTTACGCGGGATATCTGCGGCGTTTGCTTGCGGCAATGGTGGAAGACGGCGCACAGGACTTGCCGGTGACGGGCCTCGCATTGCTCGGCGAAGCGGAGCGCAATAAGTTGCTTTACCGGTGGAATGTCACGGAAGCCTCCTACCCACGGGACCTTTGCACGCATCAACTATTCGAGCAGCAAGCCGAACGCTCGCCTCACGCCATCGCCATCATCGCGGGCGGACACCGTGTAACGTATCGGGAGTTGGACAGCCAGGCGAATCAGCTTGCCCATCACCTCCGCGAGCTGGGTGTCGGGCCGGACACGCCCGTTGCATTGCTGGCGGAACGCACCCTCGAGACGGTTGTCGGTCTGATCGCCATACTGAAAGCGGGCGGCGCGTACGTTCCCGTAGAACCCTCGCATCCGACGGAACGTCAGCAGTGGGTCATCGAGGACAGCGGTGCGCGCATCATGGTCGTGACGGGCCACGTTCCGCCCGGCTTGCACGTGAAGAGCGTCGTGAGCATCGCGGGCGAGCGTGAACAGCTCGCTCGCCAACCGTCACATTCGCCCGCAAGCGGTGTCGCGGCCACGCATCTCGCCTACATCATCTATACCTCGGGCTCGACTGGCCTTCCGAAGGGCGTCATGGTCGAGCATCGCAATCTAATGAACTATCTGGCGGGCGCCGGAGGCTTTCTCCCGTCCCCCGATCTCGACGCCACGGTGCACGCGCCGGTGAGCTTCGACCTCACCAACACGAGCTTCTTCCCGCCGCTGATGTCGGGCCGGTCTGTTACCTTGCTCGCGTCGCCCGAGCGCGAAATGGAGCGGCTTGCCGAAGAACTCGAGGCGCATCCTGAGCGGCTCGTCAAGCTCACCCCGAGCCACCTGAAAGCATTGCTGAACGTCAGTAAAGGTAACCCGCAAGGCGAACTTGTCACCGTCGTCGGCGGCGAGCCGCTGACGCTCGATCTCGTGCGTGCCTGGCGACGGCTATATCCGCGAGCAACGATCATCAACCACTACGGTCCTACCGAAACAACAGTGGGCGTGTGCACCTACCGAGTCCCCGTCGAGGACGTAAGCGGGCGTGAGGTGGTACCGATCGGCAGGCCGATTGGAAACACGCGCGCCTACGTGCTCGATGTGCACCGCGAACCCGTGCCGACAGGCGTGGTAGGCGAACTCTACATCGGCGGCGACAGCGTGGCCCGCGGCTATCGTAACCGCGCTGACCTCACGGCGGAGCGCTTCCTCGCCGACCCGTTCAGGGATGCTCCGAACGCGCGCATGTACCGCACAGGTGATCTCGTGCGCTATCTGTCGGACGGAAACATCGAGTTCGCCGGGCGCAGTGACGACCAGGTCAAGATCCGGGGTTATCGCGTCGAACTCGGCGAGGTCGAGGCACGGCTTTCCTCGTTGCAGGGCGTCAGGCAAGCGGCAGTGATCGCCTACGAGCGGGAGCCGGGAGATCGACACCTGGCGGCATACGTTGTGCCCGACGCAGGCATGGTGCTCGATGCGCGGACGCTACGTGCGGGGCTACTCGCCATTCTTCCCGAATATATGGTGCCGGCTGCGTACGTGGTGTTGCAAGCGTTGCCGACAACACCGAATGGAAAGCTCAACCGTGCGGCACTGCCAGCGCCTGAACGGCATGCGGCGTACGCAGTGAGCGCCTATGAAGCCCCGCAAGGTGAGTGGGAGGAAGCCGTTGCGGCAATCTGGGCGCAAGTGCTTAGGCGCGAGCGCGTGGGGCGCCACGATGATTTCTTTGCGCTCGGTGGTCATTCGCTCCTGGCAATTCAAGTCCTTGCGCGCGTTCGTGAAATGCTCAAGCGTCGTGTCACGATTGCGACGATGTTTGCGCATCCGGTGTTGTCGCGCTTTGCCGCGGAGTTGGCCGTCGCCGCGCAGGAAGCCCTTCCGCCCATTGGCCGTGCAGACCGCGCCGGACCGATACCACTTTCGTTCGCACAGCAACGCCTCTGGTTCCTTTCGCATCTTGAAGGCGGTAGCGAGGCGTACAACGTTGCATCGGCGCTTAGCCTGACCGGCACGCTGGATCGGGCAGCCCTCCACGATGCGTTGACCGCCGTCGTCGAGCGGCACGAAGTCCTGCGTACCGTATTCGACGAAGTCAACGGTCGGCCGTTCCAGCGTGTGCTCCCGACCGACGAAATCGGCTTTCATATTTCGGAAACCGATTTGCGCATGCGTGCCGACATTTTCGCCGAGGTCCGCAAACATGCAGCCGACGAGGCCCGGGCGCCATTCGATTTCAAACGGGGACCGCTGATCCGTGCACAGCTGTTACGCGAGGCTGACGATCGGTACACACTGCTCATCACAATGCATCACATGGTTTCCGACGGTTGGTCCACGGGAATCTTTGCGCGCGATCTCAGTCGTTTTTACGAAGCCCGCGTGCAGGGTAACTTGCCTAACTTGCCAGCGTTGCCGGTTCAATACGCCGACTACGCGGTGTGGCAAAGACAGGCTCTCGACGCCAGCATGCTTCGGGAGAATCGCGAATACTGGCAGCGCACGCTGCGCGGCTCCCCCGTGTTGCTAGAGTTGCCGCTCGACCGGCCGCGGCCGGCGCGTCAAGACTACGAGGGCGATGCAGTACCGCTGGAATTCGGCCAACCCTTGACCGACAGGCTGAAGGCGTTGAGTCTGAGCAATGGTGTCACGTTGCACACCACCGTACTCTCGGCATGGGCGACCGTCCTCGGACGTCTATCGGGTCAAAGCGAGGTCGTCGTTGGCGCTCCCGTGAGCAATCGGTCTCGAACCGAAGTCGAAAACCTGATCGGCTTTTTCGTCAACACCGTGGCATTGCGTATCGACCTCAGCGGCGAGCCTACATCGACAGAGCTGTTGCAGCGCGTGAAGACCCAAACCGTTGCAGCGCAGGAGCATCAGGACTTTCCGTTTGAACAGGTGGTGGAGGCGCTGGAGCCGGAGCGCAGTCTCGCGCACAGCCCGATTTTTCAGGTGATGTTCGCGTGGCAAAACACACCACAGCACGCACTCGTCCTGCCTGAGCTGGAGATAATGCCGGGAGCGCCGTTCGACGGGAGAATGGCGACCTTCGATCTGACCCTGGCCCTCGAGGAGACCGAGGGGAGCATCGCAGGAGAGCTCGTATACGCGACTTCGTTGTTCGATCGGGAAACCGTTGAGCGGTACGGCAGCTATCTGCATCGGCTGTTAGATGCAATGGTTGCAGAGAACGCGCAATCGGTGCCTATCGCGAGCCTGCCGATGCTCGCGCAGAGCGAGCGGAACCGGCTGATTCATGAATGGACCGCGACTTCGCATCCGTATCCGTCGCATCTGTGTATACACGAACAGTTCGAACTGCAGGTCGAGCGAACACCCGATGCGGTCGCGCTGGTGCACGCCGACGAAATTCTCACCTATCGCGAATTGAACAAGCGGGCCAACCGTCTCGCCCACTACCTGCGGCAACGCGGAATCAGGCCCGACGACCGTGTGGCGATATGCATCCCGCGCGGCTTCGACATGATCGTCGCATTATTGGCGACACTCAAGGCGGGCGCGGCGTACGTACCACTCGATCCTGCTTACCCGCCCGATCGTCTGACGTTCATGTTCAACGATAGCTCACCGTCAGCACTGCTCACGCAGCATGCGCTGCGCGACATGCTCACCGGGCTCGCGCAATCGATACCCGTGCTCGAACTCGACGGCGCCACACACGCTTGGGAGCATGAAAGCGAAGAAAACCTCGGGCGTAGCGATGGCTTGGGTCCTCGCAGCCTGGCGTATGTTATCTACACGTCGGGATCAACCGGACAGCCGAAAGGCGTCGCAATCGAACACCAGGGGCTTGCGAATCTGACCGTCGTGCATGCGCAGCAGCTTTTTGTCGGCCCGGAAAGTCGCGTGCTGCAGTTTGCGTCGTTCAGCTTCGATGGATGCATATTCGAAGTCGTGATGGCGCTCTGTCAGGGCGCGTCGCTCTATTTGCATTCGCACCGCGAAATTCTGGCCGGTGATGCACTCACTCAATTCGTCGCCCGACATCGCATATCGCATGCCATATTGCCGCCGTCAGTCGTCGCGGGGCTCGACTCAACGTCCGCGCTCGATTCCATCAAAACGATGATCCTGAGCGGTGATCGCCTGCCGCTCGAGATCGCCCGCCGCTGGTCCGATGGACGCAGGCTGATCAACGGCTATGGTCCGACGGAGGCGACCGTATGCGCGACGCTGCACGACTTCGACGCGGCCGGTTCCGGTTCACCGCGAATCGGTAAGCCGATTGTCAATAAGTGGATCTACATCCTGGATCGCTATGGCGAGCCCGCGCCGATCGGGGCGACTGGCGAGATATATATCGGCGGCAACGGCATCGCGCGCGAATATCTGAACCGTCCCGATCTAACGGCCATGCGATTCGTCCCGGATCCATTCGCATCGACGCCAGACGCGCGGATGTACCGCACGGGCGATCTCGGCCGCTGGACCGGCGACGGCGAGATCGAGTTCATGGGACGGAACGACGATCAGGTCAAGATCCGGGGCTTGCGCATCGAACCGGGCGAAATCGAGACGCAGTTGGCGGGCTTTTCAGGCCTTCGCGAAGTAGCCGTCATCGCCCGCGAGGACCGGCCTGGGGACAGACGGCTTGTGGCCTACTACACGAGCGAGCCGTCCTCCGTCGTGCACGCCGCCGATCTCGCCGGTTGGCTGCGACCGTCGTTGCCGGAACACATGATCCCCGCGGCATACGTGAGATTGGATGAACTGCCTCTCACACCGAACGGCAAGCTCGATCGGCACGCGCTACCTGTGCCGGACACCGGCGCTTTCGCACGCGATGACTACGAGCCGCCAGAAGGAGAGCTCGAAGTGCTGCTAGCCTCCCTTTGGGCTGAAATGATCGGAATCGAGCGCGTCGGGCGTAGAGACGATTTCTTTTCACTGGGCGGCCATTCGCTGCTCGCCGTTCAGTTGGTTGACCGGGCAACTCGACTGGCGTTCAACTTCACGATAACGGATCTGTTTGAAGCCCCGACTATCGAGCGTCTTTCGGCGTTGATCGCCTCGAGAGGCGGCGCGTCACACGTGCAGTCCAATCAGGCGGTCGAGCTTCGCGCGCCGACGCCGCATGCCACCGAGCCCCTGTTTCTGGTTCCCGACGGCACAGGATCATTGCTCTACGCACACGTACTTGCGCCATTCATCGATTCACGGATACCGCTATACGGGCTTCCCTCCTTAAGCCTCCCTGAGGGCCACGATATCGTCGAGCGCTGGGCGCAAGCGATGCTACCGCTTATTCGGAAGATTCAGCCTGAAGGACCCTATAGAATCGCCGGATGGTCTTTTGGGGGAATGGTGGCGTATGAGATAGGACTGCAGCTCCTCGCGCAGGGCGAGACGGTCTCTTTTATCGGCCTGCTTGATTCGAGCGCGACAATCGACGTCGCACTGCCTGACGGCAACACCGTGACGTCCCGGCCGCGCGACGGTTCCTACGATAGCAGGCCGGTAGCCGTGACTTATCGAGCGAGCACGGCCCCATTGCCAGTTTGTCTTTTCGTGGCGAAAGAAAGGCTTAACGCTCGACAGTTAGTTTCGGAATGGACCAGCGTCGTCTCCGCTAACCGACTTTCGGTCGTCTACGTTGACGGGACTCATCACTCGATGATTCAGCCACCAAATGTATGCGCCTTGGGGCACGCACTCGGTGAATTGATCGCGCGCCATCCCGATCGCATCAGCTGACGCCTGAAACTTGGGGCCAAAGTGCCTATGCTGCAGCGTTCCTGAGGAACGCTGCAGCGAAATCGGTCTTTCCTACATGAAATCCATCGGCGGCGTTGTCACGTTAAAGTGTTGGCGACGCAATTGCGCAGGGGACGCACATTTGCTCAGAAAGCGGACGGATCTTGGGTGAGCTCAGTGAAGCGATGCCATGCCGCAAAGCGTTCACCGAGTTGTTTGCGGTAAAGAGAGGCGCGCAGTAGGTGTCGCTTGAGCGCGAAGTGCTGCCTGATCGGGCCGAAGCTCGACAGGAACACCTGCGTACGTTCCGGATCGCGGAAGCCACGCATGCGGCGCTCCCGTTCACGCGTAGGCTGATGACCGTTTTCGGCTCGGTTGTTCAACCGGGCGCTGGCTTTGACGAAGACGTGCTTGACGTTTGCCAGCTCGGGAATTTCGGCTTTCGCCGCCGGATAACTGCGCAACTGGTCGGTGACGATCTTGCGTGGCACTTCGGGACAAGAGGCAAGCACGCGCTTGAAAAACCGCTTAGCTGCGGCCTTGTCGCGACGCTTCTGCAGCAGGATATCGAGTTCGGCACCGTGCTGATCAACTGCCCGCCACAGCAGATAAGGCTCGCCGCGCAAGGCCACAAACACTTCGTCCAGATGCCACGTGGTGCCGGGCTTGCGGCGAGCAGTCTTCACGCGATGGGCAAAGCCCCCGCCAAATTTGTCGCACCAGCGCCGAATCGTTTCGTAACTGACAACAACCCCGCGCTCGAACAGTAATTCCTCGATGTCGCGCAGGCTTAACCGATCGCGGAAATACCAGCGCACGGCGCAGCTGATGACCACCGCCGGAAAGCGGTGACCGTGATAGAGCGATCGTGTATTCTTCATCGCGCAATCTTACGGGACCGCCCCAGCGAGGTGACAACACCGTTTTAAGGCTATCGGGAGGGCTCGGCGCCGACCGAGCTTACTGATTGACCGCGTCCTTGAACGCCTTGCCGGCGGTAAACTTGACGGTCGTCGCGGCGGCGATGTCAATCGTTTCACCGGTCTGCGGATTGCGTCCGGACCGCGCCGCGCGGGCTCCGGTCGCGAACGTGCCGAAGCCGATCAACTGCACACTGTCACCGGCTGCGACGGTTTTCGAAACGACACCCAGCATTGCATCAATTGTCTCGGCGGCTGCGCTCTTGCTGACGCCTGCTTCCGATGCAACGGCATCGATGAGTTCCTGCTTGTTCATGGTAACTTCCTTACGAAGGTTAAGGCTGGGTCGGATGGACTCGGAGCGCGCTACATTACCGGACGGGCCGCGCGTACGCAAACGGAGACGCTTGTGAGCGGCGCGCGAAGTCAATTCGGACCCAATCAAGCGTCGCCGAACGGATTCCTTTTTTGGCGGATGGTGCCTGCGTCTTTGTAGCCAGATGGTTCTGCTACGAGTAGGTAGCTTTGTTCAAGCCACGTGCATACCTTGAGGTCTTCTGCGGCACCAGGTGACCGCGGTTCAATCCAGCACGAATGCCGAAGAGCAGACCTCATGAGAAAACGATAAAGTAGATTTATGATGTCTCAAACGTCGTATAAGCGCTCAATTTGTGACATGCCGCAGAAGATTCAGCACCACTCAATCGGCTTTCCTCCTGCTCACCGACTCGAGCCTCCGACCAGTTCACGAGCCCCCTGCGAAAAGGCGAAACCGGTCTGTCGGTTTAGGATGCGGTCCGACGTCGTGGCGTTCGCGGCGTGATGTAGATAGTCGCGTCGAACAGAACGCGCCAGGAGTATCCATGTCGCCACTCCGTGGCGCGCTATTCACGGAATTCAACGTAAATCCATTTGTAAAAACTAATGATGACCTTGGCACAACAATAATCGGCCACCCGTGGGTTAAACTCTGTTTTTCGGAGGAACATCTGGTCGATTTCATTTCCACATCGCTTGGCGAGAATTATTTGGTGAATTTTTCGAAAGGGGATCGCCAAAAAATAGCGAAAGTGTTTATCCAAAAAAACTACCCGAAGCAAATTATCAGTGACTCGCTGTTATATTTCAGAGGCAGCGATTTTGATTTCTTTTCGACCCTCCTAGTTGATCTGATGGATCTGAATGAACCAAAAAAGCTTCCATCTGAAGCCAGCTTGGTCGATATCACACGCGATTACAGTCGTATGTTGGTTGCGTACAGGCAGCGGATCGTCTTGGAAGATCTGGACGCTTATCGGGCTGACCCATATGAATATGATTTTGGCAGCACCGAGCAATTTAACATTTTAAAACAGCAGCATAAGCGAATTTACGTGCAGATGCTGCATGAGATGTGGCTGTCGGCCACAGTTAAATTTGCAAAGAAAGTGAATTATCCAAAACTTGAAAAGAGAGCTGCACATTTGCTCGAGGGACTGCCCAAGGAGCGCGTACCTCTTCCAAAGCAGATTCCAGCTCACATCCGGAGCTGGATGCAAAATCCGGCATATAAAGACGTTGGCGTTCGCGATTTCACGAAGCTGGTATGACCCGTGTGTAGGGGAGGCCCGATCAACGAACGAGATTACCCTGTTGCACCGTCGGACGATCCTTTCAAAGTTTCTTTTTCTCGTTGGTGAAATGCTCACAGCAACGGAACGCGGCTCGCATGCCGGACCCGGAGCCATCACCATCTGCTTTACCGGTATCAGGTTGAGTAGGGCAGCGGTACATGCGGCTTAAAGGTGACCCTAATTTAGGAGGAAAAATGAAAGATGGCCTTCTGGATCGCGAGGTACCTTTCCTGGCGACCTCAAGCGTCTGCGCATGCAGCAAGGGATGGGTGAGCAGGAGCTGGCTGACAAGGTTGGCTGCACCGCTCAATGCATTCGCGATTACGAGTCCGGCGCACGCAGTCCCCAGCAGATGACCCTGCACACGCTCAATGACGTGCTGAACGGACGCAATAGTTGGGGCTTCCACATTGTTGACTCCCCGAAAGGCGCTGAATCGGTGTTTTTGGCGTGAAGAGTGTGCCGGACGATCTGCTCGCTACTGAGGTTGCAGCGCCGTCTCCTCTCCAGGCCGGGCGGCGAATAATCGGCAATGCTCGCACCCGAGAATGCGTATCCCGGTGCAGTGGCATGGATTAGCTCGATGCCACCAGCGTGCATCGGGAGCATCATGCGCAATCTCGGGCTCCTTCAAGAGATGCGAGCGAAATCGACGTCGTCTCTGCGCGGCAGCAAGCGACGCGCATCGCACCGGCAGAATACGAGCGCGAGGCGCCGAGCCCTTGCGCGCGCACGCGGAACTGTCCCGGACCGCCGAGCTGCCATACGGCCAATTGCGCAAGGCGTCAAATCGCACGCCCGGAGCTTGCTCTCGATCGCCAGGTTGAACATCGCCCACTCACGAGCGTTGGACGATATCTGCAGCCTCGTTCTAATCGCCCAAATTTCTCGGAGCTTCAACGGAGGCTTCTGGCCGGTCAACCTCCCCTTGTTCCACGGCACCCGGCGAGAGCCGGAAGAATTAAGCGTTTCCATGACAACCTCCTCTTCAACGAAGGGAGATCGATTCTGTGCTTGGTGGAGTGGTCAATCTTCGACCCGTTCCTGCCCCTCAGTTAGCTTCTGCGAATGTCACCACCGCGCCAAAGCGGCCGTACAGCCCACGCCGCCAGGTCGGATGCAACTGGAGGCAGCCGATTCGTGTTCGCTCACCCATTGGACGACGTCGCGACCGAGTTGAGGGAGACAGCCACCGAAAAAAACGAATGATGTGGGTAAATCCGTCGAGAAAAGCTCGCGCGGTCCTGCGGACACCGGCACGAGAAAGAAGTAAAACGGCAAGGAAATAAGCCGGCTACGCAAAAATGTTCCGTATTATCCGGGCACCGCTTTGCGAGTCAGGCGGCCTCTTCATGGTGGCTGCCTGCGGGCTTCATACAAGGTACCAATCGCGCGGTTCATGGCCTTCATATCGTCCGCACTATGCTCCGTGGCTTCGAGATTGTCGCCTTTCGCTTCACCCACAGCACACCCAAGCGGCCTCATCACCCGGTTCAATCGCTGCCCCAAGACCAAAGACTTCCGCAAAGGTTGCCTCATCCCCTTGATTGAGTTTTTCTCCCCACAAGCGGAGATCATTTCGTTTGATACTGTCCGCATCCAAGCCGTATATTTTTGGTCAACGCAGGCATGCCGCCGCCGCTCGCATCTACGAGGGCAGCATTACCGTCATCCCATCATTAACGCCAAGACCAGAAAATGACGAATGAGACACCCGTTGCGATCATCACCGGCGCGGCCAGCGGTATCGGCCACGCCACCGCCCGACTGCTCGCGAGCCGAGGCTACCGTGTCGCGATCGCCGATCTGCGAGAACCGGCTGGAGCGGATGCAGCGGAAGCGATCCGCGCGAGCGGCTTCGAAGCGATACCGGTCATGGTCGATGTCGCCAACGAAGCAAGCGTAAATGCAATGGTCGATGCAGTCGTCGAGCGCTGGGGAAGGCTCGACGTGCTCGTCAACAGCGCCGGGCTCGAAAGCGCGAAGCCGTTTCTCGACATCACGCCGGAAGAATTCCGCCGTGTCGTCGAAGTGAACACGACCGGCACGTGGTTGTGCTGTCAGGAAGCGATCCGCCAGATGCTCACGCAGAAAAACGGTTCGATCGTCAATCTGAGCTCGATCGCGGGCCAGAAAGGCGGCGGCATGCTCGGCACCGCCGCTTATGCGACATCGAAGGGCGCGATCCTCGCCATGACCAAGTCGCTCGCGCGCGAATTCGCGAAATCGGGCATTCGCGTCAACGCGGTGGCACCCGCCTTCACGTTGACCGACTTCGTGCGCCGCCAGCTCGCGACCAAACCCGAAGGCTTCGTCGATTCGATCTACGCGGTCACGCCGATGGGCCGCGGCGCGCAGCCCGAAGAAATCGCCGCAGTCGTCGCGTTTCTCGCATCGCCGGAAGCGTCGTTCGTTACCGGTGGCGTGTATAACGCGGATGGCGGCAGCGCGATGTAGCCGGCCTCATGCGCTTTTCCCCTCGGTGCGCAGCAACTCGTTCTTCAGCCATTCGACCAGCGCGACCGTTTGCGGCCGCGTCTCCAGATGCGGCGCGACCCACAGCACGAGCTTGCGCGGCCCCGACACGAACCCGAATGGCGCGACGAGCGCGCCTGAATCGAGTTCGTCGCGCACCAGTATGCGCGGCACGGCCGCCACGCCGAGCCCGCATTTCGCGGCCTGAATGAGCAGATAAAAATGTTCGAAGGACTCCGCGATGCCCGGCCGGCGCGCCGGCGTATGCAGGCTCGCCTCGAACCAGTTGTCCCACGCAGCGGGCCGCGTCGCGGTAGTCAGAAGACGCGCGCGTTCCAGATCGTCGGCCGTGGTGATGCGCGTGGTGCGCATGTAATCGGGCGAGCACACGACGCCGATCCATTCGTCGACGACCGGCTTCGGCTCCACATCCTTCGGCGGCCTGATGCTGCTCAGGCGAATGGCAACGCTGATGCTGTCGCGCGCGAAATCGATCTCGCCGTAACCGGTGTGAAAACCGACTTCGAGCTGCGGCTCTTTGCGATGCAGCTTCGAGAGCCGCGGCAGCAGCCAGTACATCATGATCGACGCCGAGCACGAAAGTGTCAGCGGGCCCGGCTGCACCTGATCCACGCTCGTCTGAATCAGTTTGAACGCGCGTGACAACCCTTCGGCCAGGCGTGTGCCTTCGGGCGTAGGCTCGGTTGCATGCGCGTTTCGCACCAGCAGCAGCACACCCAGGTTGTCTTCAAGCGAACGGATATGACGGCTGATCGCGCCATGCGTGACGGACAGCTCCTGGGCCGCTTCACCGAAACTGCGCAAGCGCGCAGTGGCTTCAAACGCGCGCAATGCGTTGAGTGATGGACGGGGCATGCGCAGAATACCTCACAAGGCAGAACGCTCGCGCCGCGAGTGGCGTACGCCAGCGTGAAGGAGTGCGGATTGGAAATGCGAAAGCGCCCGAACGCAACGCTATTGTGAGTTTTTCGCATCGCGTGCGGAAATCATATCGTTTGATGCTTCCAAGCGTCAATCATATAGTCCCTGAAACCGTTCGCCCGGCGACGTCCGTGTGCACACGCCGAAACGGCGATGTGCGGCGCGCTCCGCCCTTCTCGCTCCAGCCGCAACGTGAACCCATAACATGTCCAAAAACCCTCACTCGCGCGCAGAATTCAAGGCGCGCTACTTCGTCGAAAGTTCGGTGCCGATCGCCAAGGCAGCGGAAGTGATTGCGGGCGAGCAGTCGAGCGGCACCTTTCTCGCGTTGCCCGGCGAAACCGATGCGTTGAAAGAGCGCGCCCGCGCGCGCGTGGCCCGCGTCGAATCGCTGCCACCCGTGCTGGAGCCGTCGCTCAAGAGCGCGTTCGTCGAACGCAAGGACCCGGCGCAGCTCTACTATCGCGGCGAAATCGACATCGCGTTTCCGGTCGACAACGTCGGCGCAAATCTGCCGCAGTTGCTCTCGACCATCGCAGGCAATCTGTTCGAGCTCGGCGAAGTGACGGGTCTTCGGATGCTCGACATCGACATGCCCGACGCATACGCAAAGCGCTTTCCCGGCTCCGCGTTCGGCATCGAAGGCACGCGCCGCTTGAGCGGCGTGCAGGGCCGCCCGTTGATCGGCACCATCGTCAAGCCGAGCATCGGGCTGCTTCCGGACCAGACCGCGCAGATCGTCGACGACCTTTGTTGCGCCGACATCGACTTCATCAAGGATGACGAACTCCTGGCCGACCCGGCGTATGCGAGTTTCGATGCGCGGCTCGCGGCGGTGATGCCGGTGTTGCATCGGCACGCCGATCGCATGGGCCGCATGCCCATGTACGCGATCAACATCTCCGGCACCATCGAGGAGATGCTGCGTCGTCACGATCAGGTACTCGCCGCCGGCGGAACCTGCGTGATGGTGTGTGTGAACTGGGTCGGCTTCGCGGGCGTCGAGCATCTGCGCCGGCATGCGCAACTGCCGATTCATGGCCATCGCAATGGCTGGGGTGCGTTCACGCGTCACCCGCAGCTCGGATTTTCGTTTGCCGCATACCAGAAGCTCTGGCGGCTCGCGGGCGTCGATCATCTGCATGTGAACGGCGTACGCAGCAAGTTCTGGGAACCGGACGCGTCCGTCATCGACTCCGCGCGCGCGTGCCTGCTGCCGTTCGCCGGCGTACAGCCCGTGATGCCGGTATTTTCGTCGGGACAATGGGCGTCGCAGGCGCCGGACCTCTTCAACGCGCTGCGTTCGGTCGATCTGATGCACCTTGCGGGCGGCGGCATCATCGGTCATCCGCAAGGCATCGCGGCGGGCGTCGCGAGCATGCGTGAAGGCTGGCAAGCTGCGGCCGAAGGCGTCGACCTGAATACCTATGCGCAATCGCACTCGGCGTTGAACGCGGCCCTCTCCCACTTCAAGGCGATCTGAAACGACGATGACCGGCGCCGAGTTGCCCTCCCAGACCACTTTGCGACTCGCCTTCTACGGCGACGATTTCACCGGCTCCACCGATGCGCTCGAAGTGCTGGCCTTCGCGGGCCTGCGCACCGCCTTGTTCCTCAAGCCGCCGACGCCCGAGCGGCTCGCCGCGCTGGGCAGGTTCGACGCGATCGGCGTGGCCGGCGACAGCCGCGCCATGACGCCCGCCGAAATGGACGCTGCGTTGCCGCCGGTCTTCGCCGCGCTCGCCGAGCTGCGCGCGCCGCTCATCCACTACAAGGTGTGCTCGACCTTCGACAGCGCGCCGGGCATCGGCAGCATCGGCCGCGTGATGGAAATTGCGCGTGCGAGCTTCGGGCCGCACACGATCCCCATCGTCGCCGGCACGCCCGCGCTGCAGCGCTACTGCGCGTTCGGCAATCTGTTCGCGCGCTCAGGGACCGACGGCCGCGTCTACCGGATCGACCGTCATCCGATCATGAGCGCGCATCCGGTCACGCCGATGGACGAAGGCGATCTGCTGCGCCATTTCGCGCGGCAGACCGACCTGCCTCTCGCCGGGTTCTTTCTGCCGAACTTCGAGGCGAGCCGCGAGCAACTCGATCGCGCCTGGCAGAATGCGCGCGCTGAAGCGCCCGCGGGACTGCTGCTCGATACCGCATCGCGAGCGCATCTGACCGAAGTGGGCCGCCTGCTCGAAGGCCATGCGAACGCGCTTGCGCCCGTCTTCGCGATCGGCTCGTCGGGCCTCGAATACGCGCTCACGCAGTGGTGGGGCGAGAACGGCGCGCTGCCCGCGTCGGTGCCTGCCTACGATCGCATCGAGCCCGCCACGCCGATTCTCGCACTGTCGGGGAGCGCTTCGCCATTGTCGGCGGCGCAGATCGACGCCGCGATCGCGGCGGGTTTCGCCGACGTGGAGATCGACGCGCGCGCAGTGATCGACTCACGCGACGGCGCGCGCACCTTCGACGACATCGTGAGCCGTACTCTCGACGCGTTGCACCGCGGACGCAGCGTGATCATGCACACGGCGCGCGGCCCGCGCGATCCGCGCATCGGCGGCCTGCTCGACGCGCTCGTCACGCAGGGCATGACGCGCGACGATGCGCGTCATGGCGGCGGACGCATGCTCGGCCAGCGGCTGGGCGCGATCGCCGACGCCGTCGTGCGCGGCGTACCCTTGCGCCGGCTGATCCTCTCCGGCGGCGATACGTCGAGCCAGGTCACACAGGTGCTCGGACCGGACGCGCTCGAAATCGACGCGCGCCTCACGCCGGGCGCGCCGCTGTGCCGCCTGATCTCCGCGAAGCCGCACCTGCGCGAACTGCAGGTCGCGCTCAAAGGCGGGCAAATGGGCGACGCGAACTTCTTCATTACCGCGCGCGACGGGAACGTTCGCTGAGCGGCTGCCACGGGCACGCATGCGTTTCTCGCTCAAAAAACCGAGGGCAGCAATGATCGCTGCCCTTTTTCATTCGGCCACGTGCATCGCGGCGCGAACGCTTCGGCACGTGAAGAAAAAGGCGGCAATGCGCGAACATCGCCGCCCCTTCTCAGCATCACACTCCCCCGCCCGCGTCAGTCTCAGGGCGTCTTCAGGAACCCCGTGGAAATCCACGGTACCGCTGCGATCACGACAATGCCGATGAACAGCGCGATCATGTAGCCGACGATCGGCCGGATGCCCTCGTCCGGATGGATCTTGCTCACCGCGCACGCGCCGTAATAGCCGACACCGAACGGCGGCGAGAAGAGTCCCAGACCCATCGACAGGATCACGACCATCGCATATTGCACCTCGTGAATGCCGACGTCGCGCGCGATCGGAAACAGGAGCGGACCGAACAGGACGATCGCTGGAATGCCTTCGAGCACACTGCCGAGTAGCACGAACATCACCACCGAGACCGCCATGAAGCTAATCGCGCCGCCCGGCAGATGCTCCATGAACGATGCGAGGCTGTGCGAGAAGCCCGATTGGGTGAGGGCCCACGCCATGGCCGTCGCGGTGCCGATGATGATCAGGATGGCGCCGGAGAGCGCCGCGGTTTCGACCAGCATCGGTCCGACGCGCTTCCAGTCGAAGCGGCGGTAGATCAGAAGTCCCGCAATCAGCGAATAGACGATGCCCACCGTCGATACCTCGGTCGCCGTCGCGACACCCTCGACTACCGCGAAGCGGATCACCGCCGGCAGCGCGAGCGCCGGAAGCGCGATCACCAGTGTCTTGCCGATCACCGCGCCTGTCGCACGCTCGGCCGAGACCGGCTGCACGCGCCGGGCCCGCCACCAGACCAGCACGCACAGCGCGATCGCCAGCACGAAACCGGGCAACAGTCCGCCCGTGAACAACGCTGAGATCGACACGCCCGTCACCGATCCGATCGTGATCAGCACGATGCTGGGCGGCACCGTTTCGGTCTGCGCGCCGGTCGCCGACAAGAGCGCGACGAGTTCACCGGGACGCTCGCCGCGCTTTTTCATCTCCGGGAACAGGATCGGCGCAACAGCCGCCATGTCGGCGGCCTTCGAACCGGAGATGCCCGAGATCAGATACATCGCGCCGATCAGCACGTACGACAGGCCGCCTCGCACGTGCCCGAGCAATGAGGCGAGGAAGTTGATCATCGCGCGTGCCATGCCGGTCATTTCGATCAAGAGGCCAAGGAAGATGAACATCGGCACCGCGAGCAGCAGCAGTTGCGACATGCCTTCGTCCATCCGGCTCACGACGATCTCGAGCGGCATCGAGGTGGACAACGACAGATACGAGAACACCGCGAGACCGAACGAGAACGCGATCGGCATGCCGCTCAACACGGTAAAACCGACCACGCCGACAAAGAAGATCAGCAGGTTCAGATTGCCGAGCGATTGCAGCACGGGCCCTGCCGTCTCGAACCCGGCCACCACCGCCACCGATATGACGATGCCGATCGCCGCCGGCTTCCAGCCGCGCGCCAGCAGCTTGACGAGCGACATCAGCAGCATGCAGGCGACGCCGTAGACGATCGCTGCGACGCGCAGGCCGTCGTTGATCTCCAGCGCCGGCGTGACGATCATCCATTGCTGGTTGATGTATGCATAGGCCGGCGCCGCGATCAGGCCGAGGAACAGCAGGCTTGCCATGAGCGCAACCGTATCCCAGATCGCGCCCCACTCCGTGCCCGCGCGGTTGACGATCGCCGTCATCCGCATGTGCGCGCCGCGATGCAGCGCCGTCGCGGCGCCCGTCATCGCGAGCCACAGGAACAGGATGCCCGCGAGTTCGTCGCCCCATACGAGCGGCTGATGGAAGACGTAGCGAGCGCACACGCCGCTGAAAAGCAGCACGATCTCGGCCAGCACGAGCAACGCAGCCGGCACGGAGACGATCAGCCCGAGCACGCGGTCGGCAAGCGCGAGACCGCGCGGCATCGAAGGCAGACGCACGACGTTGGCTTCGTGCGACCCTTGCGAGAAATCCTCGGCGATGTGCGATCTCATGCTAGTTTCCCGGTGACTTTTTCGAGCAGCGCCCACTCCTCTTCGCCGAAGAATTGCTTCTGTTCAGCGTAGAAGCCCGATTTGCGCAGCACCTCGCGAAAACCGGTCATGTCGGGCGAGTCGAACTGCAGGCCCTTACCTTCGAGCGTCTTCTGCAACGACGCATTGAGCTGCGCGACGTCCTTGCGCTGCTGCATCGCGTACGAGTTCAGATGCTTCGAGACCACGTCGCGCACGTTCGCGGGCAGCTTCTCCCAGGCCGCGCGATTACCGAGAAACCAGAAGCCGTCCCACATGTGGCTCGTCATGGAACAGTATTTCTGCACTTCGTAGAGCTTAGCCGTATCCACCACGGCGAGCGCGTTTTCCTGGCCCTCCACCACCCTGGTCTGCAACGACGAATACACCTCGTTGAAACTGATCGACGTCGGTGCAGCCGACAGTGCGCGGAACAGCGAGATCCACAGGCGGCCCGGAGGTACGCGGATCTTCACGCCCTGCAGATCGGCCGGCGTGCGGATCGCCTTCGTGCTGGTCGTGATCTGCCGGAAGCCGTTGTCCCAGACCTTGTCCTGCACCACGAGCCCTGCCTTGGTGATGAGCCCGCGCAGATGCACGCCCAGTTCGCCGTCGAGCGCGGCGAACACCTGGTTATAGTCCTTGAATGCGAAGCCCACGCCCGTGATGGCCGTTTTCGGCACGAGTGACGACAGCGCATTCGCTCCCGAGAGCGTGAAGAACTCGAGCGCCCCCGCGCGCAGTTGCGCGAACATGTCCGGATCGCCGCCGAGCTGGTTGTTGGCGAACACGCGGATTTCCATGCGGCCATCCGTCTCCTTCTTGATCGCGTCGGCCGCTTGCTGGATCCGCACGTTCAGCGGATGCGACGCCGGCAGATCGGTGCCGACCTTGTAGCTGAATTCCGCCGCCTGCGCGCGCCTGATCCACGGCGCGCCCATCATGCCCGAGGCGGCGACTGCAACGGTTCCTGCGCTCGTGACGAGGAAGCTGCGACGATCTAGTTTCATGGTTGTCTCCTGTATGTAATTTGCCAGTCATCCATCCGGCGATGGTGTCGCGTCGGAAGCGGCTTTTTTTAGGGTTGCCGGCTCGAGCCGGCGTACGTGCTACGTCACTGCTGCGAAACTGCTTCAGTCGACCGAGATGACCGGCTTCACCTCCTCGAAATTCCTCATGCGCTCCATCGCTATGTTCACCTGGTCGAGCGTGTAGCGCCCCGTGATCATCTCGTGGAACGGAAACGCATGCTGGTGCTTGTCGAGGAATTGCAGCGCGAGCGAATAGCTGCGCGCATCGCCCGAAAACGAGCCGATCACCTGGAGATTTTTCTTGACGATCATCGACGGCGCCATCGTCGTCGATGCCTCGCCGAGCTGGCCGACCACCAGATAGCGGCCACCCTTGCGCGCGAGCGCGAGCCCTTCGGCGAACGCCGCCGGTACGCCGGTGAACTCCATCACGATGTCGGCGCCGCGCCCTTCTGTATGCGCGAGCACCCTCTCCAGCCGCTCGGCCGCCGTCGTGCCTTCCACCGGGATGCATACGTCTGCGCCGAAGCGCTCGGCCATCGAAAGACGCGGCGCGGGGGAGCCGATCACGATGATCTTCTTCGCGCCGCGCACGCGCGCGTTGGCGGTCGCGAGCAGACCAAGCGGGCCTGCGCCCTGGATGAGCACCGTCTCCGTGGGCTCGATTTCCCCGATCTGCGAGAACGCATTCATCACGGAGCGCAACGCACAGCTCGACAGGCTCGCGAGTTCGTTCGGCACCGAATCGGGCACGCGCAGGCGGCCCGCTTGCGGCAGGATGTAGCCATACTGCGAGAAGCCGCCCAGCAGATAGGGCGATTCCTCGATGTTCTCGTACATGTACGCGCGGCGGTTCGTGCACAGCGTAGGCTTGCGCGCGGTCGTGCAGAAGTAGCAGCCGCCGCACGACGTGTGCGTGTAGACGACGCGGTCGCCGACCTTGAGCGGCGTGCCGACCGAATCGGTGGTCACGCCCGCGCCGGCGCGCACCACGCGCCCGACCATCTCATGGCCGATGATCACGGGCAGATTCACCTTCAGCGACAGCGATCCCTGCCACAGGTGTACGTCGGTGCCGCAGATCGAGCACATCTCGATCTTCACGAGCGCCGCGTTCGGCTCGGGCTCGCGCGGCACCGGCACCTCCTCGATCTTGAGCGGCGCCTTGAATTCGCGCAGCACGGCTGCGCGGGAAAACTCTGGAACGGCGGTCATGCAGGTTATCTCCTGGTTCTCTTGTCGACATGGCGTCGCGCATGGCATCAGCCGTGACGCAGCACGACCGTCTTCGCCACGGTGTATTCCTTCAGCGCCTCCAGACCCTTTTCTCGGCCATGACCGCTGCGCTTGACGCCGCCGAAGGGCAATTCGATCCCTCCGCCCGCGCCGTAGTTGTTGACGAACACCTGACCCACGCGCAGCTTCTTCGCGACGCGCATCTGGCGCGCGCCGTTCTCCGTCCACAGACCCGCGACGAGGCCGTACGCGGTGCCGTTGGCGATCGCGATCGCTTCGGCCTCGTCCTCGAACGGAATCGCAGCGAGTACCGGGCCGAACACCTCGTCTTGCGCGAGCTCATGCGTGGTCGGCACTGGGCCGAACAGCGTCGGCAACACGAAATAGCCCGTTCTTACCGCGCTCCTGTCGAGCGAACCCTGCGCGATCACGTCGATGCCGTCGCCGCGCGCGCGATCGAGGAAACCCTGGACCTTCTGCGCCTGCGTGCGGTTGATCACCGGACCACATTCGAGATCGGCCTCGGGCGCGCCCACCCGCACCGCCGACATCCTCGCCTTCAGCATGCCGACGAAGCGGTCGTACGCCGAGCGCTGCACCAGCACGCGGCTGCCCGCTGAACACGTCTGTCCCGCGTTTTGCGTGATCACTCCGACGATGGTCTGCGCGGCGCGTTCGAAATCCGCATCGTCGAAGACGATCTGCGGCGACTTGCCGCCAAGTTCGAGCACGCATGGCACGTGATTCCTTGCCGCCGCAGTCTGGATCAGCGTGCCGACTTCCGGCGAGCCGGTGAACGACAGGAAGTCGACATCCGGATGCTGCGACAGCGCCGCGCCCGCTTCCTCGCCGAGCCCGGTGACGAGGTTGATGACCCCCGCGGGTAAACCAGCCTCGTGCGCGAGGGCAGTGAGGCGCGCGCAACTCATGCTCGCGTCCTCGGCAGGCTTCAGCACGACAGTGTTGCCGGTCGCGAGGGCAGGGCCGATCGTGCGGCCGAACATCGACGCCGGATAGTTCCACGGAATGATGAGGCCGCACACGCCGCGCGGCTCACGTTGCACGGTGACCTGATAGCCGTCGAGAAACGGCAGCACATCGCCGAGAACCTTGTCCGCTGCGCCCGCGTAGAACTCGAAGTAGCGCGCGGTGGCGCGAATGTCGGTGCGCGCCTGCGTGATCGGCTTGCCGGTGTCGCGCGCTTCGAGTTGCGCAAGCTCCTCGAGATGGTCGAGGATCAGCGCGGATAGCTTGCTCATGATGCGGCCGCGCTCGAATCCGGCCGTCGTGCTCCACGGTCCGGCGAGTGCCGCGCGCGCTGCGTCGACTGCGCGCTCGATCTCCGGCTTGCCGCCGCGCGAAATCGCGCCGAATACTTCGCCGTCGGTCGGCGAGCGCACCTCGAGCGAGTCGTGAGATTGAGCGGCGCTCCACTCGCCGCCGATGAAAATGGTCCTGACCTCCGAAGGCATGCTGTGTCTCCTGTTTGACGTAGCAGTTGGCGATTCTTGAAGAGCGGCTCAGTTGAAAAAAGTATAGGGAGATCGCCGGACCTGCTACAAATACGAATTGGCAATAGAGGGTATAATTCGTACCTATAGCCGGCGGTTTTCACCAATGGCCGCCTCCTGAGGGGACCGTGCGATGGACATCCGCCAGATGCGTTATTTCGTAGCCTGCGTCGACGCGGGCAGCCTGTCCAAGGCCGCGCTCGCGCTGTCGATCTCGCAGCCGTCGCTGAGCCAGCAGATCGCCGAGATGGAAAGCGACCTTGGTGTGCCGCTCCTGATGCGCAGCTATTCCGGGGTCGCGCCGACCGAAGCGGGCGTCACGCTGTACCGGCATGCGCAGTCGATCATCAAGCAGCTCGCGCAGATGCGAGGCGACGTCAAACGCGGTGAGCACGCGCTGTCCGGCCAGGTGGCGGTAGGCTTGCCGACCAGCGTCGCGTCGGTGCTCGCGGTGCCGCTGTTCGAGCGCATGCGCGCCACCTATCCCGGCATCCAGCTGCAGATCTTCGAGAGCATGAGCGGCTATCTGAACGAACTCCTCGCGAACGGCCGGCTCGACATCGCCGTACTGTTTCGCGAGACCGAGACGCGCGGCGTGTCGGTGATTCCGCTGTTCAACGAGCGCCTCTCCGTCCACGGCGCGGCATGGGTCGGCAATCCGCGCGCGAAGACCGTGCCGCTCGAACTGCTCTCCGGCGTGCCGCTGGTGCTCCCGGGTAAGTCCCATGGCTTGCGCCTGCTCGTCGAGCGCGCGTTCGACAGCGCCGGCCTGGACCTGAACGTGGTCGCCGATATTGACTCGCTGCCGACCATGCTCGAACTCGCGCGGCGCGGCGAAGCGGCCACCATCCTGTCCGGCTTTCTCGGCCGCGGCAAAGCGCACAAGGATCTGCTCACGCGCTACCTCGTCAAGCCGACGCTGGAGCGCTCGGTCGCCCTGTGCCGGCTCAACGCCGTGCCGCAGACCGCCGCATCGCGTGCCGTGCAAGACTGCATGAAGCAACTCGTCGCCGAAATGGCGCCGGCGCTCGGCGCCGATTCGAACTGACGTGCGGCCGGGGTATTGGGCTCGCCTATATCCCATAGTTCCAAAGAGTATTTCCTCCTGACGCGTCAGGCGCGCTACGATTTTCTGGACGGCGGGAGAACCGCCGCTATCGTGACCCGCACATTCAGGAGACAACGCATGTCCCTTCCGCTTTCGGGCCTCACCGTGGTGTCGCTCGAACAGGCCATCGCCGCGCCGCTCGCATCGCGCCATCTCGCCGACTGGGGCGCCCGCATCATCAAGATCGAACGGCCCGGCAACGGCGATTTCTGCCGCGACTACGACACCGTGATGAACGGAATGTCGAGCCAGTTCGTCTGGACCAACCGCTCGAAGGAAAGCGTCGCGCTCGACATCAAGAGCGCGGACGGCGCGGCCGCTCTGAACGCGCTGCTCGAGAACGCCGACGTGTTCGTGCAGAATCTCGCCCCCGGCGCCGCCGCGAGGCTTGGGCTCGATGCCAGGTCGCTCGTTGCGCGCTTTCCGCGCCTGGTCGCCTGCGATATTTCCGGCTACGGCAGCGGCGGACCGTACAGCAGCAAGAAAGCCTATGACCTTCTCGTGCAATGCGAATCCGGCTTTCTTGCAATCAACGGCAGCGAAGCGGAACCTGCCAAATGCGGCCTTGCGATCGCCGACATCGCCACCGGCATGTACGCGCTCAACGGTATCCTGATGGCGCTCTATCATCGCGAGCGCACTGGCAAGGGCACCGCGTTCGAGGTGTCGCTGTTCGACTCGATGACCGAGTGGATGAGCTATCCCGCTTACTACGTGAGCGGCAGCGGCGAGCCGCTCAAGCGCAACGGCATGCGTCACGCGACCATCGCGCCGTATGGACCCTTTCGCACCGGCGACGGCCGCAGCATCTTTTTCGGCATTCAGAACCAGCGCGAGTGGATGTCGTTCTGCGACGTCGTGCTCGGCGACCGGTCCATCGCCAGCGAAGCGCGCTTCGACAGCAATCCGCAACGCCTCGCGAATCGCGACGCGCTCGAAGCGCTGATCGAAGCGCGCTTCGCGGTTTGGACGAGCGACGAAGTCCTCGCGCGTCTCGACAGTGCTTCGATCGCCAACGCGCGCATGAATTCGGTCGAGGAGTTCGTCAAGCATCCGCAGGTCCATACGCGCAGGCGCACGCGCGAAGTCGACTCGCCCACGGGTCCGCTGACCATGTTCGTGCCTGCCATTACCATTCCCGGCGTCGAACCGGTGATGAACCCCGTGCCAGCCGTCGGCGAACATACGCAACGTGTGCTCGACGAACTCGGCCTGACGGACTTGCCCAAGCGGAGTGCCGCATGAGAGAGAGCGACCAGCGCGGCTACAGACTGACGCGCACCGTGCTCGCGGTGCCCGCGAACCGGCGGCGGATGGTGGAATCGGCGGCGCGCTCGACGGCCGATGCCATTTTTCTCGACCTCGAAGACGCGGTGCCCGAAACAGAAAAAGCCGATGCGCTGCAGGGCGCCAGCAGCGCGCTGCAGGAGCTCGACTGGGGCGACAAGACGGTGTTAGTGCGCGTGAATGCATACGGCAGCCGATTCATCGAAGAAGAGATCCGCGAGCTCGCGCCGCTCGCGCGTCTCGATTCGATCATCGTGCCCAAGGCAGAGCGTCCCGAGCACATCGAGGCGATCGCGCGCGCTGTGCACACGGCCGAAGGCAACACGCGCCGTGCGCCGCTCGCAATCGATCTGCTGATCGAGACCGCGCTCGGCCTCGTGATGGTCGAATCGCTTGCTCAAAGCAGCGCACGCGTCGCGGCGCTGCATCTGGGCGTCGGCGATTTCGCCGGTTCGATCGGCGCGCGCAGCGCGGAGATAGGCGGCTCGCCGGACGGTTACCGACAAACTTCGCTCTCGACCGGCGCGCGTTACGTCGAAACGCCGCTCGACCTCTTCGCCTACCCGATGATGCGCGTGCTGGTCGCCGCGCGCGCGTTCGGACTGCGCGCGATCGACGGACCCTGCGGCACGTATCGCGATCTGACGCTTACACGCGCATGGGCGGAAAAAGCGGCGGCACTCGGTTTCGACGGCAAGCAAGTGATTCACCCTTCGCAGATTGATGCGACGCGCGACGCCTTCACCCCGTCGGGGGAAGATCTCGCATTCGCGGCCCGCGTCGTCGACGCGATGCTGCAGGCGGAAGCCACCGGACGGGGTGCGGTGTCCGTCGACGGCAAGATGATCGACTACGCGAACCTGCGGATGGCGCAGCGCATCCTGATGCTCGGTGCGGCGGGCCGGCGCTGAGCGTCTTGTTGTCCAAATGCGCGAGCCTTCGGACGGCGCTTTCGCTCAACGATCCTGCTTCGTTTTTCGTCCACTCTGGCGTCACGCTCAAACCGCGCCCGCGCCCCACGACAGGAAGCCGCCGTCGACCGGCAGTACCACACCATTGGTGTACGCCGCTTCGTCCGATGCGAGATAGCAGATTGCGGCGGCGATCTCCGAGGTTGTGCCGTAGCGGCGCATCGGAATCGCGCGCGAATACTCTTCACGGAACTCGTCGCTGTGCAGCGCCCTGGTCATCGGCGTATCGACGGGACCTGGCGCGACCGCGTTCGCGGTGATGCCGTAGTCGCACAACTCGACTGCCATCTGCCGCGTTAGCGCGATCACGGCGCCTTTTGACGTGCCGTACGCCGTTCGGCCCTTGCCGACCGCGCGCATGCCAGCGACCGACGCGATGTTAATTATTCGGCCCCAGCGGTTCTTCACCATTAGCCGGGCCGCGTGCTGTGCGCACAGGAGCGCCCCGGTGACATTCACCTGCATCGTGTTGAGAAAGGCGTCGAGCGGATAGTCGATAAAGGGAATTAGTTTCGCGATGCCAGCGCCGTTGACGAGCACGTCGCAGCGCCCGTGCTCTTTCGCGATCGATTCGAACCCCGTGGCAATCGATTCGGCTTGGCCCACGTCCATCTGAACGGCGGACACCGACAGTCCCGCCGCCGAGAGGCGCGCGGCGGTTTCGTCGGCGCTACCCTTGTTTTGGTCGGCCAGCACCACGTGATGTCCGCGTCTGCCAAGCTGCTCCGCCGTATCCGCGCCGATGCCCATTGCGCCGCCAGTCACGACTGCCACACGGCCCGCGCCGCTTCCGATCGTCTGCTCCACGTTGTCTCCAAGTTGTATTCGGACGCAAGCCGTCCTTCACCTTGCCAGGTTGCCGCGAGTCCCTTTGTCAATGTAATCGAATCAATGTCCGAAGCCATTATGAGAGACGCATAAGGGAGCCTCAATGGATATTAATGCAGTGTATTGTGAGTAAAGGTCACTCAAAGCGACAGGCCGTGGTCGTTGCCGACGTGTGGTATTCGGGTGCAGCGAACCGCCCGTTTGGGCAAGTCGACATCAAGTGCGAGCGTGCGGACGCGGCAAAGGCAGCGAGCCTTCGAGGCGATTCGAAAGGGGCCTGCGTTAAGCTACGGCCCGCCAGCCGCGGCTTGCAACCCGCCCGCTCCGTTTTTCCGATGTCCGCCTACGCCGCGCAGCGCCACATGAAAATCCAGCCGCGCCATCAGGCCTCGCCGCCCGATGTCGCCCGCGGTGCTGCTGCCGATACCTCCCGAGTCCGCGCAAAAAATGCTTTTGGGGCACCACTTGGTGTTGGCTGTTTCCCGCGGCGGGAACGGCACTCGACTCGTCCCCACATACGACGCCGACCTGAGGTCGAAGGCCACTATCGGACGAATCCAAACACCACACGGAACGATAACCGGTCGCCGCGCGGGAATCAGAACCCATACACCGGTCAATGGGGAACGCGCGACGGTGACGATTGAGTCGCAGCTCTCGGAGGCACTCGTGAACCAACGCGCTTCTAGTCGGCAACACTCCCGCTGCTCACGCAGCTTCCATTTGTTGCATCGACCGGTTGAATCCGCATCTTAAACCCGCCAATGCTCAACGCGAGCATTTCGGCCTTTGCCGACGTTGAATCCAACACGACACTACGTCTGCAATAGGGCGCGCTGCCGCCGCTTCATGGTAAGTGCGTTGCCCCCGTGTGCAAAATCCTAAAGTTTCTCCTGACGTTGCCGATAGTCGGTGTGTTGAAACGCTTTTAGCACACTCGTGGACATCGAAATCGCGATTAAGGTGGGAAGCTTCCTGATTGGCGTTGTAGGAGCCGGCCGGCTCATCTACGACCTTTTGACAAGTCAACCCGGTAGGATGCGAGAGGAGTATCGTTTCGCGAAGGAATTTCTGCTCGACCAAGAGAAGATTCCTGCGATGCATCCGTTTATGCGCGAAAAGGGCTATCAAGCGATAGCGGGTGACGCGAGGCTAAGCGCGGACGAGATCGAATACTTACTTTCCCTTCGAGGCGCGTCACGTGCGCTCAGGGATTACACTCTCGGTCGCGGATATCTGCGACACTTGCCGCAGCAGGGAAATCTGCAAGTTCAATTCAAAGAGAAATATCAATCTATCGTTGCGCGGCGTGTTCGGAAATATTGGTTTGTAGCCGCGTACGCGGTCCTCTCCTTTTTGGGCTTCTTTCCCTTCGTCTTTTCACGGATTTTCTTTCACAATCCCGGTGATATGCTCTTCGCAACGGGGGTCACGCTGCTAGTCTTCCTTCCATCTGCGTGGCTCTCACTTCGGTCCGCTATTCGCCTTGACAGAGCCGAGAAGTTAGTCAAACACCAGTCCAAGCATACGCAAAGGATTGTCCTAGAGCCAATCGACGAAATTCGTCTGCTATCACCCCTTGATCGTACGCTCGGAAAGGTCGGAAGTGGGCGTTATATGTATAGAAAGCGCACTGCCGCCTCCAAAAACGTACTTTGCGCTAGACCGGTGTTTTTATTCGAGCGAGCGCAAATTGCCTCCCGTTATGGGCATCGCGAACACGAGCAGTTCGGCCAATGCCGACATTGAGATGCGCTGGGTACTATGTCAGCGATGCGGCGGATTGCTGACGTTAGCGGTCGAGCAGCTGGACGTCAGCTTCCCGCATCAGCGAACTCACACTCTGTTAAGCGTTGTCCAACGCCTGCCCGCATGCGTCGTCGTATGCTCACGCGGCGGCAGACATGGGCAGGCGTCGAACAACGCTTAACAATACCCGCCCTTGGAACCGCAACGCCTCGACCGGCAGCAACGAGAGCATAGCGGCCACTCGATCGCTGTGCATGAGCCGCGAGGTCTCATGAGAAAACTGCGTGATCAATGCAGGCGAAGGCTTGCCTTGGATCAAATCAAGGCACGACCCATTAGATTCAGCCGCGACACGCCACCATCCGGCAATATGTTGAACCGCACATGCGTGACAGACATGCTCCGGGTCGGCGCAAACGTATGTACCCTGTCCATCTCCAGCTTCTGCTCGTCGAGCAGCACCTGCCAGAACATCGATTGCGTAATCACGGACTCGTCCGTTCCCGCGCTGACGAACGCGCCTTGTAGCGAGCATCGGTCCGCAAAATTCCCCTTGAAATGCGCGGTGTCGACCCTGACCTGACTGATTTCACCGGGCGTCGCCAGTTCGACGATGCACCAGTCGCAACCCGGTTCGCGACGTCGCCGGGTTTCCCAGCCTTCGCCCATGTTGGCCGCGCGCATCGGCAGCAGCAGATTCGACGCTAAACCGTAATGCTGGTTGTTCGCGGCGACGATTCGCGCACCGTTGATCGCGGACGCGAGATCGAGTTCGCCGCCCGGCGCGAGTTCTCGACGCGGCCGGCCGAACACGCGCAAACGCGCCACGCCGCCGTCCGGATAGATATTGAGGCGTACGTGCGTGTAAGCCCCTCGCGTCGCCGGATCGATTGCGTGATAGTGATGTGCGTTGCCCTTGAGCACGATCGCCGGCAGCACTTCAGTCCATCGTGCGTCGGCGGGCGGAACGTCGCTGTCGCAACGGCACGCGTCGATCGACGCAGCTGGCGGAAAGTTTCCGGTGAAATGGCTTGTGTCGATATCGACGCCCACCAATTCGCCCGCCACGCCCAGTTTGACGATGCAAAAATCGTGGCCCGCCACGCGCTTGCGGCGTGATTCCCAGCCGTCCATCCATTTGCCGTTGTCGTCGTATTTGCCGGGAATGAAGACGGCCGGTTCCGGGTCAAGGATCCGCGCCATCGGCGCAAAGAAATCGTCGCTGGTGAGTACAGCCCGCGCGCCAAGTCGCGGGTCCGCGAGGTTGATGCCCGTGCGCGCGAAGGCGGGCGCGTCGGGATCGAAAGTGGGCATTGCCATGTGTATTTACGCGAAGTGATTGGTTAATGAACTGGGACGCTCAGGCGACCGGCACCCACGATTGTGTGCCTTGCAGGTCCGACTCGAAGTCGTCGAGCACCGCGATTTCCACGGGCTTCGGTGTGTTGTCGCGTTGCCCCTGGATCTTGACGATGTCTTGCGGACAGGCGGAAAACGCCACGAAGCAATCCATTTCCGCGCGCAACGTTATGTACTCGCCGGGCTTCGTCACTGTGGGCAACGTATGCAGCGTGATGCCGTCGGGCTGCACGCGAATATTCATGAAGATGTTGAACGACGCGAAGTTCTGGCGCGGCGGCGTGACGCCGAGCTCGAACATGCCTTCGAACATGTTGTCGCAACAGTTACGGTGATAGCCGCGCACGCCGAGCAGTTCATAGCGTTTGCGATCGCAGGCCGCCATGAACGTGTCGTGGACGCCAGGTGTCGTGTCTTCGACTACAGTCAGCACCGGATGACGCTGATTAGTCACGAAGCTGTCGCCGACGATCGGGTTGAGCCGCTGGTTCCACACGCGCGTGGTCTCCATGCACATGTATTCGTTCAGGTCGTACGCATTCCAGGCCCAGCAATCCACCACCTGGGTGCCGTGCGTATTGATGACGCGCACGGCCTGGCCGGCTTTCAGTCGAACGGCTTTACCGTGGCCGGCGGGAACGGTCGATGTGGGTTGATTCGTGTAGCTCATGAGCGTGTAGGTTCCGGTGCAAAGCGGTAGAGAAATTGCTGGAGACGGGGTGACGACGGCGCGTCGAGCACCTGTGCAGGTGGCCCCTGTTCAACGATGCGTCCGCTGTCCATAAAGATCACGCGGTCGGCGACATCACGCGCAAAGCCGATCTCATGCGTGACGACGATCATCGTCGTGTCGTTCGCGGCGAGGCCGCGCATCACCGCGAGCACTTCGCCGACCAGTTCCGGGTCGAGCGCGCTGGTCGGCTCGTCAAAGAGGATTACTTCCGGCGCCATCGCTAGCGTGCGCGCGATGCCCACGCGTTGCTGCTGTCCGCCCGACAGGTTCGCGGGCATCGATGTATGCTTGCCGCCCAAACCCACTTGCCGCAGCGCTTCGACCGCGAGATCGCTGGCGGCAAGGCGGTTCATCCGCTTGACCGAAAGCAGGCCTTCCATCACGTTTTCGAGCACGGTCATGTGCGGCCATAGATTGAAGCTTTGAAACACCATGCCGATCCGGCTGCGCTGCGCGCGTGTCTCGCGGTCGGGGCGTGGGCTCGTCGAGCCGTTTGCGTTCTCGCGTAAGCCAATTCGCTCGTCGCCGATCCAGATCGCACCTTCGTCGGGCGGAGAGAGCCAGTTCAGGCAACGCAGCAGCGTCGATTTGCCGGAGCCGGATGGGCCGAGTATGCAAACCGTTTCGCCGCGCGCGACTGTCAGATCGACGGCGTCCAGAATGCGATTGGCACCGAACGACTTGACGATGCCGCTTGCCTTCAACGCAATGGGCGTCGCATTGCCGGATAAGTTCATGCTGTTCACCGGGTCTGGGCGACCCGCTGGGCGCGGCCGAGGCGGCGCTCCCAATGACGGGTCGAGAGGTGGATGACGGACGTCGCGGCCCAGTAGACCATTGCGATGACGAAATAGACTTCGAGTGGCGCGTACGTGTCCGACACGACGGCCTTCGCGGCGAACATGAACTCGTGCACCGAGATCACGGACAGCAGCGCGGAATCCTTGATCAGACCGATCAGCAACCCGGTCAGCGTCGGCAGCAGCAATGGCAACGCTTGCGGCGCGATGATGCGGCGCGCGATTGCAGCCGGCGACATGCCAATCGCAACACCCGCTTCGACGGTCCCCGCGGGCACGGCGGCGGCAGCTGCCTGAATCACTTCCGCGACATAAGGGCCGTAATAGATCGCGAGCGTCACGGTGCCGACCAGCGGAGCAGGCAACAGCACGCCGAAGTCCGGCAAGACAAAGAACGTCACATAAAGCAGCACGAGCAAGGGTAAACCGAGCGTCAACGCCGTATAGCCGCGAATCAGCGCGACGAGCCACGGAGCGCCGCGACGCTGACCGACGGTCAGCAAGACGCCGAGCACGCCCGACAACACTGCGCCAGTCGCGCATAGCCAGATCGTTCCGCCGAGTCCTTGCAGGAGTTCGAGCCAATAGGCCGACAGAACGCCGAGGTCGAACGTCATCGAGTGGCTCCGGTTGCAATGCGTGAGGCGCGCGGCACGCGCGGTGCACGCTGTATGCGTCGCGCGGCGTAGATGACCGGTAGCGCGACCGCCAGATAGCCAACGCTGACGAGCAACATCACTTGCGTCGACGTGTAGGTGCGCGCGATCACCATTTGTCCCGCATACGTGAGTTCAGTGACGGCCACGACCGACGCCAGCGGCGTGGTTTTCAACAGGATCGTGAATTCGTTGATGAGCGCAGGCAGGCTCGCCTTCAGCATCTGCGGCAACGCAATCCGCAACACGATGCGCCACGGCGCCATGCCGAGCGCAATCGCCGCTTCATACTGACCGGCCGTGACCACGCACAGATTGCCTCGCAGGATTTCCGCCGTGTACGCGCCGCTGTTCAGGCCGAGGGCTATCGCGGCGGCTAGCATCGGACGTCCGCCCAGTCCGATCAGCGGCAATGCGAAAAACAGCATGAACAGTTGCACGAGCGCCGGCGTGCCACGCATGAAGCTGATGTAGAGGCGCGCGACCCAGCGCAACGGCGCGATACGCGTCAATTGCATCGCCAGTGCGAGATGGCCGAACGCGAGACTGCCCGTCGCGCCGAGCAGCGTCAGTTCCACGGTCAGCAACCAGCCGTCGATCAACGTCGGCAGGCTATGGATCACTTGCGGGTCGAAGCCCATTGCGGCGTTTTCCCGGAATCAGAGTTCGTCGAGTTCTTCTGCCGTCGAGAGTTCGAGTGCGCCGGGCGTATCGTTACCCGCAATCCCGGCGCAACACGCCGACACGATGAACACCATATCCGTCACGACGCGGCACGCGACGAAATCGCCTGTGCGCGTGGTGTTCGGCAGCGGCTCGATACGGCCGTCCCGATGGAGCGCGACGTGCATGAACAGGTTGATCGGATCAGGCATTTTCGGTGGTCTGAGGCCGAGCGTGTCGATCACCGCGCCGACCGATTCGACGCAGCCGGTCTGTCCCACGTAGCCCTGTTCGGCGAGATACGCGTTCGTCGAGGCAGGCAGCAACAGATCGTGCTTGCCGCTCGAATCCTTGCCCAGCACCATCATCGCGCGACGGCGGTTGCTGACGATCCGCATGCCCGCCTGCAACACGTACGAATTGCTGAAGACACGGGTGTGATGGACCGACATGTAGACGTCGGCATTGACCCGGCTGAAGCCGAACATCGACGCGACCGCGCCTGGTTCTTTCGCTTCGATGCGCAGGATCTGGCCGGCCTTGACTTCAATGGCTCGGCTTTCGCCAGCAGGCACGGCGATGGTTTGCGGCGGCAGCGCGGCGCGTGAAGGCGGTTCTTTGAGAAGCAGCATGGATGAGTCCGTTCAGGCGGCGACAGGCATCGCGGGAAGGATGGAAATGGCGATATCGGTGACCTTGAGGCCATTGCCGGGAATGATGTCCTGCGGACACGACGACACCGCGCACACCAGGTCTACGAGCACATCGAAGGTGATGTGATCGCCCGGCCTGCTGGTCGGATCGGTGACCTGCATCCGGCAGTCGGCGGTGACCGGGCCGTTCTGGAACAGATTGAACGGCTCGGGCACGTCGAACGGCGACAGTCCGTACAACGCGAGACCTGCGTGCATGTTGTCGAGACAGTTGCGATGCCCGATCACGTTGAAATCGACCGTGAAACGCGTGTCGTCGCAAGCGGGTACGTTGGCATCGTGAACACCGACGGTGTCCTCGACGACCCGCAACAGCGGCCGTCCCAACGACGAATACAGCGCGTCGCCGACATTGAAAAACAGCGTGCGAAGCTGGCGCCGCGTATGGGTGGGCGACAGTTTCTCGGTATGGTTCGACGCGGCGACCGCGACGAAATCGGCCGCCTGCTGGCCTTCGACATCGATGATCGTCAATCGTTGGCCGGCCTTCACTTCGAAGGTACGGCCACGTCCCGCCTTGACGGTGAGAGTCTGCACTGGATCTGTCATTTGACTTGGCATGCTCGCGTTCATTACTGGGGAATGAAGCCGGACGTCGGTGTATCGAAGCTCACGCCGAGATTGTCCTTTTGCAGGCGTGCGAGTTCGCCTGACTTCTTCATTGCGATGATCTGGTCACTGATCGCCTTGTTGAGACGCGTATCGTCCGGGCGCGTTGCCCACGCGATCCATTGCGACGGGCCGAGTTCATCGGTCGATTTGAGCTTGCCAGGGTTCTGTTTGATAACGCCCGCGAGCACGGTCATATCGTCGAACACGAAATCGGCGCGACCCGTCATCAATGCCGCCACAGTCTGATCCACGCTGTCCACGCTGATCAGCTTGATCGGCGCGAGACCCTTGGCCTTCAGCGTTTCGTTGAACTGCTTGAGGATCTGCTCGGGCGCGCTCGCGCTCTTGACCGCGGCGGTCAGGCCCGCGAGTGATTCGACGGTGGCGTTCGCCGGAATCTTCTTGAAATCGGCGCGTACGAGCGCGCCGTTGACTGTCTTGCTAGTCGGGACTACGTATGCGAGACGCTTCGCGCGTTCGGCGGTCACGTTCAGCGCCGAACCTTCGATATCGAACGAATGTGCGAGCAGGCCGGGAATGATGCCACTGAACGCCATGCGCTGATACTCGATCTTCACGCCGAGATGTTTCGCGACGGCCGCCAGGATGGCCGGATCGAAGCCGACGATGTTGTTGTTGGCGTCGGTGTATTCGTATGGCGCGAAAGTGGGGTCGATGCCAACCGTCATCGTGCCGCGACTCTTGATGTCGTCAAGCGTATCGGCGCTGGCAGCGACCGAGTGAATCAACGCGGCAAACGGCAACAACGCGGCGAGGGCAATGCTGGAGAGGCGGCGCTTCGACATCGGTGTAACTCCCGTTGACAGGTGGACGATGCCGGATGCAATGCATGATCCATACCAGCGCTAGCAGTGAAACGAATGTTTCCAGACTAGATCCAATAAAACATATGTTCCTGAATGGGTTTGAGAGAAACACAGATTTCACGTTTCCGATGCCGGACCTATAATGAAGTCAATGCGAGACGGCGCCGCGCTGCACCTGTCAGGTGCAGGGAAGCACGGATGCACGTTGCCGGTGCTGGCATCGCATCATCACGGGCAGTCAATTTATCCACGGGCCGAAATGTCAAACGTTCCAACAAAAAAAGGGAAGCGATCTCCACCGTCGATCGAAAGTCGGATTGCGGAATGCTATGACGAACTGTCTGAAATCGATCAGCGCCTTGCCGACGTGATTCTGAGTGCACCGGGACAACTGGCGATGCAAACCGCTACCGAACTGGCGACGACCGCGCAAGTGTCGAAGGCGACCGCGACGCGCTTTTTTCAGAAATTGGGGTATGCGTCTTATGACGATGCCCGCGCGATTGCGCGCGCGGCGCAGGTCGGCGGTTCGCCGTTATATCTACAGGACCGGGGCCGCCAGACGGCGGGTTCGAAACTCGACGACGTGATCCAGGCCCATTTGCAGCACGAAGTCGAAAACCTGGCGAACACGTACCGCTCGCTTGATACGCAAGTGCTAAGCGAGGTGGTCGACGCAATCGCGCATGCGCGGCGAGTGGCGATCATCGGCTATCGACATAGCCACACTGTTGCCACGATGATCCGGCGCGAACTGATTCAAGTGCGTTCGGATGTGATGTTATTGCCCGCGCCGGGCGACACCATCGGCGAATATCTTACTGATCTGAACGCGAAAGATCTTGTGATCGTCATTGGCTTGCGGCGCCGCGTTCCGGCGGTCGGCCTGGCTGCCACTGCTCTGGCCGAGGCGGGCGTGCCGGTACTGTATATGTCGGATGTGATTGCAGGCAAACCTGCGCGGCTGGCGCACTGGGTGATTCGATGCCATACCGATGGCCTGATGCTGTTCGACAGCAAGGTTGGCATGACGGCAGTGGTCAACCTGATTTGCTCGCTTGTCGCGGAACGTTTGCTTGAACGCAGTAACAGTCATTTGCAGCGCGTCGAAGTCCTGCACGAGAGCTTGCGTGAACTGGAGTGAACCGGCCCGTGAGCGAGAATACGCATCGGATGAGACATCGTCACGGGCGCGTGAACTTGATCAAAACTATCCGAGAGCGCTCCATTCCAGTATTGAATACTCCTGACTGAACGCTTCTAAGTAAATGACTGGCTGCTGAAATTCGTTCGAAACTTTTCGTTCGAGTGCCCGATCTTGGCCGAACCCAGAACTTTTTGCAGCCGGACATGCTCTTCCAGAGAGCCACCAGATAAATGAACTGCCCTTCGAGAACTTCCTTTGACGCTGATTGCAGTGTCGTAACAGCTCGCTGACAATGATGCAGGCGTGCTATTACGCAAATGTCTCAAAGCGCGGATCACGTTGCGGTCGGGCTTGCGGTCGTCAACCGACACATCGCGACTGCGGCGCCGTTCACGATGGGCGCGCTCCATGGATCGGCCGGCAAACTCCACCTGCGCAATGCCTTGCCGGA
>NZ_JFHC01000066.1 GCF_000698595.1 Caballeronia glathei | reverse complement strand
CTAGACGGTGCTCGCGCAACGCTTACTCTTTCGCCGTTCTCCGAAGGAATTCGAAAGCAAGCGTCCTTCCACGCCGGGTCATCTGGCCACAGCTGAAATCAGTGATTGATAGATGATCTGGGGTAACGAAGCAATTGCGGCTGAGCGGCGAAGCAGGGACGATTGAAGCTGGCCGAAGACCGCGATCGGCTTAGGATGCGTATCCCATCTTGAAGTGGACGGCCTTGTCGTCCTCCTTTCCGAACGCGAACTCCATATTGGCAACGATGCCGTGAGGAGGTTTCAGGACGTACTGCACGCCGACGCCCGCGCTCGGTAACCGCTTGGCCGAATACATACAGCCGACACGGTTCGCGCCGTACAGGCACGCCACACCAGCAAAAGCGTGGCGGCCCAGCGCACGGCTAGGCGACGGGCGTTCCTCGACCGCAAAGGAGGGATGTAAGTGCCGGCGAACTCGCCCATCGTGTACCCATTACGACCTCAAATAGCTGGCGAGTGATTGACTGTCCTTCGCTAGCCGGTCATAGACGTTGCCCAGGCTAGGCGGGATGCGAGACACATAAAATCGTTCGTCATCGCCCAGATATTTGGTCGCGTCCAGGCCCATCTTGTCATTCAATCCGCGCTTGTCTCCCGAAGGATCGAGCTTGGAACCCAGACCGTGCTGGATGATGACCAGATCGCGAGAAGCCTGAAAACGGGTTGCTATTGCCCATTCGATTTGCTCGCTGTCGTTGATATCGATGTCTTCATCGACGACGGTCACCAGTTTGATGTCGTAATGGCAGCCAAATGCACAGGCGATAACGTTTTTTGCTTCGCCATACTGCTTCTTTATTATTTTCACGATCAAATGAAAACGTCCGAGCCCTCCCGCCGTGAGGCGAACATCCAGTACATTAGGAAAATTGAGCTGCATTCGCTCCAGAATGGACGACTCCCGGGGGATTCCGCCGATAATGACGTTCTCGATCCCGGAGGGATTGTTGACGCGATAAATCGGATTGCGGCGGTGGGTGATGCAGGTAATCCTGATGTAGGGAAGCAGGTCCTGACCGGTGTAGTATTTTGGAAACTCTCCAAATGGGCCTTCCAATACGCGTTTATGTGGAATGATGAACCCCTCGATCGCTATCTCGGCGTCCGCAGGAATATGGACATCGTTGGTGTATGATTTTACGACATCGATCGGACGCTGTTTGAGTGCGCCTGCAATGGTCAGTTCGCACACGTCGCGCGGCGCAATGGCCTGCGAAGCCAATTCGACCACTGGATCGTGGCCGATGGTAACGGTAACCGGCAATTCCTTATCCAGCTTTTCCGCGGCCTGATAATAAGCGAACAGATCGCGCGGGAGCATCAGGATGCTCAGCCTGTCAGGCCCTTGCACTTGAAGACGGTTTATCGAGAGGTTTTGCTTGCCTGTTTCCAGATTCAGTCCATGCACGAGGCCGCTGGTGATGTAAGGGCCGCCATCGCGTTCGTGGCAGGTAATGATGGGCAGGATCCTTTTTAAATCGATATCCTTGTCGTGCGTCACTTCGTGGACAGCAGCCGAATCCTGCTCGACCACATTCCACTCCAATGGGGCTTTCAATGCCCTCTGAAATGCGGGCAGGATCTGATCGACAGGTAGCTCGAGCAACTCAGCCACCCATTGCCGCTGCCCGAGCAATCCTCCGGCAATCGGTACCTCATGTCCTCCGGGTCGCGAAAAAAAGCAGGCCTGCTTGCCTTCGAAATGCTCGATATATCGAAGAACATCATATTCGAGCGCGATATTGCCTTCGAGGCAGATCAAACGCTTGGTGCGGTCAAGGAATTCCAGCCAGTCACGAAGATTGTTTATTTTGCTCATTCTGAATTCCATTGCGTGAGTTGACATTCAGGCAATCCAGGAAATGATCTGAATTGATGTCTTTTCCTCTTGGCTCTTTTTGCTGGCTGGGTGCATCCGAGAGCGCGCGTATATCAATGCCCAGGAAAACGCCATAACCGGCCGTATATGAAATCTCCAGAAGAGAAGAATCGGATATATCCAAGCCCCTTGCTTTTAGACACGCCAGGGGTTCGTCGAGTAACTGCTGGCGAAAGGCTTCATCCTCGTTCGCCTCTTCGACGATGGCTGCAATCTTTTCGGTCAATCCGTCCATGAGTGTTCGATCCTTGGTTGAGTCCAGAGGTCTTTGTCCACGCAGCGCGCCGGCGCTCACCCCGATAGCCTTTGAACCATAGACGGCGTGTCTTCAGTAATCAAGGGCCGACTATCTGCTGACCCAGTAAGGCAGCACATCAGCATAAAAGACCATTTGCGCAAGGTCTGATTGCGGATCGCTCAGTAGAGATCCGGCATCTGTCTTGCCCGAGACGAATTCCGCAGCCACCTCGGCAAGTCCAGACCACCGAGTCAACACGGCATGCGAAAGGCATTACGCCGCGCACCTGCCCCCAAAACCCAGTCATGCAGCCCGGATCGCACAGGCCAGGAGACCAGAAGGATCGTGGGCGCGAACGAGGGTGTTGTATCGAGCGAGGCCGCGCCGTTTGGCGGGGTCAAAGAGTCAGGCTACGGGCGCGAAGGCTCGCGTTATGGCCTCGATGACTACACGACGATCAAGAACGTTTGCGAGGGTGGGCTAGAGCAGGAACGAAACGCAACTGTAGCCGGACGAGAAGACCCGCAGCAACCCGTACGCGGTGCCGATGCGCGCGACGCTCGATCAGCTTCGCGGCCTGCCGCAGGCACTCGTCAGCACCGCCGAACACGACCCGCTGCGCGACGAGGGCGAAGCGTACGCGCGCAAGCTGAAGGAAACCGGCGTGCAGGTGACGGCGACCCGCTATAACGGAATCATTCACGACTTCGTCCTGCTGAACGGGATCCACGATGTGCCCGCCGCGCAGGCCGCGATCCGTCAGGCGAGCGATGCCGTTCGCGATGCGCTGAAGCAATGACGCCAGGACGGCGGAGCCTCGCGCATGAGGTAACCGCTCCACCCGGTTCGCACGCTCGCGACAAGCCACGTGCCTCGACATCGTCAAGACCGACTCGAACGGAACCGTAATTTGGTCCGCAACTGGGTATGAGGAAATTGCCATGAAACTCATCTCTGTCTTCGCCGCAGCGATGATCGCTGCAACTTCCGCGATATGGGCCGCGTCAGATGCGCCACGGGCTCGGGCGGCGTCTTCCGCAGGCTGGATTGCGCAGCTAGTCCTGTCAGACGGCACCGCGCCGCGCAACGTGCCGAAAATCATGAGCAAGCCGGATGAGGTCCGCGACGCGTATGCCGCGGCGCACGTGGCACTTCCCGTGGAACTGTCGATCAACGGCTTTCTGATCGACACCGGCACCCACAGGATGCAGGTCGACACGGGCGCCGGCGAGCTGTTCGGCGCGACGTCCGGCCAGCTGGTCGCGAACCTGCGCACGTCCGGTTATCGTCCGGAAGACATCGACGTGATCCTGCTCACGCATATTCATGGCGGCCATTCGGGCGGTTTGAGCGTCGGCCGTGAGCGGGTGTTTCCGAATGCGCTTGTCTACGTAGACCGGCGCGATGCCGATAACTGGCTTAGCGCGGAGGCAGAAGCCAAGGCGCCCGGAAAGAGCGGGCAAGTAGAACAGCGAAACACCCGCACGGGTGAACCGATCGGGCGAACGTCGGTAACGTTCCCTGCCCGCGTCGCAAGCGGTACGCGCCGATGGCCGGCATGGCATCGGCGCCGGCCGGTCAGTCGTTTCCTCAGCCGGTCGTCTGATCGCAGGCCGCTCCTCATGCGGCCTTTCGACCTTTCAACCACAGCGCCGTCGATAGGCGGACTTTTCTTTGCTATGTCGCGGACATCTCACGACTCTCGCGTCGACGTACGATGTGATTCGCGCACTGCGACAATGCGAAGTAGAGCACTCCACCCGCCAGCATTCCAGCGACTGCCTCGGAGAACGAGGGCGCCAGGTAGTGAACAAGGCTCGCGATCACAGCGGCAACGAACCACGCCAGGAAGGCGCTGCCACGGAAGTCTGGCACCGCCTGTGTATCGGAGTAGTGCCGGACCAGGATCTGGTCGACAATAATGATTGCTCCGATCGGGGGCACGAAGATGCCCAGCAGGTTCAGCCAGTCAAGGAACAAGCTCCACACGCCAGCGACGGCCAGAATCCCGCCCAACAGGCCCAGCACGACCGTCATCGTTCGCATCTTCTTCCGGGAAATCCGACCCCAGCCCACAGCGCCGTTGTACAGGCAATGCGTGCACACCGATCCGAGATTGACGAAGACAAAAACGAGCGCGATCACGGACAGAACGCCGCCATGCCCTGTCAGGACAGGCATGAAATCACCCCCGCTCGAAGCGGGAGCGACGGCAGCGCCGGCACACACGATCAGAATGCCGAAGAGCTGGGCAGTGACGTTCGCCACCGGGAACGCGGTAAGAATCGCCCAGACTGCGCTTTTTCCGTCCTTCGACCAGCGCGTAAAGTCGGCCGTCATCGTGCCCGAATCGGCGAAGGTCGCCACGACGAGCGTTATCGCGCTACCCAGCGACATCGCGCTACCTGCGCCAAGACCGTTGTAGTGGAACACCCCGGATAGCGAATGCTCGGAGCCGATCAGGACGAGGGCCACGATCCCGAGGATCACATACATTGGCGCGGCGATCATGCCGACGATCGAGAGTGCGCGAATGCCGATGAACGTCACACCGGTATAGAGCACCGTTGCCGCGATGATCGTCACCGTCTCGTTCCAGCCGTAGGATGCGTGAACCGTCGTTCCGGTGAGGCCGGTCTGGAAGGCGTACCAGCCCACGACCACACTCGCCAGAAAGCCGGATGTGATCGCGTAGCCTTTCTTGCCGAAGGTGCGCTCGGCCTGAAGGGCGAAGTTGCGTCCGGTGCTTCCGGCGATGTAGCTCAATGCGCCGACATACGCCAGAAGGATGGCGTTGCCGATCATGATCGCCAGAAGCGCCTGCGAGAAGCCGAGGTTGTAGGCGATGACTCCACCGAACACCGCATTCGTGATGATCATCGGAAAGCCGAACCATACCGCAGCCACGGACGACAGCGAGTGGCGATGCGACAGGGGGACGGGCAGGTGCTCGAACTCTTCGTCGAGCAAGTGTTGGTCGGTTGTCTTGGTCATGATGTTCCCCTTCTCCGGATTCACTGTGAGAGACCCGCGTTCCTGAGCAGGGGAGGCCATTGGTGGCGCCACGGACGCGCCTGCTCGAAGGCCGCCGAGGCACGCAACACCAATGCATCGTCGAGATGGCGTCCGACGATCTGCAAACCGATCGGCAACCCGTCCTTCGTGAAGCCCGCCGGAACCGATGCCGCGGGCTGGCCGGTCAGGTTGATCGGATAGGTGAACGAGAGCCACTGCGTGGACGCGACCATGCGTCCGTCAGTTTTTTCAGGACCTTGGCAATGGATGGGGAAGGGCGGGACAGTCAGGGTCGGCGTGAGCAGCAGGTCGTAGTTGTTCATGAACCGCCACATCTTGTTGACGACGGCCTTGCGTGTCAGCATGGCGTTCGTGAAGTCCTCCGCAGTCCACGGGTGATTGAGGAACGCGACGAGATGCGGCGACATCTCATGGCCATGCTCGGCGACCATCGCGCGCATGCCCTTGAGATCGGTGTCCATTGCGACGATGGCCCAGAACGCATCGAAGGGGTCGCTCCATGCGGGATGCGCAATCTCCACGACGCACCCGAGATCGCGCTCGAAAACCTTTACGGCCTCATCGACGACCGAACGGACTCGAGGATCGACAGCGGCATAGCCCCAGTCCGGACTGTAGGCGATCCGCAGCCCCTTGATATTGCCGTCAAGCGCGTTCATCCAGTCGAAGTCAGCGGGCGGCAGCGAATGGCGGTCGCGTGGATCCGGGCCCGCGATCACCGACAACATGAGGGCGCTATCGGCAACGGTTCGGCTCATCGGGCCGATGTGCTCGAGACTTTCCCAGCTGGAAACGCCGGGATAGCGCTCGTCGCGGCAACCGGGATAGAGCGGGACGCGTCCCATCGACGGCTTGATTCCGTAGATGCCGCAATGGGCAGCGGGGATCCGGATCGAGCCGCCACCGTCGCTTCCGATAGCGAACGGCACCTCTCCAGCCGCAACGGCCGCACCCGATCCGGCGCTGGAGCCACCCGGCGTCAGATCGAGATTCCAGGGGTTGCGGGTGGTTTCGAAAATCGGATTGTGTCCGACGCCGCTGTAGCCGAATTCGGGCACATTGGTCTTTCCAACGATGATCGCGCCGGCCTTCTTCAAGCGCTCTACGACGACGTCGTCTTCATCGGGTACGAAATCCTTGTAGGCCGCCGAACCGGACGTTGTCCTGATGCCGGCCGTGCTGACCAGATCCTTGATGCCCACGGGTACGCCCGCGAGCGCACCGACCTTCTCTCCGCGCAGGATTCGCGCTTCGAGTTCGCGCGCCTGCTCAAGTGCTGCATCGGCTGTCACCGTGCAGAATGCGTGGATCGAAGGCTCGAGCATCTCCATGCGCTCCAGATGCGCCTCGACCACTTCCACCGGCGATATCTCCCTGGTGCGGATGGCCGATGCGAGCGCGATTGCATCCATTGCGCAGACCTGCTTTGAGTTTGCCACGGTCGTCTCCTTGTCTAGTCTGAGTGAAGACGACTATCCGGATATCTTGTGAACGAGTCCGCCCCATTGATTGAATGGTGTATGGCATTTTGTTAAAATTTGTGAACACGATGCCGGCGTGCAGGAAAAAAAGCGCCGATCGGTTTGCGTGAGTGCCGCGAAAACGAGTAGACAAGGTGCCAACGTGCAGCAGAACAAGGCTGGTCAGCGATTGGGCGTAGTGGACGACGACCCGTCCATCCGGGAGACGCTCGAGGGGTTTCTGGAGGCCGAGGGCTATGACGTCTTCTGTGCGGCCGATGCCGACGGACTCGAGCGGATCATGCGCGTCAACCCGGTCGACCTCGTCTTGCTGGATATCCGGCTGCCGGGGCGGGACGGCCTTTCCCTGACGCGCGAGCTACGCGCGAAATCGGAGATCGGCATCATCCTGATCACGGGACGAAACGACAAGGTCGATCGTATTCTTGGCCTGGAATACGGCGCGGATGACTACATCGCAAAACCGATCGACGAGCGCGAGCTTCTGCCGCGAGTTCGCAATTTGTTGCGCCGCGTGGGCCACAGTCGTTCGGTGACGGTGCCCGAGACGATGTCGTTCGGACGGTTTCTGCTGGACACTGGACGCCGGAGCCTCACCGATGAAGCCGGGAAGATCGTTTCCCTCACGACCGCCGAGTTCGACCTCCTGTACACATTGGCGAGGAACGCGGGGCAGGTCATGTCCAGAGAGCGCCTGATCGGTGCCACGAGTCGTCGGCGTTTCGACACGATGGACAGGACGATCGATACGCTGGTGCGCCGCCTGAGGCGCAAGCTCGAAACCGATCCGGACCATCCGGTCTTGATTACGACCGTTCACGGGACCGGGTATTTGTTTTCAGGCCCGAGCGCCAGCGATGGAAAGTAGGTGTGGACGCAACGCGCCGCGTCTCTGTAGATCGTGATCATATTCAGCGCCACCTCCGACACATCCAGCACACGTCCGGTTCGGGCCAGCCGCTCCAGTTCCGCCGCGGCGTCGGCGAGTTGCTCGAAGCCCACATTGGACGCGGCGCCGGACAGTCGGTGCGCGCCTTCTGCAACCTCTTCGAGATTGGTGCGCGCACAACTGTTCGCGATCGTCTCGATCGACTGGTCGGCGACTTCCATGAACGACCGGACGATGCGAGTGGTGCGCTCCTGCCCCAGCGACTCGCGAAGCCGGCCGATGCGCTCGGGCTCGGTAGTGAAGATCGCGTTGTCGGAGGACGGTGGCGTCTGCGACTCCTTCAACGCGATGCGCAGCTTGTCGATCTCCACCGGCTTCTCGATGATCCCGTCGATTCCGCGTAGTCGATACAGCGGTCTGTCGGTCGGCAAGGGATTGGCGGTAAGACCGAGGATGGGACCCGTATGTCGATTGGGCTCCCGGCTAGCGCGGATTGCCGCCGTGGCGGCGAGCCCGTCCATGCCGGGCATGCGGATGTCCATGAGGATGAGGTCGAATGTATCGGTCTTGAGAATCTCGAGTGCTTCCTGCGCGGAAGAGGCGGAAGTTGCTTCACAACCCTCGGCGCGGATCAACTCGGTCACGATATCGCGATTGAGCTCGACATCGTCGACGACGAGCACCCGCGATACCGCGAGGCGGGCAGAGCGCATCTCCTCGTTCTCCGCCAGGTCGAACGGCAACCTGACAAGGAAAGTCGAACCGCGCCCGATCTCGCTTCGCACTGAGATCGTGCCGCCCATGGCTTCGGCGAGGCCTTTGCTGATCGCAAGGCCAAGGCCGGTTCCTTCGAAGCGCCTTTCGTGCCCGCTTTCGGCCTGCGAGAAGGGCTGAAACAACCGGGGAAGCACGTCGGCGGCTATCCCGACTCCTGTATCCGCGACCGTGATGGCGATTTCAATCGATTTGTCGTGACGGGCTGCAACGTCGGTCGTCAGCTCGATCTGGCCGACTTGTGTGAACTTGATGCTGTTGCCCACCAGGTTGACCACGATCTGTTGCAGTCTTGCGGGGTCGCCGAACACCGACGGTGGAAGCGGCGTGACGCCGCTTACGCGAACCCTCAGCCCCTTTTCGGCTGCCGCGGCGCTGGCCAGACTGGCGGCGCCGGTGATCACTTCCTGCGGATTGAACTGACGCCGGTCCAGCCGGATTTGCCGAACTTCCAGCAGCGCAAGGTCGACGACGTCGTTGATGATAACGGCCAGCGTTTTCCCCGCCTGGATCAACCTGCGCACGATCAGCGCGGCTGCATCGGGGAGTTCGTACTGGACAAGGAGTTGCGCGAGGCCCAGCACTCCGTTTACCGGTGTCCTGAGCTCATGGCTGATCATCGCGAGAGACTCCGATTTCATCCGCTCCAGCGCCTCGGCTGCGTTCTTTGCCTTGATCAGTGCGGTTTCGGCTTCACGCCTCACGGTGATGTCAGCGACACTTGCAATGATCATTCTCGTTGAGCGCACCCGTAGCGACTGCCTCGAGACAAGGAGATGACGGATGGCACCGGAATGATGCTCGATCTCGAACTCACTGGTTTCGATGAGGCCGGCTGCATCCTGTCCTCCGACCAGCCAGGCGAACAGCGGTTGATGGCGCCGGAGGCTTTCCTGAAGTCCTGCAAGAGATCGCACGCTATCCGCGGCCAGGAGATCAAGTGCGGTTTGGTTGGCGAACTCGAGACGTCCATCCGCATCGATGAGGATGAGGGGAATCGGCGATGCGTCCAGCAGGCGATGGACCGAGTAGTCGCTTAAACGGCTCTCTCGCACGAGCAGAAGCAAGCATCCCAGGAAGAACACGCCGGCAATATCCAGCGCGAGCCGGCCCAACAGCCCTGCCGTCAACGCTGAAAGGGGAGCGGAGCTCAGAATGACGGACTTTCCGTCGCGCCTTGCCGCAAACAGCCTGCCGTTGCGGATGACAAACTTGCCGTTCGTATCCTCACTTCGCATCGCCGACATGTTTCGACACGCGGCAATGCCGTCGCAATCCGACGCAAGGGGAATCGCAATTGTCGTTTGACCGGGCCATGCCGCGATAGTCGGCGCGTTGCCGGTCGACCGGCGGCTGGCACCGCTATCGATGATCTCAGGCATGCCGGTCCCGTCGGGACGCGCTTCAACGAGAGCGAACTGGGTTGCGAGCCGCGCTTCATGGAGTGCAAGGCTCATGAGGACCTCGTCGCGGGCGCGGAAGAGCAGGAACGCAAGCGACGAGATGAGGATGATCGCGACGATTGCCGTCCTCGACTCGGCAGGAGGTCGCGAAGTGACCGGTCTGGCCTTTGTGTAGAGCATGGCCGTCAATCGAGCGCTTCCGTTCCGTGAGGGGCGGCACCGAGGTCCGTTCCCAGACGGCTCGGGGCGAGCCTTGCCAGGACGAGATACACGCTGCCGGCCAAAGGGGCGCCGATCAAAGGTGCGATCATGCCGGGAACAATCTGGCGAGCAAGAAACGCCGCCCCGACGCCCGCTGCGATGGCCGCCAATCCTGCGACGTTCACGGGCGCCGCCCGGAAGCGCGAAAAGCCCACGCGCACTCGCAGCACGTAGTAGTCGGCGACAATCACACCGCCGATTGGCGGAACGATCGCCGAGAGGAAAAGAGCCCAGCCGAATACATCACCGACCGCGTCCATCACAGCCATGAGAATCCCCAATAGCGCGGCAGCGGCCGACGCAATGATCCAGGACAGCTTTGGAAATGCGCTCTTCAGCGTAACGCTCGCGTTACTTATGCAGGCATCGCAGGTCGTCCAGTTGGATACGACGACGAGCGCCAATAGAAAAAACGAGAGCGCGTCATTGCCCGCGAAGAGATCGCCGACCTTGATGCCGGCCGCCGCGATCAGCACGCCCAGGATCAGGAACGGCAAATTGGACAGGAGAAAGGCAAACGCGGTGGCCAGAACGGCCTCGTTGCCGGTCCGGCAATAGCGAACGATGTCACCGGTCATCGTGCCGCTCACGACGAATATGCCAAACGCGATGCAAACGCCCGTTCCGAAAGGCAGCGTTCCGCCGATCGAGCCGTCCAGCAGCACGGTCCATTTCGGCATCAGGTAATGTGCGATGACGGTGCCGCCGAACAGGATCATCGCGGGAAATGCGATGGCGGTCATATTGAAACCATGGCTGAGCCGGGCGATGACAGGCGCCGCGAATGCCACACCGATGACGCTGATGACGATCGCAGGGGCGCCGGAAAAGTGCAGTGCATTCAGCAGGATCGTCGCGGTGAGGACGACGTGAAAGGCGAACCAGCCGGTTACCAGCGATCCCAGCAGGATTCCCGGGACAAGGGCGCCCCATCGGCCGAAGACCGCTGCCAGTGTGAGTTGGGAACTCAGCCCCCACCGGCCGGCGGCGAATCCTATTGCCGCCGAATACACGAAGAGAATCCAATTGCCGAGAATCGCTGCGGCGAGTGCATCGAGCGTTCCAAGCTTCGATTGCAGAAGACTACCAATAACGATGGAGGCGAATGCCGATGTGAATCCCAACCAGGCGAATGCAGGAAAGACGAGTCCGCGGCGTCGTGATAGGGGTATTGGCTGGACGGCCGCGCTGTCATTCGATTCACTACGGATATTCATGGTTGCGTGATCCGATAATTATGAAACCAATAATAGTCTCCTCCGTTCGGGAGTCGCACTACTTCCAGGTCGGGACCGCGCCGCATGACGGGCATCAGTTATTCCACTGCTTACTCGACGGAACGCGCACGGTTCACAAGCTTGCGTCGTTGAGGGCCGCAAAGGATCTGTGACGAACACGCAGCCACACGGCGATGTGCATCTCGCTCACCACCGCCGCAGTGCGCCCTGCACGGGTGGCGCGCTTGTTTTTAAGCAATTATTTCATCCATACCGTTCCGGCCGCCGCACGAGCATGCACCCGTGCCTGCAATTGCACCCCGGCGCATATGCCGAAATCCGCTCGGTTTTAGCGATCCGGACAGCGCCGTCGCCTATGCTCTGATTACATTCCTTTCGCTAGCGCGCGCAAATCTGCACTCTCCGGGCGTTGCTGCAAGGTGGGGCCGAGATAGGGTATAAGAGGCGCTCATGTCATTTCTGCACGGAGACGGCGATGAACGAGCCATCGATTGATCAGACAGTGCCGGGCGCACTATCGCCTGACCTTCAAGTCACTGCACCCATGCTTGTCGATCCGTCCGAGTTATGGTTCTCCGTCTATGGCTTTGGCTGGGGATACGCTGCATACGCACTGCCGGCGCCGACGGTGCTCGCGCAACTCGGAGCGGCAAACGAGTCAGCGAAACAAATGACGCTTGCGTTTGAACTCGGCAAGCGGCGGATCCGACGTGCTGTTCACGAAAGTGACCGGCCCGAGAACGGAGAACGCATCGTATTGTCGGAGTTGCCTTCGTAATTTCGATGCCGATCCGCTTGATGCGCAACCGCCTGGCCGTCGACCGATCTGCTGAAAATGGCACGTCCGGGCTTTAGTCTTCTAGTCCGAAACGAGCCCAAACACGCGCAAATGATCAGCGATCCGCAGGCATGACCTGCAATAGCGGTTCGGGCGCCACGGCGACGACACCGGAAAAGGGGCGATCGTGCGAAAGGATCAGCAGCATGGTCGTTGCGAGTCCCGCTGAAAAAAGCCCGATTGCTACGGCAGAGGTCAGCCGGTTCTCACAATGAACCAGGGCGATTGCGAACAGCAGGCAGATGGCCATAAAAATCAGGCATGCCCACTTGACCCCGCTAACTTCGGAGCGGCTAACCAGAATACGCTGGCGACGAGCGTCCAGGGCCTGTTCCAGGGACGTCGCCACCTGGCGCTGCGCGGTCTGCTGTCCAGGCGTATTTGCCACCAGGGAAAGCGTGAACTGAAGCGCCTTGTTCAACGCAGGGGGACTTATTTTCAGTGTGACGGCTCCTTGCGCCATCATTGGCCATTCGGTCGCTATCGTGTACTCGATGTAATCCCGAACCAGCGTTCGCAGCTGGCTCTGTGCCTCTTCTGGCAAGACGGCAGACAGGACGACAACTGATCTTAGCGCACCGGCTTCCGTCGCGACGGCGACATTGGCGCGCTCCGTATCGTTCCAGACCTGCGCGGCAGTAAACGCCATGAGCAAGCCGAAGATGACACCGATTGGAGACAGCAAGCCGGGCGAAATCGCCATCAATGACCGCCCATGCTGACCGGCAGCAAGCCAGCTGGTGACGACGTGGATCGCCGTTCCCACGAGAAATGTCGCACCAAAAGTAACGAGTGTCATTTGCCACAATGGCAGGTCATGCAACCAGGTGTTCATCATTGGCGCTTGCTCCATGCGCGGACAGGAATGGCATCAGGCTTCTTCGTATCAACGGAACGGCGAATGCAGTTAAGCATAGGCGTTATCCGCGGCATCGTCAGCATGGTCCGACGCTCGACGGGACGCGCGGGCGCAACGCCGGGCGCTTTCATGGCGGTCATGCGCCACTGCCCGATAGATCCCATCCGCGACCGTTCGGTCTGAATCAACACGCGCAGTCTCTCGAGCGACGGACTGCCGCCGTTTATCTTTCTTCCAGCTTCGATGGACGCCTCTCCGACTGTCGAAAGGTCAGCGCGCGATCCAATGACCGGGAGTTGCACTCACATCCGCGATTGCGGCGACGCTCGAATTTAAGGATCGCAACGGGTCGACATGCGACGACCGTCTCAACCAAAAGCGAAAAGACAGCGTATCGGAGCAAAGCTCTGTACGCGACGAACTCGTCCCGGAACATAAGGTCGTCGCTGCAAGCGCGATGCGGGACGTCTCCGACACCTAGGTCTGGAGCAAGACCATGCACCTCGGAATACTCGTCTCGCAAACCCGGCAGGACCAGGAACCCGAAACCTGGCGTCGCGCCATGAATTCGCCATGTGCGAAGAAGCGCCCACAATCTCTCGTCGCGCTTTGGCGGGCGATGTCTGTCGGATTGCGCCGCGGCATCCGCGGGTCAATAGGTCTGGTCGGCAACGACGCGGGCCACCGTTTGCAAGGACCGCTCTAGCGTGGACAGGCTGACGGAGCCGAGTGCCAGGCGAATGGCATGAGGCACATGCGCCGACGTCGAAAACGGATGGGCCGTCGACACGGAAACGTGCTCGCGCATCAACGCCATCGCGATCGCGTCTGCCCGAACCTCCTGTGGCAGAGGAAGCCAGACGAAGTACGACGCGGGATGGCTGACCCGTTTCAGCCCGGCCAGGATTTCAGTGGCAAGGCCCTGACGCAGCGTGGCATCGCGCCGCTTGTCGGCTTCAAGCCTTGCCACGGTGCCGTCCTCGATCCAGCCGCAGGCGATAGCGGTCATCGTTGCCGGGGTGTTCCAGGTCGTTGCCCGGATCGCTCGTTCGAGCCTGGGCGTCCATTCACGCGGGGCACGGACGAAGCCGACGCGCAGCCCGGTCGCGACACTCTTGGACAAGCTCGAGACATAGACCGTCGTCTCTGGAGCGAGCGATGCCAACGGAGGCGGAGCACCTTCCGCCAGGAACGCGTAGGCCGCGTCCTCGATGACGATCAGCCCATGCTGCCGGGCGATGGCGACCAGCTCCCTGCGTCGCCTTGCGCTCATCACCCAGCCGAGCGGGTTATGGAGCGTCGGCATCGCGTACACGGCGCGTACTCGCCGTCGCCTGCACAGCGCCGCCAAGGCGTCCAGATCCGGGCCGCGCCCAGCGGCGGGAATTGGGGCGAGTTCCAGCCGGTTGGCCTCGGCGGCGAGCTTGAATCCCGGGTACGTCAGGGCATCCACGGCTACCACGTCGCCGGGTTCGAACAAGGCCATGGCGGTTGTCGTCAGCCCGTGCTGCGCACCGCTCACGAGCAATACGGTTTCAGCCGATACCGCCGGTCCTCGGCCACCGAGGTGGCGCGCCACGGTCGCCCGCTCGTGCTCGCGCCCGCCGTGGGGCTGGTATCGAAGCAGGGCCTCCAGGTCGCCTGCTGCCGCGAGCTGGCGTAGCGCTGCCCGAAGTAGGTCTGCCTGATCCGGCAACGAGGGATTGTTGAAGTTCAGGTCCACGGTATCAGCGCTCCATGCATGCAGATCAATGCCTTGACCGCGAGGGAGCGCCTCCTTGACGAACGTGCCGCGACCGGTTTCTCCGCTCACGAGGCCCATCGCTTGCAGTTCCGCGTAGACGCGCGTGGCCGTGACCAGCGCCAGTCCTTCGCGAGCCGCAAGATCGCGGTGCGTTGGCAGCCGCGTCCCGGGACGCAGCCGACCCGCACGGATATCGGCCGCGAGCCGGTCGACCAGTTGCTTGTAGCGGGGTTGAGGCATACCGGAATGTATCCATGACAATTATTTGATTGTATTGATTATCGGCTCTACGATGGCGCAATTCAACGACTCCATTCGCGCGAGGCCCCATGCACATCGCCATCCTGACCTTCGAAGGTTTCAACGAACTCGACTCGCTGATCGCGCTCGGCATCCTCAACCGGGTCAAGCAACCCGGCTGGCGGGTGTCGATCGCCAGTCCGGCGGCCAAGGTGCGTTCGATGAACGGAGTGGTGATGGAGGCGCAAGCGTCGCTCGCGGACGCCTGCGAAGCGGACGCTGTACTGGTGGGTAGCGGGATACGGACGCGGGACGTCGTCGCCGATGCGAAGTTGATGTCGCAACTGAGGTTCGACCCGACGCGCCAGCTGCTGGGCGCGCAGTGCTCGGGCACGCTAATCCTTGCCAGGCTGGGCCTGCTGGACGACGTTCCGGCCTGCACGGACCTGACCACCAGGCCGTGGGTCGAGGAGGCCGGTGTGGCTGTGCTCAATCAGCCGTTCGTCGCCAGGGGAAACGTCGCGACCGCTGGCGGGTGCCTGTCGTCGCAGTATCTGGCGGCGTGGTTCATCGCACGTCTGGCAGGCGTCGAGGCTGCACGTAGCGCGATTCACTATGTGGCGCCGGTAGGGGAGAAGGAGGTCTACGTAACGCGCGCGATGGCGAATATTTCGCCGTTTCTCTGATGCGCGCTAAGCCTCGACTTGGGAAAACCGAAGCTGTTCACACATTGAACCGGCAAGACACGGATGTTCTTGCCAGGGGAATTCGGACGGCGACATATGGCCGACACGCAACCAGTCCTTTGCCAGCGCCTGCAATCGGACGAGGAAGGGAACATTCGTCCGTCGCATGGCGTGAAGGCCTGTCCACCCGGTCAGCGTAACGCAGGGGTGTGATCCTGACGATCAGTCTACGCGGCACCAGCGACCGGAATCGGGGCACACGATGGCCGGTTCGCCGTTCAGCCGGACTTGCTCCGCATCCAGTTGTAACGACGTCGACGGGTCAATGTCGAACGCAACCTTCAGTGCGTGCCCAACATGGGTATCTTCGATGGGAAGCTCCCAGGTCAGGAATAGCTGGATGCAATCCTGGTCAGGTGCGAAGTCGGCCGCGTTAAAACCGCTGCTGCCGCGCTGAATGACGCCATGAGGCTGGCCAGTATCGAATATCACTGCGGTTCCCCGGGTCAGAGGAATGCGATGGCCCAAAGAGGGAAAATGCAAGTCCAGTCCCCTGTCCTCGCTCAGGAAGAGATTGCAAAAGGCCGCACCGCCGTATTGCACACCGTCATGGTGGTACCTCGCGCCGCGGCAGGCCATAAGGGCTACATCACTTGATGCAAGTACCGCGGGCAGTCCAAGCGCGCATGTCCAATCGGACATTGCCTGTACGCAGCGCCTGTAGTCCGGCCAGCGTGCCCGCGCTCGCGCCAAAGGCATCGCCTCGACGTCACCGGGCTCCAGGACCATGCGCGACGATGTCTCCCTTTCCCAATCTGCAAGCAGACGTGCAGGGGGCGCAGGCACGTCGACGGTGCCTGATAGTACGACGTCGCTAACGCGGCGACTGCGGATGGCGTCTCCACTCCAGAAAGAGGAGATCAGCATGGCTCGTACTCGATGCAGTTGAGAGGGTGACTCATCTCGATCATTGTAACGACTCCAAGGGATCACTTCGGCGCAAATCGGGCCAAGAAGCGAAGGTCAACGCTGTCGCTGCGAATGACGGCTTTTTGCTTCAGGGTTGACCTTCACGGTTGTCGTCATGCTCATAAAGCGGGCTGGGTTGCTCCCAGGCCCGTTGTCGCGTTGGATGCACCCGGCGTTGCCAAAAGATATCGGACGCGCTGCGCCTTCGATCACGCCGCCTTGATGAGTCCGAGCTGCTGCAGCGCGGTCACACCGTCATCCAGGCCGATTTCTTCAACGATCTTGCCGTCTTTGAGCCGGAGCACGGTCGTGCCCGTGAATCGCATTTTCCGGCCGGTCGCAGCCGGCAACGATCCGACGAGGAAATCGTTGAACGCCGGACCGTTATGCGTGCCACCGCCCTCCCAACGGCCGACTACGTAGTCCCCCTCGGCGATGAGATCAGCGGCACCCCAGAAGTTGAGGTCCGGGAATGCTTCGCGGAAACCGGTCATGAATGCTTTGATGTCGTCGCGGCCACGACGCGGCTCGTGCAGCGAGTAGTGCAGAAGCATGTCAGGCGCAGCAAGTTGGTCGACGATGTCGAGGTTGCAGGTCTTGCCCCAGAAATCGGTGAACCAGCGGCCTACGATGGCCTTGTTGTCATCTTCTTTGGACATGGTGAATTCCTCATTGACTGTGGTCGTAAAAGAGAAGCACGATCGCCTCTCTCTGCCTGAACAATATCGAGGCAAGCAGTCAACGGCCCCCCGTTTCTTGCCGTATTACTCGCCCTCCGCGTAGCTGCGGAGCATCAGGCGGGAGCGGTCAAGAGCGACAAAACGGTATGCGTCAAGCGAGGATTTCCGTTTACAGAAATCAAATAGCAAGAAAGCGAGTGTGTGTATCGAGCTGCCGCCATAAATCGATCATTCGATCCCGCATTAGCCGAGGTCGGCGGACGACGCAAGGTGCGTTCGACACGCACCCGATATGTCAATTCTTTCAGCGACATCGCGTTGACCTGTCTTTCATCGACTGGAGTTCGACTATGTTGCCATTTCTCTCGCTTCACGCTCTCGCTGCCCAACGCGGCGACGGACTTCGCCCTGAACTTCTGGCCTTATTTGAACGCCATGCCGGATCAGAGACCGGTCTCGCTACCATCATCGAACCAGACGAAACCGCGCCCCTTGACCAGCTGGCGGACGTCGTCCCCAAAGAGCCAGTGAAGTAGTGCGGGGCTGATGAGTCGTAAGGGAGTTGGTCGCAGCAACATCTCCCGTTCGGGACAGGCTGGCTCTTCAGGTTCGACTCCGGCCCTGGGAATCGCGCGGAAGCGGCCGTTCGCCGAGCGCGGGGCAAGCAGGGTTGCAGTTGACCGCCGTTGGCAGGCAAAGTGGTGATCGAGTTGCACGGCTGATCTGGGCTGCAGGATTTGCAGCATTGATCAATATTTTTGCAGGATTGTGTAAGCGATAATGCCAGCCGGTCGGTCAAAATGCCGCCTAGACCCGGCGCCAAGTTCGGGCTTTCCCCTCGGAGAGGTTCAATGTCCACCTCGTTTGTTCTCAACGGCAAGAGCGTTACGCTCGATGCCGATCCCACCACGCCGCTCCTCTGGGCAATCCGCGAGAACGCGGGCCTGCACGGCACGAAGTTCGGCTGCGGCATGGCGCAGTGCGGCGCCTGCACGGTTCATCTGGAAGGCGAAGCCACCCGCTCATGCGTGCTGCCGCTCGCGGCCATCGCGGGCAAGCGCATCACGACCATCGAAGGCATCGAAAGCCGGCCCGCGAAAGCCATCCAGGCCGCGTGGGTCAAGCTGCAGGTGCCGCAGTGCGGGTACTGTCAGTCCGGACAGATCATGTCCGCGACAGCCTTGCTCGAACATAACGCCACGCCCACCGACGCCGACATCGACGCCGCGATGAACGGCAATCTCTGCCGCTGTGCGACCTATACCCGCATCCGCGCGGCCATCCACGAAGCCGCTGCGACCCTGAAGGCCTGACCATGACGACCGATCTCGATCTCACGGATGCGGTACGCCCGTCGCGCCGGACCTTCCTGAAAGCAGCCGGCGCCGTCGCGGCAGTCGGTCTCACCATCGGCTTCGAATGGGCGGGCACGGGCCGCCGCGCGCTCGCCGCGACGATGCCCGATGCCGCCTTCGCGCCCAATGCGTTCCTGCGCGTTGCGCCGGACAACAGCGTCACGGTCATCGCCAAGCACGTCGAGATGGGCCAGGGCGCGTACACCGGCATCGCGACGATCGTCGCGGAAGAGCTGGATGCGAACTGGAAGGACGTGCGTGTCGAAAGCGCGCCCGCCGATGCGAAGCGCTACGCGAATCTCGCGTTCGGTACGATCCAGGGCACGGGCGGCAGTTCGGCGATGGCCAACTCGTGGATGCAATTGCGCGAAGCCGGCGCAAAAGCGCGCGCGATGCTGGTCTCCGCCGCCGCCGCGAAGTGGCACGTGCCCGCATCCGAGCTGACAACACGCGACGGCAGCGTTCATCACGCGGCCACGAACCGCACCGCGACCTACGGCTCGCTCGCGTCGGCCGCGGCCCGCTTGCCGGTGCCGGACAAGGTCGCGCTCAAGTCGCCGAAGGATTTCCGCTTGATCGGCCATCAGCTGCCGCGCGTCGACGTGCCGCCGAAAACCAACGGCACCGCGCAGTTCACGCTCGACGTGACGTTTCCCGGCATGCTGGTCGCGCTGCTGCAGCGTCCGCCGCTCTTCGGCGCGACGGTCAGATCGTTCGATGCGTCGGCCGCGAAAGCGGTGCCGGGCGTCGTCTCGGTCGTGCAGGTGCCGGGCGGCGTTGCGGTGGTCGCGAAGGGATTCTGGGCGGCGAAGCAGGGCCGCGACGCGCTGAAGGTCGAATGGGACGATTCAAAGGCCGAGAAGCGCAGCTCGGACGCGATCATGGCCGAATACCGCAAGCTCGCCGAGCAGCCGGGCGCTTCCGCCCGCAAGGACGGCGATGCGACGCAGGCGCTCGCGGGCGCGGCGAAGAAGATCTCCGCCACCTACACGTTCCCGTATCTCGCTCATGCGCCGATGGAGCCGCTCGACGCCGTCGTCAAGCTCACTGCTGACAGCTGCGAAATCTGGGCTGGCGACCAGTTCCAGACGGTCGATCAGGGCAACGCTGCGCGCACAGCCGGGCTCGATCCGCAGCAGGTGAAGATTCACACGCTGTATGCGGGCGGCAGCTTCGGGCGGCGCGCGAACACACAGTCGGACTATATCGTCGAGGCCGTGTCCATCGCGAAGGCGCTGGGTGCGAACGGCACGCCGGTCAAGCTGCAGTGGACCCGCGAGGATGACATCCACGGCGGCCTCTACCGGCCGATGTACTTCCACAAGCTCGACGCGGGCCTGACCGCGGACGGCAAGCTCGTCGGCTGGCGGCATCGCATCGTCGGCCAGTCGATTCTTGCCGGCACGCCGTTCGCGAGCGTGATGGTCAAGAACGGAATCGACGGGACGTCCGTCGAGGGGGCCGCTAACGTGGCCTACGCGATTCCGAACGTCTCGGTCGAACTGACGACCACGCAGACCGGCGTGCCCGTGCTGTGGTGGCGGGTGGTCGGCAGCTCGCACACGGCATTCGCGGTCGAAGCGTTCATCGACGAAGCCGCGTACGCCGCGGGCAAGGACCCGTTCGTCTTCCGCCGCGATCTGCTCGCGCACGAACCGCGCATGCGGGCCGTGCTCGAACTCGCCGCGCAGAAAGCGGGCTGGGACCCGGCCAAGCCGTTGCCGAAGGGCCGCGGGCGCGGTATTGCGGTGGCCGAGGCGTTCAAGACGTTCGTCGCGCAGGTCGCGGAAGTCTCCGTCGACAAGGACGGGAACGTGAAAGTGGAACGCGTCGTCTGTGCGGTGGATTGCGGTACGCCGATCAACCCCGACGTCATTGCCGCACAGATGGAAGGCGGTATCGGCTTCGGTCTCGGCGCGGCGTTGCACAGCGCGATCACGCTGAAGGACGGAAAGGTCGAGCAGAACAACTTCGACGGCTACCAGGTGCTGCGGTTCGCCGAGATGCCCAAGGTCGAGGTGCATATCGTGCAGTCGGGCGAAGCGCCGACGGGTGTCGGCGAGCCGGGTGTCGCTCCCGTCGGACCGGCGGTAGCGAACGCGATCTTCGCGGCCACCGGCAGGCGGATTCAGTCGCTGCCGTTCCCTGCCGCTTCGGAAAAAACCGCCTGACGGACCGACCGAAGACGACGCGCCGCGTCGTGTTGAACTGCGCTTCCCGCGTGCTGGCCACGCGGGAAGCGCGGCACCTTCCCGAGCGCGTAGCCGTGACCGTTCCTGGATTCTCGCAGAAGAAATCGCCGGATTCCCAATAGCTTATCGTCCGCGGACCACGGATCAATCGCGTCCCGGCGGCCATGTATTCGCTTTCGCCTCCCGTAAAACGTCACCGCTACAGGCCGCTTTCAAGTCGCGGCAATGCAACTTGCTGTCCGACGCAAATCCACTACTCGCAAACGTCAACGGTCAATCGAAGCAGACATGGACCTCCTTTGCGAGCCTGAAGACCGCTTCAATCAAGGATTGAACCGCCAGAAACCGCACGGAAAGTACGACTAGCCCATCATGCCCTCTGGGTATGGACCGAGACTCGATCAGTATTGGACGGCGTGTGTTTGGCTCGCCTATTCTGGCCCGGCAGTGATCCATCAAGCCAACCAGAACAAAGCGCCAAACGCACGGAGACATAATGAGCACGCCACTCGACGTATCGTCGCTGATCGACCGGGAGCCTATTCGCCCGTACCAATGGATGATTTTCATCCTCTGCTTCGTCACGACCTTGTTCGACGGCTTCGATACCCAGGCGATTGCATACACCGGACCCGCGATCATCGCGGCATTCGACCTGCGGCCCGGCGACCTCGCGCCGATTCTCATCGCAGGCACGCTCGGCATGACAATCGGCGCAATGACGCTCGGCCTGCTCGGCGACCGCGTGGGACGGCGCCCGGCGCTGCTTGGCGGCGTCGCGCTCTTTAGCGTCGCTTCGCTGCTGACCGCGTTCGCCGGGAGCACCAGCCACATCTTGATCCTGCGTTTCATCGCGGGGCTCGGCATGGGCGGCTGCACGCCGGTGCTGCTCGCGCTCGCCGCCGAATTCGGACCCGCCCGGCATCGCGGCGCGATCATGACCGGCGTGCTGCTGGGGCTGCCCGCAGGCGCGATGCTCGGCGGACTGCTTGCTGCGCGCATGATGCCGGTCATCGGATGGCAAGGCGTGTTCGTCGTGGGCGGCGCGGCGCCGCTCGTGCTGCTCGTCGTGCTTTACTTTGCGCTGCCCGAGTCGCTCAATTACCTCGTGAGCCGCTCGCGCACGAACGGCATGCAGGCGGCACGACGGGTGCTAAGCCGGATCGTGCCCGCAGCGCTGCCCGCCGACATCGCATTCAAGGCGCCGGAGGCGGCGGCCTCGCGCGCAAGCGTTTCAGCACTCTTCACGAATGGCAACGCACGCAACACGATCGCCATCTGGGCCGTCTATCTGCTCAACTGGATCGCGTGGTTCATGCTGCTCTCCTGGTTGCCGACCGTCCTCAAGGCCGCAGGGCTCCCTGCCGCGCAGGCGCCGATGGGTACGGTGGTCGTGAACGCGGTCTTCATCGTGTGCGCGATTCCGCTTTCCATTCTCCTTCCCAGGATCAACACGCGGCGCCTGCTGATCGCGCTCCTCGCGCTTGGCATCGCGATTGCGATCGGGCTTTCGTATGCGGGTACCTCGTGGGGCCTCGTGTTCGTGCTGGCAGGCGCGGCGGGGCTGGGCATCGGAGGCCAGCAGATTGCGCTCAACTATCTCGTGGTCGGCGCCTTTCCGACGACGCTGCGTGCCACCGCCACCGGATGGGCCATCGGCATGGGGCGCGTCGGTGCGATCGCGGGATCGGCGGTCGGTGGCAGCGTGCTGGCGCTTGGCGGCCCGAGCGGTTTCTTTATGGCGCTGGCCTTGCCGCTCGTCGCAGCGCTGCTGGCGGTCATCGCGATTCGCACGAGTCCCGGCGTGATCGATCGCAATCTTGCGGCGGCGCACTGAGTTCGTAGCGAGCTGTTCAGCCTGAGAGCCGGCTGGAATCGATCGAAGAATCGGCCAGCCGGAGTTTGTCAGTTTCAAGCCAAGACGATCATAAAAAATCGGCAAGCACCGTTACTTGACGGCGCGAACAAGAGCCGACGTTCAAAGCCAATTCAGCAACCTTTCCAGATCTTGAGTGAGCGTGAGCGCTTCTTTGCCTCGCGCCCACGGCTTTATCGTGCCCTCAAGGCGGGGACCTCCAGGGTTCTATCAAGCGCCCGTTAGCGTTTCAGACCGACAGCGAAGGAGATATCGCATGCGTCAAATCGATGTTCACAAACTAGCCGACGATGCCCGCTTCAAGGGCTTCCACGCACTCGTGCTTTGCTGGTGCGCGCTGATCATCATCTTCGACGGCTACGATCTCGCCGTCGCCGGTATCGCATTGCCGTCGATCATGAAGGACATGGGCGTCCAGCCGACCAGCGCAGGCTTCATGGTCAGCGCCGCGCTGTTCGGCATGATGTTCGGCGCCGTATTCCTCGGAACGATCGCCGACCGCATCGGCCGCAAACGTACCATCGCCATCTGCATCGTGCTCTTCAGCGTCTTCACGGCCGCCGCGGGCTTCACCAGCGATCCCGTGATGTTCAGCGTCACGCGCTTTCTCGCGGGGCTTGGCATCGGCGGTGTGATGCCGAACGTCGTCGCGCAGATGACCGAATATTCGCCGCGCAAGATCCGCAGCACGATGGTGACGCTGATGTTCAGCGGCTATTCGGTGGGCGGCATGCTTGCGGCGCTGCTCGGCAAAGGGTTGATCGAGCGCTTCGGCTGGCAGTCGGTGTTCATCGCCGCCGGCCTGCCGATTCTGCTCGTCCCGGCGATCCTGAAGTGGATGCCCGAGTCGATGCCGTTTCTCATCAGGTCGGGCCGCATCGATACGCTGAAGACAATCGTCTCGCGCATCGAGCCCGGCTACCAGCCGCAGGAGAGCGACCGCTTCGCGCTGCCCGGCGAAGACACCCGACATGCGCCGCCCATCGGCAAGCTGTTCACCGACGGTCGCGGCTTCAGCACGGTCATGCTCTGGATCGCATTCTTCATGTGCCTGTTCATGGTGTATGCGTTGAGTTCGTGGCTGACCAAGCTCATGGCAAGCGCTGGACACAGTCTCGGCTCGGCGTTGACGTTCGTGCTGGTGCTCAACTTCGGCGCGATGATCGGCGCCATCGGCGGCGGATGGATGGCTGATCGATTCAACATCAAGTACGTGCTGGTCGCGATGTACGCGCTCGCGGCGGTGTCGATCAGCCTGCTCGGGTTCAAGGTGCCGACGTGGGCGCTCTTCGTGCTGGTCGGGCTCGCGGGCGCATCGACCATCGGGACGCAGATCGTGACCTATGCGTTCGCCGGCCAGTTCTATCCGATGGCGGTGCGGGCGACGGGCATCGGCTGGGCGTCCGGAGTCGGGCGCAGCGGGGCGATTCTCGCGCCGATCGTCATCGGTGTGCTCGTCAGCATGGCGCTGCCGCTTCAGCACAACTTCCTCGCGATCGCTGTCCCGGGTGTCATCGCTGTGCTTGCCGTTTCCCTGATCAATCAGCGTCGATCCGCCCAGCACGATAACGCCGACCTTGCAGGCAACGCGGCTCCGGCGCTGACCGAAGCTGCTGCTGTACGCAACTGAGATATTCGGCACATCCCCTCCTGACGGCCGCTTGTGCCCCTCAAAGTCCTCCATGAATCTCCTGGAAACTGCGGCAAAGGGTGGGATATGGATGACGGATACTTATTCCACATGGCGCGTGAGACGGTCGAGGTGCCAGTACCGACTCGCGCCGTCGAAGAGCCTTGCTCTGCAAGTAACGAATCTACTACCGACGTCCCTGTTGAAGCGAAGGTCTCGCTCGCCCACGCATCTTTGTCGGAGGCTCTCGAACTCTTAGTGCATCGTCCTCTTGAAACTAGCACCCGACCAACGAGCTGAGCCCGCGAAACTTCTGGTCTTGTCTCCGCCTTTTGAAGAGGTAGCGCATTTCGCGGAAATGGCGAGTCAATCGAGTGAGCCTTTGAAGCGGCTTTGCATTGCGTCCGACTGGTCGATACGAACCATGCGCCAGCGACGAGTCGAACGCACCCCGCTAGTACCCGACCGGCGGCTAATTGCGCTTCTGTCTGTGCGCCACGCCCAGGACAAGATGAGCCAAGGAGCCGATCACGATGCCCCAGAACGCGGACCCGAGGCCGAGAAAGCTCATGCCCGAAGCAGTGGCCACAAAGGTGATGAAAGACGCTTCCCGATGCTGTTCATCCTGTACGAGCGCAATCAGGTTCGACAGCGTAGCGCCGAGCAGTGCGAGACCCGCAAGCACCGCCACGAAGCCCTTCGGAAGCGCGGAAAAAAGGAGAACGACTGTCCCCGCAAAGGTGCCACCGAGCAGATAGAAGACGCCATTGGCGATACCTGCGATGTAACGCTTATCCGGATCGCGATGTGAATCAGTCCCCGTACAAAGCGCCGCGGTAATGGCGGCGATGACAACGGTGATCCCGCCGAACAGCGCAACGAGCATCGAGACGGCGCCAGTCATCATCAAGACGGGACGCGCGGGCGTCTGGTAGCCGGACACCCTTAGAATGGCGAGCCCCGGAAGGAATTGACCGGTCAGGCTAACGAGCACCAAAGGCAGCGCGAGACTGACAGTCGATTGCCAGCTCCAATGCGGCATTGTAAATACGGGCCGCGTGATCTGAAGACTCACCGATTCGAAATGCGCCGTGCCGTGCACGACGGCGAAGACGCTGCCAAACACCAACACCAGGATGAGGGCATAACGCGAAAGCAGCCGCCGGAAGATGACGTAGGCCGCTACCATGCCTAGCGCGAGCACGGGGTCGACCGATACCGCCTTGAAGACGCCGGTCGTGAATTGAAACAGTATGCCCGCCATCATCCCGGACGCGATGCCCGGTGGAATCTTCCTTATGACGAGGTCGAAGTACCCTGAAGCACCCAGGGCCAGGATGATCAGCGCAGCGGTGATATATGCGCCCACTGCTTCGTTGAGCGGTAGCGCGGGAAAGAGCGTGACAAGGAGCGCCGTGCCGGGTGCGGACCATGCAGTGATGATCGGCTGCTTGAGCAACCAGCTTAGCGTGATGCCGCAGACCGCCGATCCGATCGAGATTCCCCACACCCACGATGCAACCGTCGCGTTGCTGGCGTGAGCCGACCTTCCTGCTTCGAAGAGGATCGCCAGCGGCCCCGCATAGGAGATGAGCACGGCCAAAAGGCCCGCGGTTACCGCAGAAAGGGACCAGTCATCCCGCAGGCTGCTACCCGCTACCTTTTCTCGGCCGTGAACGCTCATGAATAGTCGATATGTCAGCGAATAGCAGAAGGATGACGCGCAAGCGGGGTGACCTGCATGGTCATATAAGGAAAGAGCGGCAGTCCCGACAGCAGCGTATGGAGTTCATCATGCGACTCTACATCGAAAACGCTGTAGTTCGCATACTCGCCGACCACGCGATGCAGTTGCTGCCACTTGCCCTGCCGCTGCAGGTCTTGCGAATAAGCCTTCTCGCGCGCCTTGATTTCTTCGGCCTGGGCGCCGGGCATGTCATGCGGCAGATGAACGTCCATTCTTACGAGGTAAAGCATGGTGTCTCCTTGAAGTGCGTGCGTGCGCCGGCCCGGTGCCGCGGCCGGCGCACGTCATGAAAAGCGCTGGATCAGTTGGATGCTACGAGTTTCGGCTTGACGCGATCGCTGTCGCGGCGATAGAAGGCGAGCTTGTCCTCATCGATTGCAAGACCCAGACCCGGTCCCTCCGGCAAATGCAGATCGAAGTCACGGTATTGCGGGCGCGCGGTCACGATGTCGTCCTTCAGCAGCAGCGGCCCGAACAACTCCGTGCCCCACGCGAGTTGCGGCAACGCACTGAAGCCATGCGCCGCCGCAATGGACCCGACGCTCCCTTCGAGCATCGTGCCGCCATACAGCGCGATGCCGGCGGCATCGGCGACGGCCGCCGTGCGCAGCATCCCGTAGATACCGCCCGACTTCGCGATCTTGAGCGCGAAGACATCGGCGCATGCGCCTCGCACGAGTTCGAGCGCATCCTCGGGCCCCGTGACGGCTTCGTCGGCCATGATCGGCACGACAAAGCGTGCCGCGAGCCGCGCAAGCGCGCTGCGTTGCTCGCGTGGCGTCGGCTGCTCGATCAGGTCGATGCCCGCCGCTTCGAGCATGGCGATGCCGGCCGCAGCATCGGCTTCGTTCCAGGCCTGATTGACGTCCACCGTCACCTTCGCGCGATCGCCGAGCGCGCGCTTGATCGCGGACACGTGCGCCACGTCGTCGCGCACGCTTCGACGCCCGATCTTGAGCTTGAAGGTGTTGTGCCGGCGTTCGGCCAGCAGCATCTCCGCTTCTTCGATGTCGCGCTGCGTGTCGCCGCTGGCGAGCGTCCAAAGGACCGGCAGCGTCTTGCGCACCGAACCGCCGAGCAGCGTCGCGACGGGAACGCCAAGGCGCTTGCCCTGCGCATCGAGCAACGCCGTTTCGAGCGCGCTCTTGGCGAAGCGGTTGCCGCGCGCAATCTTGTTCAGCTTCGCCATCGCGGCGTTGATGTTCGTTGCATCCAGACCGGCGAGCGCGGGCGCGAGGTACGTGTCGATGGTGAGCTTGATGCCTTCGGGACTTTCCTCGCCGTAGGACAGACCGCCAATGGTCGTTGCTTCACCAATACCTTCGATGCCATCGCTCGAGCGAAGGCGGACGATGACCAGGGTTTGTTGCTGCATCGTCGCCATGGCTAGCTGATGCGCGCGAATGGTTGGAAGATCAACCAGAATCGCTTCGACGGAGGTGATTTGGGCGTTCATACCTGAAAGGGCGGAGTGGTTGGGTGGTTGCAGTATTGCCCGCCCGATAAACGCTTGTCCAAGACCGATAACGTCTAGTGCCATACTCCCGGGGTATATCCAGCATCACCGCCCACGGTCGGTGCGGGGCACGTAGGGTATCTTTTCCTCTTCGTACAGCCGGTAGATGAGTTCGAGCATCTCTCGAATGTCGCGCGACTCGTCGAGCATGCGCATGCTCATGATGATTGGCGAGACGAGCGTCGGATCGTCCAGCTCCTTGTAGCTCACATCGTCTCGCTTCAGGCCGTACACGCTGCTCGGAACCACAGAGACGCCTTCCCCCGCGGCCACGAGGCCCAGCGCTATCTGTAACTCACGTACTTCATATATTTTGCGAGGCTCGAGCGCACGGTCCTTGAATGCCGAAAGCACCTGGTCCGCATAACTGGGGCGCGGTGCCTTGGGGAAGACGATCAGCGTCTCGTTGAGCAGGTCGCGAAGAGCGAGGACGGCCTTCGCGAGGGAAAGCGGATGGCCCTCGGGGAGCGCAACGATCATCTTCTCTTCGCGAAGAATCACACGGCGTATGTTTGCGTCCTCATGTCGAATGCGGCCGAACCCGACATCGATGCGGCCGTCCTTCAGCGCCCTGATCTGATCCATCGTCGACATTTCGTGGAGGCTGAGTTCGACCGTGGTGTTCTCGTCGCGGAAGCGCCGGATGATTTTCGGCAGCATCCCGTACAGCGTCGAACCCACGAAACCGACAGAGAGACTGCGCTCGATGGTGCCCACGCGCCTCGTCATGGATTCGAGTTCGGCCGTCTGAGCCAGCAACTGCGTGGCATGGGAATAGAAGAACTTCCCCGTCTCCGTCAGCTTCAGCGGGCGCGAGCCGCGCTCCAATAGCTGTACGCCGAGGGTCTCTTCCAGTTGTTGTATCTGACGGCTCAGAGGAGGCTGCGCAATATGCAGCCGTTGCGCTGCCCGCGTGAAATTGCGCTCCTCGGCCACAGCGACGAAATAGCGCAGATGCCGCAACTCCATCTCGATACCTCCTGGATATGGCCCAATACTAAATCAGTGTTGGACGGGCCTTTCGGGCGTCCATTATTCTTCATTCACACTCAGTTTCAGCACCCGATTATACCTTCTAAACATACCCGGGCCCATGCTGAATGAAGGGTTAACCCCACCCAAAAAGAGATTCAGGAGCAGACGATCATGAGCGTGAAAGTGTTCGGGACGAAGGAAGTGCAGGAGCTGCTGAAGGCCGCTACCAACCTGGGGAGCCAGGACGGCAATCCTCGCGCCAAGCAGATTGTCCAGCGCCTCTTGGGCGATTTGTTCAAGGCCATCGACGACCTCGACATGACGCCCGATGAAATCTGGGCCGGCGTCCACTATTTCAACAAGCTCGGCCAGGATGGCGAAGCGGCGTTGCTCGCCGCCGGCCTCGGGCTGGAGAAGTATCTCGACATTCGCATGGATGCAGCGGACCGGGAAGCCGACATCAACGGCGGCACGCCGCGTACCATCGAAGGCCCGCTGTATGTCGCCGGTGCGCCGGAGCGCGAGGGCGTATCGAAGATCGATCTCGACCCCGATGCGGATTCCGGCCCGCTGATCATCCGCGGCACCGTAACCGGCACGCACGGCAAGCCCGTTGCCAATGCGCTGGTCGAATGCTGGCACGCCAACTCGAAGGGCTTCTATTCGCACTTCGACCCGACCGGCGCGCAAAGCAGCTTCAATCTGCGCGGTGCGGTGCGAACGGATGCCGATGGCAAGTACGAATTCCGCACGCTCATGCCGGTAGGTTACGGCTGCCCGCCCCAGGGCGCGACCCAGCAACTGTTGAACGCGCTCGCCCGCCACGGCAACCGTCCGGCGCATGTGCACTTCTTCGTCACCAGCGACAAGTACCGCAAGCTGACGACGCAGATCAACATCGAAGGCGATCCGCTGATCTGGGACGACTTCGCCTACGCCACTCGCGAAGACCTGATTCCGCATGTGGTCGAAAAGACCGGCGGCACTGCGCTCGGCATGAAGGCCGATACGTACAAGGACATCGAGTTCAACATCGAGTTGACTCCGCTGGTGCAGGGCAAGGACAACCAGCTTGTCCATCGCCTGCGTGCGTCAGCCACGGCGTAACCGCCCGACGCGGCGGCTGCGTCGTCACACTGCCGCCGCCCAATTCTTCGCAAGAATCATCCGATATCAATGCAAGGGCTCCATCGTTTGGGGCACGCATGGGGAGAGCACACATGTCCGTCATTACCGACAAAGCCACGCAACTGGATGAACTGCTGCATACAGCCGTCCAGGATGACAAGGAAGCCGGCGTATTCCGTTGCCGCCGCGACATCTTCACGAACGCCGACTTGTTCGAACTGGAGATGAAGCACATCTTCGAGAGCAACTGGGTGTACCTGGCGCATGAAAGCCAGATTCCCAACAACAACGACTACTACACAACGTGGATCGGCCGTCAGCCCATCGTCGTCACTCGCGACAAGAATGGCGAACTGCATGCGGTCATCAACGCCTGCGCCCACAAGGGTGCAATGCTTTGCCGGCGCAAGCACGGCAACAAAGGCAGCTTCACCTGCCCGTTCCATGGCTGGAGTTTCTCCAACACCGGCAAGCTCCTGAAAGTGAAGGATGTGAAGACCACGGAATATCCGGTGCAATTCAATACTCACGGATCGCATGACCTGAAAAAAGTCGCGCGCTTTCAGAGCTATCGCGGCTTCCTCTTCGGCAGCCTCAACGTGGACGCGATGCCGCTGGAAGACTATCTCGGCGAGACCAAGGTCATCATCGACCAGATCGTCGACCAGGCGCCGGACGGCCTGGAAGTGTTGCGCGGCAATTCCTCGTACATCTACGACGGCAACTGGAAGATGCAGATGGAAAACGGCTGCGACGGCTACCACGTCAGCACCGTGCACTGGAACTACGCCGCGACGATGGACCGTCGCAAGGTCGACGGCACCAAGGCGGTGGATGCGAACAGCTGGAGCAAGTCGGTAGCAGGCGTGTACGGGTTCGACCACGGCCACATTCTCTTGTGGACCAAGACGATGAATCCGGAAGTGCGGCCGGTCTATCAATACCGCGATGAAATCAAGGCGCGTGTCGGCGAAGTCAAGGCGGATTTCATCGTCAACCAGACGCGCAACCTGTGCCTGTATCCGAACGTGTTCCTGATGGACCAGTTCAGCACGCAGATTCGCGTGGTGCGCCCGCTCAGCGTCGACAAGACCGAAGTCTCCATCTTCTGCTTCGCACCGAAGGGGGAGAGCGCGGCGGACCGCGCTACCCGCGTCCGCCAATACGAGGATTTCTTTAACGTCTCTGGAATGGGCACCGCAGACGACCTGGAAGAGTTCCGCGCTTGCCAGGTTGGCTACGCCGGCACCACCGCGCTGTGGAACGACCTTTCACGCGGAGCGCCGCTGTGGGTCGAAGGCCCGGACGCGAACGCGAAGAACATGGGCCTCAAGCCGCTGATCTCGGGCGAGCGCAGCGAAGACGAAGGCCTGTTCGTGTGCCAGCACGAATACTGGGTGCATGTGATGCGCGATGCACTGAAGAAGGAACAGGCGGAGGCACTGGCATGAGCTTCGACTACCAAAAGATCTGCGCGGTGCTGTACCGCGAGGCGCGTCTGCTTGATGACCGCCAGTGGGACGATTGGCTTGCCTGCTATGCCGGGGACGTGACCTACTGGATGCCGGCGTGGGATGACGACGACCAGCTTATCGACGACCACGAGAGCCAGATCTCGCTCATGTACTACCCGGACCGTGGCGGCCTGGAAGACCGTGTGTTTCGCATCAAGACCGAACGCAGCGGCGCTTCGATGCCTGAGCCGCGTACCAGCCACAACGTCACCAACGTGGAAGTGCTGGCCGAACGCGATAACGAGGTGGACGTGCGCTACAACTTCAACACGCTCAGCCACCGCTACAAAATGACCGATCAATTTTTCGGCACGATGTTCGTCACCTTGAGAAAGGTCGACGATGGCTTGTTGATTTCCAGCAAGAGAATCGTGCTGAAGAACGACTACATCCGCCAGGTGCTCGACGTCTACCACGTGTGACGTCGAGTGTAGGAAGGAAACTGGAAGCAGGAGACAACATGTCCAGCTACAACATTGCACTGAACTTCGAGGACGGCGTGACCCGCTTCGTCGAATGCAAGCCGGGCCAGAAGGTGCTCGACGCCGCCTTTCGCGCCAAAATCAACCTGCCAATGGATTGCTCCGATGGTGTGTGCGGCACCTGCAAATGCCGCGCCGAGAGCGGCAGCTATGACCTTGGCGACGAGTACATCGAAGACGCGCTGAGCGAAGACGAGAAAGACAGCGGCCTCGTGCTCACCTGCCAGATGGTGCCGACAAGCGATTGCGTGATTGCAGTGCCGGCATCTTCCACTGTATGCAAGACCGAGCAGAGCAAGTTCGCGGCGACGGTGTCCAGGATCGAGCAGCACAACGATGCAGCCGTCGTGCTCGACATGAACGTGGATGCAACTGCGCCCGTGTTCCTGCCGGGCCAGTACATCAACATCGACGTTCCCGGAAGCGGCCAATATCGCTCGTATTCGTTTTCATCGGCGCCGGGCGAATCGAAGATCAGCTTTTTGATCAAGAAGATCCCCGGCGGCGTGATGAGCACCTGGCTCGAGTCCGCACAGCCGGGCAGCAAGGTGGAGCTAGCCGGACCGCTCGGAAGTTTCTATCTGCGCGCCGTGGAGCGGCCGCTGCTGTTCCTTGCTGGCGGCACCGGCCTGGCACCGTTCCTCTCGATGCTGGAAGTGCTGGCGCGTACTGATTCCCAGCAGAAGGTCCACCTGATCTACGGCGTGACACGCGACCTCGACCTGGTGCAGGTCGATGCCATCGAAGCCTACGTGGCGAAGCTTCCGAACTTCACCTACACCACCGTCGTGGCGGATGCGGATTCGAACCATCCACACAAGGGCTGGGTGACGCAGCACATGCCGGCCGAAGCCTTGAATGACGGCGATGTCGACGTGTACCTGTGCGGGCCGCCGCCGATGGTCGATGCGGTGCGCAGGCATTTCGACGACAACGGCGTGAAGCCCAACAGCTTCCACTACGAGAAGTTCACACCCAACGCAGCACCGAGGACCGCATGAACACGCAACGATTTGCTGGCAAGGTCATCGTCGTGACCGGCGCGGCGCAGGGCATCGGTCGTGGTGTGGCGCTGCGTGCGGCCGCCGAAGGCGGCAAGGTGTTGTTCGTCGATCGCGCGGACTTTGTTTCCGAAGTTGCCGCCGAAGCAAAGGACGCGGACACGGCGGGTTTCGTCGCCGACCTTGAAACGTACGAAGGCGCGAGATCCGCGATGGAATGTGCGGCGCGGAAATTCGGTGGCGTCGACATTCTGATCAACGGCGTCGGTGGCGCGATTCGGATGCGTCCGTTCGCCGAGTTCGAACCTGCACAGATCGACGCGGAAATTCGCCGTTCCCTGATGCCCACGCTGTACGCGTGCCATGCGGTGTTGCCACACCTGATCGAGCGCGGCGGCGGAACCATCGTCAACGTCTCGTCGAACGCCACGCGCGGTATCCGTCGCGTGCCCTATTCGGCGGCCAAGGGCGGTGTCAACGCCATGACGCAGTCATTGGCGATGGAATACGCGGAGCACAACATCCGCGTGGTGGCGACAGCGCCAGGTGGAACCGACGCGCCTCCACGACGCGTCCCGCGCAATACTGCTGGCGACACCGAGCAGGAAATGGCCTGGATGGGCGAAGCGGTGAAGCAGGTCACTGAATCGACCTTTCTCAAGCGCTACGGCAGCATCGACGAGCAGGTCGCGCCGATTCTGTTCCTCGCGTCAGACGAGGCAGGCTATATCACAGGAACTGTGTTGCCAGTAGCTGGCGGGGATACGGGCTGAGCTATGAATATCATCGAGATTTTGAGGAGACGCTTTTCATGAATGAACGCAAAGCCATCGTTCCCGTCGGAATGGAAGCCGTGTACGAAAAGATTCGCTACGCGCCTGCGCTCAAGGTTGGCAATACGATTTACGTGTCCGGGCAGATCGGCCGTGACCTGTCGATGCAACTGGTCGAAGGACGCGAAGCGCAGATCGTGCAGGCATTCGAGAATCTCAAGCTGGTACTGGAAGCTGCAGGTGCATCACTGAGTGATGTGGTTGACCTGACCACGTTTCACACTGACATGCGCGACTTGCCATTGTTCATGCAGGTGCGTGACCGCTACCTCACGACGGACCCGCTGCCGGCCTGGACGGCGGTGGGCGCTCATATGCTCGGCGGTTCGGCGGGTTATATCGTCGAGGTCAAGGCTGTGGCTGTATTGGCTGAGTGACCTGCCCGATTTCTTCGGGTCATTTCAATTGCGAAAAACGGCCTTCGTGAGCGGTCTCGAGGTCGGCTATGGCCGGCCGGACGCGGCGCGGGAACCGCTCGCCCGCTTCGGTCAACGCAACCGGACGACGCGCCGCGCTTCGAAACCGCGCAACGCGGGATTGAGCGCCGAGGGCGACACGCCCGGCGTGCGCGCGGCCGCGCTGCCCGGCGATCGCGACACAACGTTCAGTGCAGACCAGCTCGCACGCGACATAGATGAATTTCTCTCAATACCTCATGCAATTCAAGACGCATTGTTGAGCGCGCTACAACAACCTAAGCTTCATCTTTGTTCATCGGCAAGCAAGGAAAAGCAACGTGGAAAGACGCAAACTGGGAAACGGCGGCCTGGAAGTGTCGCTGATCGGACTCGGCTGCATGGGCCTGAGCTTCGGCTACGGACCGGCGACTGAAAAGAGCGAAGGCGTCAAGGTGATCCGCGCTGCGTTCGAACGGGGCGTCACCTTCTTCGATACCGCCGAGTGCTACGGCCCATTCGCCAACGAGGAGCTGGTCGGGGAGGCCGTCGCGCCATTTCGCGACCAGATCGTGATCGCGACCAAGTTCGGCTTTGAGGACGGCGACTCCAGGAAACCTCTCGACAGCCGCCCGCAGCGCATTCGCGCTGTCGCGGAGGCATCGCTCAAGCGGCTCAAGACGGATCGCATCGACTTGTTCTATCAGCATCGCGTCGATCCGAACGTGCCGATCCAGGATGTGGCCGGCACCGTGAAGGATCTGATCGCGGAAGGGAAGGTGAAGCACTTCGGCATGTCGGAGGCGGGCGCGCAGTCGATCCGCCGGGCGCACGCCGTGCAACCCGTTACGGCACTGCAAAGCGAATACTCGATGTGGTGGCGCGAGCCGGAGCAGACCGTGCTGCCGACGCTCGAAGAACTTGGCATCGGTTTCGTGCCGTTCAGTCCGCTCGGCAAGGGCTTCCTGACGGGCGCCATCGACGCGAACACCACCTTCGACAAATCCGACTTCCGCAACGTGGTGCCGCGCTTCTCCGAGGAGAACCGCAAGGCGAACGCGGCGCTCGTCGAGGTGCTGGGCAAGATCGCCGCGGGGAAGGGCGCGACGCGCGCGCAGATCGCGCTTGCGTGGCTTCTCGCGCGCAAGCCGTGGATCGTGCCGATTCCGGGAACCACGAAGCTGCATCGGCTGGAAGAGAATGTCGGCGCGGCGGCGGTGGAGTTGTCGGCGGATGACCTGGGCGCCATCGAGGCGGCATTGCAGCAGATCGAGGTGGTGGGCGATCGCTATCCGGCGCATCTTCAGAAGCGTGTGGATCGGTAACGTGCGGGTACGCTCGGCGCGGCGCTCGCGAGTGCCGTGTCGGCGCTGAGTGGCGCAATTCAGTATGAAACCGCACCTAAAGCGAGACGGAGGGCGGTGCATACACGCGATGCGAAGGGCCAAGCGTGCTAAGGCTTGAATGGCGACCGCTCGCAGCGGCCGACCTTTTGGACAACCTCGATCCCATAAGGCAAGACAACCCGGACGCTGCACTTTCATTGGTGAAAACGATTCGAGGAAAAATTGAAGTATTGCTGTCGGATGCCATATAAAATGAAATCCGTGCCAGGTAGTTGAAAAAGTACTGACACCCAAGAACTGTCAGGCGTTCCAAACGCCTGCATGGCGCGGGTGACGAGCTGGAACGCATAACAGGGCATGGTGTATTTGCTCATCAAAGAAGCACATAGCGGAATCTGTTCCCGTTACAGCAGCGCCTCTAAATAGTATCGGTAACCAATTGTCTTGCTGACGAATGCTACGTGTGAGGCTGATCAAATGATGAAGGACGACTCATGCCCAAATTAAGCGAGATGCAGCCCGGCGATTTGATCTCCGACCTGGATGATGACGATCACTTCATGATCTGGGTCGGTGGTAACGAGGAAATTGTCGAGAATGTCGATACAGGCGATTATGCGGGTATATTTCGGCATTCAAAAAGCAAAATTACTAAAAGAATTAACGGTGAAAATAACTCCGACGATGATTCCGAGGGCGAGATGACGCACTTCGCGGTATTTCGCTGCGAAGACACCCGTATAGCAAAGCAGGCTGCTGAATTTGCAATTGAATGGGCCACGAGCAAATCGGACGACCTGTTCACCGTCGGCAAAGCCAGCGGCGATGCTTTTAATCTGAAAATCCCGTTTAACCAGGGTCGGTTGGTACATGACAGAGCCCAGAACTTCGATGACTGGGATGTCCGTTCGTTGTTCCGTGCCTTGCGCGTCCTCGCAAGGCACGAGTCAGGCGTTCCTGTGAGCATCAAGGGTTGGACTTGTTCTTCGTTTGCCACCTATTGCTATCAGGCTGCAGCGCTCAAAGTCCTGTTCCAGAGCGGGCCGATTGCTCCGGGAGTCCTGAAAATGGTGAAAGACACTAATAGCGAAAAATTTCTGAAAATCAAGAACGATCTGAATATAATTCAGTTATTGTTTGGTGAATTGACGGAAATTCTTCGCAAATTAATTCCTCATGGCTTATTGGTCGATGGAAAAGCTATCGACGCCACGTCCTTATTGGGATTTCTCCGCAAAGACAATAATGGTTTCACGAATCTCGGGGACATTATCGCGGGCTAGACGCGTGCAGTTCAGCAATCTCTCTTCGTTACCGTCAATCTGGTTGCCCGCCGTGCGAGCAGGAGTGCTCAAATGCCTGCTGGACAAAATCAAGAAACACCCTGACTCGCGGCGCAAGGTGACGACGGCTGGCAAACACCGCGTAAAGTTCAATCTGGTCACACTGATGCTCGGGCATGCATTCGACGAGAGCGCCGCTGCGCAGATCTTCCTGAATATCCCAGAGTGCCTTTAGCGCCAGCCCGCGCCCCTGAAGAACCCAGTCATGCAGCACTTCCCCGTTCGCAGTTGACAGCGTGCCGCTGACCGGCACATCACGCGGCTGACCCTCTTCCAGCAAACGCCAGCGATCAAAGACGCGCTGACCACGTACCAGCCTGATGCAGTCGTGCTCGGCCAGATCGGCAGGCGAATGCGGAGTACCACGACGCGCCAGATAATCTGGTGATGCAACCACGACCCGTCGGCTCGACAACAGCTTTTTCGCAATCACTCCGGTGTCTGGGGGCAAGCCGATCCGCAACGCGACGTCGAGGTTATCGTCGATCACGTCGATACCGATATCCGACAGTACGAGCCGCACTTCAACCTCCGGGTAACGATCGGAGAACGCCGTGATCATCGGCGCAATCTGCTTGCGGCCGATCTCGGACGGCGCGCCGACACACAGCAAACCCCGCGGCATCTGCGATTGCGCGCTGGCCTCGGCTTCGGCCTCCTCGATTGCGCTCAGGATGGCAAGCACCCGCTCGTAAAACTGCGCCCCTTCAACGGTCAATTCGAAACGGCGCGACGTGCGTGTCACGAGCCGCACGCCGAGGCGTCGCTCGAGCGCGGCGAGTCGCCGGCTCATTGCGGCCGTTGACGAATCGAACGCCCGTGCGGCAGCCGACAGGTTTCCCGCCTCGATCATCTGCGCGAAAACGCGCATATCGTTCACCTCATCGACCATGTCGGCCTCATCTTTCCGGTTGACGCAACGATTCTATCCGGCTCGACGGCTGTTCGAGGACCCATGCGTCGCGAATAATGCCTCCATACCCTTTAGGGACTCTTTCGGAAACCATCATGAAAGCATTGAGATTCGAACAGCACGGGGAGCCAGGCGTACTTTTTACCGCTGACATACCAGCACGTGCGGCCACCGCCGACACCGCGATCGTCAAGGTGCTCGCCGCGTCGATCAATCCGAGCGACGTAAAGAACGTCGCCGGCCAGATGCGTCAAACGACGCTGCCGCGCACGCCGGGACGCGACTATTCGGGCGTCGTGATCGAGGGTCCGGCCGAATGGCTGGGCGCAGCTGTCTGGGGGTCCGGCGGCGATGCCGGCTTCACGCGCGATGGGTCGCACGCGGAACAAATTTCGGTGCCCGTCGCGAGTCTTCGAAGAATGCCGCACACGCTTTCGCATGAACAGGCGGCGTCGATCGGGGTGAACTTCGTTGCCGCGTGGTGCGCGCTTGTCGAAGCGGCTCGGGTCACGGCCAGCGACACTGTGGCGATCATTGGACTCGGCGGCGTCGGCGGCGCGGCGGCACAGATTGCGCGGCGTATTGGCGCCAAGGTGATCGGCATGACGCGCGGGTCACAACCCAATCCGTACGTCGATGCGATCGTGGACAATCGCGAGGACGACGCAATCGAATACGTGCGTACGCTGACTGGGGGCGGCGCAACCGTGGTATTCGATACAGTCGGCGGATCGATGTTCGAGACCGCGCACAAGATGCTGGCAGTGCGTGGACGTCTGGTGGAAATATCGGCCACCGATCGCCGTCTCGTCACCTTCGACCTCGCCGATTTCTATCACAATGAAAGCCGCCTGATCGGCGTCGATACGCTAAAGCGTGATCTGACTGCCACCGCGGCGATTCTCGAAGCGTTGCGTCCCGGTTTCGACGACGGCAGCTATCGGCCGCCGGCGATTGCCGAACGCTTTTCGCTCGTCGATGCACCGGCCGCTTATCGGGCCGTGCTCGCCAAACCGGCGGGCCGTGTCGTGCTGACACCATGAAACGTGGCTTTCTCGCACCCCGTACGGTCATGTTCACGATTTTTCTGGGCGTGCTTGCCGCACTTCCACCGATCTCGATCGACATGACGTTGCCCGCTCTTGCCGAGATCGGCGGCACGATGCACGCGACCAGCAGTCAAGCCGGCCTGACGCTGAGCCTGTTCATGGCGGGATTCGCGATTGGGCCGATCGTCTACGGGCCGCTGTCCGATGCGCAAGGACGCAAGCCCACGCTGCTGCTGGGCCTCGCGTTTTTCACCGGCGGCGGCTTGGTCGCGGGGCTTGCGCCTGCCATCAGCGAGCTGCTTTTCGCACGCTTCGCACAAGGCCTTGGCGCGGGCGCGGGCATGACGATCGCGCTTGCGATCGTGCGCGATCTGTTCGAAGGCGCGGCGATGCAGCGGCGGATCGCCGCGATCACCGTAGTCGCGAACGTCGCACCGATCGTCGCGCCTTCCGTCGGCGTTGCGCTGCTCGCGGCCACTCACTGGCGCGGCCTTTTCGGTGTGATGGCCGGTTGTGGATTGCTCGCCGCGCTGGTGACGTGTATCGGCTTGCAGGAGTCAGTGCACGGCCCGAAGACCGGCTTCGCGTTCTCGCGTGTTCGACGGGACTATGCGGCGTTATTCCGGCACCGCAGCGTCGCCCGCTCGATCGTGATCAACGGCCTGGGCTTCGGCTGGATGTTTGCGTATGTCGCCGGTTCGCCGCTTGTGCTGCTGAAGTTGCTGCACGTGAGCCCGGCAATTTACGCCGCGATGTTCGCCATCACGGGAGGAGGGATCGTAGCGGGCGCATCGTTTAACGCATTCATGGCAGGACGCGGCGTGTCGGGCCCGCGACTATTGGCAATCGCAATTGCGCTCGCAACGCTGTCGACGTCCGGGTTGATCGCGCTCGAACTACTCGGATGGGTATCTCTCGAAAGTGTGATGCCGTTGCTGGTCGCGAGCACGTTCTGCTTCGGACTTGCCGCCCCTAGCGCCGCACGTGGCGCACTCGATCCGCTACCCGAGCTTGCGGGCGCGGCGGGTGGCCTGCTGACGTCAGTGCAGATGCTGTGCGGCGCGGCGTCGAGTTCGCTTGTAGCGATCCTGTTTCCCGCCGTGGGACTGCTGGCGATGAGCGGCGTAATGACCGCGTGCGCGGCGCTTGCGATGCTGGTCGTGCTGTCGGCAAAAGTCGGCCGCGTCCGATCATCCAGATCTCCGGCCATGGAGTGAGTATCAGTCGGGCTCTACGGGAGACGCTCGATCGCAAGCAGATCCCTGCCGACTCCGGCAGATGACAAACCGTATTGCCGATGAGCAGAAGCGACGGCATACCTCCGACGCAGCGATGGAATTCATGCATCGCCGCCCGATCGCACCAACGAACCCGCGATTCGAGCTATTGCGCTGCCGTGAGCTTGACTGACGGACGCAACGCCTGTGAGGTTTCCTGCTGAGCCTTGCGTTGATCAGAGACGTGCTCGATGCCACGTTTCGTGACTTCCTCCAGAAAGGCCAGCCGAGCCCGGTAGTAATCGGCTTGCAGTTGTGCATCGAGCACACGCTGCTCCGCCTGGAAAAGGAGGAGGCGCATTTCGCCCAGCGCCTTGTCTGCCTGCTTCTCGGGAGTGGGTGCGTTATGTATCGCCCAATTTGTGATCCACCGCAGCATGGTGTAGCCCTCCGGTCGCCCGACGATCCGATCCCTTAGCCGATATTGAATACATGACGCGGAGGTCACGAGCCGGCTGGCCTCCGACAGCACTTTCTTCGTACCACCGGATGAAGATTAGCAAAGATCAGGCGATAACTGTACATCAGACTGAGCGGGACACCACGTTGGCTTGAAAGATCCTTCGGAGTGGGGTCTGAGGCAGGCGCGGTCAGCGGCGCGGCCCACGCCAGCTTGACACAAGGTGAGCTGCCGAACTGAGAGTGAACAGAACCGTCCTCTCGGATGGGGTTTACACGGAGCAGCGCAGCTGCAGGCCCGTGCACTCCGGGACGTAGGCCAGCGTGCGCCGGTCACATGAAACAATTGGCCGTCCCATGGACACTTCACAGCGGTTTGACGCTCGACGCCGTCCGGGTGCAGCGAGCGAATCATCACACGCTGACCGCGCGCCGCCGAGCACTTCGACGATACGCACCTCAAATCGCGCAAGAGTGCCGCGCACGGTTTTGCGCTTCATGCTTACGAAGGGGAGGGAAGGCCATCGGTACGTCCCAGCAATTCATGATGCCGTCATCGTAGCGGGACCACGCCCTTCCGGGGAATCCCGTTCATCTGATAGCAATCACCACACTGCACGGTCATGCGTCGTATCGTAGTTCGCAATTCTCCCGTTCATCGCCGCGGCGTGCTCGCGCTGACCAAAATGACTGCGGGCGAACTGATCGTAAAATACAAAGGTACCGGAAAAGCGCTCACCGCGCGGACCGGCGGCAGGGCCGCGCACGCGGGAAGCCAACTGATCCCAGCCTTTGCGAGGCGTTGACGTTGTGCCGACATGCATCAGAAATCCGCTCTCGCGACGCTCGGCGCCGCCGCGGACGAAATCAATACGTGGTGGGAGAGCGCCATTCTTTAACGAATAGAGAGGCCGCACGTCAAGATGACATAGGCACCGAGCGGACACGCCCGGTTCCGGCGCGGCACAGGTTACAGGAGCATTCAGTGAGAAGGACCGCCGAAAACAAGCTGAAGGTGGTTGCGGTACGGATCGATCCTCAGATTGAGCAGAGACTGCGACTGTTGGCAGAAGTCACGGGGCGCAAGCAGTCGTTCTTCCTGCAGCAGATGATCGAGAGCGGCATCGGTGCCATCGAAGACACTTGGCTGCCGCCGGATATTCTCTCGCAAGTCCGCAGCGGCTCGGTGCTGGTTCCGCAGCAGGCGCTCGACATAACGTCGGACCTCTTTAGTGGACCATTCACCAGCCAGGAAGGCTAATCCGGCAACCCGCGGCGGGGCTGACCTCGCGGCTCCGTCATGCGAGATGCGGCACACTTTCAGTTCAATCCTTAAGCGGTGGAACACGCGTTGCGCGACCGCTCGAGTGAATAGCGAGAATGGGCCGAAGCTTGGTCGCGTTTGGGCCTATTATCGGAGAGTACAAAATTCACGGAGAGAGGAGCGCACGTGTCACCTGGGAACAGCCGGTTTTCTGATGCGGAAGTCGCACGCGTCACGCTGCTGCTCGACGACGCCGTCACCCAGCGCCGACGTGCCAGCGCTGCGAGGCTTTCTACGTACTGCGGGGCGGCACCCAATCGGCCGATCAAGCCGACGCGCACCGAACTCGCGGTGCTAACCGCGCTGGCGCATGTGTACGGCTCGTCACTCACGGACGAGCGCTTCATCCCGGTAATAGAGTGCATCGCGGACTGCGGCGCGGTCGAGATGGTGCAGCGTGCGCTGTGGGGTGAAGGCCTGGATGATGCGCGGATCTCCACGCTGTTACTTGATGCGTGTGCAGCGCTCGATATCCTCGTCGGCACTTGGCCCAAGGTGTTTATGGCCGAGGCGCATACGCAACTGGCAGGGTTCCGGCCGCGACCGCCAGCGCCGCCTGACTCCGGAGAGGACGACGAGCGCAAATACGATGACCGCCCCGAATGAACGCTCTCGACGCTTTTCGGCGGGAAAGGTCAGACGATTGTCCTGCGTCCGCACTGTTCATGTCGTCGACAAGACCGGCCCTTGGATGAATATGTGAAACAGCGGGCGGCGTTCGACGTCCGATACCATGAGGGCAATGAACCGCTCAGGCGAAACTCTTGTGGCCCGACGCCGCTTCCGGCTGGCGGAACAGCCTGACGTGCTCCGGATTCGCCGAGGCCTGCAGGCGCCCGTCCGGAAGGCGCGCAATGACGATCTCGCCGATGCCGGGGCTCATCACCACGACTTCGTCACGCAAGGCGAGCAGCGCATCGAGCCGCCGTTGGCCACTGACGATTTCGAGGCCGGTTTTCGTTTCACGGACGATGATCTCAACGGTCATGCTGATTCTCCAGTGGCTTTCGCTTGTACCACTCCAGCATCTGAATGCGCCTCGGCGCTGGAGGGCGTCCTTGTGTCTATTGGCGCTCAGCGCCTGACGCACTAATGGTGGTGATTAAAGGCGTTCCTTGTGACGTCTCGAAAACAACGGTCCAGGAACTCTTGCACGCGACGCGATGCGCTAGATCGCCGCTTCATCCCAGCTTGGCTGTCGGAGTTACCAGGCTAAGCATGTGAAGGGGCCAATCTGACCCGGCTCACTGAATGGAAAACGCCATAACGGCAGGTTGCAATCCCTTCAGCGTCTGACTGTGAAGCGGCCTGTGCGAAGCCAACCGTCCAACGGCCGAAGCCATCGCGATATCGGATCGAATAGATGAACATGGCAATCTCCTGTGGCATTCCCTATCAGCGAGCCCGGCGCGCTTCGTCGGTGATTCGGAGGCGTTGATCAACCGCCACTGACTCGTACTCGCACCATGTGCAAGCAGCGAACGCTTTCTCGATGAAAGAAGAATAGGTTTTGCCGAAGGGCGAATCTACTCTATGCTCGGATACGGAGATACCGCGTTAGCATTACCTGGTTATACGGGCGTATAACTGCTGTAAGGTGCGTCATTGTCACGCGAATGGTTAAGCGAATTAGGGGCGTATCTGTTCAGGTCCATCACCACATGCTCGAATAGGCATGTCTCCGTGGATGGCGGCCTAGTGAGAAGTTTCGAAGTCTGCTGACGCGCCATCTTTGTCGTGCGTCGCGTATTGCTCAATCATTTTGGCGCTTGCTCGATTCAGGCCTGTAACGTTGACGGCGATGCCGTTACGACGGAACCTGTTCACGATCCGGTCGAGCGCGTCGATTGCCGTGATATCCCAGAAATGCGCATGTGACAGATCGAGACGCACCGACTGGACCAGTTCCTTGAAGTCGAACTCCGATACAAGCATTTCGGAGGAGGCGAAGAAAACCTGTCCACGCACAAGATAGCGGCGTTGATTGTGTGCTTCGTCTAGTGTCGATTCAACGATCAATACCTGACGTACCTTCGAGGCGAAAAAGAGCGCGCTTAGCAGGACGCCGATAAGCACGCCTATCGCCAGGTTTCCCGTTGCCACGACGACCGAGACCGTTGCCAGCATCACGACAGACGAGCTTATTGGATGAGTCCGCAGGTTGCGGATCGAACGCCAGCTAAAGGTGCTGATCGACACCATGATCATCACCGCAACAAGCGCAGGCATCGGTATCTGCCTGACCCAGGGTCCGAGGAAAACAACGAGCACCAGCAGGAAGGCACCCGCAACAAATGTAGACAGGCGGCCGCGCCCCCCGGATTTTACGTTGATGACGGTTTGGCCGATCATTGCGCAACCGGGCATGCCGCCCAGAAAGCCTGCCACAATGTTCGCCAAACCCTGACCGCGGCATTCACGATTCTTGTCGCTGGGTGTGTCCGTGAAGTCATCGACGATTGCGGCTGTCATGAGCGACTCAAGAAGACCGACCACCGCGATGGCAAGCGAATACGGAAAGATGATCGTAAGCGCCCGGTGATGGCATCTT
>NZ_JFHC01000065.1 GCF_000698595.1 Caballeronia glathei | reverse complement strand
GTCCGCGTACCTATCCGCTCAACGTACTGAGGTGGACACTCCAACGGTCGGCCCACTCTGAAAAACTCAAACGTGGTCACGTCCTAACACCGCTGACCCCATAGCTGCTTTCTTTGGTTACTTTCTTTGCAGCAGCAAAGAAAGTGACTGCCGCCCCGCACAGGGGCGAAGCTAATAGACCAATAAGAAAACAAGTTTCATGGGAGCGCAGGCGCATCAGACGGTTCTACAACAAGACACCGACCCCAAGCGCCAGCGACCACCTTGAGCGAAGCTAATAAACCAATACCAAAGCAAGTTTCATAGAAGCGCAAGCGCATCAGACGGTTCTACGACCACCCAACCCCGCCCAAGCGCCAGCACGAATCACCCACGCGCTGCGAGCTTCCCGTCCGGCAGACCGCCCTGCGGCTTGACAGCCAGTGTCAACACCACAGCCGCAACGAGCGCGACGCTCATGAAAACGTAAGAGGCTGCTGGCGACCCGGTCGCCCCATTGAGATAGCCGACCACGTACGATCCGACGAACGATCCGAGCGCGCCCATGCTGTTGATCAGCGCCATCGCGCCGCCCGCGACATTCTTCGGCAGCAGTTCCGGCACGATCGCGAAAAACGGCCCGTACGGCGCATACATCGCGGCACCCGCGATCACGAGCAACGCATAAGACGCCCAGAAGTTGCTCGATCCAAGCAGATACGATCCCGCAAAGGCCACCGCGCCGACGAGCAGAAACGGCCACACGAAAAGCTTGCGGCGATTCATCTTGTCCGATGCCCACGACGCCGCAATCATCGCGATCGTCGCGGCCAGATACGGCACCGCCGAAAGCCAGCCCGTCTCGACCATGCCGAACGTCGACGCATTCTTCAGAATCGACGGCAGCCACAGCACGAAACCATACACGCCGATGCTCCAGCAGAAATACTGCGCGCACAGCTTGATCACCGCCGGCGAACGGAACGCCTCGCCGTAGTTCTTGACCGGCTTGATCGCGGCCTGCTCGGCGCGCAGCGTCGCATCGAGATCGCGCTTCTCCTGGTCGGTGAGCCACTTCGCCTGCGCGGGCTTGTCCTGCACGATGAACCACCAGATCACCGCCCACGCCACCGCCGGCAAGCCTTCCGCGATGAACATGTTGCGCCAGCCGAACGAATTCACCAGATATCCGGACACGACCGACATCCACAGCACCGTCACCGGATTGCCGAGAATCAGGAACGTATTCGCCCGCGAGCGCTCCGACTTAGTGAACCAGTTCGCGATGAACACCAGCATCGCGGGCATCACGGCCGCCTCCACGACGCCGAGGACGAAGCGGATCGCCATCAGCGACGGAATGTTGCTCACCATGCCCGTGAGCGCCGCGCACCCGCCCCACAGGATCAGGCTCACGAACACGAGCTTCTTCACGCTGCGACGTTCCGCGTAGATCGCGCCCGGAATCTGGAAGAAGAAGTAGCCGAGAAAAAAGAGCGCGCCGATCAACGACGACAGCCCCTTGCTGATGCCGAGATCGTGATTGATGCCGGCAGCGGCGGCGAAACCGTAATTCGCGCGGTCGAGATACGCGAGGCTGTAAGTGATGAAGACGATCGGCATGATCGCCCACCAGCGGCGCACCGCCAGCTTGGGTGAAGTCGTGGATTGCATCGTTTGTCTCCGGGTACTCGGTCAGACTGCGTTGAGCGCGGCTCGTGCCGTCTTGTCAGTTGAATTCTGGGGGGCTTCCAGGGCGGCGAGTTCGGCGCGCGTCGGCAGCCCTTCGCTGTCGCCGATCACCTGGATCGCAAGCGCGCCGATGCGGTTGCCGCGTTCCAGCGCGTGGCGCACGTCGCGCCCTTCCAGCAGCGCGCTCACCACGCCGACCGCGAAGCCGTCGCCGGCGCCGACCGTATCGACGACCTTCGCCACCGGCATCGCGGGCACGATGCCTTCGTCGCCGTCCGCGGTGCGGAAGTACGCGCCGTGCGCGCCGAGCTTCACGATCACGCCCTTCGCGCCCTGGTCGAGGTAGAAGCGCGCAATGTCCTCGGACTTCGCGTAGCCGGTGAGCGTGACGCCTTCGGAGACGCCCGGCAGCACCCAGTCGGCGAGCGCGGCGAGCGCGTTGAGCGACTCCGCCATCGCCTCGCGCGACGGCCAGAGCGTCGGGCGCAGGTTCGGGTCGAAGGAGATCGTCTTGCCGGCCGCGCGCATCTCGCGCGCCATGTGGAAGGCGAGTTCGCGCGAGGTCGCGGAAATCGCCGGGGCGACGCCCGTCAGGTGCAGATGGCGCGCGCCGGTCACGTAGTCCGCGACGTAATCGGCAAGCGACAGGTGGCTCGCCGCCGACCCCTTGCGGAAGTATTCGACCGCCGGGTCGCTGCCGTCGTCGTTCTTCGACTTCAGCTGAAAGCCCGTCGGATAGCGCTCGTCGATCGTCACGCAGGCCGCGTCGATGCCTTCCGCGGCGAGCACGTCGAGCACGTAGCGCCCGAACGAATCGCCGCCGACACGGCTCATCCACCCCACCCGGAAACCGAGCCGCGCGAGGCCGATCGCGACGTTCAGGTCGGCGCCGGCCACGCGCTTCGTGAACTGGCCGACGCGGGCGAGATCGCCGGTCTCGGCGGCCACGAACATCGTCATGGCTTCGCCGTAGGTCACGACATCGAGCGCCTGGGGTTTTGCTTGCATGATCCGTCCTTCCTTCTTCAAGAGTGTTCGTCGGGCAGGCGCCGTTCAGGCTGCCGCGAGCCACGCGACCCGGGCCGCCGCATCGCTTTCGGGCGCGGCGGCATCGAACGGGAATTCGATGCCGCGCGGAACGTCGCGAGGCAACAGCGCGAGGAGCGCGGCGAACTGCGCGTCGTCGGCGGCGGGCGCCGTGGCGAAGCGGCGGGCGCCCTCGCCCGTCACCGCCTTGCAGTGCACGTAGGTCACGTGCGGGGCGAGGCGCTTCGCGGCGTCGGCGGGGCTCTCGCCCGCCCACAGCCAGTTGCCGGTGTCGAAGGTCATCGTGAGCGCGCGGGCGTCGCGCGGCAGCGCGCCGAACAAGGCTGCGAACGCATCGATCGTGCCGCCTGCGCGCAACTGGCCGTTTTCCACCACGACGCGCGCGGCCGAGGTCGAGATCGCCGTCAGCGCGCGGTCGAGCGTGGCGGCGTCGGTGGCGGTGCCGTCGGGCGCTCCGCCCAGCTGCAGCTTGACGATGCGCGCGCCGAGCGCGGCCGCTTCGTCGATGGCCTGCGTGAGCGCGGCATCGTCGAGCGAGCCGTCAGCGGCGAAAAGCGACGCGGGCGTGGAATACACGGCCCAGAGGCCAAGCGCACCGATCCGCTCACCGAGCGTGCGCAAGGCCTCGTGCTGCGCCTGCGCCTCGTCGCGAAACAGCTCGCGGCGGACTTCGAAGCCGCACGCGCCCGCCCGCGACGCCCCGGCGGCCCAGACGGCGTGGCCGTCGCGACGGATCGCGTCGGCGCCAAATGCGCTGGCGACGATCACCACCTCGGACTTGCGCTGCGCGACATTAGCCTGATTCACGTCTGATCTCGGTCGGTTTGCGTTATGGAACCGGTTCCATAACCAGATTTCAAAAAAGACGCCGTGGCGTCTGCGTTAAAACGAATGGTGCGCCCGGCGAACGAAGGCGCGCCATAGTGGAATTCCCTAGCCTTCGCTCCCGTCCTCGCCTTCAGGCCTCCTCCGCACTTTGCTGGCATAGCTCCAGAAAGCGCGCGGCGACGCGCGAGGGCGCCGCCGAATGCGGCATCAGGATCGAAAAGCGGCGCGTGAGCGGTTCGGGCGCGATGCGCAGACGCCTGAGCGCGCTGTCCTCGTGGCGCATCGACATCGCGGAGACGAAACCGATGCCCATGCCCGCGCGAACGGCCTCCTTCACGCCCTCCACGCCGGCGATTTCGAGCGCGACGCGCATCGGCGAGCCCGCCCGGGCGAACGCCCGCTCGACGATCTGGCGCACGCCCGAGCCGCCCTCACGCAGCACGAGCGGATGGGCCGAGATGGCGTCGAGCGAGGCTTCGTCGCGCCCGGTGGCGAGCGGATGCGCGTTCGGCACGATCGCGACGACCTCGTCCTCGCGCCAGGGCGTGACGCCCGTGCCGGGCGGCAGGTCCACGCCGACCGGTCCTTCGATCATCGCGATGTCGAGCGAGGGGAGCGCGGCGACGATATCGGATGTATTGCCGTCGATGGTCGAGACGCTCACGTCCGGAAACTGCCGATGGAACGCGGCGATCAGGTACGGCAGCAGGTAGCTCGCGGGCGTGGTGCTCGCGCCGATGCGCAGGGTGCCGCGCTCGAGCCCGCGCAGCGCGTCGCGGTACGCATGCGCCTGCCGGTAGGTCTCGCGGATGCGCCCGGCGTACTGCACGAGCTGCTCGCCGGCGGCCGTCAGCCGCACGCCGCGGCCGTTGCGCAGGTAGAGCGGTTCACCGAATTCGTCCTGGAGCTGCCGAAGCTGGCCGGAGACGGCCGGCTGCGACAAATGCAGCGCGATGGCCGCCCGGCTGATGTTGCCGTGTTCGGCAACCGTTGCAAACGTTATAAGCTGTTCTGGGGTCATGGGGAATAAATATCACGGTAGCCGATAATTTACATCCTAAATGACAATTTTTCATATTCTTATGCCACGGATAGGATTGACAGCAGTCAACTCACCAGTGAATTCATCATGTCGACCGTCCCGTCAGTATCTTCCCTCGTCGCCGTCAGGCCGTCCACGCGCGGCCAACTGAACGGCATCCTGTTCGTTGCGCTCTTCGCGGCGGCCGTCACGAGCCTCGCGTCGATACCGGCCATCGCCGGGCTCGGCGTCAGCCCGCTGATCGTCGGCATCGTGGCGGGCGCCCTGTACGGCAACGCGCTCAAGCACGGCATGCCGGAGAGCTGGGCGGCCGGCGTCAACTTCTCGGCGCGCAAGCTGCTGCGCATCGCGGTCGCGTTCTTCGGCCTGCGCGTGAGCCTGCAGGAAATCGCGCAGGTCGGCCTGCCGGGCGTCACGGTGTCGGTGCTGGTGGTCGTGAGCACGCTCGCGATCGGCACCTGGGCCGGCATGAAGGTGATGAAGCTCGACCGCGACACCGCGCTTCTCACCGCCGCGGGCAGCGCGATCTGCGGCGCGGCCGCCGTGCTCGCGTTCGAATCGACGCTGCAGTCGAAGCCGCACCAGAGCGCGATGGCCGTGGGCAGCGTCGTGCTGTTCGGCACGCTTTCCATGTTCCTTTACCCGCTCGCGATCAACGCCGGCTGGCTTCATCTCGACACGCTCGGCGCGGGCCTCTTCTTCGGCGGCACGATTCACGAAGTGGCGCAGGTGGTCGGCGCGGCGAGCAACGTGAGCCCGGAAGCGACGCACATCGCGACCATCGTCAAAATGACGCGCGTCATGCTGCTCGTGCCGGTGCTGATCGTGCTCGGCCTGTGGCTGAACCGCTCGCGCGCGGCGGCTGCCGGCGGCGCAATCGGCAAGGAGCGCGGCAAGCTCGTGGTGCCCTGGTTCGCGCTCGGCTTTCTCGCGCTCGTGATCGTCAACTCGCTGAACATTCTGCCCGCGGCGGCCACGAGCACGGTGAACACGCTCGATACCTTCGCGCTCACGATGGCGATGACCGCGCTCGGCATGGAAACGCGCATCGCGCAGATCCGGCAGGCGGGACCGCGGGCACTGGCGACGGGCGCGATCCTCTACGTGTGGCTCGTCGGCGGCGGACTTGCGATCACGCTCGGCGTCGAGCGGCTGTTCGGCTGAAACCCGCTGACTCAGCGGCGCCGCATCCGGCGCTGCCGGTCCATGAAGAGCCCCGCCGCGTGCGGGGCTTTCGGCTTGTTTTCAGCGGTGCCCGTCTGCGGCGGTTGTCGGCCCGCGAGGGCATGTGCATTGCTGAACCGGGGCGCGTGCGCCGTGTCGTAGAGGCGCATCCCTGCAATGAAGTCATGAGGACACGCCAATGGCCTACGAACTGTATTACTGGGACGGCCTTCAAGGCCGCGGAGAATTCGTCCGGCTCGCGCTGGAAGACGCGGGAGCCGACTACGTGGACGTCGCGCGCGGCGCAAAAAAGGACGGCCTGGGCACGGACGCCATGATGAAGGTCATGAAAAGCCGCACCGAACCGCACATTCCGTTCGCGCCGCCGTTCCTGAAGGATGGCGAGCTGATCGTGCCGCACGTCGCGAACATCCTGCTCTATCTCGGCCCGAAGCTCGGGCTCGCGCCGAAGGACGAAGGCGCGCGCTTCGCCGCGCACGGGCTGCAGCTGACGATCGCGGACTTCGTCACGGAAGTGCACGACACGCATCATCCGCTTGCCACCGATCTCTACTACGAAGACCAGCGGGACGCGGCCCGGGTCCGCTCGAAGCATTTCATCGAGGCGCGCATCCCGAAGTTCTTCGGCTACTTCGAACGCGTGCTGAAGCAGAATCCGCACGGCGACACGCACATGATCGGCAAGAAGGCCACGTACGTCGATCTCTCGATGTTCCAGCTGGTCGAAGGCCTGCACTACGCGTTTCCCCGCGCGTGCGCGAAGTTCGGCGAGCAGTATCCGCGCGTCGCGGCCCTGCACGACGCGGTGCTCGGGCGGCCGAACATCGCGCGCTACGTCGAGTCGGAGCGGCGCATTCCGTTCAACGAATCGGGCATCTTCAGGCACTATCCCGAACTCGATCAGGACGCGAGCTAGCGCCGACCCTGTCAAGGAGCATGCATGTTCGTCACGCCCATGATCGCCACCATCTCGAAAACCGCCCGGCTCGGCCACCGCCGCTTCCGAAGCGACGCCGCAACGGCCGCGCGGGCGCGCGCCAGCCCGCTGCCCTCGCGCTGACGCCTTCGCGGGACGCAGCGCCATGGCACGGCTCGTAAGCGCTTCCCGCCGATGCTATCCTTGCGGCGCACTCTGGCCCGCATTTCGTTCAATCCGTCAACTCGCCCAACCCCGCTCACGTGCTTTCATTCCTGCTCAAGCTGCGCACGCGCGCACAAACGCTCTTTCGCCTGTCCGAAGCGCACACCATGCTCCTGTGGGCGGTGATCGTGGGCGTGGCGGGAGCATTCGCTACGGCGGCGTTCCGCGAAGGCATCGATGAGCTGCAGCGGCTCCTGGGCGGCGAGGCCGGCAGTTTCGTCGACATGGCGGCGCGCCTGCCGTGGCCGGTGCGCGTCGCGCTGCCGACGGCGGGCGGGCTCGTCGCGGGCGCGTGCCTCGTGATCGCGCGGCGCCGCACGTCGAAGCAGGCGAACGCCGACTACATGGAGGCCGTGACGATCGGCGACGGCGCCGTGCCGCTCTGGCAAAGCCTGTGGCGCAGCCTCTCGTCGCTCTTCACGATCGCGAGCGGCGGCTCGATCGGCCGCGAAGGCTCGATGGTGCAGCTTGCCGCGCTGTCGGCGTCGGTGATCGGCCGCTGGGTCCACTTCGATCCGCCGCGCCTGCGCCTGCTCGTCGCATGCGGCGCGGCGGCCGGGATCACGTCGGCGTACAACGCGCCGATCGCGGGCGCGTTCTTCGTCACCGAGATCGTGCTCGGCTCGATCGCGATGGAGAGCTTCGGGCCGATCGTGGTGTCGTCGGTGGTGGCGAACATCACGATGCGCGAGTTCGCCGGCTACCGCCCGCCTTACGAGATGCCGGTGTTCCCGACGGTGACGGGCGTCGAAGTGCTGCTCTTCGTCGTGCTCGGCCTGTTGTGCGGCGTGCTCGCGCCGCATTTCCTGCGACTGCTCGCCGCATCGAAGAAGCGCTTCGCGCTGCTGCCGCTGCCGCTGCCCGTCCGGCTCGCGCTGGGCGGCCTGATTGTCGGCGCGATCTCGATCTGGCGGCCCGAAGTGTGGGGCAACGGCTACGAAGTGGTGAACTCGCTGCTGCACGAGCCGTGGACGTGGACCGCGCTTCTCACCGTGCTCATCTTCAAGATCATCGCGACCGCCGCGACGGCAGGCTCGGGCGCGGTCGGCGGGATCTTCACGCCGACGCTCTTCGTCGGCGCGGTGCTCGGGTGTCTCTTCGGGATCGGCGTGCACGCGATCTGGCCGGACTCCACCTCGGCGCCGTTCGCCTACGCGATGGTCGGCATGGGCGCGTTTCTCGCCGCCGCGACGCACGCGCCGCTGATGGCGATCCTGATGATTTTCGAGATGACGCTGTCCTACCAGGTCATGCTGCCGCTGATGCTTTCGTGCGTCGTCGCGTATTTCATCGCGCGCACCTCCGAGCAGACGTCGATGTACGAGGTCACGCTGCGCCGCACGCGCGAGGAGAAGGAGCGCGTGCGCCTTGCCGCCACGCAGATGCGCGAGCTGGTGAAGCCCGCCGATACCGTCGTGCCGCTTTCCGCGAACGTGAAGGACATGACGCGCGTGTTCCTGGAGTATCCGGTGAAATACCTCTATGTCGTCGACGACGGCGAGCGATTCCAGGGCGTGGTGGCGCTCAAGGACATCACGTCCGACCTGCTCGACGAACGCGACACCGAGATCAAGACCGCCGCCGACTATCTCCAGCCGCATTTCGACGTCCTCACCCCCGACATGTCGCTTGGCGAGGCGCTGCAGCATTTCCTCGCGTTCCAGGGCGAGCGGCTGCCGGTGATCGAGCGCAAGTCGCAGCCGCTTCTGCTCGGCGTCGTGTACAAGACCTCCTTGCTGGACGCGTATTTCCGGCTCAATCCAGCAGCGCGCTGAGAACTGCGCTACTGTGCAATTTTGGGGCGCGTTGCGTGCGCGGCGGCCCCGGGCGTCGATGTCGCGCGCCGTCCACGCAGTCTTCAGGAATCACATGAAGTGTGGCGCGCGCGCATCCGTGTGCAGGCACACGTGCGCTCTGAGCGGTTGGTCTGCCGGCGCCCCTGCCTGCGCGCCGGTACGATTGGCATGAGCCTTGCTCGTGCTTTGTCGCTGCCTACGTCAGGAGGGGGTTGAGCGATGAAAACCTCAACGTTGTTGTCGATGGCCCTGGTTTCCGTATCGTGCTACGCGGCTCCGCTGCACACGAGCGACACCGACGGCTCGGCGAACGGCACCGCCGCCATGCGCGCCGCGCTTCGCGCGAACGCCGCGCCGGTTGCGCCGCCCGCGCCCGACATCGCCGCACAGGATATCGACCACGCCCGCTGGCGGCATGTCCCCCTGCCGAAGTCGCGCGCGCCGAGCCGCGGCATGGCGAGCCGGACCGTGCAGGTCCAGACCTGAGGCAGTTCCGACGCGCCTTACTCACCCACCGGGATCAATCGCATGACCGACACGCGCGCCAAACACGCCTTGAACGACGAGCCGATCAACGATGAAATCGCGCAGGTCCTGCGCGCCGTGAAGTATCCGGCCAACAAGGATTCGATCGTCGAGGCCGCCCGCGACGCCGGCGTGAGCAACGACGTCATCACCGTCTTCGACGGCCTGCCCGAGCAGGACTACGCCGACGCCGATGCCGTCGAGCAACTGATCGGCAGCAACGGCGGGCCGGGCATTTCGATCTGACGGCATCTCGCCGGGGAGCGGCCGGGCGGGAGACTCAAGGGCGGTCGTCCCGAAATCGGCGCGCTCACGAAGCGCCGAACACCACCCGCCCGAAAAACCCCGCGAGCACCGCTTCCGCCAGCGCGTCGGGCACCGTCTGCGGGTCCGACGAATAGAAGAACTGCATCCCGTCGCATAGCGCGATCAGCCCGAGCGCGAGCTGGTCTGCGGGCATCGGCAGGGGCGTACCGACCCGCTCCGAGAATGCGCTGATGTAGTCGGTCGTCGTCTGGCGCAACTCCCTCATGAACGCATTGAAGCGCGCGCGGAATTCCGCGTCGCGGCTCGCGTGCAGCTTCGCCTCGATCCACAGCAGGAAGCACTTGTTCTCGCGATAGATCTGGCTGTAGTACTGCACCACGCGCGCTTCCATGTCGGCGCGCGACGCATCGCCGTCTTCGAAGATCGAGCGCATGCGGCTCATGATCGCGTCGTGTTCGCGCTTAAGCAGTTCAAGGAAAAGCTCCGGCTTGCTGGCGAAATTCGAATAGAACGCGCCGCGCGTGTAGCCCGCCGCGGCCGCGACGTCTTCCACGCTCGCCGCGACAAATCCCTTCTTCATGAAAATCGCAAGCGCCGCGTCGAGCAGACGCTGCCGCGTCTGGTCCCGGCTTTGCTCGCGCGTGAGGCGGACTGGTTTCATGCGCCGTAGTGTAGCACCCAAACCCTTTCAAATCCGCCTTTGCATTCAAATACACATCTGCATTAGAATCCAACATGCATTTATTCGGGCGGGTTGCGGAACACTTGTCGCGACTGGGTTTGCGGCCGACCGCCGCATCTCCCGCGCCGCATCCCGGAATCGGGAACCGGGCATCGCGCGCCGTGCGGGCGACAGTCCTCGCGAGCGGTCCACGTGTCGCCCGCGCCGCATTCATCACGCCGTCGTTCCGGCTTCATCCCGCCCGAACCCTTTGTCGCGCCGAGGTTTTCCGTGAACCGTTACCGTCTCCGCGTGTTTTCGCCAATACGCTTTCGCGCCCCGAGCGCCGCCCTCGCGCTTGCAGCATTTGCAGCGCTCACGACGCTTACGGCGTGCGGCAAGAAAGAGGCGCCCGCCCCGGTGCCGCGGCCGGTCGTCGCCGTGGCGGCCCAGTCCGACGGCAGGCTCCCGCAGGCCACCCTGCCCGGCCAGGTCGAGGCGCGCTATTCGACGCCGCTGTCGTTTCGGGTCGGCGGCAAGATCGTCGAGCGGCGCGTGCGGCTCGGAGACACCGTGAAGACCGGACAGATCGTCGCGAGGCTCGACCCCGCCGATGCGTCGAAGTCCGCCGCCGCCACGCGCGCGCAACTCGACGCCGCGCAGCACCAGCTCGATTACGCGAAGCAGCAGCTCGACCGCGACCGCGCGCAGGCCGCCGAAAACCTGATCGCGCCGGCACAGCTCGAGCAGACGCAGAACGCGTATGCGTCGGCGCTCGCGCAGCGCAACCAGGCGCAGCAGCAGGCCGCGCTTTCCGGCGACCAGCTCAAATACACCACGCTTACCGCCGATCACGCGGGCGTCATCACGTCCGAGCAGGCCGACACGGGCCAGAACGTCACGGCCGGCCAGCCCGTCTACAACCTCGCGTGGGACGGCGACATCGACGTGGTCTGCGACGTGCCCGAAAGCGCGCTCGCCGCGCTCGCGGTCGGCCAGCGGGCGAACGTGAGGCTCGCGGCCGTGCCGGGCAAGGCGTTCGCGGCGCGCGTGCGCGAGCTGTCGCCCGCCGCCGACCCGCAAAGCCGCACCTGGCGCGCGAGACTCACGCTCGAAGCGCCGACGCCCGACGTGCGGCTCGGCATGACCGCCGACGTCGCGTTCGCGCAGGGCTCGCAGGCAGCCGCCGCCTCGTCGTTCACGATTCCCGCCACCGCGCTCTTTCACGACCGCAAGGAACCCGCCGTGTGGGTCGTGAAGGCTCCCGGCGACACGCTGGAACTGCGGCGCGTGGAGGTATCGCACTATGGCGAGCGCACCGTGACCGTTTCGCGCGGCCTCGCCGCGGGCGAGCGCGTCGTGTGGCAGGGCGTGCACACGGTCTCCGCCGGCGAGAAGGTGCGCGTGATCGCGCCCCTGCATCCCGAGGACTTCGCGTCATGAGCGCGACGCCGCCGGACCAGAACAACGACTATCGTCAGGAGGAAGGTCGCTTCAACCTCTCGGCGTGGGCACTCAGGCACCGCGCGCTCGTGATCTTCCTGATCGCGATGGCGACCATTTTCGGCATGCTCTCGTACACGCGGCTCGCGCAGTCGGAGGACCCGCCGTTCACGTTTCGCGTCATGGTGATCCGCACGTTCTGGCCGGGCGCGACCGCGCGGCAGGTGCAGGAAGAAGTCACCGACCGCATCGCGAAAAAACTCCAGGAAACGCCGTCGACGGATTTCATCCGCAGCTATTCGCGCCCCGGCGAGTCGTTCCTGTTCTTCACGATGAAGGACTCCGCGCCCGCGAAGGACGTGCCCGAGGAGTGGTACCAGGTCAGAAAGAAAGTGGGCGACATCGTGGCGACGCTGCCGCCCGGCGTGCAGGGCCCGTACTTCAACGACGAATTCGGCGACGTCTACACGAACATCTACACGCTCGACGGCGACGGCTTCTCGCCCGCGCAGCTGCACGACTACGCCGACCAGCTGCGCGCGGTGCTGCTGCGCGTGCCGGGCGTCGCGAAAGTGGATTACTTCAGCGACCAGGAAGAGCGCATCTACGTCGAGATCGCGAATACGCAGCTCACGCGCCTGAACATCTCGCCGCAGCAGATCGCGCAGGCCGTCAACGGGCAGAACGCGGTGGCGCCCGCGGGCGTGCTCACCACGCCCGACGACCGCGTGTTCGTGCGCCCGAGCGGCCAGTTCACCGACGTCAACGCCCTCGCCGACACGCTGATCCGCGTGAACAACCGGTCGTTCCGTCTCGGCGACATCGCGACCATCAGGCGCGGCTACGTCGATCCGCCCGCCACCCAGATGCGCTCGGGCGACAAGCCCGTGCTCGGCATCGGCATCACGATGCAGCCGGGGCAGGACGTGGTGCGGCTCGGCCATGCGCTCGACGCGAAGGTGGCCGAGCTGCGCACGCATCTGCCCGCGGGCCTCAAGCTCGAGCAAGTGTCGAGCATGCCGCACGCGGTGTCGCAGTCCGTCGACGACTTTCTGGAAGCGGTCGCGGAAGCGGTGGTCATCGTGCTGATCGTGAGCCTCGTGTCGCTCGGCGTGCGCACCGGCATGGTCGTCGTGATCTCGATTCCGATCGTGCTCGCCGTCACCGCGCTCTTCATGTATCTCTTCGACATCGGCCTGCACAAGGTCTCGCTCGGCACGCTGATTCTCGCACTCGGCCTGCTCGTCGACGACGCGATCATCGCCGTCGAGATGATGGCCGTGAAGCTCGAGCAGGGCTGGAACCGCACGCGCGCCGCGGCCTACGCATACACGAGCACGGCGTTCCCGATGCTCACCGGCACGCTCGTCACGGTGGCGGGCTTCCTGCCGATCGCGCTCGCCAAATCGAGCACCGGCGAATACACCCGCTCGATCTTCGAGGTCTCCGCGATCGCGCTGATCGCGTCGTGGCTCGCGGCGGTCGTGCTGATTCCGCTCCTCGGCTACAAGCTCCTGCCGGAGCGCAAGCGCGAGGCGCATCTGCCCGAGGACCACGAGCACGACATCTACGACACGAAATTCTACGCGCGCCTGCGCGGCTGGGTGACGTGGTGCATCGAGCGGCGCTTTGTCGTGCTCGGGGTCACGGTCGTGCTGTTCGTCGTGTCGCTCGCGGGGTTCGGGCTCGTGCCGCAGCAGTTCTTCCCGAGTTCCGACCGGCCGGAGCTGCTCGTCGACGTGCGGCTGCAGGAAGGCGCATCGTTCGACGCGACGCTGCGCGTGGCGAAGCGGCTCGAAAAGACGCTTCAGGGCAGGCCCGAGATCGACCATGTCGTGAACTTCGTCGGCACCGGCGCGCCGCGCTTCTACCTGCCGCTCGACCAGCAGCTCGCGCAGCCGAATTTCGCGCAGTTCGTGATCACGGCGAAGTCGGTGGAGGAGCGCGAGAAGCTCGCGCGGTGGCTCGAACCGACCCTGCGCGAGCAGTTCCCCGCGATCCGCACGCGCCTGTCGCGGCTGGAAAACGGTCCGCCCGTCGGCTATCCGGTGCAGTTGCGCGTCTCCGGCGACGACATCGCGACCGTGCGCAGGATCGCCGAGCAGGTCGCCGCCGACATGCGCGCCGACGCGCGCACGGCCAACGTGCAGTTCGACTGGGACGAGCCGTCCGAGCGCTCGGTGCGCTTCGAGGTCGACCAGAAGAAGGCGCGCGAAATCGGCGTCACGTCGCAGGACGTCTCGAATTTCCTCGCGATGACGCTCTCCGGCTACACGATCACGCAGTACCGCGAGCGCGACAAGCTGATCAGCGTCGATCTGCGCGCGCCCGAGCGCGAGCGTGTCGATCCGTCACGCCTCGCCACGCTCGCGATGCCCACGCCGAACGGCCCGGTGCCGCTCGGCACGCTCGGGCATGTCGTCAACGATCTGGAGTACGGCGTGATCTGGGAACGCGACCGGCAGCCGACCATCACCGTGCAGTCGGACGTGAAGGCGGGCGCGCAGGGCATCGACGTGACCAACGCCATCGACAGGAAGCTCGACGCGCTGCGCGCATCGCTTCCGGTGGGCTACCGCATCGAGGTCGGCGGGCCGGTGGAGGAAAGCGCCAAGGGCCAGACGTCGATCAACGCGCAGATGCCGATCATGGTGATCGTCGTGCTGACGCTCCTGATGATCCAGCTGCAGAGCTTCGCGCGCGTGATGATGGTCGTGCTCACCGCGCCGCTCGGGCTGATCGGCGTGGTCGCCACGCTGCTCGCGTTCGGCAAGCCGTTCGGCTTCGTCGCGATGCTCGGCGTGATCGCGATGTTCGGCATCATCATGCGCAACTCGGTGATTCTCGTCGACCAGATCGAGCAGGACATCGCCGCCGGCCACCGGCGTTTCGACGCGATCGTCGGTGCGACGGTGCGGCGCTTCCGGCCGATCACGCTCACGGCCGCCGCTGCGGTGCTGGCGCTGATTCCGCTCTTGCGCAGCAACTTCTTCGGCCCGATGGCGACCGCCCTGATGGGCGGCATCACGAGCGCCACCGTCCTCACGCTGTTCTACCTGCCGGCGCTCTATGCGGCGTCGTTCCGCGTGAAGAACGACGAACGCGACGGCAGCGGCAGCGAACCCGGCGGCACGCCGGACGGAGTTCGATCATGACGACCTCACTCTTCGCCCTCTTCGGCCTCTCCCTTCCCGGCGCTCTGGCGCGCCCTGAGCGCGCCCTGTGCGCGGATGCCCTGCCCTCGCCGGGCCGGCGCGCGTCCCGCCTCGCGCGGGCGTGCCGCCCGGCGCCGGGCACGCGCGTTCCTTCGCTCGCCGTTGCCTCGCTCACGCTCGCGCTTGGCGCCTGCTCGTTCGGACCGAACGGCAATCCGCCCGCGATGCCGCAGCCCGCGCACTACGGCGCGCTCCAGCAGCCCGCGCAGACGGTCACGGCGCAGGGCACGTCGCAGCGTTTCGTCGCGGGTGCGAAACCGGTGCCGCAATGGTGGAAGCTGTATCGTTCGAGTGCGCTCGACGCGCTCGTCGACGAGGGCCTGCGCAACAGCCCCGACCTCGGCGCCGCCGACAAGCGCCTCGCCGCCGCCCGCGAGCAGTTGAAGGCGCAGATCGGCGCGTCGATGCTGCCGTCCATCGACGCGGGCGCGCAGGCGAGCCGCCAGCGTGGCTTCGGCGTGCCCGACTTCGGCCCGCCGACCGTGGTCTACAACCTCTTCGTCGGCCAGCTACAGGCGCAGTACACGTTCGATATCTTCGGTGCGGCGCGCTACGCCAACGCGTCGCTCGCGGCGCAGGTCGACAGCCAGGCGTTCCAGTTCGACGCCGCCCGCCGCGCGCTCGCCGCGAACATCGTGACGGGCGCGATCGGCGCGGCGGCGCTGCGCGCGCAGATCGACGTCACGGAGCGGCTCGTCGCGCTCGCGAATGACGATGCCCGCGACGCCCGGCGGCGCTACGAACTCGGCTCGGCGTCGCGCTCGGAGGCGCTGGACGCGGAGCAGAGCGCGGCGTCGCTCGCGGCGTCGCTGCCGGGGCTGCGCGCGCAATCGCTCGCGACGCGCCATGCGCTGGCCGTCCTGCTCGGCCGCACGCCGGACCAGGCGCCCGACGATCTCGACCTCGCGAGTCTCGCCGTGCCGGAGGACGTGCCGGTCGTGGTGCCGTCGGAACTGCTCGCGACGCGCCCCGACATCCAGGTCGCCGATGCCGCGGTGAAAGCCGCCGCGGCCGACGTCGGCGTGGCGACGGCGCAGCTCTTTCCGAGCCTGTCGCTGTCCGCGTCGATGGGCAAGGGCGGCTTCAGCTGGCCGACGGCGCTTTCGGGCGCGGGTGCGCTGTGGAGCATCGGCGCGTCGCTGTCGCAGCCGATCTTTCACGGCGGCGCCCTGCTCGCGCAGCGCCGCGCCGCCTACGAGACCTACGACGCCGCCGTGCTGCGATACAAGCAGACGGTGCTTTCGGCGTTCCAGAACGTCGCGAACACGCTGGCGGCGCTCGAACAGGACGGCGATGCGCTCGCCTCGGCCGACGCCGCGAGCCGCGCGTCCGAAGGCGCGTTCAACGACGCGGCGGCGCGTGTGCGCCTCGGCGCGATCCCGCCGCGCGCGGCGCGCGCGAGCGAGCAGCAGTACCGCAGCGCGCAGCTGAACGCGATCCGCCATGCCGGCGCGCGTCTTTCTGACACGGCATCGCTCTTTCAGGCGATGGGTTCGCCGGCGGGCGTCGCGCAGGAAGCGCAGGCGACGCAGCGATAGCGCGGTCCAAGTCGAGCGGCACGCATCGCGCCCGAGCGCGCAGGGGCGACGATCGATTCTGTTTGTGGCGCGAATGCTGGTGCGACGCGCACGACGCGCATCGACCCGCTACACAGCGCCGATGCGCGCCAGCACGTGCCATGGAACGATCTAATGTCGTTCTGAAAATAGGATGGTTCTGATATCGGTCGCGATCGCCGGGTCGCTAGGCTCGAATCCCCAATTTCCCTTTGGAACGATTCGAATGCCAGCAACCGACAACGCCCTACAAGCCCCCTGCCAGTTCGCCGCGATCGCGCCACTGACCCGGCGCCAATGATCCGCACCTATCTCGCCAGAGGCGACCGCGCCGGGGAAGCCGTAATCATTGAAGGCTTGCCGACATCGACCTATCAGGACAACGATGGCCGCCGCGTCGAGCTGGCCACGGTCTACATGCGAACGTATTGCCACGCATGCAAGAAGGAGGGGTTCATTTGTCCGTCCGGGCCGCGTCTTGACAGCAGGGCCGAGAACGGTCAGGAGCATGCGTTGAGTGGGAATATCAATATGTGCGGGTGCCAGCCGCCGCCGATATTCTGGGCGCAGCGCGAGATGACACAGACCGTCACCGGGGAGGATATCGCGCGGATGAGTGCCTCCTTTGCGGGATCGAAGGATGAAACGCCGGTGCAAGATGAATTTAACGACAAGTTCGTGTTACTTGATGAAAGCGGCATGCCCGCCGCGTTCAGGGCCTATGCGGTCGAACGCGAAACCGGAACGACTGAATATGGCGTGAGCGATGCACTTGGGCATACGCATGTGCTTGTGCAAACCCAAGCCGCCGAGCGCGTAAGGATTTATGTGGAGTCAATTGAATGAGCGCAATTCTAGGAAAGAACGGCAAGCCGATGCGCTGGATTGCAGACATGTACACCACGCCCGCTCACGATAGCCGTCCGAAAGAAGTCTTGGTTTGTACAGATGCGGATGTAGCTGCGCAGGTTGCTGATTTCATTGTCCGCGAGATGAAGCAAAATCCTTTTACCGAAGTCGGACGAAAAATCACGGAAGCGAATAGTTACGATCCGGAAGAACAGGCGAAGGAATGGAATGCCTTGCCATGGTATGCCAAGTTTGGCGGACCACCTAATTTCGGGAGTATCGCCGCCGGGAAGAAATCTGCAGCCTATGTGCTATGGGCGGAGCGAGTGGCGCCTGAACACAAGTGGGATCACAAACCGCAGATAAAGAAGCTACTTAGTGACCGCGGAGGAGAAAAACTATTTAATAATGGCTGGCACAAGTACGGACAGCACGACTATTTCTATGACATCTGGTCCAACATCCACTACGGTTATGTCGGCGCCGCGGTCGGCTTCGATGCGGCCGAATTGATAAATGGCGCAGGACTTGCGCAAATCGGAAGCGATGCTTATCGCGATATGAACGGAAAGAAATGGCCGGCAATGCAGAATCATCCAGAGAATGGACCTTGGCCCGCCAGCGCCGACGACATTCCAGATCATATTTCCATTCAACTTGGCATCGATTTGTTCGCCAGGGTGATACCCGGCGCCCTTACGACTGATTTGTTGCTTGGCAGCGTTGCCGCAGTACCCGTTCCATGGGGGAAGGGACAGGATCATGCGAAGGAAATGCATAGGTGCGCACGATGAGCGTGCGCGAAATCGCGCGCCGTCTGTTCGCGGTGCTTTGCATTGGGTGGCTCCGTTGGTTAGCGATCTGGTGGTTTTGTCGCCCTGTAGTCTTATTGCACTACGCTGAAGATGCGCGTGAACCTGTAGTGTATTTCTTCAACGACGATCACCTCATCACCAAACAGGAGATAAAACCGGGCCGAGTCGAGAGATTTTATACGGACCTCTTTCCAGGAGCAGATTCATTCATCAACGTCAGCCTTCCCTTTGCCAGTCGGGACGGCGTCGAATTCAAGCCGCCGTTCAGCCGTGTGGACATTTACATCAATTCGGCGACAAGGATTGAGAGAGTGGAGAAGAAATACGGATTCTTCGACCGCTTCCAGTAGCGACAACTGGAAGCAGGGCTACCTGAAGTTCTTCGAGCAATAGCGTTCGAATCTTGCGCGAACCTGCGCAGGCACTGCCCTCCGCGCTGACGAATGATCGGGCTGAGGTCATTTTCATGTTCGTGTTTGCATTTTGATCAGGCCCATACCGCGGGACCGATACCCCGCGGCTGTTAGCCGGTCGTCACACGGGCCGCGCACGCGGACCCGCCGAAGCGAGCACGCCTCGCTCCGCTCCATAAAACAACAAATAACCAGGACAAGTCTGATTAGCCAACGCAACGGCACGCCATAGGCTCCCTCCCTTTTGTCTCTCAAAGGAACGAGTCATGTGCCGTCTGCTCAAGAGCGCGCTGGTGTGCGCCACATTCCTCACTTCGCCATCATGGGCCGCCGCAGCCGAGCCCGCGAACACCAGCGACCAATGGCAGTTCGCGGTCACGCCCTATCTGTGGCTGCCTAGCGTGAGCGGGACGCTGCGCTTCACGCTGCCGGAAAGCGGCACGAACGATGCGTCGACGGGTCCGTACAACTATCTCGAAAACCTCAAATTCCTCGCGATGCTGCAAGGCGAGGCGCGAAAGGGCGACTGGAGCCTTTTCGCCGACACGATCTATCTGAGCTTCGGGCGGCACGGCACCTCGGTGAAATCGGCGGGCAGCGGCGCCCTCGCCCGCGAGTCGCTGCGCAGCGGCGAGACGAGCCTCAAAGCGGGACTCGTGCAGCTGGGCGGCGGCCACACGATCGCGCGGCTCCCGCATGCGAGCATCGACGCCATCGCGGGCATGCGCTATCTCGGCGTGAGCGGCTCGCTCGACGCATCGCTCGACACGAGCCTCGGCGGGCGCGGCCCCGGTTTCCATCCGCAACTCCACGTGTCACAGCGCAAGGACATCTTCAACGGCTTCATCGGCATGCGCGGCCGCGTCTCGCTCACCGATGATGCCCGCTGGTACGTGCCGTTCTATCTCGACGTCGGCACCGGTACGTCGAACCTCACGTGGCAGGCGATGACAGGCATCGGCTATGCGATGAAATGGGGCGACGTCAATTTGTCGTACCGTTACCTGGAATTCAGGGGATCCGGCGATGACTTCGTGCAGCGCCTGCGGCTGAACGGGCCGGCGCTCAGCGCCACATTCCGGTTCTGACTCGCTCGGGTTCGAATGTGGAAAACTTATCCCCAGGAAATGTTGAAAGGGTTGTGGACAAGCCCGGGGCTACTTGCCCAGACGCCTGATTTCATTGAAAAAACTTAAACCGGCGCAGTTTGAATCAGCGATCGGGGCGACACGACAACGTTTTCGGACGCGTGATTTATCCACAGTTTTTGTGGACAGATCTGTTGATAAGCGCTGGGCGATAGAGTTAAGTACTTGACGAACAACGTTTTGTACGACGCGTCGCGCCCGGGTCAGCGCGACGCCCGAAAACGCATCGTCAGCTTCCGCGATACTGCGCCGCGCTCGCCGGCGCCGGGCTCGCGGGCGCGGATTTCTTCGGCGCCTGCGCGCGGGCCGCGCCACCGGCCGCCGCATCCGATGACATGTAAGCCGGCGCCGCCTTCGCCCGCTGCTTCTGCCCCGCGGGCGGTGCGGTGGGCGCGGCGCGCATGTCGGCGAGCATCTGCGTGCACGGCAGCGGCTTGTTGTTACTCGGCGCGATCAGCGGAATCAGCGCGGCGAACGGATTGATCAGCCCGAGCCCGACCACCGCCCCGCCGCGCACCGCGAGCGCACCCGCGTTCACGCCCACGTGCGGGTCCTTGAACGTCCCTTTCACGTAGAGCGGCGAGCGCAGCGAGAAGACCCGGAAGCCCTTCGTGTGCGGATGGATTCCGAGGTCCATCTGCTCGGTCTTCATGTCGATGTGGCCATCCATGTTGATGACGGCGTCGTCGGTGTCGAGGGCGAACACACGCGATTCGAGCACGCCGTTGGTCGCGACGAAATCCGCCGCCGCGCAGTTGATCTTCACGTCGCGCTTGCCGAAGAGCTTCTCGTAGATCACGTTCGCCACGTTCAGCCCGGCCGCTTCCATGTAGAGGCGGCTCACGGTGCCGTCGGTGATGAGCGCCTTCACCTCGCCGTTGGACGTCGCGGCGAGCGCGGCCGGCGAGTTGCCAGTCGCCGAGAGCGCAGCGTCGCCGTTCACCTCGCCGAGCGCGGACTGCATCGTCTTCACGTTCGGGAACAGCTGCTTGAGCTTCAGGTGCCGCGCCTGGGTCGAGAAGCGGCCCTTGAGCGGCGTGGCGCTGCCGTCGAGATTGATGTTCGAGGCGAGCGTGCCGCCCGCGACGCCGAACCTGAGCGGCTCGAGCGCGAGCACGCCGTTGGTCATGACGACGTGCGTGTACAGATCGGTGATGGGCAGGTCCGGGTCCTTGATGATGCGCCGTCCGGTGAATTTCACGTCGGCGTCGATGGCCTTCCAGCGGTCCGTCTTGAATTCCTCGGTCGGCAGTGCCTTGTTCGACGGCTGCTTCGTTTCCTCGCCGCGCTTCGCCTTGCTGGCGTTGGAGTCCGCGCCGATGATCGGCGCGAGGTCGGAGAATTGCAGCAGGTTCGACACCAGCTCGCCCGACAACAGCGGCCGCGGCTTCCTGCCCGCGAACACGAGCGAGCCGTTCAGGTCGCTGCGGCCCACCCGGCCCGTGAAATTCTCGTACCTGAAGACACTGCCCTCCTGCCTGAACTGCCCGACGAGCCGTCCTTCGGTCGCGTACGGCGGCGTTTCGGGCAGCGTCACGCCGGTGATCGGGTAAAGGTGCGCCATGCTCACGCCCTGCAGCCAGAGGCGCAGGTCGAGCGCGGCGAGATGCGCCGGGTCGGTGACGGTGCCGACGAGCGCGATATGCGTGTCGCCGATCCTCACGTCGGCCTGCACGGGGAACGGCCGCTGCGCATCCTGAAGCGCGAGCACGCCGCCCACCTTGCCGTTGCCCGAGACCTTCGTCTTGTTGTAGGTGCCCTTCACGGTCCAGCCGATGCCGTACGGCGGCACCGGCGGTTTGGGCCCCTCCCTCGTCGTGATGCTCGTGTTCGCCGAGGTGCTCGCCGGATTCGGCGCGCTGCCGCTCGCCGCGGCGGCGGCGGACGCGGCCGACGCCGCCGACGCTTCGGACGCCGCCGCCGCATCGGCCTGCTTGTCGAGCTTGTTCGCGCCGCTCTTGCCGACCATCTCCGCCGACGACTTGCGCGACGCCTCCTCCTGCTGCTTCATCGCCTCGCCGATCGGCACCGGCTGGCCGAGCGTGTCGATCTCGGCCTGCATGTCCGCGCTGGTGATCTCGTCGGCGAGCGCGATATTGCCCTTCGCGAACGCGATGTCGTGCAGCCGCAGGTTCCACGTGGACGGCTGCGTCGACTGCCGGAAGGTGAAGGTCCAGTTGTTGCGGTTGTCCTTGAGCCGTTCCAGATCGACCGACGGATTGACGAGGTTGATCGTCGGGATCACGATGTCGCGCGCGAGCAGCGGCAGCACGGCGACCTGGAAATCGATTTCGTCGAGCGTTGCGAAATATTGCTGGCGGGCCCAGTCGGGGTTCGCGACGGTGATGTTCTGCGCGGAGAAGCGCGGCCACGGCACCCAGCGCCGCCAGCCGGTCTCCGAGGGCGGGCGCTGCCAGCCGACCTTCAGGTCGCCGGTGATGTGGAACTGGCGGCCGATCGCCTGCGAAACCTTGTCGTCGATCCACGGACGCGCGCGGTTCCAGTCGAAGGTCAGGAAGAACACGACGAGCACGGCGATCAGCACCGCGAGCACGCCGACAATCCATGCAACCATCTTTCCGATTGTTCCGGTCGTCCCGACCGCACGGCCCTGCGCCATTGGCGGCTCCATCGTCATGTGTCGTTGCGTTCGGGGCAGCACGTAGCGTGCCCGCGGGCGCCTCGGCGCCCTCGCCGGCCGATTGCCGGTAACATCCGAAGGCCGCTCCCCACCCAACACAAGATTTCAGATTCCCACAATGGCATCGATGCCCGACGCGCGCCCCGCCAGGAGCGCTCCGAGCCCGGTTCACCCGCCGCAGCGCGATCGCGCGCTCGTCGCGGCGTCCGGCGCGACGCGGCGCGACCCCGCGCGCGGGCTCACGCTGCTCGCCCCCACCGACTTTACGCTGCACGAAGGCGATCGCGCGGTGATCACCGGCCCGTCCGGCTCCGGCAAGAGCGTTTTCCTGCGCGCGCTCGCGCTGCTCGATCCGATCGACGGCGGACGCATTCTCTGGCGCGGCGAACCGGTCCGTCGCGCGAGGATTCCGGATTACCGGCGGCGCGTCGCGTATATCGCGCAGCGTCCGGCGATGCTCGACGGCTCCGTCGAGGACAACCTGCGCTATCCGTTCGAACTGAAGGTCTACCGCGACGCGCGATTCGACCGCGACGCGGCCGCGCGCCTCGCGGCGGCGGCCGGCCGCGGCGGCGACTTCCTGTCGAAGCGCGCAGGCGATCTCTCGGGCGGCGAGGCGCAGATCGCCGCGCTCATCCGCGTGCTCCAGCTCGCACCCGACGTGCTCCTGCTCGACGAGCCGACCGCGTCGCTCGATCCGGCATCGGCGCGGGAAATCGAGGCGCTCGTCGCCGCGTGGTTCGCGCAGGACGCCTCGCGCGCGAGCATCTGGGTGTCGCACGATCCGCAGCAGGCGGGCCGCGTCGGCGCGCGCCAGCTCACGATGACCGCCGGCACGCTCGCCGAACCCGCGGAGGGAGGCACGCAATGAGCGGCTACCAGAACCTGAGTCTTGTCGACATCGGCCTTGCGGCGGCGCTGATCGTCGTCAACGGCGCGCTTTCGGTCGCGCTCAAGCTGGGACTCGAGCGCAAGCTCGCGTGGGCGGCGGTGCGCACGATCGCGCAGTTGCTGCTGATCGGCTACGTGCTCGGCTGGGTGTTCGAATTCGACCGCTGGTACGTCGTGCTGCCGCTGATGGCGCTGATGACGCTGATCGCCGGGCTCGCGGCGTCGAACCGCGGGCGGCGCACCTACGCGGGGCAGCGCGCGGACAGCATCGCGTCGATCTGGGCGAGCGGCTGGCTGGTCGGCGCGTTCGGGCTGTTCGTCGTGATCCGCATCGACCCGTGGTACGAGCCGCAATACGCGATTCCGATTCTCGGGATGATCCTCGGCAATACGCTCACGGGCGTGTCGCTCGGCATCGAGCGCATGACGGAGGAACTGACCGCCGGGCGCGGCGCAGTGGAGATGTCGCTCGCGCTCGGCGCGACGCGCTGGGAGGCGGCTCAGGGCCCGGCGCGCCAGGCCGTGCGCGCGGGCATGATCCCGACACTCAACCAGATGGCGGTGGTAGGCCTCGTCAGCCTGCCGGGGATGATGACGGGACAGGTGCTCGCCGGGCAGTCGCCGTTGCAGGCGGTGCGCTACCAGATCGTGATCATGTTTCTGATCGCGGCGGCGTCGGCGCTCGGGACGGTCGGCGCGGTGCTCCTCACGTACCGGCGGCTCTTTTCGCCGGAGCACCGGTTCATGGCGGGGAAGCTGGTGGAGCGGACGGACGGCAAATGATCCGCCGCGTCCCCATCACCGGACGGCCCGGCGCCTCGGGCCTCCCGTGAGCCGACCCCCTACCCCTTTTGCCCTCTTACTTGCCGTTATAAGCCCGCTCCAGCTCTCCGAGATCCAGCTTGACCATCTTGAGCATCGCCTCCATCACCCGACGGCTCCTCGCCGCATCCTTGTCCTGCAGCATCCTGCCGAGCGCGGTCGGCACGATCTGCCACGTCACGCCGAAGCGGTCCGTGATCCAGCCGCATTGCTGCGGGGTGCCGCCATCGAGCAACCGGGCCCAGTAGTCGTCCACTTCCGCCTGCGTCTCGCATTTCACGAAAAACGAGACGGCCGGCGAAAACTGGAACTCCGGGCCACCGTTGAGCGCAATGAATTCCGCGCCGTCGAGCTCGAACATGACGCACAGCACGCTGCCCGCCGGGCCGGGGCCGGCCTCGCCGTAGTACATCACGTCGCCGATGCGCGAATTCCTGAAAATGCCGGTGTAGAACCGGGCGGCCTCCTCGGCGCGGCCGTCGAACCACAGGCACGAGGCGATGTTTTGCATGGATGCTCCTTCGGTCAGTTGCCCGGGCAGCCCTTCTTCATCGCTTCCTGCATCTCGGCCTCGCTCACATCGCGCGTATGGGTCGCGACCGACCAGCGGTGTCCGAACGGATCCTCGACCTGGCCGTAGCGGTCGCCCCAGAACATGTCGGTCACGGGCATCGTGACCTTCGCCCCGGCGGCGACCGCCTGCGCGACGGTCGCGTCGGCGTCCTTCACGTACAGGTGGATCGTCACGGGCGAGCCTTTCAGCGCCTTCGGCCCGAGCGTGCCCCACTCGGGCATTTCGTCGACGAGCATCAGCGCCGAATCGCCGATCCGCACCATGCCGTGCATCAGCTTGCCGTTCGGGCCGGGCAGCCGGTGCATTTCGACGGCGTCGAACGCCTTCACATAGAAATCGATCGCTTCGCCCGCATTGGCGCAGACGAGATGCGGCGTGAGCGAGTGCATACCTTCGGGAATCGGTTTGACGGACGGCGTGGACATCGTGGACTCTCCTTTGAAGTAACAGCCTGACGAATGGCGCGGGCGTCGCCTGAATCGGCGCGCTCCACCCCTACGACGAGCAAGTTGACGGCGAATCGACACGGCACATGGAAAATTTCCAGAATTTTTTCAATCCGGCGCAAAAGGGCCGCGCAGGCCCACACCGGCGAGGCCCCGCGCTCAGCCTTCGGCGGGCTTTTCCGCGAGCGAATGGATCAGCGCCTCAAGCCGCGCGAAATTGACCGGCTTGGTCAGATGATCGAGGAATCCGGCGTCGCGGCAGCGGCGGATGTCCTCGTCCATGCCGTAACCGGTGATCGCGACCGACGGCTTGCCCGGCTGCAATGCCTGCCACGCGCGCGCGACGTCGAGGCCGCTGCCGTCCGGCAGGCCGATGTCGCTCACCAAGAGATCGAAGGCGCCGCCCTTCGCGAGCGACAGCGCCGCCTCGACCGTCGATGCGACCGCGACCTCGTGCCCCAGCACTTCGAGCACCTGCGCCATCGCCGACGACGTGTACTCGTTGTCCTCCACGAGCAGCACCCTGAGCGTGCGCACGGCGTCTTCCGGCGCGGCGGCCGCGCGCGGCGACGCCTCGCGCTGCGGCTCGGCCTTCGCGAGCGGCAGCGTGAGCGTGAAGCGCGCCCCGCGGTCGCGCCCTTCGCTCTGCGCGGTGAGCGTGCCGCCGTGCTTCTGCGCGAGCGTGCTCGCGATCGCGAGTCCGAGCCCGAGGCCGCCGAACGCGCGCGTGATCGAATCGTCGGCCTGCTCGAACGCCGAGAAAATGCGCGGCAGCGCCTCGGCGCTGATGCCGATGCCGCTGTCGGTCACGGACACCGCGATCGTCGATGCGTCCGGATTCCACGTGCGCACCTCGATGCGCCCGCCCGCCGGCGTGAACTTGACGGCGTTCTTCATGAGATTCCAGACGATCTGCTGCAGGCGCGCGCCGTCGCCCAGCACGAGCGGCGCGCCGGCTTCGAAGCGCGTGTCGAGCGTGAGGCCCTTTGCGCGCAGGTCGGACTCGGACATGTCGAGCGCGCTCGACATCAGCGTATCGAGTGCGACGCTCGTGAAATTCAGGCTCAGCTTGCCGCGCGCGATGCTCGTGAGATCGAGCAGATCGTCGATCAGCCGCGCCTCCAGCTCGACGTTGCGGCGGATCAGCTCGAGCGTCGGGTGCGCTTCCTCGGGCAGCGGATGCTTCATTTCCAGGAGGCGCACCGCGGCGAGGATCGGCGTGAGCGGCGTGCGCAGCTCATGCGAGAGCACCGCAAGGAAATGATCCTTCGCGCGATTGGCGGTCTCGGCCTGCTCCTTCGCGAGACGCAGCGCGTCGGCGGCCATGTGGGCCTCGGTCGCGTCGCGGATGATCTTCGAGAAGCCGATCAGCTCGTGATGCTCGGAGCGGATCGCGGTCGTCACGCCCGAGGCGAAGAACGAGTGGCCGTCCTTGCGCCAGAGCCAGCGGTCGTCGCTCGCGCTGCCCTCGCGGCGCGCGGTGTCGAGCTCGCCCTCGAAAACGCCGAGGTCGCGGTCCTCCTGGCTGTAGAAGACGCTCGCGGAGCGGTCAACCACATCCTGCGCCGGATAGCCGAGAATGCGCTCCGACGCCGCGTTCCACGTGCGGATGCGCCCGTCGCGATCGAGCGTGATGACGGCGTAGTCCTTCAGCGCGTCGACGAGCAGGCGAAAGTGCGTCTCCGTCTCGCGCAGCACGCGCTCGACCGCGATGCGCTGCTGGCGCTCGTCGCTTTCGCGCATCGCGCGGCGCACGACGGCGGGCAGCCGCTGCAGGCGCTGCTTGAGCACGTAGTCGGTGGCGCCGCGCTTGAGCATTTCCACCGCGTGCTCCTCGCCGAGCAGCCCCGAGACGAAGATGAACGGCGTGTGCGGCGCGCGCTCGCTTGCGATCGTGAGCGCCTCGATGCCGGAAAACGTCGGCATCACGAAATCGGCGAGGATCACGTCGAACTGCTTCGCGTCGAGCTGGGCGATGAAATCGGCTTCGTTGTAGACAATCGCGGCATCGACCGCGTAGTCGGCGCGCTCGAGCTGGGCGAGGGTGAGCTCCGCATCGAGCGCGTTGTCTTCGACGAGAAGCAGGTGCAAGGGCTGCATGTTCTAGACGGCCTGGCGAAGAGGGGCGCGCGCTCGCGCACCGGCCGCGCGGGCGCGCTGCGGACGCGGATTCGCGGCGACGCGTGTCATTCGGCGAGCGGCACGCGCCGAAAGCGCATCGAGCCGGGCGGCGGCTCGTTCAGCACGGCCCAGAATACGCCCAGATCGGCGATCGCTTCGACGAACTCCGAAAATTCCACCGGTTTCACCACGTACGCGTTCACGCCGAGTTCGTAGCTTCGCACGAGATCCTGCTCCTCGCGCGACGACGTCAGCATGACGACCGGAACGCTCTTGAGCGCCGCGTCCGCGCGGATGGTCTGGAGCACTTCGAGGCCGTCGATCTTCGGCAGCTTCAGGTCGAGCAGGATCACGGCCGGATTGCCCGGCACCCGCGCGCTCCAGTCGCCCTGGCTCTTCAGGTAGTCGATCGCTTCCTGGCCGTCGCGCGCGACGATCACTTCGTTCGCGAGCTGGCTCTTGTCGAGCGCGACGAGCGTCAGCTCGAGGTCTTTCGGATTGTCTTCGACGAGAAGAATGGGCTTAAGCATGATCGGATCCTGACGATTTTGCGGATGCGGATTCCGGTGAGGCCGGCGGCGCGCGGCGTGCGCCCGCTTCGCTCCTGAACACCAGGGGCAATGAAAAATAGAACGCGGCGCCCTCCCCGACGCGGCCCTCGGCCCAGGTCCGGCCGTCGTGCCGCTCGACGATGCGCCGCACGTTGGCAAGGCCGATGCCCGTGCCGTCGAATTCCTCCGCGCGGTGCAGCCGCTGGAACACGCCGAAGAGCTTCGCCACGTAGCGCATGTCGAAACCGACGCCGTTGTCGCGCACGCCGACGACATGTTCGTCGGCATTCGTCGAGGCGAAGATTTCGATTTTCGCCGATTCGCGCGTTCGCGTGTATTTCACCGCGTTCGACACCAGGTTGCGCAGCGCGAGTTGCAGGAACGCGGCGTCGGCGGTGACCGTCGGCAGCGCGCCGATCACCCACTCCACACGGCGCTCCGCCGTCTCCGGCCCGAACTCCTGCACGACCGAGCTGACCAGCTGGTTCAGGTCGACCGTGCCGGGCCTGAGCGCGGCGCGGCCCATCTGGGAGAAGGTGAGCAGGTCGTCCACCAGCGTGCCCGCGAAGCGCGCCGACTCCAGCATGTTGTTCAGAAAGCGCCGGCTGCTCTCCGACATGCGCTCGCCCTCCTGCTCGCGCAGCAGGTCGCCGTAGCCCGCGATATGGCGCAGCGGCGCGCGCAGGTCGTGCGACACCGAGTACGAGAACGCTTCGAGCTCCTTGTTCGCGCGCGTGAGTTCGGTGGCGAGCTGCGCCATCTCCTCGGCGCGCCTCAGCACGATATTGACCGTGGCCGCGCGGAATTCGCCCGCGATCTCGATTTCGACCGCGCGCCAGCTCGCCGAATGATCGCGTATGGTTTCGAGCCACGGGCTGAAGTCCGTGCGCGGCGCGTTCGAGCCGTCCTCCATGCGCAGCTTGACCGGCTCGCCCGCCCACTCGATCGTGCGTGCAAGCTCGGGCCGGAACCACAGCACGTAGTTGCGGAAAATCTGCGAGACCGGCACGGCGAGGACGCCGCACGCGGTATCGATATGCTGCCCGGCGTGCGGCCAGACCTTCGGCAGCGAGTCGGTGGCGTAGACGCCCGACGTGTTCTCCGCAAGCCAGTACGTGAGCGCGCGCACGGTTTGCTCGTCGGGTGTCGCGCCGATCAGCGTAACCTCGTCGTCCACGACGACCGCGGCGCCCCCTGACGACGCGAAGCACACCATGTCCTGCGGCGCCGCGCGCAGGCCCTCGACGAAGCTGTCGTGCTCGCCCATCGTGTGGACGAGGCGCGTCATCGTGCGGCGCAGGGCCAGCAGATACGCGCTCTCGGCGCGCTCCTCCTTGGCCTCGATCTGCATCGACAGGATGTGCCCCAGATGCTCGAGTGCGATGCGCGTCTCGAACGGCACGAGCCGCGGGTCGTGGTCATGGCACGAGACGAGGCCCCACAGCTCGCCGCGCACGACGATCGACACCGACATCGACGCATGCGTGCCCATGTTGCGCATGTATTCCAGATGCACGGGCGAGAAGCTGCGCAGCATCGCGTAGGTGAGATCGGTCGGGCGGCCGGTCGCGGGATTCACGGCGGGCACGAGGCGCGCCGGCCGGTAATCGACATTGGCGACGAGCCGCAGGCGGTTGCGCAGATAGAGCGCGCGCGCCTGGCGCGGAATGTCCGAGGCCGGGAAGTACTGGCCGAGGAACGACGCGTAGCTTTCGTCGCGGTCCTCGGCGAGCACGTGGCTGCGGCCTTCCTCGTCGAAGCGATACAGCATCACGCGGCCAAAGCCCGTGATCGTGCGCACCTCGCACACCGCGAGCACGGCCAGGTCCGCGACCGTCGCGGCGTCCTGCAGGCTGCGCGCGAAGGTACGGGCAAGCGGATACATCGACGCGAACACATCGCTGCCTTCACGGCGCGCGACCTCCAGTTCGACGATCAGGTTGCCGTCGTGCCGGTGCATCGTGACGTCGAACTGCGCGTCGCCGCCGGCGGCGCGTTGCGCAGCGCCGGGCGGATTGTCGACGACGCCCACGTAGAGCGGCGCCTGATCGAGCACCGCGGTGGCGGCGGCGTGCGCGAGCCGCGCGGCCGCGGCCTGGCCGAGCAGCACGCCGACCGGCTCACCGAGCAGCGTCTCGACCGGCCTGCCGGTCAGCGCCGCGAGGTTGTCGCTCGCCTGCAGGATGCGCAGCTCCTCGGACACCGCGAGCAGATAGCCGTGCGGCTGGATGCCGCCGGGGATGTGGATCGGCTCCGCGTCGCAGTCCTTGCTCGCCACGCCGGATTCGAGCGTGCGGCGGCGCGCGTCCACATCGGGCGGATCGCGATGCACGCTCCGTGGGCCCGGCGGCTTCGGCGGCGCTGTCGATCCTGTACTCATGCGGCGGCTCCCGACATCGCGCGCGCCTCGGCGAGCCCCGTTTCGATCCACGCGTGGAGTCCTTCGAATGTCGCGATGGCGGCAGCGGCAGCGTCGTCGTATTCGGCGGCGGGCACCGTCGCCGCTGCCGTCTCCCGAAACGCATTCCACATGCTGCCGGTGCGCTCGCCGTAGCCTTCGAAGTACGCATGACCGCGGCCGTGCCCGAAGCCGAGGCAATGCGCGACGTGCGGCGAGATGAACCGCCCGCCGAGCGTCGAGCCTTCCATCACGTACATCGAGCCGAAAAGACGGCCGAGGCTGTCGAGCGCGGGCAGGTCGGTCGCGGCATCCGCCATGCGCACGGCGGCACGGGGCGTGCGGCCCGTCAGCATTTCCAGATCCGCCGCGATGAGCGCGGCCTTGCGGCGCGGCTCGAAGAAGCCGCGCAGATGCGCGGGCATGTGCGCGCTCACCGCCTGCTCCCACGGCGCGACATAGCCAAGGAAGCATTCGAGCAGCGCGACGTATTCGTCACGCTGCCAGTCGTCGCGCATCAGGTCGAGTGCACGCTCGAGGCGCGTGTGGCACGCGGCGGTTTCCTTCTTCAAGCGGGACAGGAGTTCGTGTTGCATGTTCCGTTCGGTTGCGGCGCCCTTCTATGGCGCCGGACATCGGATTGATGGTTCATCGACACACGCGCTCGCATACGCGACGTCGCCCGCCGGCACGCATGGCGCGCGTGCGCCTGACCCGTGAGACAGTCTTGCGAAGCAGGAGATTCCGTGTCGGTAGCGCTTACCGGCCTCGCGTGACAGTCGTGCGCCGGAGCCGGTAGAAATGCCGGGTCATGGGTGGCCGCGCGTCTCGTTCATGGCGCCCTTCGAGGAAAATCATTCTACGCATCCGGCAGGCGCTTTGCCATGGAAGCACCCGCCGGCGCGCCCGCCCCTCACGGCTTGCCCGCGCCCTTTCCTTCGCTGTTCACGTTCGCCTGCTCGTCGCGCTGCGTGCTCTTCTGATAGTCGTCGCCGCCGCGCCGGTCCGTATCGACGAGTCCGCGCTCGATATCGCGATGCGCCTGCTCGCCCACTTCGCGCGTGCCGTCCTCGCGCTGCGACTCGGGGCTCTGGTCCGCTTCGTGCGGCAGCGGCGCATCCGCGGCATCGTCCTTCCTCTGCTGCTGCGCGTTGCCGCTTTGCATCTCGCGTCCATCGTCGATGGCGCCGCCTGGTTCGACGGCGGGTTCCATTGCGGGTTCCACGGTAGCCTGCTTCATTTGATCCTCCTGTTCGTGCCTGAACGATGCGGCATTGCCTCGTTCCGGCAGGTCATTTGCCCGGGCCTTCCAGACCCAGGCGCTTTTTCATCGCGACCGTGAGACGCTGGCGCTTCCTGCCGTAGCCCGCCCACGGGTCGTCCGCGAGGCCATCGAGCCGCTCGTGCACGTTTCCGATGTGCCACTGGTCGCCGTTCGCGGTGTCGTCGAGTTCGCTCCACGCGATCGGCACCGACGCCCCCATGCCCGGGCGCGCACGCAGCGAATAGGCGGCGACCGTGCTCGATCCCCGGTTGTTGCGCAGGTAGTCGATGAAAATCTTCCCGCGCCGGTTCTGCATGCCCATCTTCGCCGAGAACAGCTTGGGCAGCGTGTTCGCCATATGCTGCGCGACGGCCTGCGAGAAGCGCTTCGCTTCGTCCCAGCCGGCCTGCTTCACGATCGGCACGACCACGTGCAGCCCTTTGCCGCCGCTCGTCTTGCAGAACGATTCGAGGCCGAGTTCCGCGAGCAGTTCACGCGTGAGGCGCGCCGCTTCGATCATGCGGTCCCAGCCGACGCCCTCGCCCGGATCGAGATCGAACACCATGCGGTCGGGCTTTTCGATATCGGAGGCGAGCGCGTTCCATGTATGAAGTTCGACCGTGCCCATCTGCGCGGTGCCGACGAGCGCCGCCGCGGACTCGATCGTGAGCAGCGGCGGATGCCCCGGATCGATGCCCGGATGCTGCGTGATGTGCGGAATCGCGAGCCTCGCGCTGTGCTTCTGGAAGAAGAGCTCGCCGCCGATGTCCCCGGGCGCCCGCACGAGCGAAACCGGCCGGTCCTTCAGATGCGGCAGCATCCATGCTCCGACGGACTCGTAGTAGCGCACGACGTCGATCTTGCGGATGCCCGTCGAAGTGTCGATCACGCGATCGGGATGACTGATCTTCACGCCTTCGACTACGCTCGCTTCCTTCGCGGACGATTGCTTCGTCGCTGTTTTTGCCGCTGGTTCGGTGGTCGCTTTCGCAGTGCCTGTTTTTGTAATGGCCTTTTTCGCAGCGGTTTTCTTCGCCGGAGCGGCAGACGCCTTGCCTTCCTGCTCGGCCTCGACCTTCCTCGCCGACTTCGGCTCTTCCCTGACGATCTGCCGCGCCGGCTTGTCGTCACGCAGGCTCACGAACGATGCTTGCCGCACGATGCGCTCCTTGGTCCATTCAGCAAAGTTGCATTCCGCCACGAGTTCCGGCTTCACCCAGTGCACCGGCGTGCGGCTCCTTTCCTGCGGCTCGCGCGCGAACGGCATGTTCTTCGTCTCGCGCTTGTCGAGTTCCTTCCTGATCTCGCGCAGCGTCGCCTGATCGAAACCGCTGCCGACGCGTCCCGCATACTGCAGCTTGCCGTTCGCATCGTGAACGCCGAGCAGCAGCGCGCCGAAATGCGCGCGGCTGCCCGAGGGCTCCGAATATCCGCCAATCACGAACTCCTGGCGACGCCTGCACTTGAGCTTGATCCAGGCGCTGCTGCGACCCGACACATACGTGCTGTCGATACGCTTGCCGATGATGCCTTCGAGCGCCATGTCGCACGCGCTCCTGAGCAGGTCGTCGGCCTTGAACGCGAAGTCTTCCGAGAAGCGCAGCGCGGGGTCCTCGACCGGTTCAAGCAGCGCGCGGAGGATCGCGCGGCGCTGCACGAGCGGCACGTTGCGCAGGTCGTAGCCGTTCAGGAACGGCAGGTCGAACCAGTAGACGGCGATGTCCTGCGGCCGCCCCGCGTCGAAGGCGTTTTGCAGCGCCTGGAAATCCGGCAGCCCGCGATCGTCGAGCACGACGGCCTCTCCGTCGATCCACGCGCTGTCGACGTCGAGCGTGTCGAGCGCCTTCACCTGCCTGCCGAACTTCGCGGTCCAGTCGTTGCCGTTGCGCGTGTGGATCTGAACCGGCTTCGACGACGCGCGCTCGATTCGCGCGAGCACGCGATAGCCGTCGAACTTGATCTCGTAGGTCCAGTCGTCGCCCGGCGGCGCTGCATCGACGAGGGTGGCGAGTTGAGGTTTGAGCGTCGCGGGCAGGCGCGCCTTCACGGCGCCTTCGATCGACGGCTCGTGCGAGAGCGCGCGCAGCGACTCCGCGTTGCGGTTCGAAACGATATCGGGCCGCGCGCGGCCGGCCGTCTTCTTTGCGGGCGCCTTCGCGGACTTCGTCGTCTGTGCGCCCGCCTTTCCGTCGGGCTTTCCGTCGGCCCGTCCGGCGATTTCGCCCTTCCTGTTGCGCGCGCCGGGCGCATCGGTCAGCACGCTGCCGGGACGCTTCACCAGCACGTCGTATTGCGCTTCGCTGCGGGCGTCGTCGTCGCGTTCCTTGATGAGCAGCCATTGCTCCTTGTCGCCGCTGCCGCGCATGTGGCTGCGCACGAGCGTCCAGCCGCCGTGCAGTTTTTCGCCATGGAGGAGGAACTTCAGCTTGCCCTTTTCATACGCGTCGAGCGCCTGCGCGACGCTGCCGCTTTGCGGCTCCCACGTTCCGCGGTCCCACACGATCACGCTGCCCGCACCGTAGTTGCCTTCGGGAATCTCGCCTTCGAACGAGCCGTAGTCGACCGGATGATCCTCGACGTGCACCGCGAGGCGCTTCACCAACGGATCGAGGCTCGGCCCCTTCGGCACCGCCCATGATTTGAGCGTTCCGTCCAGTTCGAGGCGAAAGTCGTAGTGAAGACGGCGCGCGTCGTGTTCCTGGATCACGAACGAGAGCGCGTGGCCGGCGCGCTTCGCGGCCGCGCGGCGCCGGCCGGTGGCCGCTTTTCTCGCGAGTTCGCCCGACGGCTCGGGCGTCTCGGCGAAACGGCGCATGCGCTGATAGGTTTCGAGTTTTCCGGCCATCGTATCGCTCAGTTCCCTGAATTCGCCCCGCTTGCACTCCTTCGACTTCGCTCCCGGAATCGCCGTCGCCCGGTGGGCCTGCCTCGTGCGGCCGCGTCCATGCGCGCATGCTCATGCACGAGCCGCCGCACTCCGGCAGACTACGGCACGCTGCGGCGAACTCAAGCCGACTTTCGCGCCGTTCGCCGCGCCGTCTTGCGCGCGGGACGCGGCGCCGCTTCCTCGCCGCTGTCGTCGTCGCCTTCGCCTTCGCCTTCATCGGCTGATGAGCCGCGCTTCGCCGGCTTGCCCTTTTTCAGGCTGCGCTTGAGCAGGTCGGACAGATCCAGAATTTCCGCCGACGCCCTGCTCTCGCCCGGTTCCTCCACCTGCGCGACCTCCGCCGTCTTGCCCTCCTTCACCTTCCTCTCGACGAGCGCCATGATGTCTTCGCGGAACGTGTCGTGGTACTTGCCGGGGTCCCACGTGTCGCTCATGTCCTCGATCAGGCGCTTTGCCATCTCCAGTTCCTTCGGCGTCACGCCGGTCTTCCTGCGGCTCTCGTCGGGGAACTTGAACTCGTCGAAGTCGCGCACTTCGTTTCCCCAGCGCAGCGTGTTGAGCGCAAGCGCCGGCCCGACCGGAATCAGCGCGGCGAGATGCTGCTTGTTGTGCAGCACCACGCTCGCGATGCCCACCTTGCCGGTGTCCTTCAGCGCGTCGCGCAGGAGCGCATAGACCTTTTCGCCCTTGCGGTCGGGCGTGAGGTAGTACGGCGTGTCGAGCGACAGGAACGAGATTTCGGGCGCCTCGACGAACGCGAGGATGTCGACGGTTTGCGTCGACTCCGGGTTGGCCGAGCGGATCTCCGCATCGGTCATCACGACGTACTTGCCCTTCTCGTATTCGAAGCCGCGCACGATGTTCTCGCGCGCCACTTCCTTGCCCGTGTTCTTGTTGATCTGCTTGTAGCCGATGGGGTCCATCGAGCGCTTGTCGAGCAGATTGAATCCGACCTTCTCCGACTGCGTCGCCGGATAGAGTTGCACGGGCACGTGGACCAGCCCGAAGCTGATCGCGCCTTTCCAGATCATGTGCGGCATCGCGATTCCTCGCTCGAACCGGGTCGGTACGTGTTAGGTGGCATGGCGGCGGATGCCGCGTATCGGAGGGAAGTGCAGAAAACGTGCCAGACGGGTGGGCGGCCGGCCAGGGCGGCGGACGAGTCTCGCGCCGCGCGCGGGGCGCGCGGCGGGTGACAGCGAAGCTGTAATGATTGCCGAACCGAAGGAAAATTTGTCCGATGCGGCGTGGGCTTCGAAGTCTGGTGTGCACCCACTAGACGGTTAGTTGCAGACGAGAGGCGGCAAGCGAGATGCCGCGCGTTGTCTCGCTGCCAGAACCTTCGGTCCTATTTCCTGCTTGCGCTGACCGTGAGTTGCGTGCCGTCGGAGAGCTTGACGGTCTTCGAACTGCCGGTCGTCGCCATCGAGAAGCGCACGATCTGGCTGAAGCGGTTGTAGGCCGGACACTGCAGGCTCTTGCCGCCCACCGTCACCTTGTTCATGCCGCGTGGCGCGCGCCCCTGAAAGCTGATCTGGACGTTCGCCGAGCCGTCTTCGATCACCACCGCCGCAAAACGGATCTGCACCTGCCGGATCGGTGCGCCCTCCGCGTTGCGCGGAATGGAAGCGGCGTCGGGACATGCGTCCGGTATCTGCTGGGGCGTGCCGGGCGCCGCGCTCTGCCAGGTGAAGTCGTCGGTCTGGCCGGAGCGGATCGTGCGTGTCTCCTGCTCGTTGCCGTAGCTCTTCGACACCATTTTCACGGTGTACTTGATCGGTCCGTCGTTGGCGGCTTCGGACTGAACCTTGATGCCCGGCGTGGCGCTCGCCGTTCCGGCAGTCAGGAGTGCCGCTACGAGCCCGAAGGCGAGCGAGGCAACGCCGGCTCGTGAGCCGCAGAAAATCCGTCGACGATACATGCCGGCACCTCCGTTGGAGTCGTCACGCGAAACGAGGCACGCGCGGGGTTCGCGGGCGTGGAATCGTATGACGCCGGATCAGTCTAGCGCGGCGCACGCCGGGCGGTCGTCATGGAAAACCCGCGTGCGCCGCGCGCCGGATCCGTCGGCGCGGCGGCCGGCAAAGCCGCCTCAGAAGCCCGTCAGCACGAGCTTGCCGATCGAACGCCCTTCTTCCAGCAGGCGATGCGCCTCGCGCAGGTTCGCGGCATTGATGCGACCGAGGTCGCGGCCGAGCGTCGTCGTGAGCGTGCCTGCGTCGATCAGTCGCGCCACCTCGGAGAGCAGCTTGTGCTGTTCGATCATGTCCGGCGTGCCGAACATCGCGCGCGTGAACATGAATTCCCAGTGGAACGCGGCGCTCTTCGCCTTCAGCAGCTCCACCGCGACCGGCTTTGCGTTCTCGACGATCGTGCAGACCCCGCCCTGCGGCTTGATGACTTCCGCTGCGGCCGGGAAATGCCTGTCGGTGTCGTTGAAGATCAGCACGTAGTCGACCTGCTCGAATCCGGCCGCCTTCAACTGCTTCGGGATGTCCTCGAAGTGGTTGACGATGTGGTCCGCGCCCAGATCCTTCGCCCATTGCGCGGATTCAGGCCGCGACGCGGTCGCGATCACTTCGAGTTTCGCCACCTTCTTCGCGAGCTGGATGCCGATCGAGCCGACCCCGCCCGCGCCGCCGATGATCAGCACCGACTTGCCTGCGTCCGCGCCCTCGGCCGACACGCCAAGCCGCTCGAAGAGCGCTTCCCAGGCGGTGATCGTGGTGAGCGGCAGCGCGGCGGCGTGACTGAAGTCGAGCGTCTTGGGCTTCGCGCCGACGATGCGCTCGTCGACGAGATGAAACTCGCTGTTCGCGCCCTGCCGCGTGATGCTGCCCGCGTAGTACACCGGGTCGCCCACCTTGAAGAGCGTCACGTCGGGGCCGATCGCCTCGACGACGCCCGCCGCGTCCCAGCCGAGCACGCGCGGCGCTTCCTCGGTCTTGTCCTTCGGCGCGCGGACCTTGGTGTCCACCGGGTTGACCGCGATCGCCTCGATTTTCACGAGCAGGTCGCGGCCGGCGGGCGCGGGTTTGTCGAGTTCGACGTCGATCAGCGATTCGGGATTGGAAATCGGAAGATAGCGGGCAAGGCCGATGGCTTTCATGATGGCTCCGTGGATGAGCATGAGTGATTGCGTGCAATGCATGGACCCACGCGATGTTATGCCGTTCGGCCTTCATTTAAAACAGCGATAATGACTGAAACATTATTCGGCAAATCAATAAAATGGCCACCGATTCCTCCTTCGACGATGTCCCGCGCGAGCGCCTCGACCTGCTCGACGTCGCGCTGTTCGTGCGCGCCGCGGCGCTTGCGAACGTGTCCTCGGCGGGGCGCGAGTTCGGGCTCTCGGCGGCCGCGGCGAGCGCACGGCTCGCCCATCTCGAACGCATGCTGGGCGCGCGGCTCCTGCACCGCACCACGCGGCGCGTGAGCGTGACGCAGGAGGGCGAGGTGTTCGCCGAACACGCGCGCGCCCTCCTCGATGCGGCCGATGCAGCACGCGCCTCGGTCGGCCGGGCGCTGGCCGAACCCTACGGGCGCCTGCGCGTGACGATGCCTTCGTCGCTCGGGCGCCAGCACGTGTCGCCGCTGATTCCCGCGTTCCTGCGGCAGTATCCGGGCGTATCCGTCGATCTGCGGCTGACGGACCAGGTCGTGGATCTCGTCGACGAAGGCATCGACCTCGCGATCCGGATCGGCGCGCTGAAGGATTCGACCCTCGTCGCGCGCAAGCTCGCCACCAACCGGCGGGTGCTGTGCGCGTCGCCCGCCTATCTGGAGGCGCACGGCACGCCGCGCCATCCCGCCGATCTCGTGCACCATGAGTGCGTGATCCTCTCGGACCAGCGCGACTGGGGCTTCGTCACGCCCACTGGCGTGATCAACGTGCGCGTGTCGGGACGGCTCGCTTCCGACAACGGCGAAGTGATCCGCGATGCGCTCGCGGCAGGCTTCGGCATCGGGCTGAAATCGACGTGGAGCGTCGCGCCGCTTCTGTCTGCCGGCGAACTCGTGACGCTGCTCGACGACTATCCGCTTTCGGAAACGGTCGCGATCTGGGCCGTGTATCCGAGCCGCGCGTTCGTGCCGCCGAAGACGCTCGCCTTCATCGATTTCCTGATCGCGCGCTTCGGCGAGCCGCCCTACTGGGACGTCGAGCCGTCGCAAGTGATGCGGTAGGGCCGCGCCCGACGGTCGCGCCCGCGAGGTCAGACGAGCGCGACCGGCGCGTGCACGAATCCGCGAAAACGGGCGCGCGATGCGCGCACCGGGTCGCCGTCGAGCCGGTAGCCGGGGAAGCGCGCGACGAACCGCCCGATCGCGATGCGCGCCTCCAGGCGCGCGAGCGAAAGGCCCGCGCACTGGTGAATGCCGAAGCCGAACGCGAGATGCCGGTTCGGTTCGCGCGCGATATCGAAGCGCTGCGGCGCCTCGAACTGCTCGGGGTCGCGATTGGCCGCGCCGATGCACAGCGTCACCGGCGTGCCGCGCGGCACGGGCACGTCGCCGATGTGCGTATCGGCGACGGCGATCCGGTTGCCGAGCTGATTCGAGCTTTCGAAACGCAGGCACTCCTCGACCGCGCTGTCCAGGAGCGCCGGTTCGCGCCGCAGCCGTTCGCGCTCGCCGGGCCACTTCGACAGCAGCACGAGCCCGTTGCCGATCAGGTTCGTGGTCGTTTCATGGCCGGCGTTGAGGATGAAGATGCAGTTGTGCAGCAGTTCCGCCTCGTCGAGACGCTCGCCGTCCGTCTCGCCCAGGATGAGGCGCGTGAGCACGTCGTGCTGCGGATCGCCGGGCGCGGCGCGGCGCCTCGCGACCAGCACCTTCAGATAGTCGATGAACTCGCTCACCGCGCGGTTGCCGAGCGCCTCCTGCTCTGGCGTGAGCGACGGCTCGAGCGCGCCGAGGATCGCGAGCGACCAGTCGCGCAGCGGAGCGCGCTCGCCGTGCGGCACGTCGAGCAGGTTGCCGATCACCTCGACGGGAATCGCGGACGCGAAATCGTCGATCAGATCGAGGCGCCCGCGCGCGCTGGCGCGCGCAAGGAGGCCGTCGACGAGCGCGATCAGGCCCGGCTCCATCGAGGCGATCGCGCGCGCGGTGAGCGCGCCCGCGATCAGCTTGCGCACGCGCGTGTGGCGCGGCGGGTCGTTGAACACGAGGCTCGTCGTGTGATGCGCATAGAGCGGCGTGGCGGTGCCGTATTTCGGGCCGAACTCGACCGTCTTGTCCGAGCTGAACGCCTTCGGGTCGCGGTACACCGCCTGCACGTCGCGATAGCGCGTGAGAAAGAGCGAGCCGTCGGGCATGCGCTTCACGGGCTCGTGCGTGCGCAGCGCGTCGTAGACCGGATACGGGTCGGCATAGAACGAGGCGTCGAGACGACGCAAATCGAAGCTGCGCGCAATCTCGGCTGGTGCGGGTGGGTTCATCCCTGTCTCCGGAGTTTTTTCGCTTTGCGCATCATAGCGGCCGGCCGCGAAAATCCGCCATCGGTCGGCACCATTACAATGGGGCTTTCGTTCCACCGCGCTTTCCCGCGCCCGCACCTCCCGTCCAATGAATCTCGTCATCCAAAGCCCCGCCCCGATCGCCGACTCGCATCTCAGGCCGCTCGTCGCCCTCGCCCGCTCGAAGGACCCCGTGCGCACGGACGACACGCTTCTTCGCCTCCCCGACGCCGATCCGCTGCAGCGACCCGACATCGACGCCTATTGCGGCGCGCACCGGCTCGACTACGCGTTCGTCGCTCCCGGCGCGACGCTCGCGGACTTCGGCCTCGTCGCGATGGACATGGACTCGACGCTCATCACGATCGAATGCATCGACGAGATCGCGGACTTCTGCGGGCTGAAAGCCGAAGTCGCGGCGATCACGGAAGCGTCGATGCGCGGCGAGATCAAGGATTTCAACGAAAGCCTCACGCGCCGCGTCGCGCTGCTGAAGGGGCTCGACGCGAGCGCGCTCGAGCGCGTGTACGAGGAGCGGCTGCAACTGTCGCCGGGTGCGGAAAACATGCTCGCGGGCGCGCGTGCCGCAGGATTGAATACGCTGCTCGTGTCCGGCGGCTTCACGTTCTTCACGGAAAAGCTGAAGGCGCGGCTCGGCCTCGATTTCACGCGCGCGAACACGCTCGAGATCGTCGACGGCAAGCTGACGGGAAAGGTCGTGGGGGAAATCGTCAACGCCGACGTGAAGGCGCGCACGCTGCGCGAGACGTGCGCTCAGCTCGGCATTGCCACGGAGCGCGCCATCGCGATGGGCGACGGCTCGAACGACTTGAAGATGATGGCGGAAGCGGGTTTGTCGGTGGCGTTTCGCGCGAAGCCGGTCGTGCGGGAATCGGCGAGCGTCGCGTTCAATTTCGTCGGGCTCGACGGATTGCTGCGGCTCTTCTGACGGCGCGACCCTTACGCTGAAAAGGCCATTCCGCGCGACGCCGGGATGGCCTTTTTATTGGACCTTTTTATTGGACCGGTGAGATGCGCGCCATGCTTCAGGCGCGCATCTCACGCATTCATTTCAGGCGAATGCCTTCGCGAACGCCTGCTCGATGTCCGCGCGCAGATCGGCTTCTTCCTCCAGCCCGACATAGAAGCGCACCAGTACGCCTTCGTGCGGCCACGACGAGGCGGTGCGCATCGAGCGCACGTCGTACGGCAGCGCGAGACTGTGCGAACCGCCCCAGCTCCAGCCGATAGCGAAGAGCTCCAGCGCCTCGATGAACGCATCGACCTGGCTCGCGCTGTAGCGCCTGTCGAGCACGACCGAAAACAGCCCGCCCGCGCCGCCCTTGAAGTCGCGCTCGAAAAACGCGTGGCCCGGGCAGTCCGCGATCGCCGGATGCAGCACCGCCGCTACCTCCGGGCGCGTCTTGAGCCAGTGCGCGAGCGCGAGCGCCGCGCGATCGTGGGCTTCGTAGCGCAGCTTCATCGTCGGCAGGCTGCGCAGGATCAGCGAGCAGTCATCCGGCGACACGCCGATCCCGAGCCGCATGCGCGCGCGCTTCAGCTTCTTGTGCAGATCGTGATCGACGGTGATCGTCGCACCCATCAGCACGTCGCCGCCGCCCGACTGGTACTTCGTCAGCGCCTGCACGGAAATGTCGACGCCGTGCTCGAACGGCTTGAACGCGAGGCCGGCCGAATACGTGTTGTCGATCGCGGTGACGATGCCGCGTGCGCGCGCCACCGCCGTGATCGCGGGCACGTCCTGCACCTCCATCGTCACCGAGCCGGGCGCTTCGAGCCAGATCAGCTTCGTGTTCGGCCTTACCAGCTTTTCGATGTCCGCGCCCCCCATCGGGTCGTAATACGTCACCTCGATGCCGTAGTCCGCGGCCATCCAGTCGGCGTGATCGCGGTTCGGCGAATAGGCGTTGTCAGGAATCAGCACGTGATCGCCCGCCTTCACGAGGCCGAAGTACACGTTCGAAATCGACGACAGGCCCGACGGCTGCAACAGCGCGTGCCGCCCGCCCTCGATCGCGGCGAGCCGCTGGGCGAGCGTGAGCGACGTGGGCGTCGCGTGCAGGCCGTAGCGCCATTGCGAGTCGTCGCTCCAGACGAGCGCGCGCATCGCGGCGAGGTTCGGAAACACGACCGTCGAGGCGCGCGTGACGGGCACCTGAAAGCCTTCGAAGCCGGGCGTGAGCCGGTCCTCGGCATGGACGATGCGGGTCTGCGGGCCGCGCGCGCGGGCTTTCGGGGTGGATTGGGTCATGGCGTGATGTCTTGTGGTGTCGCTTGTCATGTCGCTCGAAATGGGACCGCATCGGGCCGGCCGATGGCGATGCGTCCTGTGCGTGATAGGCGTTTCATGCGCCTCGCCGCGTGCGGCCGGCGCGGCGCCGCTACGTTCATTCGCCGATGATCACGTTGCTCGTGCCGCCGACTGCGTTGCGCGGCGGCGCGGGCGGCGCCGGTTCCAGCGAGGGTGCGGCCGGCTTCGGGGCGCGCGGCGTTGCATTCGCGGGCACGGTGACGCCCGCAACCGCGGGACGCAGTTCGAACGGCTGCGGGTTGGAGTCGTCGGCGTTCATGCGCTCGCCCGACACGCTGCCGTCCGCCGCGAACTTGCCCACCCAGTTGCCGGTGATGTGCGTGCCGTCGTTCGACTCCTCGATTTCGAGCGTGTCGCCGTCGCGATCCCCCGCGACGAGGATCACCGCCGGACTGCCGGCAAAGCTGTATTCGCCGTGAATGCCGGACGCCTCGTCGGTCTTCGCGCCGAGCCGCATCTCCACCTGACGGCCGCCCAGCGTACCGATGTAGCGCGGGAAACGCGCGTATTCCGGATTCGGCGTGAGCGGCCTGGCCGGCGGCAGCGCGAGCGTTTCGATCGCGCTCGTCGCGCCGATCACGTGCGTACCGCCGGTTGCGCCCGTGGCGCCCGTTGCACCGGTCGCGCCGGTTCTGTCGGGCGGCATCGGCGAGTTGCAGCCGGAAAGCAACGCGAGCAAACCGAGTGCCGCCAACGCGCGCGCCGCCGTGGTCTTCTGAATCATCCTTCGGGTTCCTTCCAGTTCAGACGCGCTCGAAGATCGCCGCAATGCCCTGCCCGCCGCCGATGCACATCGTGACGAGCGCACGGCGCCCGCCAGTGCGCTGCAGTTCGTACAGCGCCTTCACGGTGATCAGCGCGCCGGTTGCGCCAATCGGATGGCCGAGCGAAATGCCCGAGCCGTTCGGATTGACCTTCGACGGATCGAGCTTCAGTTCTTTCGTGACGGCGCATGCCTGCGCAGCAAAGGCCTCGTTGGCTTCGATGACGTCGAGGTCGTCCACCTTCAGCCCCGCGCGCTCGAGCACCTTCTGCGTCGCGGGCACCGGGCCGATGCCCATCAACTTCGGATCGACGCCCGCGTGCGCGTAGGCCACGAGCCGCGCGAGCGGCGTCAGGCCCCGCTTCTCGGCCACGCTACGCTCCATCAGCACGACGGCCGCGGCGGCGTCGTTGATGCCCGAGGCGTTGCCCGCCGTCACCGTGCCGTTCTCCTTCGCGAACACGGGCCTGAGCTTCGAGAAGTCCTCCGCGCTCGCGTTCAGGCGCACGTGCTCGTCCTGGTCGAACACGGTGTCGCCCTTCTTCGATGCGAGCGTGACCGGCAGGATCTGCTCCCTGAAGTAGCCGGCCTCGATCGCCTTCGCGGCGCGCCGGTGCGATTCGAGCGCGAGCGCGTCCTGCGCCTCGCGCGAAATGCCGTACTTCGCCGCGACGTTCTCCGCCGTCACGCCCATGTGGATCTTATCGAACGGATCGTTCAGCGCGCCGAGCATCATGTCGATGATGCGCGCGTCGCCCATGCGCTGGCCGAAGCGCGCCGCCGGCGCGATGTACGGCGCGCGGCTCATGCTCTCCGCGCCGCCGCCGATCGCGATATCGGTGTCGCCGAGCAGGATCGACTGGGCCGCCGACACGATCGCCTGCAGGCCCGAGCCGCAGAGGCGGTTCACGGTCAGCGCGGGCGCGTGCTGCGTGACGCCGCCATCGAGCGCGGCCACCCGCGCGAGATACATGTCCTTCGGCTCGGTCTGGATCACGTTGCCGAACACCACGTGGCCGATCTCGTCGCCCGATACGCTCGCCCGCTTCAGCACCTCGCGCACGACACGCGCGCCGAGATCCGTCGGACTGAAGTCCTTCAGCGCACCGCCGAAATCGCCGATTGCGGTGCGAACACCGCTCACCACTACCACTTCGCGTTGCATTTTGCCGTCTCCCTCGCGTATCGGGCCGTTGCCGCCCCGTTGATCCTGCCCGCGGACTTACTCCGCAAGCGCCTTTTCCACCGTCGCGCGATCGGGAATCGGCGCGACCGCGCCGAAGCCCTGCGTCGACAGCGCCGCTGCGACATTCCCATAGCGCGCGGCCGCGAACGGGTCGTCGCCCGCGACGATGCGCGCGATGAACGCGCCGCCGAAACAGTCGCCGGCGCCCGTCGCATCGACGGCCTTGACCACGCGGCCCGCGACCACGCGCCGCTCGGCGGGTGTCGCGACATACGCGCCTTCCTTGCCGAGCTTGAGCGCCACGACCTTCGGTCCGAGCGCGAGCAGGAAATCGACGATCGCGTCCTTGTCGGCGAGGCCGGTCAATTCGGTCACGTCGTCCCAGCTCGGCAGGCAGATGTCGGTCGCGCGGATCGCCTCCAGCATCACGGCGCGCGCCCGCGCGAGCGGCCAGAGCTTCAGGCGCAGGTTCGTGTCGAAGCTCACCTTCACGCCGTGGCGCTTCGCGTGATCGATGGCCGCAAGCGACGCGTCGCAGGCCGGCACGCCGATCGCGAGGCTGATGCCCGACAGGTGCACGACCTGCGCGGCCGCGATCGCGTCGAGCGGCAAGTCGGACACGGCATAGCGGCTCGCCGCCGAGCCGGCACGCAGATAGTCGAAGCGATGCCCGCTCTCGCCGTGCGACACGAAATAGACCCCGGTGGGCGCATTCGCATCGACGCGAACCGTCGAGGTGTCAACGTTCTCCGCACGCCACAGATCGAGCAGCAGTTGCCCGAAGTGGTCGTTGCCGACCGCCGACACGAAGCCGCTCGAGGCGCCCTGCCGCGACGCCGCGATCAGGAAGTTGGAGACGTCGCCGCCGAAGCCCTGCAGATAGTTCGGCGCACCTTTGGTGGACTGGTTGAACTCGATCATCGCCTCGCCGAGCGCGAGAACCTGCGGCATGCCGGTCATGGTTTACACCTCGCCCCAGAGATCGTGACCGTCGGCGCCCGAAATCTTCACCGACACGAAATCGCCCGCCTTGTAGCGCCTGGACGCCTTCACAGCCGGCGCGATGTACACCACGCCGTCGATTTCCGGCGCATCCGCCGCGGTGCGGCCGATGCCGCCGTCCGCGTTCACTTCGTCGACGAGCACCTTCAGCGTCTTGCCGATCTTGCGCTTCATGCGCGCCGCCGACAGCTCCTCCGCGAGTTCCATGAAGCGCGCGCGGCGCTCCTCGCGCACTTCGTCGGGCAGCGCGCCGTCGAGCTCGTTCGCGCTCGCGCCCTCCACGGGGGAATACGCGAAGCAGCCAACGCGGTCCAGGTCGGCGACGCGAATGAAGTCGAGGAGCGTCTCGAACTGCTCTTCGGTCTCGCCCGGGAAGCCCGCGATGAACGTGCTGCGAATCGTCAGGTCCGGGCAGATTTTGCGCCAGGCCTGCACGCGCTCCAGCACCTTTTCGGCGTTCGCCGGGCGCTTCATGCGCTTCAGCACTTCCGGGTGTGCGTGCTGGAACGGCACGTCGAGATACGGCAGCACGTGCCCCTTCAACGCACCTTCGGCCATCATCGGAATGACTCCGTCGACGCTCGGATACGGGTACACGTAGTGCAGGCGCACCCACGCGCCGTACTGCGCGGCCAACTCGCCCAGGGCGCCGACGAGATCCGTCATGCGCGTCTTGACCGGCTTGCCGTTCCAGAAACCAGTGCGGTATTTCACGTCGACGCCGTAGGCGCTCGTGTCCTGCGAGATCACGAGCAGTTCCTTCACGCCCGACTTGAAGAGGTTCTCCGCTTCCAGCATCACGTCCGCGACGGGCCGCGACACGAGGTCGCCACGCATCGACGGAATGATGCAGAACGTGCAGCGGTGGTTGCAGCCTTCCGAAATCTTCAGATACGCGTAATGGCGCGGCGTGAGCTTGATGCCCGCGGCGGGCACGAGGTCGGTGAACGGATCATGCGGCTTCGGCAAATGCGCGTGCACCGCGTTCATCACCTCATTGGTGGCGTGCGGGCCGGTGACCGCGAGCACCTTCGGATGCACTTCCTCGATGAGCCCCGTGCCGCTCGCGCTCTTCTTCGCGCCGAGGCAGCCGGTCACGATCACCTTGCCGTTTTCGTTCAGCGCCTCGCCGATGGCGTCGAGGCTTTCCTGCACGGCTTCGTCGATGAAGCCGCAGGTGTTGACGACCACGAGATCGGCGCCGTCATAGGTGCCCGAGATTTCGTAGCCCTCCGCGCGCAGTTGCGTGATGATCTGCTCGGAATCAACGAGGGCTTTCGGGCAGCCGAGCGACACGAAGCCGACTTTCGGCGCGGCTGAAGAGGAAATGTGCGACATAGATGGTCTGGCGAAGTGAGTGCCCGGGCCGGGCGTGGAGCGCGAAGGCGCGCGGCCGGAAAAGGCACGAATAACGAGCGCGGTGGCGCGCGGTGCCGGAACCAGCGGACGATTCGGACACTGCCGCGCATTTCCTGCTGCCCGCCGATGATTCGCCGGGTGCGCCGCGCTGCAAAGCGCATATTGTACCGTGCCGCGCCAAGGCGGCACCGGCGCCGCCCGGCCCGCACCGGCATGGACGGCCCGCCGTTTGCGCGGCCGCGGGCCGCGCCGGGCGCGGCGCATGCAAATCAGCGAGTTCGCCCGCCGCGGACCCTTCGCGAGACGCCTGAGAACGATTACTTCTTTTCCGAAGGCGGCGTGGCGGGCGGCGGAAACGGAAACGTGTTGAACATCGACTTCGCCTGCGACTGCATCTGCTCCTGCATCTGCACGAACATGTTCTTCGACTGCTCGATGTAGCTCGTCATCATGCCCTGCATCATCGGCGCCTGCATGTTCATGAACTGCGACCAGACTTCGGGGTTGAGCGCATTGCCGTCGTAAAGGCCCTTGCTCTGATCGGTGAGCTTCTGCTGGATGTCGATGAACGCCTGGATGTTCTTTTCCAGATACGTGCCCATCATGCCCTGCATCGCATGGCCGTAGAAACGGATGATCTGCGAAAGCATCACCGACGAGAACATCGGCAGCCCGCCGCTCTCCTCTTCGAGGATGATCTGCAGCAGGATGCTGCGCGTCAGGTCGTCGTTGGACTTCGCGTCCATCACCTTGAAGTCTTCCTGATCCAGCACGAGCTGCTTCACGTCGGAAAGCGTGATGTAGGTGCTCGTTTCCGTATCGTATAGCCGACGGTTTGGATACTTTTTAAGGCTCTTTTGAAAACGGAGTGGGTAAC
>NZ_JFHC01000064.1 GCF_000698595.1 Caballeronia glathei | reverse complement strand
CACCCCCTTAGCCTGCAATGCCGCGTCGATAGCGGCGATACCGAGTGCAGCGCGATCTCGCCACATGGCGAACCGGATGCGATCGATCATATCCATGTAGTAGCCTTTCTCGGCGTTCCACTTCCCGACAGCCCAGCAGTGGCCCTTGCAATACGCCTCGTAGAGCTTGCGCTCGTGCTCACTGTGAGGCGCGCCTTTCTCGCCCATTGCCTCGGCCTGCGCTTCGGTTGGCTCCAGCCGCATCGCGGGGGCGGAGAAACGATCCGCAAACTCACGCATCCTACGGCGCGCGTCATCGGCATATTCGCCTTTGATTTTCATGCGCATTTGCGGGGTATCGAAAGCGCCCTTGAACGCCAGATATGCTTGGGCAAAATCCAGCCGCATCGCATCTATGTCGGCGCTGCTCGCAGGAGTGGCTGCTAGCGCCTTCATGTGAACTCGGCCCCCAATGTAATGCCAGTCCACGCGTGCGCCGGTGGCCGCCGAAATCCCCGCGCATATCTCGTTGGCGGTGTGCTTGGGGATGTCGAACAGGCCGATGGACTGGCCCTTCTCGAAGACATCCTGCGCGCAGACTTCCGTCGATAGCACGGGATTCGCCCCCGCTGTGTCGGTGCTGTGCTGGGGGGCGGCGTAGAGCTTCGTGCCATCACCGATTTCAGGCCAGTTGATGTACGGGTGGAAGTACCAGCCCTCGAAGGAGCTGTGAGTTATTTCGCCGACTGCCTCCCCGCTGCTCTTGCCGCACTCGGCTTGCGTCGTCTTGCACTTCTCGCACAGTTGCACGCCTTCGTAATACGGGACGAACTTGTGGGCGCACTCGGCTTGCGCATCGCTCACAGTGCGGCGGGCGGCTTGACAAATTCTCTCGAACATATCTAGCTTGAAGACATCCGAACCGGACATGTAGGCGGAATACTCTCGGAACAGTTTTTCGCGCTCAGTCATTGCCCGCTCCCTTGTTCACTGCCTGTTCGATGGCGCGCTCAAGGCGCTGTTTGTGTGCCCGAAGCGACCGGACAATCGGTGTCTTGTCCAGATAGTTTCCCGGCGCACGTTCGGTGATCAGATCAAGCTGCCGCTCAAGCGTCTTGATGGTCAAGTCGATGGCATCCGTCAGCGCACGCGGGGCGCACTCGGCTTGCGTATCGCGCACAGTGCGGCGGGCGGCTTGCCAAGCTTGCCACATGCGATCTGCGGCAATATCGGCGTACCCTGACATGGTGCGACCAAAAGTCATTGGACTGTTCAATCGACTATTAAACCAGTGTTCAAACTTTTCTCGCTCAGTCATTTGCTCTGCACCCTTGCCATCATTCGCTAGAAGGGCACGGGCGAATCTGATAACATCGGCTTCGTCGCCGTAAGCATCAGCATCAAAGCCGGTAACGTGAAGCCAAAGTTCTTTAATCTGTTCGTCGTTCATTTCATCCCCTGAATAAGAGCGCGGATTGCTTGCAGTGCGTTCGCATAATGGTTGGCCCATCCGGGTTCTTTGCCCGCGTCTTTTGCGGCTTGGTACGCGCGCTCAATGCCGCGAAGCTCCGAATCCTTGCCGCCATCCGGCGCGTCAGACGATATAGCGGCGCGGGCATCCCATGCTTTCCTCGCTACGTCACACATCGAATTGACGAACCGAACGCCGTGCGACTCCGAAATCAGCCCTTCATCGCGCGCCCATGTCTCGAAGCGCTCACGTTCCGCTGCTACGTCTGCGCGGTCATTGCACACATTGCAGCCGTCGCAGCCTCGTGCGGCGCAGATCAACTTGTTTCGTTCTGTCACTTTCCACTCCTTGCGATCAGCACGCTGCCGATCCTGATTTCCACCGGTTGCCCGGCCAGTGTTGAGAACAGAGCCGCGCTCGCCGCTACCGCCTCATGCAGCAGCACGCTAGTCGGCATATTTGCGTTGCATAGCGCTCGTAGGTGAGTGAGAGCGGCGGTCTTTGTGGGGGTCATGCGGCGATTTCCTGCTTAGCCGCGTCATACTGGCGGATCGCCCAGGCGATCGCGTACAGGTTCCAGATGAAGCGGAACGTGTATTCCTTGCAGTTCCACTCCCAGCAATCCTCGAAGAGGCGCGGGAAGTCTTTCGATGAGAAATCCATCAATCGACTAAACGCGATGTCTTCGCGGTCGTCTTCCACGTAGGCGAAGACGTCGTCGTTGATGTCCCGCCACAGATCGGCGCGCTGCTCGGCCGTCGTCTCGCGCCCTTCGAGGTATCCGTCGACGCGCTCCTTCACGCGCTGCTTGAAAGACGATCCGGAGAAACGCTCTACAGCGCCACGACCGTATCCGTCGCTGCTGACTGCCTGAAGCTTCTCTGCCCAGTAGCCGGTGTTGATGTAAAGCTTCTTCGGGTCGTTGCCGCGGTCGACGCGGAAGAACGAGAACATGTCCGTCGTACGCGAGAAGACGTACGTGCCGCAGTCGCCGCGGATCAGCAGCGCGCCCGGCCACGTCAGAATCTCGAACCAGTAGCAACTGTCGCCGTCCGCTGCGCGGAACTTGATGTGCCGGTCGACGCCGTCGTCGCGCACGATGGTCATCTTGTGTTGCGCGATGTCGCGCTCAAATCGTTGCTGATCGCAGCTCATGATTTCTCTCTATCGTGTCCGGCGCTGTGCGCCATTATTCGGCGGTTGCTTTGCGGATTGCGGCGAGAGCTGCCTCATAAACCGGGCGCTCTTTGCAAATCGATGACGGAATAGCATGAGCATCAACCATTGCCTGCAGCGCTTCGAGCAACTCAGGAGCGGCGGCTATCAGGCGTGCATTCGCTTCCATTTGCTCAGGCACTTCAGTAGCGCCACACCAGGCGACCTCTTGCAGAACGCCGGGGCGCACCTTGCCTTCTACATATCGACTCAATCCTGTTCCAGTGACGAACCACGGTCCAGGCGTATGTTTCTCGCTCATTCCATTTCTCCTCGTACCGGCCACTTCACATTGCGCCGCGCTTCTTCCGTCCACTTACCAGTGCGCCGTGCTCGCTTGGCTCCATGCACAAACAGGCAGATGAACAGGCAGACGAGCGCCCATATACCCGCGACGATCAGCGTGCTCACGTCGTCAGCCCATTGCATCGAACGACCGAACAGCGCTCGATCTGAGCCGCGCGGTAGTCCATTTCTGCGCCAAGGGCGAGATAGGCGCTCGCGACGATCAGCGTCACCGCCCAAATCTTGATAATCCCCATCACGCACCTCCCGCAGCCAAGAAGACGACCAGATACCAAAAGCACCCGACTCCTACGCCGGTAAGACCGACGATCAGCCCGTTTTTCTGAGCGATGGTCATCGTTAGCTCCAGAATCCGCACCACACGCCGAAGCCGTGGACAATGCCGACCGGGAAGAAGATCGCGCCAGCAATCAACAGTCCCCACGAGTGCGAGATGAAGCAGTCTGCAATGTGCGTAAGCCACGCAGCGACGACAGCCAAGGCAATCGAAATACCAACAAATGAGCCCATGTCCACTCCCCAAGTTATCTGGCCGGTTTTGGCGCCCGGATTCGAACGCTATGGATCACCGGAAACCTCAGAACGATTACGCGTGCTCGGTTGCGATCAACTCGACAACCTCGTCGAAATACGCTCGGGCGGCTTCGACCTTCTGCTTGATCTTTTCTTCGAGTGCCCGGTCCCGTTGGTACGGAACCCGAGTCACACGAAGCGCCGGGTCGATGTGATCCACGTAATGGATCTCGGTCGGCTCGAAGCGGATCAGTTCATCGGGCGTCGTCACCATGCAGTAGGCAATCTCTGCCTCGTCTCGGTCCCACAGAAGCATGTAGCCGCGGAGCTGCCACTCGTAGTCCTTGTCCCGGCCGGCGCGTATCGTGGTGGGGAAGGTCGGGAGCGACCACGACGACTTGATGTCGATGATCTTGCTTCCGGTGTCGATATCGCATTCACCGGTCAGCCAGTCGTTCGTCTTGCGCTCCGTGTTCTTCGTGTAGCTGGTGAACAGCACATCGTTCAGCAGGGCGATGGACGTGTTCTCTACGATGATTCCCTTGTCCATTTCCTTGCTCCCGATGGTCTTCGTGTAGCCGTACACGAACTCGCTTGCCAGATCCTCGACGTACGTCTTCGCGCCGACCGACAGAACCTCATCCTTACCCTTCGGCTCCGTCATGATTCGGCTCAGCGACGAACATCTGATCTTCAGCATCACTTCCCTCCATCGCGGCCTTGACCGCATCGTTGACCTTCTTTTCCTGCTCGGCGGTCAGATCAAACTGCGCATTGAGCTTTTCCGTGGTGTACTGCCCCGCGAGAATCGACTTGATCGCCTTGTCCAGCCTGGATTCGTCTATCCGCTTCCTGGCTGGCTTCGCAACGGTCGGTCGTATTCGAAGGCACTCCACCGTCTCGCCGAAGGCCCGCGTCGTGCTGGCGAACAGTGTTATCCGCTTCCCTGACCATTCTTCGATGTACGGCCCGTAGAGCTTCTGGATCGACTTCGAATTCGTGTTGTTCAGAATCAGCGGCTTCTGGCCGACCAGATGAGCGACGGTGCATTCCTCCTTCTTTCCGTCCGCTCCTGAGACTTGTTCGCGCTGCACGTAATCGATGGTCACCGTCAAGTCTTCATCCGGATTCAGTGCATACGCGCCGATGTAGTCCGGATTTATCAGCTTCTTCCAATGCGTCAGTTGCTTGTCCATATGCGGCACTCCTTTGGCCGAATTCCGACAGTTTCAGATTTGCACTACTAATCGCAACGTTTTCAAGGATGAAAGCTGATATACAACTTGCATCGATCAAAACGCTGCGTGTTCCTGCTTATTCCGCGTCGTGCCCGTCGCGCCAGTCGAGAACCTTGTCGGCGAATTCGAACAGGTGCCACCACGTGTCGTTGTTCATCTTGACTTGGAACATGTCGATGTCCGGATTCAGATGCGCCACCGCCATTACTTCATCGCCGAAATCGTCCGTCGAAACTTGGATGGACACATAAGGCCGGGTGTCGTAGTAGGGGCTAATCTGCATCGCTCACCTCAGTTCAGTTTGTCGGTCCATCCGGTCGAAGTGCTCGTCCGAATGGTCATCGGTTGCTTCGTACTCGTCGTCCAGCTCGGCAAGCTCTTTGTCGTACAGCCACTCGCCTAGCCTCGTAACACCCTGAGGCGTGCATCCGTATTTCATGGCGTCACCCGTAGATCACATCGAACACGAACAGCACAGCGCAGAACGCAGCCAGAACAATCACGATGTTCGCGTCCATCTCAGCAACCCTCCCGCGTGTCGCGCAGGCCGTCCGAGATCAGACGGGCGGCTACTTCATGGAGCAGCTTTTCAACCAGCGCGCCGGCGCCACCTTCGGCGAGACGCTTCAGTTCGATCAGGTCTTCAGCAAGTACGCTCATCTCGGTCTCCATGTCGCTGTTCGTTCAGCGCATGGATGTACTCTACACAAGCAACGCTTGTATTGCAAGAGGCTCTTGCAAGAGAAGGCAAAATTTTTTTAGCGCAGCCCCTCTAACATTGCGCGACGCAACAAAAAACCCCGCTCAAGGCGGGGTTCTTGGGGCGCTTACTTGTACTGTTATTCGACTTCGATCGACATCGGGCAGATCGTGCCGAAGGGGTAAAGCTTGGTGAATTCTTGGCCGCTGTACTGGAAGTGGCAGCGAACCACCGTTTGTCCAGTCACGGTCTGCACCAACTCTTGTTGGCCGGTCGAATATGCTGTGACGGCGAATGCGTGCGCATTTGTCGCGGCTGCGAGGGCTATTATCGATGTGATTATTTTCTTCATATGATTACATCCGGTGCTTGATTTTACGGGCCGGGACGTAATGCGCAACGTAGTACATCCAGGTGATTTCCTCCGGCTGATAAAGGAGAGTGCCCGGCTCATTATATGAAGCGAGTTGGATACCTCCGCGGCGAGAAATAAGTCGTTTCAACATGGTTTCGCCGGTGTTCAGTCGCACCAGCACGTCATCTTCGATTTCCGGCGCCGTGCCGGGCTCTACAAAGGCGAAGTCGCCAGGATTGAACTTCGGCACCATTGAAGTACCGACAATCGGCGATAGAAAGGCATGCGGATCGGTCGTCGCCAACTCCGCATACTCATCGGTAGCTCCCACAGGATAATCCCCGTCCGTCCAGATTCGTTCAGGTAATCCGCCTTGTGCTCGCCCAACCACGAACACTCTGCGGAAGTTTTTAACGTCTACAGAATAGCGCAATGGCACAGCCTGCGCGCTACTTTCGGTAACGTTTGCGCCTTCGGATTCCGTCGATACGCTAGATTGACCTGTTTTTGTCTGCGGTGATTCCCCGAACAAGAGGTATTCCCGGGTTGTATTCAACGCTTCAGCAATTGCTTCAATTCTTTTTATGCTCGGCGTCGTTTTCCCCTTTTCCCATTGCTGAACGGTCTGCCATGACACGCCGAGACGGGCCGCAAGCGACTCCAGCGAGAGCTCTGCGGCTGCTCGCAATTCTTTGATTCTGGTGTGGATTGTCATATCCGCAATGCTAGCTGCAAGCGTTACTTGCGAAAATGCAAGAGGTGCTTGCAACACAAGCGGTACTTGTATAGAATGGTCTCCATGCACACCACTATCAAGTCCGTCATGACCCAAACCAACGATTCCCTCGAACGTGCCATCAAGCACTTCGGAACCTTGAGCGCTATGGCTCGGGCGCTGGAGCTGTCCGGGTATCAGGTCATCCAGGAGTGGCGAAAGCAAGGTCGCGTCCCGGCTGAGCACTGCTCCGCCGTCGAGGCGCACACCGGAGTCATGAGCGAGATGCTCAACGACCGGATCGACTGGACCTACTACCGGCGCACCGGAAAGATCGCCGCCTGATTTCCTTCTGGCTAGTTTCATGAGCCGGATCTTCTTTTGCGTCAATTTCATGTTGTTCTTTTTTTAACGAAAGGAGGTAAAGCAAATGTCTCGACGTGCTGAGTTCCGAAACGAAGTTAAGACCCGTCTGGAAGACCCGGTGTACGAAGGCATGCAGGCGTACAAAGCCCTGTATGGCATCGACTCGGATTCCGCGGCCCTGGCTCGCATCACGAAGCTGTTTCTGTTTGGCACTGTTGGCACTTTGCCTGCGAACCTCCTTGGGGTCAGTGCAGACGTGGCCCAAAACGGGTCCCGCATCGCAGCATGACCAATAGCACGACCAACTTGGCAGCTGAGCTCCCAATCCCTGAAGCGGGGGAATTGGTGTCTCGGGCTATCCAAATGGGCGTGTCGATGCAGATTTACATTGGGTACCACGTCCTGCGCTCAGCATATGGGCCGTTGCACCCGGTAGTTGTTCAGTTTGAAGCAGCCCACTTTGGGCGGTGACGGGGCCTAAAAACTAAACGGTCGACCACGATCGGATGAAGCAGTAATAAAAGCCGCTTTCCAATAGGCGCCTTCTATTTCTACTTTTCAGTACAACTAACGCCTGAAGGCGGTAGGGGCCTTGTGTGAGCATTCAAGCAATGAGTTGGGCGATGGAGCAGCAGATCGTGACGGACGCATCGGCGCGTCACGTTCTGCTGTGTCTCGCCAATTACGCCGACCATGATGGAAAGGCTGCATTCCCGTCGACTGCGAAGCTCGAACGGGACACTGGGCTTTCCGAAAGCACGATCCGACGCAAGCTCGACTCACTTGAGGAGTTGGGAATGATTGCAAAGGGCAATCAGTCGATCGTCGCCGCTTATATCGATCGCGCCGACAAGCGTCCCATCTGCTACGACATTCAGATGAAAAAGCCGGGTGGCACGGTGAACCCCCGTTCAGAGCGGGGTGTCACGGTGACGCCGACGGGGTGTCATGGTGAAGCTAACGGGGTGTCAATGACGCAGGAACGGGGTAGCACGGTGACACCCAATACGTCCTTTAACCCGTCCTTTAATCCACCCTTAAACCAAAAGCGTTCCAGCGACCGTGCTGACGCACTCGTCGCCGGCGCCGAAAAGAAGGCTTCGACGCTGACAGGCGAGACGTGGAATGCATACGAATCGGCTTACGAGCGTCGATACGGGACGAAGCCGGTACGAAACGCCACTGTCAACGCCCAGGTTGCCAACTTCGTGAAGCGTCTTGGCGGAACTGAGTCGCCCGCGGTCGCTGCGTTCTATGTCTCGCACAACAACCGGTTCTACGTGCAGACGATGCACAGCGCGGGCGCGATGGCGAAGGACGCAGAGAAGTTGCGCACAGAGTGGGCGACGAGCACCCGAGTCACCGAAACGAAGGCGCGTGAAGCCGACCGGCTCCAAACATCGGGCGATATGTGGTCCCGACTCATCGAACAAGCGGAGGTAGCAAATGGCGGCCGTTGATCTGATTCAAGCACTCGCGGCGACTGCCGAGTTGTGCGGAACGAACCTGAGCGAAGCGGCGGCAAAGATGCTGTTGACCGATCTCGCGGACTACGACGAGCGCGCGGTGCTGGTCGCGCTGTCGAAGTGCCGTCGCGAACTGAAGGGACGTCTGACGCTTGCCGAGATCATCTCGCGCATCGATGACGGCCGGCCGGGCGCAGAGGAAGCGTGGGCCGTTCTGCCGTTTGACGAAGGCACATCGGTCGTGTGGACCGAGGAAATGTCAAAGGCCTTCTGGGTTGCATATCCGCTCATCGAGGAAGGCGAAAAGGTCGCCGCGCGCATGGCGTTCAAGGAATCGTATCTGCGCCTTGTCGCTGAAGCGCGCGAGCATCGCATCCCCGCTCACTGGACGGCTTCTCTTGGTCACGACAAAGACGGCCGTCAGCCCGTCTTGGCGGCAGCAGTCGAGAAGGGACGCATTTCAAAGTCGCATGCATGCGCGCTGATTCCGAACTTTGAATCGGTCGACTCAGTTACGCCGTTGCTCGAATCGGCGAAGTCAAAAGAAGCTTTCGCATTGGCGGAACAGGTCATCAAACGCATCGGCGGCGGTAAGTGAGCATGAACTGCCGCAACTGCAAACACGCACAGGCTAAGACGGAAGCACGCGGGATGAACCAACTCGGTTTCCGCAACTGCAAGCACCTGCCGGTCTATCACTTCGTGGGCGGCGGCAACGTGTGCCGGATCGGCAAGTTCGAGGCGAAGGCGTGAAGCGCAGCCCGTCCGCATTGACTGCGGAACTGCTGAAAGAGCAGGGCTGGCTAGTTTGGACCGTAGAGCGCTGGATTCCAGGCGCGCGAATCCGAGTCGACCTGTTCGGGATTCTCGATCAGATCGCGATCAAGGACGGTGAGGTGATCGGATTGCAGCCTACGAGCTGGAGCAACGTGCCGGCCCGGGTGAAGAAGATAGCCGAGTCGGACCATATTGCCGAGGTCAGGAAATTGGGTTGGACGTTGCATGTGTATGGGTGGAAGTGGTGCCCCAAAACAAAGCAGTGGTTACACAAAATTGTTGACGTGAGCTAACGCGATGAAAGAAATCTGGCTTGGTTCTGCGAAAAATCCGCTTCTTATTGACGACTGCGATGAGGCTCTTGTGATGTCACGGGCTTGGCGTGTTGGGTCGCATGGCTACGCGCGGATCAACGTAAAGCAGGAAGGAAGGCAGACGACTGTACTTTTGCACCGCGCTCTGCTTGGGCTTATACCGGGCGACAAGCGAGAAGTCGATCACATCAATGGCAACAAGCTCGACAACCGACGCTTCAACCTTCGGGTGTGCGAGAAGGGGCAAAACGGCGCGAATCGCGGCAAGCAATCCAACAACCGGTCTGGTTTCAAGGGCGTCGAGTGGCACAAGGCGTCCCGCAAATGGTGCGCCCGCATTGGGTACAGGAACAAAAGCATTCATCTCGGGGTGTTCGATTCGCCCGAGTTGGCGCATGAGTTTTATTCGTTAGCTGCCGAGATGTTGCATGGTCAGTTCGCGAATGTTGGGGACGCGAAGGCAAAGGAATGGCGCCATCGCATTGTGGACGTGAGTTAGGGAACGGGGGTTCCAAATGGATCAGTGGTGGACTAACAGGGAAGTCGAGATCATCCGCAAGATTTGGTCTTCGACGGAAAGCATCGAGAGTCAAATGCATTTGCTTCCGAATCGGTCGCTTAAGGCGGCGAAGAACAAAGCGCGTGCGCTCGGGCTCGTCAAGGCTGTAGTTGAAAGGGAACTGATGCGCGATAAGGCGTTAGACCTCTTGGAGTTCTACGGGCCGATGTCGGCCGACAGGCTGATGGCTTTGATCCATCGATCCAGGCAAAACGCCGATTCGATTATCCGCCAACTCTACGATGAAAATCGCATCCACATCCACGGCTATGACGTGCTGATGCGCGCGAAGAAAAGCCGGATGGTCAAGGTATGGGCGGCCGGCGAGGGAAAGAACGCTAACGCGCCGAGGAAGCGCCAAAAGGTCGAGATTGCTGAAGTCCGGCAGGCCATCACGGTATCGCAGCCATTCCGTGACCCGTTCATCGAAGCCTTCTTTGGAGCAGCAGCATGAGACGAGCCCTGATTATCGGCGCCGATGGAATGTGCTTCGTTCTGCCGGCTCTGTACCTCGCGTACGTGAAGCAGAAATCCGAGTTCTCGGTGCGCAACGCGATCAAGAACGGCTGGAAATTCTGCGGCTACAAGATCGACTGGATGGAGCAGAAATGATCCCTGACAACTTTGATCCGCTCTATTTCGCGCTCGGCATCAGGCGCCGCGACTGGAACCAACCGACGCCGGTGAAGCAATGAACGACGAACAGAAAGCCGCGCTCGACTTGGCCGTGCTGAACCTCAAAACTCACGGCGACGATCAGTTGCTGCGCGCAGTGCAACCGTTGATTGAGTATTACGAAGCCCGCGCCCTTCTATCCGATGGCGGCAAGGGTGAGGCGGGATGCAGCATGGGCGTTGGTTGCGATGAGGCCGGAGTCTGCTACGCAATGGCTCACGGTCAGCCGGAACGATGTGCCGCCCCGCAAGCCGAGTGCGCCCCGCGTGCCCTGACGGATGAGCAGATTCACGAAATTTGGGTCAAATCGACCGCTCATACGATAAGTAGGCGGGTCGCTGTCGAATTCGCCCGCGCCATCGAACAGGCAGTGAGGGAGCCGAAATGACCGGCCGCGAGCAATTCGAAGCGAACTACGAAGAGCGCAAGCTTCCTCTCCTGTCGTCGGTGAAGGAGAGCCATTGGAATACATGGCAGGCCGCGCAGGAGGCGATTCTGTCGGCGCATGGGCCGGCGGTGATGCTCACGTGTCTCGACAACATCGCAATCATGCCGGCGCTTCCGGAGATTGTGAAATGAACGCCTGCAACGGCTGCGGTTCAGGCGGAACGACCCCGCACACGCACGATTGCCTGTTCGGTCACTTCCTCGACTACCAGAACTGGCGCGAACTCTCATGGGCGACGAAGCAACTGTTACGCGTCGCTTACGAGCATGCAGCTCGGGACGCTACGCCGAAATGGCGGCCGATCGATTCGGCTCCAATGGACGGCACGCCGCTGATGCTGTTCGCTCGTCACGTCGATGCCGAGGCGCCTATTCGCGTCGTGGGGTGGTACATCGATGGCGAGGGATGGATCGATTCAGCATTCCGCCCGAACAGGCCGCAGCGCCTAGCCCCTTCTCATTGGATGCCGCTTCTGGAGTTCCCGAAATCATGAGCGAGGTCCAGCGGTTCCGTCTTGTTCACCCCACAGCGCGGCAACTCGCCTCGCGCGCGTGTATCCAGGCTCCGGACGGATGGCTCGTCGAACTGAAGCCCGCCACGAAGTCCCGCGTTCAGGAAGCTCTCTATCACGCGATGTTCAGCGACATCGCCAAGCAAGTGCCATTCATGGGCGCCATGCGGGATAGCGAGACATGGAAGCGGCTCCTAGTCGATGCGTTCGCACGGATTAAGGCTGCTGAAGGCGATCCAGTACAGGGAATCGGTGCGATCGTACCGAACCTCGACGGGACGGGATTCGTGCAGCTCGGCGTGCAGACGCGCAAGTTCAGCAAGAAGCACGCTTCGGAGTTCATCGAATTCCTGCACGCGTGGTGCGCTGAGAAACAGGTGAGATTTTCCGGGAGTGGGGAATGATGGCAATCGGGTTTGTTATGTTTTCAGTCGCATGCTTAATGTCGTTCTTCGAGCCGTTCTTCGTCGAAAAGAGCGAAGGGACGCCGACATGGTATGCGGTTGTCGGCGTCATCTTTTGGGTAGGAGGCGCACTCGGGGTTATCGGTAGCTTCGGAGCCATCCTCTGGAAGCTGTTCCCATGACAGCCCGGCTGATCGGCATCCCCAAGCCGCAGACCTTCCGCTCGGAGAAGTTGCGCCGGGCGGTGGCGACGTTGCCGTGCCAGGCATGCGGACGCAGCGGCTCTACTCAGGCGGCACACGCCAACATGGGTAAGGGAATGGGAATCAAGGCGAGCGATGCATTGGTCGCGGCTCTCTGCACCAAGTGCCACTCGGAACTGGATCAGGGCGGCAAGATGAGCAAAGTTGCGCGCCGTGAGTTCGAAGCCGAGATGGTTCTCAAGACTTATGTCGCATTAATAGAGGCAGGCGTCATCGGTGTGTTGAAATGAAGTGTAAAATATGCATACCTAAATATTGGAGCGGAGATGGCCTCTCAAAAGCATAAAGAGCCGGTCGTCACGCACAGCTGCGCGAACTGCCGGCATTACGGTGTATCGCAAAAGATCGCGTGCTGTAAGCGTTATCCGCCCGTACCGGTTTATGACTATTCATCGGGGAACGTCATGGCGCACTATCCAGTAGTCGAGCAGGACGACAAGTGTTCGGAGTGGGCTCCGGTGCTTGCATCATGACGGACCAGAACTTGCGCAAGTGGGCGACGGATCGCGAGCTGAAGTATCTGGACGCCATCGAGGAACAGGGAAGCCGCACGAAGGCCGCCAAGAAGCTTGGTCTGCATCACAGCACGGTCGCTCGGGCGATTGAACTGCTTGAGAAGCGCGCAGCCAGATCGGGGTATGCGCCGGCGTACAACATGACGCACCCAGCGCCGGACGGATTTCTGACCAAGGGCACATCAACTTATTTCGGGAAAGACGGACAGCAGGGCGGCCAATGGGTCAAGACGGATATTGACCGGGAGCGTCAGGCCGAGATCATGCGCGAGGCATTCGGCGCGATGGCGGAGAACGTGCCGCGCCTCGCTCCGATCAAGAGGCCGAAGAAGACGATCGACAATCTCTGCAATCTGATCGTTTTCACGGACTATCACCTCGGACAGCTTTCATGGCATCGCGAAGGTGGTGCGGATTGGGATCTGAAGATCGCAGAAAGCCTGTTGCGGGATAGTTTTATCCACATGGTTGAAACCGCGCCACAGGCGAAGACCTGTATTTTGACAATACAGGGTGATTTCCTGCATAGCGACGGGCTGCTGCCTCTGACTCCGGCGCACAAGAACGTTCTCGACACGGACGGGCGCTTCTCGAAGATCGTCGCATCCGCAATCCGCGTGTTGCGCCACCTGATCGACCACGCGCTCGCCAAGCATGAAACGGTTCATCTGGTGATGTGCGAAGGGAATCACGACGAGGCGAGCTCGGTTTGGCTACGTCAGATGTTCGCCGCGCTGTATGAGAAAGAACCACGCCTGACGGTGAACGACTCAGAACTGCCGTTCTACGTCCACCAGCACGGCGAGATCATGTTGGCGTTCCACCACGGTCACAAGGTGAACAACGAGCAGCTTCCGATGCTGTTCGCGGCGCAGTTCCCGAAGGTGTGGGGCGCGACGACGAAACGATACGCGCACTGCGGCCATCGTCACCATGTCGACGAGAAGGAATACAGCGGGATGATCGTCACGCAGCATCCGACGCTATCAGCCCGAGATGCTCATTCCGCACGCGGTGGCTATATCTCGCAGCGTGCAGCGTCAGCAATCACATACCACGAGAAATTCGGCCAAGTGGCGAGAACGATTGTCACGCCCGAGATGTTCGATAGCGCGGAGAGTTGAGAAATGGCAATGACGATCACATCGCCGATGACGCATGCGGCGGACGCAATAGCGAATAACGTCCAGGAGACGATTTGCGCGGAAATTAAGCGCGTCATCCACGAGCACATCGATCCGGTCATCTCGGAAATTGCAGATGCCAAGGCTCGTGAGCTATGCCGGAACGTGCATGTGGTCATGCAGCGGAATATGGCGATGCCCGGTGACATGAACGTTTATGTGACATTCAAAGCGGGGAATTGAAATGATACTGAAAGAATCCAACAGCGCAGCATGGCTGGTCGAAGTCAAGAAGCGCGTCACCCGGCTGGATCAGATGACCGCGCAGGGTGGAAGCGACGCGGCATGGAAGGAAGCGGGCGAGTTGATCGCTGCTGCTCAGATCCTGCGGGATGAAATCGCGGTAGAGGCGAGCAAGGGAGGGTGAAATGGCAGCGCGTCTACGCAAGACGCACCAAGAGGATGTGAGAGCAAAAATTCAGGCAAGTCAGCTAATAAATGTCTTGCAGAATTATGCACTTGGTGTTACGGAATCCGAAATCCCGATGGGGCGATTGAAGGCGATAGAGATCCTGCTGCGCAAGAGCGTGCCGGACCTGTCGCAATCGTCGCTTGAGTTGAGCGGGAAGGAAGGCGCGCCGGCTGTGCAGGTGAACATTGTCAAGGCGAAGTCGTAAAGCGTTGATATATATCCCATTTAAGATAAAATACGCAGGAAACCTAAGCATTCTGCGTTGCTGGTGGTGCGCGCGGGAGGTTGGTGAGGGTGAGACGTGCTGCGATCCGCGCGAGAAGCACTTTTGAGTCAACGGGAAGCTGAAAATCTGCGCCGCGCGTATGTGCACATACGGCGGAGGCGGTAAGTAGGGTAGAGGAAAGCGCCGCCGGCGTGAAGCGAGGTTCGAATCCTCGCCTTCCCTCCAAATTTTACGAGGTGTCACCTATGACGATTGCCATTTTCAAGCCGATTGCCGATGCGCTCGGAGAGGGCGAGGTTGTGTGGAACAAGCTCGTGCAGAAGGTCGTGGACGAGATCGAGCACGCTGAGCATATCGCCGCGGGCTGGTTCACGTCGGCGCATGCGGCGTTGGAAGCGGCTGATAAGCCAGTCGAAGAGAAGGTCGACGGGCGCACGAAGGCAGCGCGGGACGCCAAGAAGGACGCGTCGTGAGAGCCCCGAAATCGTACTTCGTCGAACAGGGCCTCGCTGAGCTTGGACTGAGCGGCGCAGTCTACGATTTCGAGCCGGAAGACTTGGAACGCATCAGCAATCGCCTGGATGCGAATCTGGCCGAGTTGGAGAGCAAGGGCGCGCGTATTCCTGGCTGGCAATTCGCCGATGCGCCGGGCGTCTCTAACCTGTCGACCGAAGTGAACATTCCGACCGCGCTGGTCAATCTCGTGATTCTGTCCGCTGCGATCGTCGCGGCGCCGAGCATTGGCAAGTCGTTGCATTCGGTCACGGTCGCTCAGTTGAAGATCGCGCGGGATAACTTGCTGTTCTTCAACAAGCCAATCCCACAGTATCAGCGCCCGAGCAACATGCCTGTCGGGTCTGGGAATCAGCCGTGGGCTGATGGAGTTCAGTTTTACCCGCAGCGGCCGCCGAAGCTCGATGCAGGCCCGGATTCGCATATGGCGCCTGACATGGAATTGTGGTCGGGCAACAACAATATCGAGGGGTTTTGATGGCAACGATCAACAATCTCTGCTTCGACCAGACGCCGAACCTCGCCGATCAGGTTCCGATCTACGCGCAGTCCAGCGGCACGACTCAGCGCACGTCGATCAATCTGCTTCTGCAAGTGCTGAATCAACTACCGACCGTGCAACCGGCAGCGGGATCGGGCGAGCTGTGGATCGATACCAGCGCCGGCAATGTGATCAAAGTCGCGCTCTAGGAGCACACATGTACGTTACCGCAGTCAGCCCGCTCAAGACGAAGCACCTTGTCACCGCAGCGACGACCAACGCAAGCATGCTGTCCGGCTTTCCGAGCGATCTGGACGGGATTAGCGGATGGGCGACGGTCACGTGCTACCTGAAGATTTTCGACTTGGCGAAGGCGCCGACGCTCGGCACCGATCTGCCGATGATGACGGTCATGCTGCCGGCGAACGTGCAGGTGTTCGCCAATTTCGGCGTGAAGCCGCTGTCGCTGAAGAACGGGCTCGCGATCGCGGTCACGCTGAACCCGGCTGACACTGACGCGACGGTGCTGGCCGCGGCGAACACGTCGGGCGCTGACATCTTCTACAGCCCGAGCAACGCGAATCCCTGATGGCTCAAGTCCCGTTGGCTAATACGCAATCGCTCCCGGTGCCGTTAATGACCGGGGGAACGAGCACGACTGACGACGGGAATGTGCAGGGCGGATTCGCGGTCAATCTCAAGCTGCGCCAGATCCCGACGAAGGACAAGCCCGGCACGTGCACATCCCACGGCGGCCTGACGCAATGGCTTCCTTCCTCGGCGATCGGCGAGTCGGACCGCGGCGGTATCCTGTGGAAAGACAAGATGTACCGCGTGCAGGGCTCGTCGGTCTATGCATACGCTGCTGACGGAACGCGCACGCTACTCGGGGGTGTTGTTAATGATGGCCTGAAGTGCCGTCTAGACTACAGCTTCGATAATCTGATCATCGTGAGCGCTGGCCTTCTGTATTACTACGCGCCGACCGGTTATAGCAACGCGACCGGCGCAACTGCGGTGAGCGGCGGCACCGGCTACAACGTCGGCGACACGATCACGATTGGCCCGCTTGGGTGCTTCGCGACTCTGACCGTTACGGCGGTATCGTCTGGTGTCATCACGGCCGTTGCAGTTACGACTCAGCAGCGCGTGCTGACGAACTTCATCCCGGCGAATCCAGCGCCGCAAGTGCTGTCTAGCGGTGGAGGAACGGGGGCGACGTTCAATATCGTGTGGACGAGCGTCGGCAACTTCCTGCCAGTGAATATGAGCCTGTCGGCCGGCATCACGCCGATCGTCGACGCGTGCTTCATGGCTGGCTATGTGATCGTAACGGACGGCGTGGACGTCTGGGTTAGCTCGCTGGTGAACCTGACGTTCTTCCCTGGCTACTTCGGGAGCGCGGAATACGATCCGGACGGCATCACGGCAATCTTCAAGCTGAACAATCAGCTGTATGTGCACGGAGTGAACACCACTCAGACGATGGCTAACACGGGCGGGAATAACTTCCCGTTCACCGTGCAGCAGTCTTACACGTTCGACATCGGCTGCGTGTCCCGCCAGACGATGTGCTATTTCAACCGCTCGCTCGCGTGGATTGGCGGCGGCCGGAACATGCCGAACGGCGTATGGATGCTCAACGGCAACGCGCCGGCGAAGATCAGTTCCGCGGCGGTCGACTTCGAGTTGGCGAAGCTGTCGGCCGCACAGGTCGCGGTGGTGACGCTTGAGGCGATCTCGTTTGAAGACTCGGAACTGCTGTACGTGCACCTGCCGGATAAGACGCTGGTGTTCGACGCCACAGCAACGGCCGGGCTCGGCGTGAAGTTCTGGACGCAACTGAACAGCGGAGCGGAAGCCAATGATTTCTATCGCGCTCGCAATTTTGTACGTTTCAACGGCATGTGGGCTTGCGGCGATCTTGCTGACAACCGTGTCGGATTCTTGGATAGCACTACTGGCGGTCACTATGGCGCTCCTGTACTGCATCGCACTTCGAGCCCTATGGTTATGCTGCCGCTGGCATCAGCGGGGCTCCGGTCGGTCGAACTGAAGTGCATCACGGGGCAGGCCGGCGACACGTCGCGTATCGCCATGACCTACTCGTCGGACGGGATTCGCTGGTCGCAGACGCGCTACACGCGGGCGGTTACGCGCGGTGGCTATAGCAAGCGCATCCGATGGCTTCCAGGCGGTCTGACGCGCAACAAGATGCAGGTTCGGATCGATCACGTGACGACAGCTCATGTCACTTGGTTTGGGCTGGACGTCGAACTCGAACCGCTGGCGACCTGACATGGCGAACCTAACTCGCATCCCGCAGATGTTCCTGACGTCCGCTCTCAACGGAGATTCGGCCGTTGCGGATGCTATCGGGAACGTGGTGAACGGTAGCGCAATGAATGGCTACGACCCGGTTGTGTCGGGCGGCACAGCAACGGCTGTGTTCTCGTCGATCGGCACGAACATCTACGTTGAAATTACGTTGGTCACGCCGGGCGGTTTCCCGAGCGTATCGCTTCCATTTACTCACCAAGGATTGAGCAGCCAGAGGGGCGTTATTCCTGGCATATCAGCCGCAGGTGTCGCAGTGACCGGGGTTATCGACCCGGATTCAGCGGATCTCAGGTTGTTTCGCTATGACGGCGCGGCGCTGTCAGCAGGGACGTACTTTTTGGCAGGCACATATCAATCTTCGGTGGGGTGACCTATGGTAGCAGCAGCGGTAGGCGCGGGCGTCGCCGTGGCGGGCGTGGCAGGATCTGCCATGTCTGCCAACGCGGCTGGTGACGCAGCAGACGCGCAGTCGCAGGCAGCGCAGAGCAATCTCGCGCTCGCGACGCGCCAATACGACACGATGCAGCAGCAGATTTCACCGTATCTCGCGGCCGGGCAAACCGGTCTGACGGCGTACGGGGATCTGCTCGGCTCGAACGGCGCCGGCGCGCAGAATCAAGCAATCGGCGACATCAAGAACGGTGCGCAGTTCCAAGGGCTGATGCAGACGGGCAACGAGAACATTCTTGCCAATGCCTCGGCGACCGGCGGTCTGCGCGGCAGCAACACGAGCAACACGCTCGCAAACACGTCGATCAACACGCTCAACGGGCTCATCACGCAGCGCCTCGCTGGATACGGTCAGTTGATGGGCAACGGGCTGAACGCGGTCAGCGGCTCACAGGCGGCCGGGAATGCGTTCACTGGTGCGGCGACCAACGCGAACAACCAGCAAGCCAACGCCGCGACGTCTCAGGCCGGCGCGCTGTCGAATGCGTTCAACTCGGGTATCGGCGCGATTACGCAGGGGGTGAATGCGTACTCGACGATGGGTGGCGCGGCGAATCAGCCGACCTACGGCACGACGGGCGCCGGCAATCCGATCTATTTCACGGGGACGTAAATGGCCGAACTCATCGACTTCTCGAATATCGGGAAGGGCATCGATTCGCAGATGGCGAACGCCGCGCTGTCCGGGCAGCAGATCGGGCTGAACGCGGCGACCGCGCCGTCACGTATCCAGGCGACCAACGCAGCGAACGCGGCGACCGTATCGAACTCCGGGCTTCAGATCGCGAATAATCAGCGTCAACAGGCGTTCCAGATGGAATCGCAGGCGCTGGCGTCGAACCCGAACGCTCAGCCGGCCGACTATCAAGCGCTTGCGGTCAAGTACCCCGAGTTCGCGCAGACGGTCAACCAGAACACGAATCAGGCTCAGACGAATTGGGCCAACATCCGTCAGCGCATGTCGTCGGACGCTGTGAGCACGGTTGCCGGCATGCAGGCTCGGTTGCAGGCGAACGACCCGAACGGCGCGCTCGAACTGTTGGAGGCGCGTGCGGTGCGTCAGGAGAACTCGGGCGACGCGGCCGGGGCTGCTCAGACGCGCTCGTTCGAAGCGTTGATTACGAAGAACCCTGAACAGGCGAAACAGGTTGCCTCGCAGATCCTGAACGCTGGCAGCGCGAACACGGCGGATCAACTGTATGCAAACCAGACATCCCAAGCTCGCGCGGTGGTGGCGCAGAACACAGTCCCGGCAGCGGTCGCTCAGGCGAATGCAGATGCTTCTCGTGCTGGAACGGCAGCCGCGTATGCCCCGCAGCAAGCCGAGGCGGGAATCCAATCGACTCAGGCTGGAACTGGTCTGACGACGGCCCAAACAGGCGTCACCAATCAGCAACTGATCGCGCCTCCCGCGGCGATTGCTGCTGCTCAGCCGGAATACACGGCCGGGCAGACGAACCAGCAGCTGGCCGACCAAGCCGGCGAACTTGCGGGCGCATTCAATCAGGTCGAGAGCGGCGGCACGAGCGGCGTGCTCGGCGCGACGTGGGACAACGCTGGCCGCAAGTGGACGGGCGACACGTCGAAGCTTCAGCAGTTGCGACAGGAAGCCGCGTCGGTCGTGGTGCAAGGCGAGGTTGCGAGCATGGTCAACGGCAACTTCACGGACGCATCGACTGCGAGGGCCGCGGCGAACGTCCCGACGATCACGGACGGTCCGAAAGCATGGGCGACGTATCTTCAAGCGCGGCAGAAATTCCTCGCATCGAAGGCCGCGTGGTCGAACGCGCGCGGCGATTGGGCGCGCAGTAACAACGCGTCGTTCGGCCCGGCATACCGCGATTTCACCATCCAAACGCCTGACGGCAACGCTGTGCTCGTCAAGTCGGGCGACAGCTTCACGAAGTTCGCAAAGAAGGTTGCGCCGACTTATTACACCGCGCCGGGTGAAAACTCCTTCGATCCGACGAAATGACCAAAGATACCTTTCCTGTGTCGTATCGCGATCCGGTCTACGCGGCTGCGGATCAGGCTGCGTCGGCTGCTGCTGGCATTCCGTCTGGCTTGCTGTCGAGCATCAGGCTCGCTGGCGAGAAGTCGAACGCCAATCAGGTATCGAGCGCGGGAGCAACCACGCCGTATCAGTTCACGCCGACGACGCGCCAGTTGATCATCAAGAAGTACAACATCGACCCGACGTCATCGCCTCAGGCCGCGGCTCTCGGTGCTGCGTATCTGCTGAAAGAGGGCATCGAGCGCACTGGAAGCGCAGCGGGCGCGGTCACGCAGTACATTGGCGGCACCGATCCGGCGAATTGGGGCGGCCAAACGCGCGCATACACCAACCGCGTCATGTCGCACTTCACGAAGGGCGGCGGACAGGATACCCCGCAGGCCGAGCCGATCCCGGCTGCTCCGCTTCCGAGTGCTGCGTCGTACGGGCTTGACCCGTCCGTAGTTGGACTTGGCGGCGCTGCTAGTCCGCAGCCTACCGCAACGGTTCAGGCGCCCCAAGCCGCGGCGCCCGGTGCTGGCGTGAACGCTCAGGTCGTCGCGGATTACAACGCCGGCCGGCTGTCGCCCGAGGACATGGATGCAGTCGACCAGCGCGTGAAGTCAGGAAAACTGGCGATTGATCCTGGCGCGTTGCAACGTCCGACCACCGCCCCCGCTCCCAATGCCGCCGGCGCTTCCGGGCCAACGCAAGCAAATCCAACCACCGCCCCCAAGCCGATCGGCCCGCAAACGCTCGCCGCGATGCAGGCTGGCACGCTCACGCCCGCTCAACTGGCAACGATCAAGGCGGGGCTCGACAATGGCACGCTGACCATGCCGGCCCAGGCTCCGCAACAGGCGCCTGCTCAGGACGCGACCGGACCGCAGAACGACGGGTATTTCGTCGCGGGATTGCCTGCTTCGGCCGCTCCGACTGCGCCGCAGGATCCTGCCACGGCTGCGAAGAATGGTTCAACGTGGTCCGACGTCGCGGAAAAGGCTGTTGGCGGTGTGGCGGGCAGTCTGTTGGACATCGCATCAGCCGGCGGTCGTCTGGTTGGTGCGAACGACTTTGCCAATCAAGCCCAAGCCGCGCATCAGCAGATCGACGCACAGATGGCGCGCGACTCGAGCAACAGCGTCGCGGGCAAGGTGGCCGGCGCTGTCGGCTCGGCTGTGCCGTACGTCACGATGGGCGGCGCATCGCTTCCGGGTGCCGTGGCTGGTGGCGCTGTGGCTGGCGCGGCTCCTGCTGTCGCACAGAACAAGTCCGGTATGGAAGTGGCGCGCGACGCTGCTGTCGGCGCTGGCGCTGGCGCTGCTGGCTTCGGCCTCGGCTCGGTCGTCGGTAAGGGAGTCTCCGCGCTGGCTGAGAACCCGACCGTCGCCAAGGGCATCGCGCGTATTCAAGAGATGTTCGGCAAGACGCCATCGGCGGCGACGAAGGTAGCAGCCAGTGGCGCGGCTCCGGACGCTCAGGTCGCGGCCGATATTGCCCGAGCAACGGACAATACGCCCGGCGGACTGGCGACGAAGCTTGAAACGGCTCAGGCGCCGCAAACGCCTGGATATGTGCCGACCGCGGCCGAGCTGGCGAACGACGCCAACGTGACGACGCTCCAGAAGGCGAACACGAACGCGAATCCGTCCATCGCTGCCAACGCGAGCGCGAACAACGACGAGGCGATCGCGCGTGAACTAGCGCAGCAGGGCACGCCGAACAACCCAGGCACGCCGGCCAATCCGCAGGCAGCGGACCAAGCAGCAGAAGCCGCGGCGCAGCGTAGTGATGCTCTGGCGGCACAAGGGCAGGCCGAAGTTCAGCCGATCGCTCAGGACGTCGCTCAGAAACTCCAGACGCCGCAATTCGAAGCGCCGGTCAAACTCGCTCAGCGCATGGCGCGCGACGAGGGCTCGACCGTGTTCGACGACTTGCAGAAGGCGCGGCAGGCAGAAGCCGCCAACACGCTAGAGCAGATCATCGGCACGCCGGAACAGCTTGACGCGCTGAAGACCGCGCGAGGCGCGCAGGCGGCAGATGACTTCCTCGCGACGCATGTCGGCATCCCGGTCGATTCGCCCGAAATGGCTGCGCTTCTGAAGAAGCCCGCAATCAAGAAGGCAATCGCACAGGCCGAGACGACCGCGCAGAACCAGGGCGAGTCGAGCATTTTCACGACCGCTCAGAACCGGGCGAACGCTAATGTCGGCGGGGCGAAGTCTGCGCCGCAGAAGTACGTATCGGGTCGTGGTCTGGTCAATGCCAAGGCGGCTCTGGACGACCAGATCAGCGCAGCCGCGCGTGCCGGCGAGAACTCACAGGTGCGCACGCTTCAGGGAGTCAAGAACGAGCTTCTGACCGTCATGGATACGGCCATTCCCGACTACGGCAAGGCTCGCGCAAACTTCGCCCAGGCGTCCGGCCCGATCGACGCAATGGAGGCGGTGCAGAGCCGCCTGTACAGCGCGATTGATCCTGTAAGCAAGGAGGTCGATCCGGGCAAGCTCGTCACGGCGATCAACAGCATCAAGGCCGAGCAGATGAAGCCCGGTATTCGCGCGGCCGACAAGATTCCGTCCGACACGATCGACGCGTTGACCGAACTTGCTCGTCATTTGCAGAACAAGAACGATCTGACCGGCCTTCCGGCGCAGGGGCAAGAGTACATCCGGCGCGCTCTGGCATCGAGCGAGAAGCACGCTGGCGCGAACGCCGAGTTTCAAAAGGTGCTCGACGCTCAGTCTCCGGCGTACAAGGAACTGCACGGCGCGCACGCTCAGAACGTCGCGTCGATCGAGTCGCAGCGCACCAGCCAGTCGGCTCTCGCGCAGGCTCAGGAAGCGTTGCAGAACGCCGACTCGCCGGCCGGGCTGCGCAGTATCGAGAAGATGCTGCCGGACATGGAAGCGGCCGACCGGGCCAAGGCGATCGCTCTACAGCAACAAAAGGCGCGTGAACTTGCTATGGGCGAGGTGCAGGACCGCAACCTGAACAGCCGCGGCAACACGGAATTCAACCGCAGCACGTTCAAGAACGCATCCGACAAGTACTCGTCCTTCATGTCGAAAGAGGACGCGCAGCAGTTCGCCAACGTGGCAGGCGATCTCCAACGGCAGACGACGACCTATGCCAAGACAGGCAAGATCGGCGGAAGCGATACCGCGCAGAACCAGAGCGCGGGACGGCGATTCGGTCGCAACATCGGCGAGGCGTTCAGGGACAGCGCTGTGCAAAGCCTGATCGGTGGTGCGCTCGGATCTGCTGCCGGGCCGTTCGGCACTGTCGGCGGATTGGCCGCCGGCGCCGTGACAGGCGCAATCGGCCGCACGATCACGCAAAAGGTCTCGTCAATAACCACCGAGAACGCTGCAAAGCTTCTGTCTAACGGTAAACTATTGGCCGCGGCGCTGCGTAATTATGAATCGCTCGCGGCACGCCGTCTGTTCGTCGAGCAACTCTCGCAGAAAGCGGGTTATGTGGCAGGCGCCGCAGCCGCGAATCAGTTTAACAGTCGCCGTTAGGACAACTCATGACCAAGCCCGTTTTCACTGTCGAGCGGTTCCAGGATGTCTACGACGAATTGCTGCCGCTGCTCCACCAGCATTACGACGAGATCAGCCTGCACAAGCTGCAAGGGTACGACCTGAAGCCGAACGTCGCGCTGTACCGGGCTATGCAGGACATGGACCAACTCATGATGATGATTGGCCGCTTGGACGGCCAGATCGTCGCCTATTTTGTCGCGTTTGTGCGCCCGAGCATCCACTACACGGACTGCATGGAAGCTGCCGGCGACATTTTTTATTGCTCGCCCGACCGCCGCGGCGCAATGATCGGCTTGCAATTGTTTGAGGCGGCCGAGCAGGAACTGAAGCGGCGCGGCGTGAAGTGCTTCATGGCTGGCGAAAAGCTTGCGTACCCCGCGGGGGCTCTCTTCGAGCGTCGGGGCTTCGAACCCATCGAACGGAAATTTTGCAAATGGCTCTGACCAAAGAAGAACGACTCGGCAAGGTTTGGGACCGCGCAACGGCCCGGTTCGATCGTGCGTACGCGCCGCAGCAGCAAATTCGGCTGGCGTCGCTCGAAGACCGGCGCTTTGCCTTTGTAGACGGTGCGCAGTGGGAAGGCGGCCTCGGCGCACAGTTCAACAACCGGCCGCGCTTCGTCGTCAACAAGGTGCAGAAAGCCGTGCGTCGGATCGTTTCCGAGTATCGCGCCAATGCGATGACGGTCAACTTCCGGTCGAGCGACGACGACAAGCGCCAGGATGATCTCGACGCGCTCCGGATCGTCTACCGGTCCGACGAGCAGTACAGCGGCGCCCAAGACGTCTACGTGGCAGCGTTCGAAGAAGCCGTGGCGGGCGGTATTGGTGCATGGCGCCTGACGAACGACTACGATCACCGCGCAGAAACCGATCTGGACGACGACACGCCGCAGCGGATCTGCTTCGAGCCGATCCCCGATGCGGATATCAGCGTCTTTTTCGACTCGGACAGCCGCAAGCCGGACAAGTCCGATGCGAAGTGGTGCACGGTGCTGAACCCGATCTCGTGGGACACGTACACGACGGAATACCTGGGCGATGCCGTGACGTTGGCCGAACGCCCGAGCAGCTTCAAGGAAGTTCGCTCGCTGAAACAGTTCGACTGGTTCACGAACGATTCGGTCTACATCGGCGAGTATTACGAGGTTGAGCAGAAGGTCGAGAAGTATTCCGTGTGGCGCGAACCGCATTCCGGGCTCGAAGAGAAGGTCTATTCAGGGCTGGATGCCGAGGAACGAGAGGAAGCAGCCGAGGAAGAGGAGCATTGGGCTTCGGTCGGCTACGCAAAGGTCCGCGAGGGTAAGCGCAACTGTAAGCGCGTGCGCAAGTACTTCCTCGACGGCTGCGGCGTGCTGAAGGACTGCGGCTATATCGCCGGCTCGGAGATCCCGATTGTCGTCGTCTATGGCATCCGTCAGGTGATCGACGGTATCGAGCGCTTTCAAGGTGCTGTGCGGCTGGCGAAGGACTCGCAGCGCCTGTATAACATGCAGATTTCGACGCTGGCCGACATTACCGCGTTCACGCCGCGCGAGAAACCGATCTTCCTGCCGGAACAGGTCGCCGGGCACGAACTCGCATGGGCGAACGATCTCGTCGCGAACAACCCGTATCTGCTCGTCAACCCGATCACTGGCTCGGACGGCTCGTCCACGGTCAGCGGCCCGGTCGGAGCCATCAAGCAGCCGGACGTTCCGCCCGCGCTCGCCGGTCTGGTGCAGATCACCGCGGCCGACATGCTCGATGTGACGGGTGGCGATCTGGCGGCCGGTCAGGTGACGTCGAACACGTCGGACGCTCTGGTGAGCCGCGTTCAGGCGCACCAAGACATGCAGGTCTACATCTTCGTCGACAACATGTCTCGCGCGATGCAACGCTGCGGCAAGATTTATCTGTCGATGGCGTGCGATGTCTACACCGAGGACAACCGGAAGTTTGCAGCGAATGGCGAGGACGGTTCGCCCGAGACGACGACTATCAACGTACCGGCGATCGACGAATCCGGCGCGCCGACCATCGCGAAATGTTTCACGCCCGGTCTGGACGTTTTCGTGGATGTCGGGCCTGCGTTCAACAGCCGGAAAGATTCGACGGTGAACGCTATCGCCAAGATTCTGCCGGGCATCGCTGATCCGCAGATGCAACAGCTGATGGTGGCGACGCTGGTCCGGAATCTGGACGGCGAGGGGATGGACGATCTGGCGAAGTTCGCCCGTATGCAGCTCGTGAAGGCTGGCGTGACGAAGCCGACCGACGAGGAAGCGCAGGAACTGCAAGCCGAGCAGCAACAGGCCGCCAATGCGCCGCCTGACGCTCAGACGGTCGCGCTGCTGGCGCAGGCCCGAGAGTCGCAGGCGAACGCGACCAAGAGCGAAGCATCGGCCGTGCAGAGTCTGTCGGCCGCCGAACTCAACCAGGCGAAGGCAGCGCAGGCGATCTCCGACACGAACGCAAGCCAGTTGTCGACCATCATGGCGATGCTTCAGAACATCAAGGACCAAGTGAACGCGCAGGCCAGCCAGGTGAGCACGCCGCAAGGTCCGATGGATGGCAAGGTTGACGCTGCGATCGCAAGCGGGAATGCGGCGCCGTCTCCGGGCGTCAACGCGCTCCACGGCGTGCAACAGGTCGATCCGTCCGCGCAGCAGTTGACCGCGGGCAACGCGCCGGCCGCAGCCCAGGCGCCGGTACATGTCACCAATCACCCGGCTGTCGGTAGATGAGCGAGGTATCGCTTCCGGAATGGGCTGAATGCCTTCTGACACAGGGTCCGCGCTATACCATCTTTCACGGTGGGCGCGGCTCTGGTAAGTCGATGGCGTGCGCGACGGCACTGGTGATTCGGGCTGCATCGGAACCGCTGCGTATCCTATGCTTCCGTGAAATTCAGGAGTCGATCGACGAATCCGTCAAGGCGATCATCGAGCAGCGCATGATCGATTGCGGGCTCCAAGACTTCTTCGACATCCCGAACAAGAAGAAGGAAATCGTCGGGCGGAATGGCAGCAAGTTCATTTTCCGCGGTCTGAGCGACGAAACGTCGACGTCGATCAAGTCGATGAACGACATCGATATAGCCTGGGGCGAGGAAGCGCAGGCGATCTCCGCTGCTTCACTGAAGCTTTTCCTGCCGACAATCCGAAAGGATACGTCAGAGATCTGGTTCAGCATGAACCCGGAGATGGACACCGATCCGGTCTACACGACGTTCATCGAGAAGCGCCCAGCTAACGCCCGAATCATCCAAGTCAATTGGGACAGAAACCCGTTCTGGAATGCAGCGCTTGAGGCTGAACGCCTGCGCTCGCAAGCGGATGACCCGGACGACTATGATCACATCTGGGAAGGCATCCCGAAGTCCGCAGTCGCCGGCGCTATCTACCGCAAGGAAATGCACGCGCTGGTGACGGGAAACCGCATCCGGCCGCTTTCGGCTGATCCGGCGCTAGGCATCCACGCTGTGTTCGACCTCGGCATCAACGATATGACGTCGATCACGATCGCGCAGGCGGATATCAGCGGCCTACGTGTGCTCGACTTTCACGAGGACAACAATAACGACCTGAAGGATTACAGCGACTGGCTGAAGGGCAATGGATACAAAGACGCCGTGGTGTGGTTCCCACACGACGGGAACGCGCGCTCGATTCAGACGAAACTCACGAGCAAGGCGATGATGGAGTCCTACGGATGGCAGGTTGAGACGACGCCTGACATCGGTGTAGAGCCGGGCATCAAGATGGCGCGCGCGGCTCTGAAGCAGGCGTTCATATCGGACGGCTGCACCGAGCTACTTGAACACCTGCGACGATACTCCCGCAACAAGTCGGGGCATCCGAAGCATGACGAGCACTCGCACGCGGCCGACAGCTTCCGCTATACGGCCGTGGCGATGGCTCAGTTTAAGAACGTGTCGGAGCGCAAGCGCCACAACGCCCACATGGCAGCAAGCGTGCGAATAGTGCCTACGGTGACACACTGGAACCGCACTTAAGCGTGACGGGCAAAGTCTTCATGCAATTCCATGCGGCGCTTCTGGACGGCCTGGGCCGCCTCGTCTAGGCTCTTGAATGAGCCTAGGTGCTCCTTCTTTCCATTCGCTCGAATGATCGCAACGTACCGGGTATATGCGCCGACAGTTTTAATCTGGACGCCTTTTACCCCGGTCGCGTTGTGAGCACGAACTTTAGAATTCCATTGGTTTTCGCACAGCGTGGCTTCTCGAAGATTCGCAAGCCGGTTGTCGGCCCGATCTCCGTTGATATGGTCTATCACCGAAGAGGGCCATCGCCCATAGGCGCAAAGCCACGCGAGACGATGTGATAGGTAGAGTTTTCCGCACACGCGAATCGTCAGATAGCCTTTGCTGTGCGTCGGCTCTGTCTTTGTACGAGGACGACCGCCGATGGCCGGCACTCTCCGTGAAACAACCCCCGTTTCATGGTCGTAGTGCAGAAGCGCGATCAGTTCTGTCTCTGTCATACGTGGAAATCCATCACCATAGAGATTCTGTCCACGGATGACTCGTTGCGGACTTCATGGTCCAGTTCATTCCGGAACCAGAACAATCTTCCAGTCAGCATCTGGATTGTCTCGTCCTTGCTGCCGTCCTTTTCCTCGCCGCAGTAGATCACCGCGCCCGGCTGGCCTTGAATGACCAAGTGAAATCTGCGCCAATAACGCACGTGCTCTGCCGTGTCGGCGTGGCGGAAGATCCGGCCGCCCGGGCGAATCCGGTTCACCATCACGCGCCCGATCCGCGTCGCCTCGACGAACCGCGCCAGATCGAACACGAACGCATGCGCCTGCGTCAGCTTCGACCATGCCGGGTACGCGATCGACTCGTGCTGGTCGTATCCGGCGAGCTGGTTCTGCTTGTATAGCTCGATTTCGTCCTCGCTCATCCCGGTCTGGATCTCCGGGAAGCGGAGCATGATCGTATCGGTATCGCCGAACGGTCCCTGTGGGTAGTTCCGCAGGAACGTGTCGGCCGTCCATAGGTCCGGGTTCATCGAGATCGCCAGCCCAAGGGCGCCGACGTCCATACCGTCTTTGATTACGCGGAAATTTCGCATCAGAAGGAGATTTTGAAAGCAGTAACGAACAGGACGAGGGCGCCGATAGCGACGCTCCATCCGAAGATAGCCTTGAGCACGGACGCACCGTTGCGCCTGATGTCGCCGGCCAGTTCGAACGGGAAGGCGAGCATGCGGATGACGATCTCCGCGACCGCCTGGATAAGCCCGAGGCGCACCAGCATGATCGCTAGGCCGATGAGCACGCCGATGACAAACGCGTGACTGAGTGCGGACATCATTCCTTTTCTTTCTCCTTCTCGATCTCGATTTGCTTGCGCAACATGTCGCGAACTACCTCCGCAAAGGATAGGTCGTGCTTCTCGGCATATTCCACAAGCCATTTAAGCATCGGCTCGGGAAAGAAGAGGCTAATACGTTTCATGTGGTCATGATAGGCATACAATACGCGCATCACAAGATATTTTTATCGTATACTTGACGAATTGCATCTTTCCACCTACAGGTGAGTGAATGGAACAAGAACTCGAAGCGCAGCAGCCCGAACTTGAGCAGGAACAGCCCGCCGAAATCGCGGCTCCCGTTTTGTTTGAGGACGAAGATCAGGAGTCCCAAGAGCAAGAACCCGCAGAGGGCGCCGAGCAACCCGAAGGCGAGCCCCCGTCGCTGAAGGGCCAACCGGCGCCCAAGTGGGTGGCGGAGTTGCGTAAGAGCCACAAAGAGGTGATGCGCGAGAAGCGCGAGCTTCAGCGCAAGGTGGAGGAGTTGCAGTCCAAGCTGCCGCCACCGGTCCCGACGCTCGGGCCGAAGCCGACGCTCGATCAGTTCGACTACGACGAAGCCGCGTTCGGTGAGGCGTACGACGCCTGGATGCAGCGGAAAGCGGCGGCCGATGCGGAAGATCAGCGGAAGGTCGACGCACAGCGCAAGGAACTGGAAGAAGTCGAGAACTTCAAGAAGTCCTACGCCGACCGCAAGAAATCGCTCGGCGTCGACGACTTCGACGAAGCAGAAGCGGAGGTCGGTGCGATCCTGAACCAGACGCAAGCCGGGCTGCTGATGCGCGGCGCGGATGACCCGGCCGTTCTGGTCTATGCGCTCTCGAAATCCCCCGCGCGGTTGATGGATCTGGCGAAGATCACCGATCCGGTCAAGTTCACCGCGGCAATCGCGAAGATGGAGGTCCACTTGTCGACGAAGAAAACCAGCCGGCCGGCGCCGGAACCGCGCATCACTGCCGAGCGTGGCTCAGGCTTCAGCGCATCGAGCAACCAACTCGACAAGCTCCGCGCGGAAGCAGAGCGCACCGGTGACTATTCGCGCGTTGTCGCGTACAAGAAGCAAATGGCGCAAAAATGACGGATACGAAAGCTAAACTCCTGAGCCATGCCCGGCTCAAGGAGTTGTTTGCCTACGACCCGGAGACGGGGCTGCTTACGCGGAACGTTGCGGTCGGATCGGTGCGAGCCGGGACGGTTACGGGCGGAAGTACGGATCAGTACGGTTATAAAAAGATCAACGTCGACAAATGCACGCACCTTGTGCATCGTCTGGTGCGCGAAAAACACCACGAACGTTATGCATGCCACGCTTAGTTAGTATTGCCATCTAGCTTTAAAAGTAATATAGTGCTAGCAAGCTTGTGCGCGTCAGGACTGAGACAAATCCTTTTCTGACGCGAGCGGCGGTTTCAACGTATTCAGCTCCATCGGCGTGGCTCTGCCCGTTAGTCCTGCTGACTGCGAAATCCTTGGGGAAATCCCCAACGCTTTCTCATTCATTTTTTTAGGACTACAGAAATGGCCAACCCCCCGGCAGCCCCCTTTTTGTCGACCGCAAACTCGTTCTCGAAAGAAGAGCGCATCGCGTTCGAAAACCTCCTCGAAGGCTTCAATGACCAGTTGGTCATGTCGAAGGCCGTCACCGTATTCTCGAACGATCAGACCATGATGGCTCGTGCCGGCGACATCATCCGCCGCCCGATGCCGTACATCGCCCGTTCGTTCTCGGGCCTCGACCAGACCGCAAACTTCGTCGGCAAGACGCAGTTGACCATCCCGGCCGCGATCGACACGATCCGCAGCTCGCCGTGGGTGATGGACGCAACCGAACTGCGCGACGCGCTGCAAGAAAACCGCCTCGGCACGGCTGCGAAGCAGAAAATCGCGTCGGACATCAACGTCGATGTGGTGAACGCTGTTTCGACGCTCGGCTCGCTGGTCGTGAAGCGCACGGTCGCCGCGACCGGCTTCGACGATCTGGCACAAGCTGATTCGCTGATGAACGAGCAGGGCATCGACTACGACGGCCGCTACTCGGTCTTCGGTTCGCGCGACTACAACGCAATGGCCGGCAACTTGGCTTCGCGTGCGTACGTCGTGGAAGGCCAGAAGGCTGCCAACGCCTACGAAATGGCAACGGTTGGCCGTCAAGTGGCAGGCTTCGAGCGCGTGCTGAAGGCAGACTACCTCGCGCGTCTGACGGCTGCGGCCGGCGTGACGGTCACGGTCAACGGTGCAAACCAGTTCACCACGCCGAAGGCGCTCGCAGCGAGCCCGACCGGCCCGCTTCAGTCGAACGTCGACAACCGCCTGCAAGCTCTCGCGATCACGGTCACGTCCGGCACGGTCAAGGTAGGCGACGCCTTCACGATCGCGGGCGTGAACAACGTCCATCCGATCACGAAGATCGACACCGGCCAACTCAAGACCTTCCGCGTCGTCGGCATCGTCTCGGGCGCAGGTGGCACGGGCACGATCACGATCACCCCGGCGATCATCTCGGGTCAGGGCGCAACCGATGCGGAACTCGCGTACAAGAACTGTACCGCGACGCCGGCTGCGGGCGCTGCGATCACGTGGCTCAACACGGTCACGACCGGCGTGAATTGCTTCTGGAAGAAGGAATCGGTCGAAATCCTGCCGGGCCGTCTGGCAGTTCCGTCCGACCAGGGCATGGCCGTGATGCGCGGTACGACCGACCAGGGTATCGAGATCGTGATGGCGAAGCAGGCCCACATCGAGAACTACAAGTCGCTGTATCGCGTCGACGCTTTTTACGGCGTAAGTGTCACGAATCCCGAGATGTGCGGGATCATGCTCTTCAACCAAACGTAAGCAACGTATTCCGGGCGCCCTTCGGGGCGCTCCGCTTACCTTTGGGAGAATGCTATGGCAGCCACAAGCGAGGCGCGTGCGCTTCCTTTCTTCACGGATCTCTACGGGTCACCCCTCGAATCCGGGTTCATCTATATCGGTCAAGCCGGGCTCGATCCCGTCGCATACCCGGCTGTCGTCACGTCCGACATCGCCGGTAGCGTCGTTGTCGCTCAGCCGATCAGGACCACGCACGGCCACGCAACGGCTGCGGGTTCGCTGATCCATCTGTTTGTTGAAATCCCCTATTCGATCACGATCCTTGACGCTGCGAGGCGGCTCGTCTACGCGTCGCTGAACGAGACGGACCCTATCGTCATGGCGATCGGGTCGAGCAGCGTGCAGAGCGTCGCGAATGCGGCCGAGCTTCGTGCGCGCGACAAGAACTCGACGAACCAAGTCTGGATGACGGACGTAGGAATGTACACGTACGTTCCTACTGACAACACGTCGCCGGAAAACTTCCCGTTCGTCGTAGTCGGAAATGACGGGGGCCGGTATCACCTCAATTTGCAGGATGTGAACGCGAATTGGGTGAAGGTGACGGGTAATAGCAACCCGTCAACGCAGGGGTTATGGATTGGCTGGAACGCCGCCGGCGATGGGTCTGCATTTATAACGAACAACAGGGGTATTAGTACCGGCGGCATTGTGATCCGCGTCGTCAATGCAGACAACTCCGTTGAGACGGGCCGAGCGACCATCACGACGACTGGCGGTCTGGTAACGACGGATGGCATTCAAGCGACCGGCGACATCAAGGCGACGCACAACCTGATTGCGATGAATTCCGTAGTCGAGTTGAACAACATCGGTACTCGTTCGATTCTGTGGGACTCGGTTGGCGACACGTACGCTTTGCCGAACGCACCTCTTCTTGTAAATGGCTCGTTGGCTCTCACGACTGCCACGTATCAGAGCTTCATCGCGGCCAACCAATTGGCTAACGGCATCGGTGCCGTTGCGCTCGGTAACAACATCGCCCCCAATCCCGTTCTTCCTGGCACGTGGGTTTCCCCCGGCACTGGCGCGAACGCCGTATTTCTCTGGGTGAGGACTGCATAAATGGAATATCACTCGATCGCAAATCCGGTATGGACCGACGCGGCGCACTCGATGGTCACGGTCGACATTGTGTTTCCGTCGCTCGGCGATGAACCGGTCAAGTTCAACGCGTCGGACAAGGATTGCATGCCGTACGGCCGCGAGATCCACGCCGATCTGATCGCCGGCAAGTACGGCTCGATCGCAGAGCCAATCGTTCAAGGATAAGAGATGTCGACCATCGGGGATTTGTGCGTAACGTCGTCCGTAAGCTCGGGCGATAAGCTGCCGATTTGGCAGAACGCAAATGGCGTAACGCGCGCGCTGCCGATATCCGTCTTGGACGATCGGTACATCACGCAGGAAGAAATCGCGTTGTTGGCTATCAGCCCGGCGACGGAAATCTTTGTTGCTGGCGCGGACTTCACGCCCGGCGTTTCGCTCGCTTTGACGCTGGCGAACCTGTACAACTCGGTCAACAACATCGAGGTCTTCTTCGATGCGTCGTATCAGGGACCGGATCAGTACGATCTGATCGGGCATGGCTTGTCCTTCACCTCTCCGATTCCTGTCGGCGTGGAAAAGGTTTATGTCCGCGGCGGGGCATCTCGACTCGTCGTGACCCCGAGCGATGGCGCGGTAACGGACGCCTCGATCGCGACCGGCTCCCATCTATTCAACCGCGTCAATGACGTGCGCAGCATTCGTGACTTCGGCGCGCGCTGCGATGGCGTGACGGACGATTCGTTGGCGTTCCAGGCGGCATCGAATGCCGTTCCTGCTGGCGAGACGTGGGAAATCTTCGTCCCTGCCTCGTCCGTCGTGAACAGCACGGTTACGGCCGGGCTCGGGACGATCGCATGGAACTTCGCGCAAGAGGTTGAACTGCTCGGGACTGGAACGATTCCGTATCAAGCCGCAACGATGGGGTTCAACTCGACGCCGAATGTCGGGAAACGCCTCAGCATCTGGCACGGCACGAACGCCAACCCGACGACTGACGGCGTGACGTCGACGGCGTACATCCAGCGCGTGGACAAGTCTGTTGTCGGTGACGATCCAGCGCACCTGATCTCGTCGCTCTACGTGACGCACAAGCGGCTGCCGGGCGGAACCGGCTGGCTGTATGGCGGCTACTTCTACCTTGAGGACCAGTCGACGACGGGCACCGCTCAGTCTGTCGCCTTGGCTGCGTCGGCTCACGGAATCACGAAGGGCGCGGTTTGGGGCCTTTATTCGGAGGTCTTAGGGCAGTCGCCGAATGTCACGATGACGGCGATTGAGGTCGACACGTTCAACTTCACTAATGCCGATTACGCCTACAACGACGCGTTCCCGACGACCGCGCCGTTCTCTGCCGGCATGTGGAACATCTCGTTCGGGCAGAACAAGAACTCGTTCGCGCACGGCATCGCAAGCGGCAGCATCGCCAATCAGTGGCACGTCGGCATCTACATGAAGACGTTCTCGATCGATCACATCGGGATCGACATCCAGGCGCAGCCGCCGACGCTCATCAATTTCAAGTACGGCGCCTCGACGGACGGGACCGGGATTACCCCCGGCGGCATCGGGCTCGACGTGGGCGCTCAGATCAATGCCGCGTACGGATCTGGCGCGAATCAATGCGCGATCCATATGCGCGATCAGCGTCTTGGCTTCGGCAACTTCGGTTTCATGCAGTTCAACCCGACGTCCGGCTTCCTCGAAATCTGGTCGAGCCCGTCGACTCGCGCAGTTCACCTCAACCTATCAACCGGCGTGTGGATCGCAGGCTAACCATGAACAAAGACATCGAATACATCAACACGCAAATCGCGCAATCGAAGGCCAAGCTATTCGACCTTTCGAAAGCTCGTGACGACGAAGAAAACAAGCTCTTCGGTTTGTATGGCGCGCTCGAAACGCTTCAGATGCTTGAGCAAAAGCAGAAGGCTGCTGCGCCCGCGGAACAGCAGCGCGAACCGAGCCCGCTGACGGCCGCGGTGCGTGAAGCCGCCGCTGCGGAACAGGCTGCGTTTCGTGCACAGCCTCAAGACACGTCGCAGATCGGCGCCATTGTGTAACACATAGCGGCCCAAAGAGGCCGCTTTCTTCGGGGAATGGAAATGAACGACGTCGCATCGAGTGTCGCAAAGGCGGTGCCTCCATTGGGGGCGAATTATTGGCTCTGGTTCACGAGCCACGACATCAATTGGTATGTGGCGTTGTTCACGATCGCCTACATCGTTTTGCAGGCGTTCTACCTCATCAAGAACAAGGGGCGCAAGGGAAATGACTGACGACAATCTGCGCCTTCTGATCGCCGAGCTACGGCGCGACGAGGGCGTCGAGTACAAACCGTACAAGGATACGAAGGGAATTCTGACGGTTGGCGTCGGGCACAACCTGCAAGCGATTCCGCTGCCTGCCGGGTGGTCGTATCCGCTGACAGACGAACAGGTCGACGTCCTCCTGACCGATGACATTCGGAACGTGTTTGAAGATCTCGACCGCAACCTTCCGTGGTGGGTCGATCTGAACGACGTCCGTCAGCGCGTGCTTGCCAACATGGGGTTCAACCTCGGAATCACGAAGCTGCTCGGGTTCAGAAACACGCTGGGCGCCATGCGCCAGGGCAAATACGACGACGCAGCCCGCGGGATGCTCAATTCCGCGTGGGCGTCTCAGGTGAAGGGCAGGGCAATCCGTCTTGCCGACATGATGCGTAAGGGGCAATGACATGGCTGCATTCGATCCAGTCACCGCAATAACGAACGTCGTCGGTCAGGTCATCGACCGCGTATGGCCCGATCCCGCGCAAGCCGCACAGGCAAAGCTCGAATTCTTCAAGCTTCAGCAGACCGGCGAGCTCGCGCAGATCACCGGGCAGATGGAGATCAACAAGACCGAAGCGTCGAACGCGAGCGTCTTCGTCTCGGGATGGCGCCCGTTCATCGGGTGGGTGTGTGGCGCCGGCTGCGCGTGGAACTGGATCGGCCTCCCGGTCGCGAAGTTCGCGCTCATCTTCGCCGGCCATCCGGTCAACATCTCGCCCGCCGACCTATCCGAAATGATGCCGCTTCTGTTCGGCCTTCTCGGCCTCGGGACGCTTCGCACCTTCGAAAAGACAAAAGGGGTAGCTGCAAAATGAAGAAGATCATCGCCGGCGCGCTCGCGCTATTCTCCGCGCTGTCTTTCGGCGCCACGCTGAACCCGATCCAGTTGCTCAACCCGGCCGGTTCGACAGCAGGGCAGTCGATCGTCTCGACCGGACCGACGACGGCGCCGGCGTGGGGAGTATCAACCCTCGCCCCCATCGCTGGTAACACGGTGCTCGGCAACTCGACCGGCGCGGCCGCGGTCCCGGGCGCCGTTTCGGTTCCGAACTGCTTGGGCGCTTCTTCGGCTCTGAACTACACCGCCGGATCTGGATTCGGCTGCAACGCCACCATCAACGCTATCACCCTGGGAGGCGCCACGTTTTCGTCGCCCGGTCCGATCGGCTCCGTCTCGTCGAGCACCGGGGCATTTTCATCGATCAGCACGCCGTCAGCGACTATCGGCGGCGGTACGATCGATAACACGGCTATCGGTGCTAGTGCAGCCAGCACCGGGCGCTTCACTTCGGTAACGGTGACAACCGGCGGGGTGGGAATCACCGGCGGCCTCACGATGGCGACCGGCGCTATAACGCCCGTCTCGACAGCCGGCATCGCGGGCACCACGACGAACAACAACGCGACCGCGGGGAGTTGGGGGGAGTATCAGACGAACTCGACCGCCGGCACTTCGCTAACTAGCGCGACGGCGGCGAACGCAACGAGTATCACGAATCTACCGGCCGGCGATTGGGATGTGTCGTGTGTGGTGACGTTCGTCCCGGCTGTAGGGACGATACCTTCAATCATCGCGGCGGGCGTCACCACGGCATCGGCCACGCTGCCGGGTCCGAATATCGGCGGGTTCGTGCAGTTTGCCAGCAGCTTCCCGTCCGGGGCCGCGCAAGTCATGATCGCCCCGACCGTGCGTGTAAGTCTCGCGAGCCCGACGACGACCTTTTGCGTGGCGCAGTCGACATTCACTGGTGGCACGTCGACCGTGAACGGTTTTATCCGCGCGCGACGGGTTCGATAACGGCAGCATGGCGGCGCACTCGTGCCGCCTTCTTCAGCACCAGATACATCCGGTGCTCGACCATCCCGAAAGCCATTGCCCCGACGAAAGCTGCCGCGAACGTGATCGCCCATAGCGGGCCCAGTCCGATCTCCGGGTGCGCGCCCGTCACGACGTGGATCGCCAGCATGGCAAACGGCACGTGCACCAGATAGACGCCAAACGACATATCGCCGAACCAGACGAGCGGCTTGATGCTCAACCGCGGCGCGCACAGCACGACGAGCAGCGCGAACGACGCGGCGAGAGTCATGTCGTGCGCCATCATTGAGATGCGCCCGAACGCATCGCCGACGACCCACAGGAACATCGCGCCCAGAGCGGCCGGCAGCAGCGGCAACCGAAGCAGAACATCTCGGTTCAACGCGGCGAGCATCCCAGCGATGAAGAACACATCGACCTTCGAGAATAACACCATCGCGCCCGGCTGCGCGACGTCGATGTCCACGTACTGACTGACCAGCAGAATCGCCATCAGCCACATCAGGCAGACGCTCGTCGCGTGCCGCGCGCCCATCAGAACAATCGCGTATGTGACCAGATAGAACGCCATCTCATAGACTAGCGTCCAGTAGGGGATCATGTAACTAGCGTTGAGGCTCGTCGTCGGCAGGAGCGACGTCGAGAACCAGTCGAATTTCCAGATCGGGAACCACCAGCCGACCAGACAAAATGAAACGACGATCGCGAGCCAGAACCCCGGATAGATACGCAGCGCGCGGTTCCAGATGAACGCCTTCCCCTGGGACATGCAGCCTGCCATGACGAAGCCCGAAATCACGAAGAAGATTTCCACGCCAATGCTACCGAGATCGATAGGCAAGGAGTGGTGATAGTCCACCTGCTTGGCTGAGCACACGTAGAAGTTGATGTGTTGGACCAGCACCGCGAGCGCCGCAATTCCTCTCAGGCTCTGAAGTCCGTCCAGCCGCGTCTTCGTCATTTTTACCGTCTCTCTCGAAGTCTTTCCGCTTGTTACTTTCGTCGGACGGATTCTAACGCAAGTCCGCGTTTGCTCAAAAACTAAGCGTCTGGAATGGCGTTGTAAGTCTTTGATTTTGCTAGTGCAGCATTGTGCATTTATGGCACCCAAACAGGGGCGCCAAAACGCGCATAACCGTTTGATTCGATTGCGAAAAATGGCGTTTTTACAGCATTACCTGCGAGGTAATGGAAAGCGGGCGCGCGCTTCGACTATGATCGGCGGCATGAGCCCGACCCTTTCACACGCCGCGCCGCTCGCGCCCGTCGGCGCATTGCTGCGCGAATGGCGGCAGCGAAGAAGAATGAGCCAGCTCGACCTTGCGGGCGAGGCCGACGTATCGACGCGCCATCTGAGCTTCGTCGAATCGGGCCGCTCGGTGCCGAGCCGGGAGATGCTGATGCGGCTGGCCGAGCAGCTCGACGTGCCGTTGCGCGAGCGCAATACGCTGCTCGTCGCGGCGGGCTACGCGCCGCTTTATCGCGAGCGCCGCCTCGCCGATCCGCAGCTGTCGGCCGCGCGCCGCGCTGTGGAGCTGGTGCTGAAGGGGCACGAGCCATATCCGGCGCTCGCCGTCGATCGGCACTGGACGATGGTTGCCGCCAACGCCGCGATCGCGCCGCTCGTCGCGCTTGCCGATCCGTCGCTGCTCGCGGGGCCGGTGAACGTGCTGCGTCTTTCGCTGCATCCGAAGGGGCTCGCGCCGGCGATCGTCAACTGGCACGAGTGGCGCGCGCATCTGCTTGCGCGCGTGAAGCGGCAGGCCGAAGTCTCGGGCGATGCGACACTTGCCGCGCTCTTCACCGAACTCGAGGCGTATCCGGCGCCCGACGGTGCAGTGTCGGTATCGCACGGTGAAGCCGATGCGGTGGTCGTGCCGTTTCAGCTGCGCACGCCAGCGGGCGTGCTGTCGTTCTTCAGCACGACGACGGTGTTCGGCACACCGGTCGATATCACGCTTTCGGAACTCGCGATCGAGGCATTTTTTCCCGCCGACGCAGCCACCGCCGATGCGTTGCGCGCGCTCGCGAAGACCTAGCCAAACGTTTTCGCGGCGGCCACGACGCTTACAAAGTTTGAACCTACGGCCCGGCCGAAGATCAATGAAACTAGGCGAGCGGGGCACCCGTTCGCGGCACGCGTACCTCGCGTATTCCGCACGTACTCGTTACCGGGTCGATCCCGGGTCCATTCACCAGAGGCGGAACATACCGATGATCCAGACATTCGAGCACAACATCGCCGGCCAGCCGATGCAGTTTTGCGCCAGCATCGCGGAAGGCGGCGGCCCGCAGCGCGTGATCATCAGCCGCGCGGATTCGGCGGAGTCGCTCGTGATCGTCGATGCGTCGGGCATCATCGGCGCAATCAGGGCGGAAGTGGAGGCGCCGGAGAGCTTCGTCGCGGATGCCGTGCGCAAGGCCCAGCAGGAAGCGCTCATCGAGCGCGCGCTCGAAACGGGCGAGGTGCAGACGACGACCCTTTAAGCGCTCGCGCCGTTCCGGCGGCCGGCAAGAATGCCCGCTTTGCGACTCGCGAAGCGGGCATTTTTTCATTCGACGCGCAAGTCGCGACGGACCTCACATGCGCGGTTCGCCGTTCTTAGGATCGGCGGGCACGAGCGGCGTGGCGGAATCGGGACCGTCGGGCAGGTCCGGGTCGTCGGGATTCGGGGACGCGTCGGGATCGAGCAGCTTGTCGGGGTCGGGTTCGAACGGCTGTGCGGCAGGATCGTGCGGTGTCGACATGATGGCTTTCCTCAGCTTTCCTTGGGGCGGCCCGCGGACCGCGCGTTGCACCGGAAGGTGCGCGGATTTCTGCGCGCAACCGTCGTTCCCGCTCTGGGTTGGCGCCTCCCGCAGGCATTACGGCAGCATTCACGATCGGCACGTCGAGTTCGCAACGATCAGCAGGTGGCGCGGGCTCACCCGGGAAGCAGGAGCGCAAGCGGTTCGGTTCGGGTTCATGGCCTTCATCGCAGGCGCGCGGCGCGTTCGATGTTTCGCGCCGTGGTGAAACGTCGCTGCGCGAAAAAAATGGCGTGCCTTGACGGCACGCCATGTTCATTCCGTCTGATCAAAGCAACCCGTTCAGCGGGTTTGCGGCGCCTTCTTGATAAAGAGTGTCGTCACCGCGCCGACCACGCACAGCGCGCCGACATAGAGCGCGGGCGCCATCGGGTTCGACTTCATCATCAGCGACACGACGATCGGCGTGAGGCCGCCGAAAATCGCGTAGGCGACGTTGTAGGAGAACGAGATGCCCGAAAAGCGCACGGCGGCCGGAAACGCCCGCACCATCACGAACGGAATCGCGCCGATCACGCCCACCGTGAAGCCCGTGAACGCGTACCACGGCAGCAGGACGGACGTATCGACGGCGAGTTGCTGGAAGAGCGTGTAGTACGAGATCGCGAGCGCGATGCCGCCGACGAAAATCGTCTTGCCCGCGCCGATCCGCCCCGCGATCGCGCCCGCCAGCACGCATCCGATGGTGAGACACAGCGTCGCGAGGCAGTTCGCGATCAGCGCGGTCGCCGGCGCGATGTGGAACTGCTTTTGCAGGAGCGTCGGGGTCATCAGGATCACGACGACGATCGCCGCCGACAGCATCCACGTGAGCAGCATCGACACGATCACCGCGCGCCCGTGATCGCGCAACACGGCCTTCAGCGGGATTTCAGCGGCGAGCGACTTGCGCTTCTGCAGTTCGGCGAAGACGGGCGTTTCGTGCAGCCAGCGGCGCAGGTACACGGAGAAAAGGCCGAACACGCCGCCGAGCAGGAACGGAATGCGCCACGCGAAATCGCTGACTTCGGCCGGCGCGAAGTGCCGGTTGACCGCCGCCGCGATCAGCGAGCCGAGCAGGATGCCGGCTGTGAGACCCGCCGTCAGCGTGCCGCAGGCATAGCCGACGTGCCGACCCGGCACATGTTCCGAGACGAACACCCACGCGCCCGGCACCTCGCCGCCGACCGCCGCGCCCTGCATCACGCGGAACACGAGCAGCAGGACCGGCGCCATGATGCCGATCGAGGCGTAGGTCGGCAGGAGGCCCATCAGCAGCGTCGGCACCGACATCAGCAGCACGCTCAGCGTGAACATGCGCTTGCGTCCGAGCAGGTCGCCGAAGTGCGCCATGATGATGCCGCCGAGCGGCCGCGCGAGATAGCCCGCCGCGAAAATGCCGAAGGTCTGCAGCTGGCGCAGCCAGTCAGGGATCGTCGCGGGGAAGAACAGCTGACCGATCACCGGCGCGAAGAACACGAAGATGATGAAGTCGTAGAACTCGAGCGCGCCGCCGAGCGCGGCGAGCGACAGGGTCTTGTAGTCGCCGCGCGTCAGCGCACGGCCCGCGGCGGGAACGGCGCCGCCCAGTGGTGTTGCTTGCATCGATGAAAAAAGCCGGTAAATGGAAAAGCCACGCAAGGGTTGCGTAGGACGAGGCATGGCCCGGCGGCGGAAAGGCTGTGCTGGATGAGCGCAAAAACCGCGGCTGCGGGGCGCGACGGGAAGTCGCGGACGCAGTCTGCATCCCCGGGGTCCTGGTGGGACGCCCGAAGCGGGAACTTTTTGCCAAACGTCGGATATTACAGGATGAAGGCTTGTCGCCAGCATTTTCAGGACAACATGGCGCCGGCTTTTCGGTTGCCCGTATGGGCGAACAATCGGACTGGTCTGATGGGCGCCGCCGCGGCGCTTCGTCAGAATCGCGCGTTTTGGCGGACTCGTGATCCTTCGCGGGTCCCAGGCGATGTGTCCCGCATCTTCGCTTCGGCGCATCGCCGTGTCCCACAGACTCACCGGACCCGATTTCATGCGCGTTGCCGTACTCCAAACCGATTTCTCCCACCGCGCGCTCATTGGCGATGTCGTCAAGCGGCTCGGCCATGACTGCCTGCTGTTCGGCGACGGACTCGTGCTGTCGAAAGCGCTGTCACGTTCGACCGTCGATTTCCTCGTGCTCGACTGGCATTCCACCGGACTGTGCGGTCTCGACCTGCTCAAATCGGTCCGTTCCAGCTTCGGCGAACGCGTGCCGGTCCTGTTCGCCACCGCCGACGGGGCCGAACACAACGTGGTGCGCGCGCTGACCGCCGGTGCCGACGACTACCTCGTGTATCCGCTGCGTCCGGCGGAGCTTGGCGCGCGTATCGAAGCGCTGCTGCGCCGTGCGTATCCGTCGAACGCGTCCGCGACGCTCGATGTCGGCCCTTATCACTTCGACGCCCGCCAGCAGTCGGTCACCGTGCGCGGCAAGCCGGTGCAGCTGAGCGGCACGCAGTTCCGGCTCGCGCTGCTGTTTTTCTCGAACGTCGGCCGCGTGCTGTCGCGCGATCACATTTTCGCGATGGTCTGGGGCCGCGAATTCCGCGAGACCACCCGCACGATCGACAGCCACGTGTCGCGCCTGCGCCTCGCGCTCGAGATAGAACCGGAGAATCACTTCCGGTTGCAGCCGGTGTACAAGAGCGGCTACCGGTTGCTGCATCTTTATTGATGACGGCAGGAAAGCCGGAAAGCCGGCGCGCGGTTCCCGCGCCCGGCAATGAAATGAAAAATGCCGTCGCAAGACGGCATTTTTTTCGCCCGCGCCCAGCCCTGCGTGTCAGATAGCGGGCAATTCCGGGCGCGTTTCGATCGAGCGGCGGATCAGCGCCTCGACCTGCCGGCGCTCCTCGCCGTCGAGCGGCAGGCGCGGCGGGCGAACCGGCTCGGTGCCGAGCCCGACGATCGCTTCCGCGAGCTTGATGTTCTGCACGAGCTTGTGCGACACGTCGAGCGCGAGGAGCGGCGCGAACCAGCGATAGATCGTGCGCGCTTCCTCGATGCGCCCCGCCTGAAGGAGCCTGTAGATCGCGACGGTTTCCTTCGGAAACGCGCAGACGAGCCCCGCAACCCAGCCGTGCGCGCCCATCAGTATCGCTTCCATCGCGAGGTTGTCGACGCCGCAAAAGAGCGCGTAGCGATCGCCGGTTTCGTTGATGAGATCGGTGATGCGCCGCACGTCGCCGGACGATTCCTTGATCGCCGCGAACCTGGCGTCGGCGGCCAGTTCCGCGAACATCTGCGGCGTCACGTCGACGCCGTACGCGAGCGGATTGTTGTAGACCATGATCGGCAACGGGCTCGCGTCGGCGACCATGCGAAAGTGGTTGAGCGTCTCGCGGCGGTCGGAGAGATAGCGCAGGCCCGGCAATACCATATAGCCCGCCGCGCCGTGCCGCGCGGCGCGCTCGGCCTGCCGGCAGCCGTCGAGCGTGCTGTTCTCGGCGATCGTCAGCAGCACCGGCACGCGGCCCCGCGACGCCTCCACCGCGACATCGAGCACCTCGAGCTTCTCGTCGAGCGACAGCGTCGACGCTTCGCCTAGCGAGCCGCACACGATGATGCCGTCGACGCCCGCGTCGATCTGCGCCTCGATGTTCTTCCTGGTCCACGCGCGGTCTATGCTGAAATCCGCGTTGAACTTGGTGGTGACGGCAGGCAGTACGCCTTCCCAGATATGCGCCACGGCGGCTCTCCTGAAGTGAATGTCCGGAGCGAAGTTTAAGCACGCTGAAATGGCGCGTCTTGCGTCTTTCGCGCGTGTCGCGTGCAGATTTCGGCACAGGTGCCGTGCGCCTTCGCTCTGTGCCGAAATCGTCATCAAATCCGCCTAGCGCCGCCAAGACGCCCCGCAGCCGCATTTTTACGATAGCGGCATGAAAACCCTCGACATCATCGATTCGCACACGGGCGGTGAGCCTACCCGCCTCGTCGTGTCGGGCGGGCCCGACCTCGGGCGCGGCACGCTCGCGCAACGGCTCGACGTTTTTCGCACGCGCTTCGACGACTGGCGCGCGGGCGTCGTGACCGAGCCGCGCGGCTCGGAGGTGATCGTCGGCGCGCTGCTGTGCGAACCGGACGACCCGGCGAGCGCCGCGGGCGTGATCTTCTTCAACAACGTCGGCTATCTCGGCATGTGCGGGCACGGCACGATCGGGCTCATCGTGTCGCTCGCGCACCTGGGCAGGCTCGCGCCGGGGCGGCACCGCATCGAGACGCCGGTGGGCGCCGTCGAGGCGACGCTCAACGCGAACGGCAGCGTCAGCGTGCGCAACGTGCCCGCGTGGCGGCATGTGCACGCGGTGACCGTCGACGTGCCGGGCCACGGTCCGCTGACGGGCGATGTGGCGTGGGGCGGCAACTGGTTCTTCCTCGCCGCCGGCCACGGGCGCGAACTCGTGCCGGCCAATATCGCGGAACTGACCGCGTTCACCGTGGCGATCCGCGACGCGCTGCACGCGCAGGGCATCACCGGTGCGAACGGCGCGTACATCGACCACATCGAGCTGTTTGCCGACTCGCCGCGCGCCGGCATCGACAGCCGCAATTTCGTGCTGTGCCCGGGCAGCGCCTACGACCGCTCGCCGTGCGGCACCGGCACGAGCGCCAAGGTGGCGTGCCTCGCCGCCGACGGCATGCTCGCGCCGGGCGCGGTCTGGCGGCAGGAGAGCATCATCGGCAGCGTGTTCGAGGCGAGCTATGGCGAGCCCGAAGCGGGCGAACGCCTGGAAGTGATCCCGACGATCACCGGTCACGCGCACATCATGGGCGAAGGGCGCCTCTGCTTCGACGACGCCGATCCGTTCGCGTGGGGCATCCGCACGGCATGAGCGCGGACGCGATCGTCGTCGGGGCGGGGATCGTCGGCGCGGCCTGCGCGGCGGAACTGGCCGCGCACGGGCTGACGGTGGACGTGCTCGACGCCGGCGGCATCGGCGGCGGCACGACGGCGGCGGGCATGGGCCATCTCGTCGTGATGAACGATTCGCCTGCGGAATTCGCGCTGGCCCGCTATTCGCGCGAACTCTGGCTCGAACTCGCGCCGCAGCTGCGCGCAAGCGATGCGTTCGCGCGCTGCGGCACGCTGTGGGTCGCGGAGGACGACGACGAACTCGCCGCCGCGCGCGACATGTGCGGCGCGTTCCGGTCAGATGGCGTGCGCGCCCGCATGCTCGACGCCGCCGCCCTTCGCGAGAGCGAACCCGCGCTCAGCCACGCGATGCAGGGCGGCCTGCTGGTGGAGGACGACGGCATCGTCTATGCGCCCGGCGTCGCGCAATGGCTGCTCGCGCGTTCGCCGCACGCGGCGCGCATCCGCGTGTCGACGGGGTGCGCGGTCCGTGCGGTCCGGCGCGGGGGCGTGACGCTCGCGAACGGCGACGAGCGCGCCGCGGCGCATGTCGTCGTCGCGAACGGCCTCGCGGCCCGCGACCTGCTGCCGGGCGTGCCGCTCGCAGCGAAGAAGGGCCATCTGCTCGTCACCGACCGCTACCCGGGGATGATCCGCCATCAGCTGCTCGAACTGGGCTACATCAAGAGCGCGCATCACGCGACGGGCACGTCCGTCGCCTTCAACGCGCAGCCGCGCCCGACCGGGCAGTTGCTGATCGGCTCGTCGCGTCAGTTCGATACGCTCGACCCCGCCGTCGAAATGGACGTGCTTGCCGCGATGCTCGCGCGCGCCGCGCGCTATCTGCCCGGCCTGCCAGCGCTCAACGCGATCCGCGCGTGGACGGGCTTTCGCGCGGCGTCGCCGGACGGTTTGCCGCTGATCGGCGCGGCGGCCCACGCGAGCGACGAGCATCGCGACGACAACGGCGGCGGCCTCTGGCTGGCGGCCGGCCACGAGGGGCTTGGCGTGACGACGTCGCTTGCCACGGCGAAGCTGCTCGCAGCGCAAATCCTCAAGCTCGATTGCGTGCTCTCGGGCGACGCTTTCACGCCCGCCCGCTTTTCGATGGAGCATGCCGATGGCTGAGATGGTCTGCGTGACGATCGACGGCGAGCCGGTGAGCGTTCCCGCGCTCACGACCGTCACCGCCGCGCTCGCGATGCAGGCGCGCGCGGCCACGCGCCGCTCGGTGAGCGGCGAGGCGCGCAACGCGCTGTGCGGAATGGGCGTGTGCTACGAATGCCGCGTGAGCGTCGATGGCCGCGCGCACACGCTCGGCTGCCAGACGCTCTGTCGCGAGGGCCTCGTGATCGAGACCGCGCGATGAACGTCGACAGCTATGACCTCGTGATCGTCGGTGCGGGCCCGGCGGGCTTGCGCGCGGCGCAGGTGGCCACGTGCGAAGGCGTGCGCGTCGCGGTGATCGACGACAATCCGCGTCCCGGCGGGCAGATCTGGCGTCAGGGGCCGCAGCATCCCCCCGGCGACGCGTTGCAAAAGTGGCTCGTCGATACCGCCAGCCGCGCCAATTTCACGCTTGTCAGCGGCGCGAAGGTCGTTGCCGCACTGGACGGCCGGCGCCTGCTGCTGGAGCAGGGCGACGCGCCCGCCGTCATCGGCTATACGCAGCTGATTCTCGCGACCGGCGCGCGCGAGCGCATGTTGCCCTTCGACGGCTGGACGCTCCCCGGTGTCACCGGCGCGGGCGGCCTGCAGGCGCTGATCAAGGGCGGCATGCCGGTGGAAGGCGAGCGCATCGTGATTGCGGGCAGCGGCCCGCTGCTGCTCGCCGCGGCCGCGAGCGCGAAGCAGTGCGGCGCCGACGTGCTCGAAGTGGTCGAGCAGGCGCCGCGCGCGCGGGTGCTGCGATTCGGGGCGTCGCTTGCCGCGACGCCGGCGAAGCTCGCTCAGGCGCTTGCGCTTGCCGCTTCGCTCGGGCCGTCGCGTTATCGCACCGGCAGCGTCGTCGTGAAGGCGCACGGCAGAGGGCGCGTGGAGGCGGTCACGATCCGCTCGGCGGCGGGGGAGCGGATCGTCGAGGCGGACCGCGTCGCGTGCGGGTTCGGTCTCGTGCCGAACGTCACGCTCGCGCAGGCGCTAGGCTGCGAGATCGATGCGCCGGGCGCGATTCGAGTCGACGGCGGGCAGCGCACGTCGGTCGAAGGGGTGCTCGCGGCGGGTGAGTGCACGGGCGTCGGCGGGATGGAACTGGCGCGCGCGGAAGGCGCGCTTGCGGCGTACGCGGCGCTCGGCATCGGCGATGGTCGCGTCGCGGCGGCGCACCGTGAGCGCGCACGCTGGCGGCGCTTCGCCGCGCGTCTCGCCGATGCGTTCCAGCTCGGCGAAGCGGCGTGCGCGCGGCCGTCGCCGGAAACGCTCATGTGCCGCTGCGAGGACGTGAGCGTCGGCGCGGTGGCCGCGTACACGAACTGGCGCGACGCGAAGCTGCACACGCGCTGCGGCATGGGGCCGTGCCAGGG
>NZ_JFHC01000063.1 GCF_000698595.1 Caballeronia glathei | reverse complement strand
CGCGAAGAACAAGCTCGTCGACCAGTCCAAGAACTAAGGCTGTAAGGCGTCACGCAGTCGCACCACCCGAAGTCGCACCACCGAAAGCCGTCCGGGCGTAGCTTTACCCCGGACGGCTTTTGCTATGCTACGGTTTTACAAAAACACAAAGCTCATCCATGAACTATCCACATCCGATCATTGCGCGCGAAGGCTGGCCGTTTATCGCTGCCGCCGCCATCGTCGCCATTCTGATTCAGGCGATCGGCGGTTTCGGCATCGCCTGGCTCTTCTGGCTGATCGTGATTTTCATCGTGCAGTTTTTCCGCGACCCCGCGCGCCCGATCCCGACGCAGGCGAACGCCGTGCTGTGTCCCGCGGACGGCCGCATCGTCGCGGTCGAAACCACGCAGGACCCGTACGCGGGCCGCGAAGCGCTGAAGATCAGCGTGTTCATGAATGTGTTCAATGTCCATTCGCAGCGCTCGCCCGTCGATGGCGCGATCAGCAAGGTCGAGTATTACCCGGGCGCGTATCTGAACGCGGCCGTCGACAAGGCGTCCACTGAAAACGAGCGCAACGCCATCGTGATTCAGACGGCGGCGGGGCATACCGTCACATCCGTTCAGATCGCCGGCCTGATCGCGCGGCGCATTTTGTGCTACGTGCATGTGGGCGAGCCGCTCACGCGCGGCCAGCGCTACGGCTTCATCCGGTTCGGTTCGCGCGTCGACGTGTATCTGCCGGTGGGAAGCCGCCCGCGCGTGTCGATCGGTGAAAAGGTGTCGGCGTCGTCCACAATCCTTGCTGAATTCGCCGAATAACGACGACGCAGCAGCGAGTGGCACAACGGAGGACTAGATGGCGGCATTCAAACCGCGCCGTACCCGAGTCAATGGGGCGCCCCCGCGGGCGTTTCGTCGCAACAAGGCCGTGCAGGACGTCGGCGCCGTGGAAACGCGGCGCGCGAAGCGGCAGCAGTTCCTGAGAAAACGCGGCATTTATCTGCTGCCGAACGCGTTCACGACCGCGGCGCTCTTCTGCGGCTTCTTCGCCGTCGTTCAGGCGATGAACGTGCGCTTCGAGATCGCGGCGATCGCGATCTTCGTCGCGATGGTGCTCGACGGCATGGACGGCCGCGTCGCGCGCATGACGCACACGCAAAGCGCGTTCGGCGAACAGTTCGACAGCCTGTCCGACATGGTGTCGTTCGGTGTCGCCCCCGCGCTCGTGATGTACGAATGGGTGCTGAAGGACCTGGGCCGCTGGGGCTGGCTCGCGGCGTTCGTGTACTGCTCGGGCGCGGCCCTGCGGCTCGCGCGCTTCAATACGAACGTCGGCGTCGTCGACAAGCGCTATTTCCAGGGGCTGCCGAGCCCGGCGGCGGCGGCGCTGATCGCGGGGTTCGTCTGGCTCGCAACCGACAACCGCGTGCCGCTCAAGCTCGTGTGGCTGCCGTGGGTCGCCTTTGCGCTGACGATTTACGCAGGCGTCACGATGGTGTCGAACGCGCCGTTCTACAGCGGCAAGGCGCTGGACGTGCGCTATCGCGTGCCGTTCGCGGGCGTGCTGCTGATCGTGGTGGCGTTCGTGCTGGTGTCGTCGGACCCGCCGCTGATGCTGTTCGGCCTTTTCGTCCTGTACGGCTTCTCAGGCTATGCGTGGTGGGCGTACATGGCGATGCGCGGCAGACCGAACCCCGCGCGAACTTCGCAGCGGGAACACTGATGGCTCGTTGAAGCGCCAAGGCGGCGGCCGCAAGGACCGCCGCCTTTTTTCATGCCGGCGTGCGGCGCAGGCGGAGTGGACGCCCGATCCCCGGTCAGGAGGGCATCAATCGCTCCGATCGGAAAGCCCAATTGCACGCATCCTGAAATCTCGCTATAGTTTGCCGATGAACTGTTTTCCGTTCCCCCTCTCGTCTCTTCTAGCTGGTGCGCCTCTATGCGCGCTAACGCTGCTAGCGCGCCTACCGCGCTGACCCTTTTCGCCTCCCGTCTGCTCGTTCGTGGTTTTCGACGCCAGCGGTGGCGTGAACACCCGAATTGCGTTTGAGTTTTCCTCAGTTTCCAAAATCCAAAAACTCCCCACTGGAGGCCGACATGGCAGACAAGCTGATCATTTTCGACACGACGTTGCGTGATGGCGAACAATCCCCCGGCGCGTCGATGACGAAGGAAGAGAAAATCCGCATCGCGAAGCAACTCGAGCGGATGAAAGTCGACGTGATCGAGGCGGGTTTCGCCGCCAGCTCGAACGGCGACTTCGACGCGATCCAGACCATCGCCTCGCTCGTCAAGGACAGCACGGTCTGCTCGCTCGCCCGCGCGAACGACAAGGACATCCAGCGCGCCGCCGATGCATTGAAGCCCGCGAACCAGTTCCGCATCCACACGTTCATCGCGACGTCCGCGCTGCACATGGAAAAGAAGCTGCGCATGACGCCGGAGCAGGTGTACGAGCAGGCGCGGCTCGCCGTGCGTTTCGCACGCAAGTTCACCGACGACGTCGAGTTCTCGCCGGAAGACGGCAGCCGCTCGGACATCGATTTCCTCTGCCGCGTGCTCGAAGGCGTGATCGACGAAGGCGCGCGCACGATCAACATCACCGATACGGTCGGCTACGGCGTGCCGGAGATGTACGGCAATCTCGTGAAGATGCTGCGCGAGCGCATTCCGAATTCGGACAAGGCGATCTTCTCGGTGCACTGCCACGACGACCTCGGCCTCGCGGTGGCGAATTCGCTCGCCGGCGTGCAGATCGGCGGCGCGCGGCAGGTGGAGTGCACCATCAACGGCCTCGGCGAGCGCGCGGGCAATACGTCGCTCGAAGAGATCGTGATGGCGGTCAAGACGCGCAAGGATTATTTCGGTCTCGATGTCGGCATCGATACGACGCAGATCGTGCCGACCTCGAAGCTCGTCTCGCAGATCACCGGTTTCGTCGTGCAGCCGAACAAGGCGGTGGTGGGCGCGAACGCGTTCGCGCACGCGTCGGGCATTCACCAGGACGGCGTGCTGAAGGCGCGCGACACCTACGAAATCATGCGCGCGGAAGACGTGGGCTGGGCGACCAACAAGATCGTGCTCGGCAAGCTGTCCGGCCGCAACGCGTTCAAGCAGCGCCTGGGAGAGCTCGGCGTGACGATGGAATCGGAAGCCGACGTGAACACCGCGTTCGCGCGCTTCAAGGAACTCGCCGACCGCAAGGCCGAAATCTTCGACGAAGACATCATGGCGATCGTCTCCGAGGAATCGGCGGAAGCGCAGGCGAAGGAACATTTCCGCTTCGTGTCGATGGCGCAGCATTCGGAAACCGGCGAGCAGCCGCAGGCGCGCGTCGTGTTCGCGGTCGACGGCGCCGAAGTGACCGGCGAGTCGCGCGGCAACGGCCCCGTGGACGCGACGCTGCACGCGATCGAATCGAAGGTGGCCAGCGGCGCGGAACTCGTGCTGTATTCGGTCAACGCGATCACGACCGGCACACAGGCGCAGGGCGAAGTGACGGTGCGGCTCTCGAAGAGCGGCCGGATCGTGAACGGCGTCGGCACCGATCCGGATATCGTCGCGGCCTCCGCGAAGGCGTATATTGCGGCGCTGAACAAGCTGCACTCGAAAGTCGAAAAGCTGAATCCGCAGCTTTGATGAGCTTGTGGCGGACGACGCCCACCGCGTCGCCCGGCATGCATGAAAGGCCCTCGCCAGAAGCGGGGGCTTTTTTTCGCCTGTTCATTCCGCTGCAGAGCGTCCCGGAAACGGCAGGCGCGCGAACATCGACGGCCGCCCGCGCGCCGCGCGTTCGAGCTGCCGGCATTCGACGCTGATGCCGCGCGCGGGCGCATCCGCGACGAACCGGTCGATCAGTTCGCGCACGTCCGGGTCGATGAAATCGGCGCGCGTCGCATCGACGATCACCGTCGCGCGGTCAGGAATCTGCCGCAGATGGTGCTTGAGCGCGACCTTGCCCAGAAACGACACGTCCTTGCGAAACGACAGCAGGAAGTGGTCGTCGTGCTGCGCGATCGTGATCGGCCGCTGCAGGTTTGCGTGGATGGCGAGCGCGATGCTGCACGCGATGCCGAGCAGGATGCCGATCAGCAGGTCGGTGAGCAGCACGCCGGCGATCGTCACGATGAACGGCGCGAAGCGCTCGAAGCCCTGTCTCGCCACCGCGGCGAAAAGCGACGGCTTGGCGAGCTTGAGCCCCGTGAAGATCAGGATCGCGGCGAGGCAGGCGAGCGGAATCAGGTTGATCACGCTCGTGAGTGCGAAGACGCTCGCGAGCAGGAACACGCCGTGCATGAACGACGCCCAGCGGCTCTGCGCGCCCGCGTGAACGTTTGCGGAACTGCGCACGATGACGGAGGTGATCGGCAGCGCGCCGATCGCGCCGGCCATCATGTTGCCGATGCCCTGCGCCTTCAGCTCGCGGTCGGGATGCGCCGCGCGCTTTTTCGGATCGATCTGCTCGACGGCTTCGAGGCTCAGCAGCGTTTCGAGGCTCGCGACGATGGCAAGCGTCATCGCGAGCCGCCAGACGTCGGGGTTCACGAGCTGCGTGAAGTTGGGCCAGGCGAGGGCATCGGAGAGCGCGGCAAGCGACGCGACCGACGGCAGCGCCACGCGAAGCTCCGCGGGCGGCGCAAAGCCGGGCGCGGCGAAGTCGAGCAAAAGCGTCGCCGCGATGCCGAGCATGACGACCGCGAGCGGCGCGGGCACCGCGCGCACGAGCGCGAAGCGCCGCAGCGCGCGGGTTTCCCAGCCGGCGAGGATCGCGAGCGAGAGCAGGGCGATCATGCAGGCCGGGATCGACATCGTGCCGAGCGGCGTGTCGAGCGTGCCTGCGTGGCTCGCCGCGGCGTTCGCGCCTTCGTTGGCGAATCCGGCCGCAAGCGGAATCTGCTTGATGATGAGCAGAAGGCCGATCGCCGCGAGCATGCCCTTGATCACCGACGACGGCACGTACGCCGCGAAGCGCCCGGCCTTCAGCATGCCGAAGGCGAACTGGATCGCGCCGGACAGCAGCACCGCCAGCAGGAAGGCGGAGAAGCTGCCGAGCCGCGCGATGCCGTCGACGACGATCACGACGAGACCGGCCGCCGGGCCGCTCACGCTCAACTGCGAGCCGCTCAGGAGCGCGACGACCAGCCCGCCGATGATCCCGGAGAGCAGTCCCGCGAACGGCTCGACGCCGGAGGCGTTGGCGATGCCTAGGCAAAGCGGCATGGCGACCAGAAAGACAACGGTGCCGGCGAACAGGTCGCGTGGAAAGCTGGCGAAGTTTTTTCGTAGGTTCATGTTTTTCGGGCGAGTGGGGGCCTGCGACGTCTTCGCGACGTCGCATGCAGGGATGTCGAAACGGGGTGAGACCTGGCGGGGTGAGGCTTAGCGGGCGGCGGTTTCCAGCTCGGGTTCGGGCTCGGGCGTGGCGGAGGAATCGTCACTAGGCCCTTCGTCCGGATAGCCCGACGAGAGCACCTTGATGCGGCCGTCATGCAGCCCGAAGATCCAGCCGTGCACGCGCGGCGGCTCTGCGGCGTCGCGCACGACAGGCGTCCCGCGCAATGCGCGCACCTGCGCGAGCACGCTCAGTTCTGCGAGCTGGTTCACGCGTTCGTCGCCTTCGGGCAGGGCGTCCAGCTCGCCGCCGTGCTGGCGCGCGAGCGCGCACAGCGGCGCGATGCGCCGGTTCACGTGGGGCAGGTCGGGCGAGAGCGGCAGCAGCGACGCCCGCACGCCGCCGCAGCCGTAATGGCCGCAGACGATCACGTCGTCCACCTTGAGCACGCGCACCGCGTATTCCAGGACGCTCATCGTGTTGTCGTCGGACGGGGAGAAGAGATTCGCGATGTTGCGATGGACGAACAGGTCGCCGGGATTGGCATTGGTGATGGTTTCCGCGGGAACGCGGCTGTCCGAGCAGCCGAGCCACAGCACGGTCGGGCTCTGGCCCATGGCAAGACGGGGAAAGAAACGGGCATCGCTGTGGGCGACTTCGCGCGACCAGGCGATGTTTTCAACGAGCATGCGTTTGGGACGATTCATCGGTGTCACTCCAATACGAGACGAGAAGGCCAGCCATGCACCGCGCCGGGGCGGCCATCCCGGAATCCGCGCGCTCCGCTGCGGAGCGGCGAGAAACCTTACGAAATACTTTCTCAGAGAAAGTTCGCATTCGTCTACATATAAAAAATGCCGCCTTCGCGGCGGCATTTATTTTCCGGGCCCGTCAAATCAATGACTTAAGCGAACGCTTCAGAACATGTTGCGCCGATCCGGATCGTGCAGCGGGTCCGGCGTCTTCTGGGTCAGGCGCAGGATGCCCTGATCGTCGAAATAGAAGCTGTACATCATGTACCAGACGTTGGCCTCCATATAGCGATAGGTCCAGACCTCGCGCTTCATCAGCGGGAAGTAGGACGTCTCCACCGGACGGCCGAAGTTCACGAGAACGTCCTTCTTGGTCCACGTGCCGATCTGCGCCTTGTAGAACTCGTTATCTTCGAGCACCTGGCGCACCGTGACGATCTTGCCTGCGGCGTCGATATCGGCGGCGGTCGTGGTTTCGCCGAGTGGCTGGGTCGGCCACATCAGGCGCTTGCCGCCGCTCGGCAGATCGTAGACTTCGCGCGGCGGGCCGAGGCGGGCGATGAGCGTGGACGCGTCGGCGCCCGCCTGATAGTTCTGCCACGGCTGCGCGCACGCCGACAGCAGCAGCGCGAGCCCCGCGCCGACAAGCGCGCGGCGCACGCGAATGATTCGAAACGACATGCAAACCTCCGGAAGCTTTGTTTTCCAACCGCGGCGCGGAATTTCTTGGTGTTCCCCCATGCGATTTTGACATGCCCGCGAGGGAAAACATTCTCCCGAGCAGCCCGAAATTCGAGCCAGTTTGTCTCCTGTCACGGCCCGGCAGTCGAATGGGGAGGGATCGTGCAGGAGCGCCGGTTCGCTTGCGCTTCGCGCGCGGCGCGGCCTATGATCCGCGCTTTCATCGAAACGAATCGGATTCGGGGCACAGCGGAAATGTCGAGCGGAAAAAAAGAAAAAAAATTCACCGATGCGCGAGGGTTGCGCGGGTTCCGTCGGCTCGCCGTGTTCGCGTGCGTCGCGTGGTCGTTTGCGGCGTGCGCCGCCGATACGCCTGAAAAAGCGGTCAATGCCCCGATCCGCATCGCGATGATCGAAGGCATGTCCGGGCCGTTCGCCAATGCGGGCGCGGCCGTGGAGCGCAATCTGCGCTTTGGCGTCGAGCGCGTGAACGCCCGCGGCGGCGTGAAGCTCGCCGACGGCGCGCATCCGCTCGAACTCGTCGTGCTCGACGGCCGGGGCAGCAGCGAAGCGAGTCTCATGCAGCTGCGCGCGGCGATCGACCAGCGCATCGGCTTCGTGATGCAGGGCAACAGCTCGGCGGTGGCGGCGGCGCTGATCGCCGCGATCGACCGGCAGAACACGCGCGAGCCGGATGCGCGCGTCGTCTTCCTCAACTATTCCGCCGACGACCCCGCGCTCACCAACGCCGCGTGCAGCTTCTGGCATTTCCGCTTCGACGCGCACGCCGGCATGCGCATGGACGCACTCGCGGACGTGATCGAGCGCGACCGTGCGGTGAAAAAAGTCTATCTGCTGAACCAGGACTACAGCTTCGGCCACGACGTCAGCCGCGAGGCGCAGCGGGCGCTGAAGGAGCGGCGCCCCGACATTGCGATCGCCGGCGACGAATTCCATCCGATCGGCCGGGTGAAGGATTTCGCGCCGTATATCTCGAAAATCCGCGCGAGCGGCGCGGACGCCGTCGTGACGGGCAACTGGGGCAACGATCTGACCCTGCTCGTGAAAGCCGCGCGCGAACAGGGCCTCGCGACGAAGTTCTACACGTTCTACGGCAACAGCCTCGGCGCGCCGGCCGCGCTCGGCGAGGCGGGCGTGAAGCGCGTGGTGGCGGTCGCGGACTGGCATCCGAACGTGGGCGGCGCGGCGTCGGACGCGTACTACCAGGCGTTTCGCGCGCGCTTCCCGTCGGCCGCCGACGATTACCTCGTGCTGCGCATGCCGCTCATGATCGAGATGCTGGCCGGTGCGCTCACGCGCGCGGGCAGCGCCGATCCGGTGGCTGTCGCCCGCGCGCTCGAGGGCATGAAATTCGACAACGGCTTTCACGCGTCGACGATGCGCGCGCAGGACCATCAGCTGATCCAGCCGCTCTACGTGATGGAAATGGACCGCGCGGGCACGCCCGGCGTGAAGTTCGACAACGAAGGCTCGGGCTACGGCTTTCGTACGCTGCGTGCGGTGCCCGCCGACCGGACCGCGCTGCCGACGACCTGCGCGATGGAGCGTCCCGTGCGCTAGGCGCATGTTCGGGCGCTTCCACGGTGCGTCTACGGCAAACCGGCTGTGCTATAATTCGCGCTTCGTTTTGAGCCAGTCCTCTCGTCACAGCCTGGGTCAGATGCCCTGAAGCGCGTCAACAGGCCGGTCGGCAGGTCCATTCGAAGCGAAAGAAGTGATTGATCCGACTCAAGATTTAACCCACGGCACGGCCCTTCTTCCGTGACCGCCTGTCTGTATTAAAGGAAATGCAAATGTCCGTAGCTCAAGTCAAGAAATCCGACGTCGTCGCAGAATACGCACGCGCCGCCAACGACACCGGTTCGCCCGAAGTGCAGGTCGCGCTGCTCACGACCCGCATCAACGAACTGACCCTTCACTTCAAGGCCCACACGAAGGATCACCACAGCCGCCGCGGTTTGCTGCGCATGGTGAGCCGCCGTCGCAAGCTGCTCGACTACCTGAAGGGCAAGGATGCCGACCGTTATCGCTCGCTGATCGAAAAGCTGGGCCTGCGCAAGTAATTGGCAGTCGACGGCCAGCGTTCCAATGAAGTGCCTGTGTCAGTTCGCTGATGCAGGCATTTTGTTTTTGAACGGCGCGTGCCTTCAAGTGCTTCAAACGTTTTAACCGCGGCGCTTTATCGAGTCGTTTGATCGTATCGATTGAGCGTGGCGTTCGGCCATAGCGTCTTTTACCGGATCGTGAAAAAGCGATCCGACACCGGCCGGCCTCGCGGCAGAGCTTTGTGTCATTCCAGCGCGTCACGTGAAGCAACGCGTCGCGTTGCGCTGGAATGGCATAACACACCTCTTGCTGCGTGGTCCGGTCATCGCCCCGCTTAGCGCCCTCACGCCGGCATGTGCGCGGGTGGGCGGCGCGGCGTAACGAACAAGGAGTGACAATGTTCAATAAGATCGTCAAAGAATTTAAGTGGGGACAACACAACGTCCGCCTGGAAACTGGCGAGATCGCGCGCCAGGCGGGCGGCGCCGTGATCGTCGACGTCGAAGACACCGTCGTGCTCGCGACGGTCGTCGGCGCGAAGACGGCCAAGCCGGGCCAGGATTTCTTCCCGCTGACCGTCGATTACCTCGAAAAGACCTACGCCGCGGGCAAGATCCCCGGCGGCTTCTTCCGCCGCGAAGGCCGCCCGTCGGAAGGCGAAACGCTGATTTCGCGCCTGATCGACCGGCCGCTGCGCCCGCTGTTCCCGGAAGGCTTCTATAACGAAGTGCAGGTCGTGATTCACGTTCTGTCGCTCAATCCGGACGTCCCGGCCGACATCCCCGCGCTGATCGGCGCGTCGGCGGCGCTCGCCGTGTCGGGCCTGCCGTTTAACGGCCCGGTCGGTGCCGCGCGTGTCGCGTACATCAACAACGAATACGTGCTGAACCCGACGCGCACGCAAATGAAGGAATCGGCGCTCGATCTGATCGTCGCCGGCACCGAGCGCGCCGTGCTGATGGTGGAATCGGAAGCGCAGCAGCTGAGCGAGGAAGTGATGCTCGGCGGCGTCGTGTTTGGCCACGAGCAGATGCAGACGGCCATCGATGCGATCCACGAACTCGTGCGTGACGGCGGCAAGCCCGAATGGGACTGGCAGCCGGCGTCGAAGAACGAGGCGCTGATCGCCCGCGTGACGGAAATCGCACAAGGCGAACTGCTCGCCGCGTATCAGTTGCGTAACAAGCAGGCGCGCTCGACCAAGCTGAAGGAAGTGTACGCAGCGACGTCGGCGAAGCTCGCCGAGGAAGCCGCTGCAGCGGGCACGACGGCCGCGGACAACGCAACGGTCGGCAACGTGCTGTTCGACATCGAAGCGAAGATCGTCCGCTCGCAGATCCTGAACGGCGAGCCGCGCATCGACGGCCGCGACACCCGCACGGTGCGCCCGATCGAAATCCGCACGGGCGTGTTGCCGCGCACGCACGGCTCGGCGCTCTTCACGCGCGGCGAAACGCAGGCGCTCGTCGTCGCGACGCTCGGCACGAAGGGCGATGAGCAGAACATCGACGCGCTCGAAGGCGAATACCGCGAGCGCTTCATGCTCCACTACAACATGCCGCCGTTCGCGACCGGCGAAACGGGCCGCGTCGGTTCGCCGAAGCGCCGCGAAATCGGCCACGGCCGCCTCGCCAAGCGCGCGCTCGCCGCGTGCCTGCCGTCCGCCGACGAATTCGGCTACTCGATCCGCGTCGTCTCGGAAATCACGGAGTCGAACGGCTCGTCGTCGATGGCGTCGGTCTGCGGCGGCTGTCTCGCACTGATGGACGCGGGCGTTCCGATGAAGGCGCACGTCGCGGGCATCGCGATGGGCCTGATCCTCGAAGGCAACAAGTTCGCCGTTCTGACCGACATTCTCGGCGACGAAGATCACCTGGGCGACATGGACTTCAAGGTGGCCGGCACGGCGCAAGGCGTGACCGCGCTGCAGATGGACATCAAGATCCAGGGCATCACGAAGGAAATCATGCAGGTCGCGCTCGCGCAGGCGAAGGAAGGCCGCATGCACATCCTCGGCAAGATGACGAGCGCCGTTCCGGGCACGAACACGGTGCTGTCGGACTACGCGCCGCGCATGATCACGCTGAAGATCAATCCCGAAAAGATCCGCGACGTGATCGGCAAGGGCGGTTCGGTGATCCGCGCGCTCACGGAAGAAACGAACACGACGATCGACATCTCCGATGACGGCGTCGTGACGATCGCGAGCACGAGCAGCGAAGGCATGGCCGAAGCGAAGAAGCGCATCGAGAACATCACGGCCGAAGTGGAAGTGGGCCAGGTGTACGAAGGTCCGGTGCTCAAGCTGCTGGATTTCGGCGCGATCGTGAACATCCTGCCGGGCAAGGATGGTCTGCTGCACATCTCGGAAATTGCCAACGAACGCATCAAGGACATCAACGACTATCTGAAGGAAGGCCAGATCGTGAAGGTCAAGGTCATTCAGACGGACGAGAAGGGCCGCGTGCGTCTGTCGGCGAAGGCGCTCCTGAACGAGGGTGCGCCGCAGGCAGAGCCGACGCATCCGCAGCAGTAATGCGGTAATGTCAGGGCGGCCGGTTGCGTTTTCGCGCACCGGCCGCTTTTTTGCGTGGCTCGATGGCAGTGTGGACTAAGCTTTGCTTGCGTCCACAGTTCCATCCGGTTACGGAATCATCGACGAGTTCGACTCAAGGGGAAGCAGATGAAAGCGATCGAAATCACCGAATTTGGCGCGCCCGAAGTGTTGAAGCCGGGCGAGCGCCCGATGCCCACGCTGAAGCCGGGCGAAGTGCTGATCAAGGTCGCGGCCTCCGGCGTGAACCGGCCGGACGTGTTCCAGAGAAAGGGCGGCTACGCGCCGCCGCCGGGCGCGTCGGATCTGCCTGGGCTCGAAGTGGCGGGCGAGATCGTCGATGCGGCCGAGGGCGCATTCGACCCGAAGCACAACCCGTTCGGTCTGAAGAAGGGCGATCGCGTCTGCGCGCTGCTCGCGGGCGGCGGCTACGCAGAGTTCGCGGCCGCGCCGCTCGAGCAGTGCCTGCCGGTGCCGAAGGGCCTGTCGGACATCGAGGCGGCTTCGTTGCCGGAGACGTTCTTTACCGTATGGAGCAATGTCTTCGAACGCGCGCATCTGGGCGCCGGGGAAAACGGCGCGGAAGAAACGTTGCTGATCCAGGGCGGTTCGAGCGGCATCGGCGTGACGGCGATCCAGATTGCGAAGGCGCTCGGGCATCGCGTGTTCGTGACGGCCGGCACCGACGACAAGTGCCGCGCGTGCGAAAACCTGGGCGCCGAGCGCGCGATCAACTACAAGACTGAGGATTTCGTCGAGGTGGTGAAGTCGCTCACGAACGACCGCGGCGTCGACGTGATTCTCGACATGGTCGCCGGCGACTATCTGCCGCGCGAACTGAAGGCGCTCGCCGACGGCGGGCGCGTCTGCGTGATCGCGCTTCTCGGCGGCGCGAAGGCGGAGATCAATCTGAACGACGTGCTGCGGCGGCGCCTCGTGATCACGGGTTCGACGCTGCGGCCGCGTCCCGTAGCGTTCAAGGCTAGAATCGCGGCGCAGCTAAAAGAGCGCGTCTGGCCGGAGATCGAGGCAGGGCGCATCAAGCCGGTGATCCACCAGGTGTTTCCGGCCGAAGACGCTGCGGCCGCGCATGCATTGATGGAAGCGAGCACGCATATCGGCAAGATCGTGCTGGACTGGAAGCAGGGCGCCTAGTCCGCAGGCACTTGGCTGCGCGGCGAAAATTTCCGGCGGTTTGACCGGTTTCGCCGCGGCACAGTAAAATCGCGTGTTTTGCAGACGATTCACGTCGCGTTCATCTCGAGCGCGCGGTGAGAACCAAACAATGCGCGGACAACGCGGCAGCAAGGCTGTCGAGCGGCGAGACAAATGTCGAAACAACGAGCGAAACTGGTAGTCGGGAACTGGAAAATGCACGGCCGGCTCGCGGAGAACGCGACGCTGCTGACGGAAGTGGCGGCGGGAGCATCGGCTTTGCAGAACGGCGTGCGTGTCGGTGTTTGCGTGCCGTATCCGTATCTCGCGCAGGCCCAGGCGTTGCTCGGCGGATCGGTGGTCGACTGGGGCGTGCAGGACGTGTCGGCTTATGCGCAGGGCGCATACACCGGCGAGGTCGCGGCGGATATGGCGGCCGATTTCGGCGCGACGTACGCGATCGTGGGGCATTCGGAGCGTCGCGCGTATCATCGCGAAAGCGCCGATCTGGTCGCCCAGAAAACGCGTCGCGCGCTCGACGCCGGCATGACGCCCATCGTGTGCATCGGTGAGACGCTCGAAGAGCGCGATACCGGCGCGACGGAGCAGGTCGTCGGCACGCAGCTCGAAGCGGTGCTGCTGGTTCTGTCGGAAGACGAGGCGTCGAAGATCGTCGTCGCGTACGAGCCCGTCTGGGCGATCGGCACGGGCAAGAGCGCGAGCGCCGGGCAGGCCCAGCAGGTTCATGCGTTCGTGCGCGCGAAGCTCGCGGATAAGGGCGCCGCGGTCGCGAACGTGCAATTGCTGTATGGCGGCAGCGTCAAGCCGGAGAACGCGCAGGAATTGTTCGGTCAGCCGGATATCGACGGCGGGCTGATCGGCGGGGCGTCGCTGAAGTCGAAGGATTTTCTGGCGATCTGCCAGGCGGCGCAGAACGCGTCGAACTGAACCCGCGCGGCCGGTCAGACGCGGGAAGCACAAATCGCGACGCATCGGTGTTGCGCAAACATTAAAGATCCAGGTGAGTGGAAATGCTGTATTTGAAGACTTTGATTATCGTCGTCCAGTTGCTGTCGGCGTTGGGCGTCATCGGCCTCGTCCTGCTGCAGCATGGCAAGGGCGCCGACATGGGCGCGGCATTCGGTAGCGGCGCATCAGGCAGCCTGTTCGGCGCGACCGGTTCCGCGAACTTCCTCTCGCGCACGACCGCGGTCCTCGCCGCCGTGTTCTTCATTTCGACGCTTGCGTTGACGTACCTCGGCAGCTACAAGCCGCAGGCATCGGCGGGCGTGCTGGGCGGTGCTGCAACAGCGCCGGCATCGGCTGCCGTCGCGGGTTCCGCGCCGGCTTCGGCACCGGTCGTTTCGTCGGCGCCGGGCGCTGACGTGCCCAAATAAGTGCCGAAATAAATTTTTCGCAAAAATCGCTTTTTGTGCGTTGAACAAACTGTTGGGCCAAGTTATAATTCAAGTCTTGAAGCGATTCGCGGCAATTAGAAGTTGTTTTCCCGGATTGCAGGACAGTGCCGACGTGGTGAAATTGGTAGACACGCTATCTTGAGGGGGTAGTGGCGAAAGCTGTGCGAGTTCGAGTCTCGCCGTCGGCACCAAAGTTATCCAATGCCAGCCGCATGCATCGCTTCGGCTGGCATTGTCACTTCTGGAGTACGCTTACGATCTGATTGTGTTCGTGAGCGATCCGAAGCGAATTCCCGGCTGGGTGGTCTGTCCCGGCTGAAAGCGCCCGTATCGATTAACTGACCCAACCGACTTGAGGATAGCCTTGAACCTCGCACCCTATTACCCCGTCTTGTTGTTCCTTCTGGTGGGCACTGGTTTAGGTATAGCGTTGGTCAGCATCGGCAAGATCCTCGGTCCCAGCAGGCCCGACACCGAGAAGAACGCACCGTACGAGTGCGGCTTCGAAGCATTCGAAGACGCACGTATGAAGTTCGATGTGCGTTACTATCTCGTCGCCATTCTGTTCATTATTTTCGACCTTGAAACCGCTTTCCTGTTCCCGTGGGGCGTGGCCCTGCGCGATATCGGTTGGCCCGGTTTCATTGCCATGATGATTTTTCTGCTCGAATTTTTGCTCGGTTTCGCCTACATCTGGAGAAAGGGCGGTCTCGACTGGGAATGACAGTTAAATCACCGGATTCATGGGCGGCTTTGGCTGGCGGCCCATCTGGAGTGGAAAGCAAATGAGTATCGAAGGGGTCTTGAAGGAAGGGTTTGTCACCACCACGGCTGACAAGCTGATCAACTGGACGCGCACCGGCTCCCTGTGGCCGATGACGTTCGGTCTCGCGTGCTGCGCGGTGGAGATGATGCATGCGGGCGCCGCCCGCTACGACCTCGACCGTTTCGGCGTGGTGTTTCGTCCGAGTCCGCGCCAGTCGGACGTGATGATCGTCGCCGGCACGCTGTGCAACAAGATGGCGCCTGCGCTGCGTAAGGTCTACGATCAGATGGCCGAACCGCGCTGGGTGATCTCGATGGGCTCGTGCGCGAATGGCGGCGGCTACTATCACTATTCCTATTCCGTCGTGCGCGGCTGTGACCGGATCGTACCGGTCGATGTCTACGTGCCCGGCTGTCCCCCGACGGCGGAAGCGCTGGTCTACGGCGTGATTCAGTTGCAAGCGAAGATTCGCCGCACCAACACCATCGCCCGTCAATAAGGCCTGAGCCTCCCCAACTATGGCAAGCAAACTCGAGACCCTTAAAGCGAACCTCGAGGCGGCGTTTGGCGACCGCCTGCAGAGCATCACGGAGTCGCTCGGGCAACTGACGATCGTGGTCAAGGCAAGCAACTATGCGGAAGTTGCGCTTCAATTGCGCGACGATCGCAAGCTCGGCTTCGAACAACTCGTCGATTTGTGCGGCGTCGATTACTCGACCTACGGCGAAGGCGCCTACGACGGCCCCCGTTTCGCCGCCGTGCTGCATCTCCTCTCGATTTCGAACAACTGGCGTCTGCGCGTGCGCGTGTTCGCACCGGACGACGAAGTGCCGATCGTGCCGTCCGTCGTCGACGTATGGTCGTCGGCGAACTGGTACGAGCGTGAAGCGTTCGACCTGTACGGCATCGTGTTCGAGGGTCACCCGGACCTGCGCCGCATTCTCACCGACTATGGTTTCATCGGCCACCCGTTCCGCAAGGACTTCCCGGTTTCGGGCTATGTCGAAATGCGTTACGACCCGGAAGAAAAGCGCGTGGTCTATCAGCCGGTGACGATCGAGCCGCGCGAAATCACGCCGCGCGTGATCCGCGAAGATCGCTATGGCGGTCTGAAACACTAAGAGAATGCCATGGCAGAGATCAAGAACTACACGCTGAATTTTGGCCCGCAGCACCCGGCAGCGCACGGCGTGCTGCGCCTCGTGCTCGAACTCGACGGCGAAGTGATCCAGCGCGCCGATCCGCACATCGGCCTGCTGCATCGCGCCACCGAGAAGCTGGCCGAAACGAAGACCTTCATCCAGTCGGTGCCGTACATGGACCGTCTCGATTACGTGTCGATGATGGTGAACGAGCATGGCTACGTGCTGGCCATCGAGAAGCTGCTCGGCATCGACGTGCCGGTGCGCGCGAAATACATCCGCGTGCTCTTCGACGAAATCACGCGCGTGCTGAACCACCTGATGTGGATCGGCTCGCACGCGCTCGACGTCGGCGCGATGGCGGTGTTCCTGTATGCGTTCCGTGAACGCGAAGACCTGATGGACGTGTACGAGGCGGTCTCGGGCGCGCGCATGCACGCGGCGTACTATCGCCCGGGCGGTGTCTATCGCGACCTGCCTGACGCAATGCCGCAATACAAGGCGTCCAAGATCCGCAATGCGAAGGCGCTCTCGAGGATGAACGAGAAACGCCAGGGCTCGCTGCTCGATTTCATCGACGACTTCTTTATGCGCTTCCCGCACTGTGTCGACGAGTACGAAACACTGCTCACCGACAACCGGATCTGGAAGCAGCGTCTCGTGGGTATCGGCGTGGTGAGTCCGGAGCGCGCGATGCAGCTCGGCATGACGGGCGCGATGCTGCGCGGCTCGGGCATCGAGTGGGACCTGCGCAAGAAGCAGCCGTACGAAGTGTATGACCAGCTCGACTTCGATATTCCGGTCGGCGTGAACGGTGACTGCTACGACCGCTATCTGGTGCGCGTCGAGGAAATGCGGCAGTCGACGCGGATCGCGAAACAATGTATTGAGTGGCTTCGCAAGAATCCTGGCCCCGTGATGATCGACAATCACAAGATTGCGCCGCCGTCGCGGGTCGGCATGAAGACCAACATGGAAGAGCTGATTCACCACTTCAAGCTCTTCACCGAAGGCTTCCATGTGCCCGAGGGCGAGACTTACGCCGCCGTCGAGCATCCGAAGGGTGAATTCGGTATCTATCTGGTGTCGGACGGGGCGAACAAGCCGTATCGCCTGAAGATTCGCGCGCCCGGTTACGCGCACCTCGCCGCGCTCGACGAAATGGCGCGCGGCCACATGATCGCCGACGCAGTGACGATCATCGGCACGCAGGACATCGTGTTCGGCGAGATCGATCGCTGATCCAAATTCGGTCGCCTGCCAGGCGCGCGCCGCACGTAGCAGAACGCGCCGCCCTCTCAGGCGAACAAGCAACAGCAGGACGCCAGGTCTGCCGCAACAAGAAGGGCGCGGCAGGTTTTCGTTCGGTAGGAATTGAAAGAGTCGTGTCTGAAAATGATCTCAGCTGAAGGCCTGAAAGAAATCGATCGAGCGATCGCGAAATATCCCGCGGAGCAGAAGCAGTCCGCGGTGATGTCGGCGCTGGCTACCGCACAGGAAGAGCACGGGTGGCTCTCGCCCGAGCTCATGCAGTTCGTCGCGGACTATCTCGGCATGCCGGCGGTCGCCGTGCAGGAAGTCGCGACCTTCTACACGATGTACGAGACATCGCCGGTCGGCAGGCACAAGATTACGCTCTGCACGAACCTGCCGTGCCAGCTGGGTCCGGATGGCGGCTCGGACAGCGCCGCCGAGTATCTGAAGCAAAAGCTCGGCATCGATTTCGGCGAAACCACGCCCGATGGCAGGTTCACCTTGAAGGAAGGCGAGTGCTTCGGTTCGTGTGGGGATGCGCCCGTGCTGCTGGTGAACAACCACCGCATGTGCAGCTTCATGAGCCGCGAGAAGATCGACCAGTTGATCGAGGAACTTTCGAAATGACGTCTCTCCACGATCGTCACATCAAACCGCTGATTCTCGCCGGACTAAACGGCGAGAACTGGCATCTCGAAGACTACGTGGCGCGCGGCGGCTACAAGCAGCTGCGTCGCATCCTCGAAGAAAAGATTCCGCCGGAGCAGGTGATCGCCGACGTCAAGGCGTCGGGTCTGCGCGGCCGTGGCGGTGCGGGCTTCCCGACCGGCCTGAAGTGGAGCTTCATGCCGCGCCAGTTTCCCGGGCAGAAGTACCTCGTCTGTAATTCGGACGAAGGCGAGCCGGGCACATTCAAGGACCGCGACATCCTGCGCTGGAACCCGCACTCGCTGATCGAAGGCATGGCGATCGGCGCGTACGCGATGGGCATCACCGTCGGATACAACTACATTCACGGCGAGATCTGGGAGGTCTACAAGGTGTTCGAGGCGGCGCTCGAAGAAGCGCGCGCAGCCGGTTATCTCGGTGCGAATATCCTCGGCTCGGGTTTCTCGTTCGAACTTCATGCGCACCACGGTTACGGTGCGTATATTTGCGGCGAAGAAACGGCGCTGCTCGAATCGCTCGAAGGCAAGAAGGGCCAGCCGCGCTTCAAGCCGCCGTTCCCGGCGAGCTTCGGCGTGTACGGCAAGCCGACCACCATCAACAACACCGAGACCTTCGCGGCCGTTCCGTTCCTGCTGGCTATCGGCCCGCAGAATTATCTGGAAATGGGCAAGCCGAACAACGGCGGCACCAAGATTTTCTCGATATCCGGCGACGTCAATCGTCCGGGCAACTATGAGATTCCGCTCGGCACGCCGTTCTCGACGCTGATGGAGCTCGCCGGCGGCGTACGCGGCGAATCGGTCAAGGCGGTGATTCCGGGGGGATCGTCGGCGCCCGTCGTGCCGGGCGACATGATGCTCGCGACCGACCTGGACTATGACTCGATCGCGAAGGCGGGCTCGATGCTGGGTTCGGGCGCGGTGATCGTGATGAACGAAACGCGCTGCATGGTGCGTTCGCTGCTGCGCCTGTCGTACTTCTACTACGAGGAGTCGTGCGGGCAGTGCACGCCGTGCCGCGAGGGCACCGGCTGGCTCTATCGCGTCGTGCATCGCATCGAGCACGGGCTTGGCCGCAAGGAAGACCTGGATCTGCTCAACTCGGTGGCCGAAAACATCATGGGCCGCACGATCTGCGCGCTGGGCGACGCAGCGGCGATGCCGGTGCGCGGCATGCTCAAGCACTTCTGGAACGAATTCGAATATCACGTCGAGCACAAGCATTGTCTCGTCGGCGGACACGCGCACCACGCGGCGTCTGAAGCGCTTACCGCGTGATCAGGTTTGAGGACCATTCCCCATCATGGTTGAACTAGAAATTGACGGCAAGACGGTAGAGGTGCCTGAAGGCAGCATGGTGATCCAGGCTGCGCACAAGGTCGATACATACATTCCTCACTTCTGCTATCACAAGAAGCTGTCGATCGCGGCGAACTGCCGGATGTGCCTCGTCGAAGTCGAAAAGATGCCGAAGGCGGTCCCCGCCTGCGCGACGCCGGTGTCGGCGGGCATGATCGTTCGCACGACGTCCGACAAGGCCGTGAAGGCGCAGCAGTCCGTGATGGAGTTCCTGCTGATCAACCATCCGCTCGACTGCCCGATCTGCGATCAGGGCGGCGAATGCCAGCTGCAGGATCTGGCCGTCGGTTACGGCAAGTCGCAATCACGCTACAGCGAAGAGAAGCGCGTGGTGTTCCACAAGAACGTCGGCCCGCTCATCTCGATGGAAGAAATGACGCGCTGCATTCACTGCACGCGCTGCGTCCGCTTCGGCCAGGAAATCGCCGGCGTGATGGAACTCGGCATGCTGGGCCGCGGCGAGCATTCGGAAATCACGTCGTTCGTCGGCAAGACGGTCGACTCGGAACTGTCGGGCAACATGATCGACCTGTGCCCGGTCGGCGCGTTGACGAGCAAGCCGTTCCGCTACAGCGCTCGTACGTGGGAACTGTCGCGCCGCAAGTCCGTGAGCCCGCATGATTCCGTCGGCGCCAACCTCGTCGTGCAGGTGAAGAACAACCGCGTGATGCGCGTTCTGCCGATGGAAAACGAAGCCATCAACGAATGCTGGATCTCGGACAAGGATCGCTTTTCGTACGAAGCGCTCAACAGCGCCGAGCGCCTGACCACGCCGATGCTCAAGCAAGGCGGCAAGTGGATCGAGACCGACTGGCAGACCGCGCTCGAATATGTCGCGAAGGGTCTGTCTGGCATCAAGGCCGATCATGGCGCGAACGCCATCGCTGCGCTCGCTACGCCGCACAGCACGGTCGAAGAACTGTATCTGCTCAAGCAACTGGCTGAAGGCGTCGGTACGCCGAACGTCGATTTCCGTCTGCGTCAGAGCGATTTCTCCGCACCCGCGGGCGACGGCGCGCCGTGGCTCGGCGTGAAGATCGCGGACCTGACGACGGTTGACACGGCGTTCGTCGTCGGCTCGTTCCTGCGCCGCGATCATCCGCTGTTCGCAGCGCGTCTGCGCCAGGCCGCGAAGAACGGCGCGAAGCTCACGTTCCTGCACGCAAGCAACGACGATTCGCTGATCCCGGCCGCGCATCGCGTGGTCGCGGCGCCGTCGGCGTGGCTCGACCAGCTTGCGGGTATCGCCGCGGCGGTGGCCGAAGCGCGCGGTGTCGCGCTGCCGGAGGCGTTTGCCGGTCGCGAAGTGTCGGCGGCCGCGAAGGACGTGGCGGCTTCGCTGTCGGCGGGCGAGAAGCGCGTCGTGCTGCTCGGCAACAGCGTGGTTCAGCACCCCGATTTCGCACAGATTCAGGCGGCGGCCCAGTGGATCGCCGACAGCACGGGCGCGACGCTCGGCTTCCTCACGGAAGCGGCCAACACGGTCGGCGCGCATCTCGTCGATGCATTGCCGGGCGAAGGCGGGCTCAACGCTCGCGAAGTGTTCGAGCAGCCGCGCAAGGGCTACGTGCTCTTCAACGTGGAGCCGGAATTCGATACGGCCAACCCGGCGCAGGCGCTCGCCGCGCTGAAGCAAGCGGAAATGGTCGTCGCAATGTCGGCGTTCAAGCACGGTATGGACTACGCCGACGTGTTGCTGCCGATCGCGCCGTTCACGGAAACGTCGGGCACGTTCGTCAACGCCGAAGGCACGGCACAGTTGTTCAACGGCGTGGTGCGTCCGCTCGGCGAGACGCGTCCGGGCTGGAAGGTCCTGCGTGTGCTCGGCAGCCTGCTTCAGTTGCGTGGCTTCGAGTTCGATACGGCGGAAGAAGTGCGTAACGCAGCGCTCGGCACGGGTGACCTGAGCGCGCGTCTGTCGAACAAGACGGGTGTCGCGGCAAAGCGCAAGACGGCTGCCGCGCAAGAGGCTGGCAAGTTCGAACGCCTCGCCGATGTGCCGATCTATCACGCCGACGCGTTGTCGCGCCGCGCGGAGTCGCTGCATCTGACGGCCGCGGCTCGCGACGCAAACATCGCGGCGCTGCCGACGTCGCTTTTCGACAAGCTCGGCCTGAAGAACGGCGACGCCGTGCGCATCGGCCAAGGCAATCTCTCGGTGGTCTTGCCCGCGATTCGCGATGCGAACCTGGCGGAATCGGTGGTCCGCGTGTCGGCGGGTACGACGGCTGGCGCCGCGCTCGGCGGCCTGTTCGGTGAACTGGTAGTGGAGAAGGCGTAAATGGGCTTGTTCGATACGATCAACGCAGGCGGCACGCAGATTCTGGGCGTTGCATGGCCGACGGTGTGGGCGCTCATCCGGATCCTGGTGGTCGCGGTCGTGATCCTGCTGTGCGTGGCGTACCTGATTCTCTGGGAACGCAAGCTCATCGGCTGGATGCACGTGCGTATCGGGCCGAATCGCGTCGGCCCGATGGGCCTGCTGCAGCCTATCGCCGACGTGCTGAAGCTGCTGCTCAAGGAAGTGATCCAGCCGACTCAGGCCAGCAGGTGGATCTACCTTATCGCGCCGGTCATGACCGTGGTCCCCGCGTTCGCGGTCTGGGCGGTCATTCCGTTCCAGGCTGAAGCGGTGCTCGGCAACATCAACGCCGGGCTGCTGTATGTGATGGCGATTTCGTCGATCGGCGTGTACGGCGTGATTCTCGCCGGCTGGGCGTCCAACTCGAAGTACGCGTTCCTCGGCGCCATGCGCGCAGCGGCGCAGATGGTTTCGTATGAAATCTCGATGGGTTTTGCGCTCGTCGTCGTGCTGATGGTGGCGGGCACGCTCAACATGTCTGATATCGTGACGTCGCAACAGCGCGGCATCTTCGCGGGCTACGGCGTCAATTTCCTCTCGTGGAACTGGCTGCCGCTCCTGCCGATGTTCGTCGTGTACTTCGTCTCCGGCATCGCCGAGACGAACCGCCATCCGTTCGACGTCGTGGAAGGCGAGTCGGAAATCGTGGCCGGCCACATGATCGACTATTCGGGCATGGCGTTCGCGCTCTTCTTCCTCGCCGAGTACATCAACATGATCGTGATCTCGGCGATCGCGACGACGCTGTTCCTCGGCGGCTGGGATGCGCCGTTCGGCTTCCTGTCCTTCATCCCGGGCGTTTTCTGGTTCGTGCTGAAGATTTTCTTGCTGCTGTCGGTGTTCATCTGGGCACGTGCGACGTTCCCGCGCTACCGCTACGACCAGATCATGCGTCTCGGCTGGAAGGTGTTCCTGCCGGTGTCGGTGGTGTGGGTGATCGTGGTCGGCTTCTGGATCATGTCGCCACTGAACATCTGGAAATAAAGGGCGGATGAAATAACCATGACCGCAATTCAGAACTTCTTCAAGACCTTCTTTCTGACCGAGCTGCTGAAGGGGCTCGCGCTGACGGGACGCTACACGTTCCAGCGCAAGATCACCGTGCAGTTCCCGGAAGAGAAGACGCCGATCTCGCCGCGTTTTCGCGGCCTGCATGCGCTGCGCCGCTACGAGAACGGCGAAGAGCGCTGTATCGCGTGCAAGCTGTGCGAAGCGGTGTGTCCGGCGCTCGCGATCACGATCGAATCCGAAACGCGCGCCGACAACACGCGCCGCACCACGCGCTACGACATCGATCTGACCAAGTGCATCTTCTGCGGCTTCTGCGAGGAGAGCTGCCCGGTCGACTCGATCGTCGAGACGCAGATTCTCGAGTACCACGGCGAAAAGCGCGGCGACCTGTATTTCACGAAAGACATGCTGCTCGCGGTTGGCGACCGTTACGAGGCGGAAATCGCGGCATCGAAGGCAGCCGACGCACCGTATCGTTGATGCGCACGGAGCGAGGACCACGAAAACGATACCCCGCTCCGAGTTGTTCCCGTATTTGAATCGACCTGCTGTTGCGGCGTGCGCGCCGAGGTTGCACCTTGCGTTTTCCGAAGCGTTGCAACCGAGGCGTGCTTGTGTCCAAACACAATGCCTGATGATGGCCTAACGATGAACCGGTAATCATGGAATTCACGACCGTACTGTTCTACATCTTCGCGCTATCGCTGACCGTGTCGGCGCTGAAGGTGATCACCTCGCGCAACCCGGTGGCATCCGCGCTCTTTCTCGTGCTCGCGTTCTTCAACGCGGCCGCGATCTGGATGCTGCTCCAGGCCGAATTCCTCGCGATCCTGCTGGTTCTCGTCTACGTGGGCGCCGTGATGGTGCTGTTCCTGTTCGTCGTCATGATGCTCGACATCAATCTCGACGTGCTGCATCGCGACTTCAAGCGGTTCGTGCCGCTGGCGAGCATCGTCGGCGCGATCATCATCATCGAGACCGCGCTGATCCTGTGGCACGGCTATGGCGCGACCGTCGCGCCGGTGCATGACGTGACGGCAGGCGCGGGCGTCGGCGGCGGGGCAGTGATGTCGAACACGCAGCTGATCGGCAAGGTCATCTACACCGACTACATCTTCGCGTTCGAAATCGCGGGCCTGATCCTGCTCGTCGCGATCATCGCGGCGATCTCGCTCACGATCCGCGAGAAGAAGGACAACAAGCGCCAGGTCATCAGCGAGCAGGTGAAGGTGCGCCGCGAGGACCGCGTGCGCCTGGTCAAGATGAAGTCGGAAACGGAAGCGCCCGACGCGGCGACCAATCCGCCCGTGACCGGTAACGTCGGTGCGGGTACGGTTGACAACAAGGGCTGAGCGAGAAGGAGAAGAGAAATGTTGAGTCTTGCCCATTACCTCGTGCTCGGCGCGATTCTGTTCGCGATCAGCATCGTCGGGATTTTCCTGAACCGCCGCAACGTGATCATCATCCTGATGGCGATCGAATTGATGCTGCTTGCGGTGAACACCAATTTTGTCGCGTTTTCGCACTATCTCGGCGACGTGCATGGCCAGATCTTCGTGTTCTTCGTGCTGACTGTTGCAGCAGCCGAAGCGGCGATCGGTCTCGCCATTCTGGTGACCCTGTTCCGTAGCCTCGACACGATCAACGTCGAGGATCTCGATCAGCTCAAAGGTTAAATTCAGGCTAGGCTGTTATGTCCACGACACTCAATGAAAACCTGCTGCTCGCGATTCCGCTGGCACCGCTAGTCGGCTCGCTGATCGCGGGGCTGTTCGGCAAGGCGATAGGGCGCAAGGGCTCGCATCGCGTCACGATCCTCGGCGTCGCGATCTCGTTCGTGCTGTCCTCGATCGTCTTCCTCGACGTTCTGAAGGGCGCGAGCTTCAACGGCACCATCTACGAATGGATGACCGTCGGTTCGCTGAAGATGGAAGTCGGCTTCCTCGTCGACTCGCTCACTGCGATGATGATTGTCGTCGTGAACTTCGTCTCGCTGATGGTGCACATTTACACGATCGGCTACATGGCGGACGACGACGGCTACGAGCGCTTCTTCTCGTACATCTCGCTCTTCACGTTCTCGATGCTGATGCTCGTCATGAGCAACAACTTCCTGCAGCTCTTCTTCGGCTGGGAAGCGGTGGGTCTCGTGTCGTACCTGCTGATCGGCTTCTACTACACCCGTGAGAGCGCGATCTACGCCAACATGAAGGCGTTCATCGTGAACCGCGTCGGCGACTTCGGATTCCTGCTCGGCATCGGCCTGCTGCTCGCCTATTCGGGATCGCTCAACTACGGCGAAGTGTTCGCGCAAGGCTCGCAGCTCGCGAGCATGACGTTCCCGGGCACGAGCTGGGGCCTCCTGACTGTCGCGTGCATCTGCCTCTTCATCGGCGCGATGGGCAAGTCGGCGCAATTCCCGCTGCATGTCTGGCTGCCGGACTCGATGGAAGGCCCGACGCCGATCTCCGCACTGATCCACGCGGCGACGATGGTGACGGCCGGCATCTTCATGGTCACGCGCATGTCGCCGCTCTTCGAGCATTCGGACGCGGCACTGTCCTTCGTGACGGTGATCGGTGCGATCACGACGCTCTTCATGGGCTTCCTCGGCGTCGTCCAGAACGACATCAAGCGTGTGGTGGCGTATTCGACGCTCTCGCAGCTCGGCTACATGACGGTCGCGCTCGGCGTGTCGGCGTACCCGGTCGCCGTGTTCCACCTCGCAACGCACGCGTTCTTCAAGGCGCTGCTGTTCCTCGGCGCGGGCTCGGTCATCATCGGCATGCACCACGACCAGGACATGCGCAACATGGGCGGCCTGCGCAAGTACATGCCGATCACCTGGATCACGTCGCTGATCGGCTCGCTCGCGTTGATCGGCACGCCGTTCTTCTCGGGCTTCTATTCGAAGGACTCGATCATCGACGCGGTGAAGTATTCGCATCTGCCGGGTTCGGGCTTCGCCTATTTCGCGGTGGTGGGGAGCGTGTTCGTCACGGCGCTGTACGCGTTCCGCATGTACTTCATGGTGTTCCACGGCGAAGAGCGTTTCCGCGGACCGAAGCATCCCGAGTCGCCGATGGGCATCGAAGCGGCGCACGGCCACGGTCACGACGATCACGGTCATGGCCACGACGATCACGGCCACGCGCACGAGCCGCATGAAACGCCCTGGGTCGTCACGCTGCCGCTCGTGATGCTCGCGATTCCTTCGGTGATCATTGGTGCGATCGCGATTGGCCCGATGCTCTTCGGCGACTTCTTCGCGCACGGCGTGGTGTTCGAGAAGGTGATCTTCATCGGCGAAAACCATCCGGCGCTGCACGAAATGGCCGAGGAGTTCCACGGCTGGCTTGCGATGGGGCTGCACGCGTTCTCGGGTCTGCCGGTGTGGCTGGCGCTGGCGGGTGTGCTGGTCGCGTGGTTCCTGTACAACAAGCGCACAGACCTTCCGCCGGTGATCCGTCAGCGCTTCTCGGGCATCTACACGCTGCTCGACAACAAGTACTACTGCGACAAGATCAACGAAGTCGTCTTCGCAAAGGGAGCGGTCGCGATCGGCCGCGGACTCTGGAAGGAGGGCGACGAGGCCGTCATCGACGGTATCGTCAACGGCAGTGCGCGGTTCGTCGGCTGGTTCGCCGGTGTGATCCGCTTCCTTCAATCCGGTTACATCTATCACTACGCGTTCGCCATGATTATCGGCATGTTGGGGCTCTTGACCCTGTTTGTAACGCTCGGCGGCAAATAAGGCGAGGGACCCTATGCACTCTTTTCCGATTCTCAGTGTCGCGATCTGGTTGCCGATCGTTTTCGGCCTCCTGGTCCTGGCTGTCGGCTCCGATAAAAATCCGGCCCCCGCGCGCTGGACCGCGCTGATCGGTGCGATCCTCGGGCTGCTCGTCACGATTCCGCTGATCACCGGCTTCGATTCGTCGACGGCCGCGCTTCAGTTCGTCGAGCAGGCGAACTGGATCGAGCGCTTCAACATCACCTACCACCTCGGTGTGGACGGCATCTCGATGTGGTTTGTCGTGCTGACCGCGCTGATTACGGTGATTGTCGTGATCGCCGGCTGGGAGGTGATCACCTCGCGCGTTTCGCAGTACATGGCAGCGTTCCTGATCCTCTCGGGCATCATGGTCGGCGTGTTCTCCACTGCCGACGGCATGCTGTTCTACGTGTTCTTCGAAGCGACGCTGATTCCGATGTACATCATCATCGGTGTGTGGGGCGGACCGAACCGCGTGTACGCGGCGTTCAAGTTCTTCCTGTACACGTTGATGGGCTCGCTCCTGATGCTGGTTGCGCTGCTGTACCTGTACACGCAGACGCACACGTTCGACCTCGCGACGTGGCAGGCGGCGAAGATCGGCTTTACGCCGCAGGTGCTGCTGTTCATCGCGTTCTTCCTGGCGTTCGCCGTGAAGGTGCCGATGTGGCCGGTCCACACCTGGCTGCCCGATGCCCACGTGGAAGCGCCGACGGGCGGCTCGATCGTGCTGGCGGCGATCATGCTGAAGCTCGGCGCCTACGGCTTCCTGCGCTTCTCGCTGCCGATCGCGCCGGACGCGAGCCACTTCCTGGCGCCTGTGGTGATCACGCTGTCGCTGATCGCGGTGATCTACATCGGTCTCGTCGCGCTCGTGCAGACGGACATGAAGAAGCTCGTCGCGTATTCGTCGATTGCGCACATGGGCTTTGTCACGCTCGGCTTCTTCATCTTCAGCCAGCTCGGCGTGGAAGGCGCGATTATCCAGATGATTTCGCACGGCTTCGTGTCGGGGGCGATGTTCCTTTCCATCGGCGTGCTGTACGACCGCGTCCACTCGCGCCAGATCTCGGATTACGGCGGCGTCGTCAACACGATGCCGAAGTTCGCCGCGTTCTCGATGCTCTTCGCGATGGCGAACTGCGGCCTGCCGGGCACGTCCGGTTTCGTCGGCGAGTTCATGGTGATTCTCGCCGCCGTGAAGTACAACTTCTGGATCGGTTTCCTCGCCACGTTCACGCTGGTCCTCGGGGCGGCCTATACGCTCTGGATGTACAAGCGCGTGCACTTCGGCGCGGTGGCGAACGACCACGTCGCGAAGCTCTCGGACATCAACAAGCGTGAAATCTTCATGCTGACCGTGCTCGCCGTCTTCACGCTGTACATGGGCCTGCATCCGAAGCCTTTCACCGATGTCATGCACGAATCCGTGGCTAACCTCCTCTCCCACGTCGCGCAGTCGAAGCTGCCGCTCACCCAGTAACGTCGTGCGGAGGAATTAAAAGATCATGCAAAACGCCCCTATGAGTGCCTTGTTGCCCGACGCGATCCTGATGCTGGCGATTGTCGTGGCGTGGTTGAACGACACGATCTACGGCCCGTCGAGCCGTCGCGTCACGTATCTGATCTCGCTCGTGTCGACGCTCGTCGTCGGCGTGTGGTTCGCCGTGAACGCCCTCGATCCGCAAACCCATTACTTCTTCGCGCGCATGTACATCGTCGATCCGTTCGCGAGCGCGATGAAGGCAGTGGTGAGTCTCGGCTTTGCGGTGTCGGTGATCTACTCGCGCAGGTATCTGGAAGACCGCGACCTCTTTCGCGGCGACTTCTTCCTGCTCGGCCTCTTTTCGCTGCTCGGCCAGTGCGTGATGATCTCGGGCAACAATTTCCTGACGCTGTATCTCGGTCTGGAACTGATGTCGCTGTCGCTGTACGCGGTGATCGCGCTGCGCAAGGATGCGCCGCAGGCGAATGAATCGGCGATGAAGTACTACGTGCTCGGCGCGCTGGCATCCGGCTTCCTGCTCTACGGCATCTCGATGCTGTACGGCGCGACCGGCTCGCTTGAACTGAACGAAGTGCTGAAGGCCGTCGCTTCCGGCCGAATCAACGACGCGGTGCTGCTCTTCGGCGTGATCTTCGTCGTGGCCGGCGTCGCGTTCAAGATGGGCGCGGTGCCGTTCCACATGTGGGTGCCCGACGTCTATCAGGGCGCGCCGACCGCCATGACGCTGCTCACCGGCGGCGGACCGAAGGTCGCCGCGTTCGCGTGGGGCCTGCGCCTCCTGGTGATGGGCCTGCTGCCGCTCGCCGTCGACTGGCAGGAGATGCTGGTGATTCTCGCGGCGCTGTCGCTGATCGTCGGCAACGTGACCGGTATCGTGCAGAAGAACATCAAGCGGATGCTGGCGTACTCGGCCATTTCGAACATGGGCTTCGTGCTGCTCGGGCTGCTCGCCGGCGTGGTCGACGGCAAGGTGACGGGCGCCGCCGGTGCGTACAGCTCGGCAATGTTCTACAGCATCATCTATCTCGTCACGACGCTCGGCACGTTCGGCGTGGTGATGCTGCTCGCGCGCCGCGATTTCGAAGCCGAAATGATCGACGACTTCAAGGGCCTGAACCAGCGCAGCCCGGTGTTCGCGTTTGTCATGATGATCATGATGTTCTCGCTCGCCGGCATCCCGCCGACGGTCGGTTTCTACGCGAAGCTCGCCGTGCTCGAAGCGACGATGAACGCCGGCCTGACGTGGCTCGCCGTGCTCGCCGTGATTACATCGCTGGTCGGCGCGTTCTACTACCTGCGCATCGTGAAGCTGATGTACTTCGACGCGCCGCAGGACGCATCGCCGATCGTCGCGGGCGGCCTGAACCGCGGCCTGCTCGCGTTCAACGGTCTTGCCGTGCTCGTGCTCGGCCTCGTGCCGGGCCCGCTGATGACGGCGTGCCTCACCGCCATTACGCACACGTTGCCGCTGTAATGTCGGTTGCGGGCTGGTTTATTGTGCTGTTGGCGCTCGTGGGCGCCAACCTTCCGTTCGTGAACCAGCGGCTCTTCGCTGTCATTCCGCTTAACCTCGCGAGCAAACCGCACGGTGAAGCGAAGAAGAACGCATGGATCCGCATCGCGGAGCTGATCGTCCTTTATCTCGTCGTGGGCACGCTCGGCTTCATGCTGGAGGCGCGCGCTGGAAATCGCTTCGATCAGGGCTGGCAGTTCTACGCGGTCACCTTCAGCCTGTTCGTGGTGTTCGCGTTTCCCGGTTTCACATATCAGTACCTCGTCAAACGCCGCTGACAGCGTCTCATGCTGTCGCGGCCCACTTCGCACAAGGCGCCACGATGGCTGAACATTCCTCACTCCCGACAAGCGACGACGGCCTCATCGAAAAGACGGTCGAAAGCGTCACCGTTCACGAGGGCAAGTTTCTGACACTCAAGTGCGATACGGTCGAATTGCCCGACGGCAAGCACGCCACGCGCGAATACGTCGAGCATCCCGGCGCGGTGATGATCCTCCCGCTCTTCGACGACGGCCGCGTGCTTCTCGAACGCCAGTACCGCTATCCGATCGGCAAGGTGCTGGTCGAATTTCCGGCGGGCAAGCTCGATCCGAACGAGGACGAACTGACGTGCGCCAAGCGCGAGTTGCAGGAAGAGACCGGCTACACGGCCCGCGAATGGTTCTTCCTGACGCGCATTCACCCGGTCATTTCGTACTCGACCGAGTTCATCGACCTGTATCTGGCTCGCGGGCTCACCGCAGGGGAGCGCAAGCTCGACGACGGCGAGTTTCTCGAAACGTTCGTCGCGGACGAAGCGCAACTGGTTGACTGGGTGAAGAGCGGCCGCATCAGCGATGTGAAGACGATCATCGGCGTGTTCTGGCTCGAGAAGCTGCTGTCCGGCGCATGGCAACCCGGCGCGCCGACCGGCGGCTGATCCGGCGCGGGTTGAGCGAGATATGAAGAGGGCGGCCGCAACGGCCGCTTTTTTACGGCAGGAACCCGCTCAGCAGAGGTCCGGGCGAAGGGCTAAAATCAATCACTCGCCCGGTTATTCAGCAAACCATCAGCGTAAGAGCATTTTCGAACGATCGTTCACAAAACGCAGTTTTGCGATAAACTCCACTGAAGCTCCGATCAGCATGAAGGTCCTCGATTTAAAGTGCTCCCACGAACATCGTTTTGAAGGCTGGTTCGCTTCAACCGACGAGTTCGAATCGCAGTTGTCGCGCGGGCTGGTCGCATGTCCCGTCTGCTCGACGACCGAGGTGAGCCGCATGCCTTCGGCGCCGCGCCTGAATTTGTCGTCGGCTCGCAACGACAGCGCTCCTTCGCAGCAGCCTCAAGCGAAGCAGGGCGCGACCGATGCGACCGCGGTCCAGGCCCGGGCGCTGCGGTTTTTGCGCGAGGTGCTGGAGAACACTGAGAACGTGGGCGATCGCTTTGCCGAAGAGGCGCGGCGCATTCACTACAACGAAGCGCCCGCGCGCAATATTCGCGGTGTCACGACGCCGGAAGACGCGCACGCCTTGATCGAGGAAGGTATCGACGTGATGCCGCTGTCCGTACCGGCCGCACTGAAGGAACCGCTGCAGTAAGTCATGGCGCGGTGTCTGTTCATGGCCGATGCGGGCCATGAATGCTCTGCATGGGACAGGAGTAAGCGCCAAAGCGCCAGCTCCTGTCGATACAGGAGACACCGCGCATGGATCTGAGCTATTCCCCCGCCGACGACGCTTTTCGCGCCGACATTCGCACCTGGCTCGAGGCCAATCTTCCGCGGTCGCTGCGCGAGAAGGTGCTGAACCACAAACGACTGAACCGCGACGACTTCGCGAGCTGGCACCGCCTGCTCGGCACGCGCGGCTGGTCGGTCGTCGCGTGGCCGAAGGAACATGGCGGCCCCGGCTGGGATGCCACGCAGCAGCACATCTGGGACGAGGAATGCGCGCGCATCGGAGCGCCGGGCGTGTTGCCGTTCGGTGTATCGATGGTGGCGCCAGTGCTGATGAAATACGGCAGCGACGCGCAGAAAGCCCGCTATCTCCCGCGCATTCTGGACGGCACCGACTGGTGGTGCCAGGGCTACTCGGAGCCCGGTTCCGGCTCGGATCTCGCCTCGCTGAGAACGCGCGCCGAGCGTCACGGCGATCACTACATCGTCAACGGCCAGAAAACCTGGACGACCCTCGGGCAACATGCCGACATGATGTTCTGCCTCGTGCGCACCGACCCGGGCGCGAAAAAGCAGGAGGGCATCTCCTTCCTTCTCATCGACATGAAGACGCCCGGCATCACCGTGCGCCCGATCATCACACTCGACGAGGACCACGAGGTCAACGAAGTCTTCTTCGAGGACGTGTCGGTGCCCGCGGAGAACCTCGTCGGCGAGGAGAACCGCGGCTGGACTTATGCGAAATATCTGCTCGGCCACGAGCGGACCGGCATCGCGCGCATGGGGCAGTCGAAGCGGGAACTCGCGTTCCTGAAGCGGCTCGCGCTCGGCCAGCAGAAGAGCGGCCGCCCGCTGCTGCACGACCCGGTGTTCGCCGCGAAGGTCGCCGCGCTCGAAATCGAACTGATGGCGCTGGAAGTGACCGTGCAGCGCGTCGTCGCGAGCGAGACGAAAGGGCGCGGCCCCGGGCCCGAGGCGTCGATGCTGAAGATCAAGGGCACCGAGGTCCAGCAGGCGCTGACCGAACTGATGTTCGACGCCATCGGCCCCGAGGCCGCGGCCTTCGATCCCGCGTTCCTCGAAGGCGAGCGCGACCACAGCATTGCAGGAGACGACGATGCCGCGCCGCTCGCCGCGTACTACTTCAATTTCCGCAAGACCTCGATCTATGGCGGCTCGAACGAGATTCAAAAGAACATCATTGCGCAGATGATTCTGGGACTGTGAGGAGCGGCGCATGGACTTCAATTTCACCGACGAGCAACAGCAGTTCCGCGACGCGCTGCGCCGCTACCTCGACAACGAATACGGCTTCGATGCGCGGCAGAAAATCGTGGCCTCGCAGGCGGGTGTCGATGCGAAGCACTGGCAGGCATTCACCGAACTCGGCCTGACCGCGCTGCCGGTGCCCGAAACGCATGGCGGTTTCGACGGCGGCCCGGTTGACATGCTGATCGTCATGCAGGAGCTGGGGCGCGCGCTCGTCATCGAACCGTACTGGGCCACGGCCGCGGGAACCGAGGTGTTGCGGCTCGCGGCCTCGCACGGCGATAACGCGGCCGGTGCGCTGCTCGAGCGCGTGGCGCAGGGCGCGATCAGGCTGGCGGTGGCATTTCACGAGCCGCATGCGCGCTACGACCTCTTCGATCTGCGGTCCACCGCGCGGCTCGAAGGCGGCGCATTCGTGCTTCAAGGCCGCAAGTCGATCGTGCAGCACGGCGCGCAGGCCGACTACTGGATCGTGCCGGCGCGGCTCGACGGAGAGATCGCCCTTTTCTTGATCGCACGCGATGCCGCGAATGCCAGGGTCACGGATTACCGGACGATCGACGGACGGCGCGCCGCCACGCTCGACTTTTTCGGCACGCCCGCCACGCGTCTCGGTGGCGCGCACGCCGCTGCGCAATTTGGTGCGGCAACGTTCGAGCAGATCGCCGATTACGCGACGATGCTCCTGTGCGCGGAAGCGCTCGGCGCGCTCGACGCGCTCAACGAGGCGACCGTCGAATATACGAAGACGCGTCAGCAGTTCGGCACGCCGATCGCGCGCTTTCAGGCGCTGCAGCATCGGATGGTCGAGATGCTGATCCACGCCGAGCAGGCGCGCTCGATCACGTATCTCGCGGCAGCACGCTATGCGAGCGCCGATGCCGACACGCGGCGCCAGGCGGTCTCGGCGGCGAAGGCGCGCGTCGGGCAGGCGGCGCGCTTCGTCGGCCAGCAGGCGGTGCAGTTGCACGGCGGCATGGGCATGACGAACGAAGTCGCGGCGGCGCACTGGTTCAAGCGGCTCTCGATCATCGAAACGACGCTCGGGGATGTCGATCATCATCTCGCGCGTTTTGCATCGCTGCCTGCATTTGCGAGCACTGAAGCCTGACACATTGACAAGGAGGAGCAGGGCATGACGTTCAGTTATGAGGATTTCGAAGTCGGATCGGCCGTGCAGCTCGGCGCGCACACCTTTTCGCGCGAGGAGATCGTCGGATTCGCGCAGCGCTACGATCCGCAGCCGTTTCATTTGTCCGAGCAGGCGGGCGAGGCGTCACATTTCGGCGGGCTGATCGCGAGCGGCTGGAACACCTGCTCCGCGATGATGGGCATTCTCGTGCGCGACATGCTGAGCGATTCGACATCGATGGGTTCGCCCGGACTCGACAATATCCGCTGGCTGAAGCCGGTGCGGGTCGACGACACGGTGCGCCTCACGGTGCGCGTGCTCGACAAGCGCGTCTCCGCAAGCAAGCCGGATCGCGGCATCGTTTCGACGCGTTGGGAAGCGCATAACCAGAAGGGCGAACTCGTGCTGACCGTGGACTCGGCGGCGCTTTTCGGCCTGCGCAATCCGGCGGCGCTGCGGTGAGCGCAGACCGCCTGCGCAGTGCCGCAGACGTTCATGCGGCGGCCGGCGTCGCGACGTATCGAAGCGACTGGGTGGAGATCGACCAGGCGCGCGTGAACCGCTTCGCCGATGCCACCGGCGACCATCAGTGGATTCATGTCGACCCTGAACGTGCGCGGCGCGAGGCGCCGTTCGGCGCAGCCATCGCGCACGGGTTCCTCACGCTTGCACTCGTGCCGATGTGGCTGGCGCAATGCGTGCCGCTCGAGACGCGCATGAGCGTCAACTACGGGCTGAACCGTGTGCGGTTCATGGCGCCGGTGCGCGTCGGCTCGAGCCTGCGCGCGACCTTCGCCGCCGACACGGTGATCGATGTCGATGACGGCGCCGTGCAGGTGGTATGGCTCGTGACGGTCGAGGTCCGGGAAAGCGAGAAGCCCGCGTGTGTCGCCGAGTTCGTCACGCGACACTATTTCTGACGCCCGCGACATGGACGGTTCGCGCGGGCGGCCCGCGCGGGCACGCGAGGCCGCCGCCATCACGGCGTAATCCGGAACACGCTTAACGGCCGTGTGCGGAATCCGCGGGCGGCGCGACGTACTTCGACAGTTCCAGCTTGGCGATCGCATTGCGATGCACTTCGTCAGGGCCGTCCGCGAGACGCAGCGTGCGCGCCGACGCGTACGCGTACGCGAGCGGGAAGTCGTCGCAGATGCCGGCGGCGCCGTGCGCCTGGATCGCCCAGTCGATCACCTGGCACGCGATGTTCGGCGCGACCACCTTGATCATCGCGATCTCGCCGCGTGCGCCCTTGTTGCCGACCGTATCCATCATGTAGGCCGCCTTGAGCGTGAGAAGGCGCGCCTGCTCGATCATGATCCGCGCCTCGGCGATGCGTTCCTGCGTCACGCCATGCTGCGCGATCGGCTTGCCGAACGCGACACGCTGCGACGTGCGCTTGGTCATCAGTTCGAGCGCGCGCTCCGCGAGCCCGATCAGCCGCATGCAATGGTGGATGCGGCCCGGGCCCAGGCGCCCCTGCGCGATCTCGAAGCCGCGTCCCTCGCCCAGCAGGATGTTCGATGCCGGCACGCGCACGTTCTCGAGCATGACGTCCATGTGGCCGTGCGGTGCGTCGTCGTAGCCGAATACGTTCAGGGGCCGGTGCACCGTGATACCGCTCGCGTCGGCGGGAACGAGCACCATGGACTGCTGCTGATGCCTGGGCGCCCCCGGGTCCGTCTTGCCCATCACGATGTAGATGCTGCAGCGCAGATCGCCCGCGCCCGACGACCACCACTTGTGGCCGTTGATCACGTAGCTGTCGCCGTCGCGCACGATGCTGCACTGAATGTTCGTCGCATCCGACGACGCCACCTCCGGCTCCGTCATCAGGAACGCCGAGCGGATTTCGCCGCGCAGAAGCGGCTCGAGCCATTGCAGCTTCTGCTCGTCGCTGCCGTAGCGCTCGATGGTCTCCATGTTGCCGGTATCCGGCGCATTGCAGTTGAACACTTCGGGCGCCCAGGGCACGCGACCCATGATTTCGCATAGAGGCGCGTATTCGAGGTTCGTCAGACCCGCGCCGCGCTGCGACTCGGGCAGAAAGAGGTTCCAGAGGCCGGCCTCGCGCGCCTTGTCCTTCAGCGACTCGATCAGTTCGGTGGGAACCCACGCGTTGCCGCTCGCGCGATTGGCCGCGATTTCTTCGAGGTACACGCGCTCGTTCGGATAGATGTGGGCGTCGAAGAAAGCGATCAGTCTTTCGCGCAACGCCTGCACTTTCGGTGTGTAGTCGAAATTCATTCGTTTCCTCGTTGCATGGTTGGCCCGGCGGACTCGGGTGTCAGGCGTCGGACATCAGGTGCGCACTTTCTGCGCATAGCGCCACGCGAGTTCGGCCATCGGCTTCGCGCGGCGGCCCGCGTCCACCGCCTGCGCGCTCGATGCCGTTCCCTCCGATACGCGCTTCATGATCCCCTGCAGAATCGCGGCGATGCGAAACATGTTGTAGGCGAGATAGAAGTTCCAGTCGCCTTCGATCGTGAGGCCCGTGCGCTCGCAATAGCGCGCGACGTACGCCGCTTCGTCGGGAATGCCGAGCGCCGCCCAGTCGAGCCCCGCGATGCCGCGAAACTGCGTCGGGTCGACGTGCCACGCCATGCAGTGATAGGCGAAGTCGGCGAGCGGGTCGCCGAGCGTCGACAGTTCCCAGTCGAGCACGGCAAGCACGCGCGGCTCGCTCGCGTGGAAGATCAGGTTGTCGAGGCGGTAGTCGCCATGCACGACCGACACGCGTTCGCTCGCCTGCGATGCGCCGCGCGGGATGTGCTTCGGCAGCCATTCGATGAGGCGGTTCATCGGTTCGATCGTCGCGGTTTCGGACGCCACGTACTGCTTGCTCCACCGCCCGATCTGCCGATCGAGGTAGTTGCCCGGCTTGCCGTAGTCGCCGAGGCCGATTGCGCCGGCATCCACCGAATGCAGCGCCGCGATCACGCGATTCATCTCGTCGTAGATGGCGCCGCGCTCGGCGGGCGTCATGCCGGGCAGCGACTGGTCCCACAGCACGCGGCCCTCGATGAACTCCATCACGTAGAACGCGCGCCCGATCACGCTTTCGTCCTCGCACAGCGCGAACATCCTTGCGACGGGCACGTCGGTCGTGCGCAGCGCATCCATCACGCGATACTCGCGCTCGATTGCGTGCGCCGACGGCAGCAGTTTCGCCGACGGTCCCGGCTTTGAGCGCATCACGTAACTGCGCCCGGGCGTGATCAGCTTGTAGGTGGGATTCGACTGGCCGCCCGCGAACTGCTCGACGGTGAGCGGCCCCGCGAAGCCCTCGACATGCGTTGCGAGCCACGAAGCGAGCGCATCGGTGTCAAAGCTCTGGTGTTCGTTGACGGGCCGCGTGCCTTCGAATGCGGAATAGTCCTGCTGGTCGTTTTCTGCTGCCATCATCGCCTCCATTTGACGGTTCGTGCGCGGCCGCGCCGTGCTCGACGCTGTCTGTGTCTGTGCGCGCACGAAACGCGAGCCTGTCACTTCATGTCATGCGCCTTGTAGCGCAGGAACTGCGCGTAGAGCAGTTCCATCGTGGTGTTTCGCACGCCCGTGTGAAGCGGCGAGGGCGGCGAATGGTTGACGGCGTGGATCACCCAGTCGCCTGGTTTGTCGCCGACGTCGAGCGCATTGATGCAGCCGGTTGCCTGTGACAGATGGCCGAAGAACGCGCGCCCGCCCGCCGTGATCGCGTGCGAGAGCAGCGCGCGGTTCACGCCGCCGTGCAGCACGAGCAGCACCGTGTCCCACGTCGCGTCGGCGCGCAGCCGGGCGACGCCCGGCAATACGCGATCGAGCAACTGCCCGATCGTCTCGCCGCCCAGGAAGCGCACGTCCTCCGGCACGACGCCGTCGAATACGGAGAGAAACGCGCGTTCGATATCCCCGGTGGATAGGTCGCGCAGATGGCCGCCGCGGATCTCTTGCCACTCCGGCCAGATTTCGACCTCGGGCGACTGGCCGGTTTCCTCCAGCACGCGCCGTGCCGTCTCGATCGTGCGCGGCATGCCGCTCGCGATCACGCGGTCGAAGTGCACGCCCTGCGCGGCAAACTCGCGGCCGGCGGCGCTCGCTTCCTCGCGGCCGCGCTCGTTCAGCGGGACGCTTTCGGGATCGATCGCGCGGCCGCTGTCGTCGAAATAGGTGACGTCGCCATGGCGCATCAGGAAGATGCGGCGGCGCTTGGGCAGTTCGTAGTGGCTCATTTACTTGTAGTTCGGCTGGCGTTTTTCGAGGAACGCGCTGATGCCTTCCAGCGCGTCGCCGTGATGCAGCGCATCGACGAAGCTGTCGCGTTCGGCATCGAGATGCGCGGCGAGCGGCTGGACGTCGGCGGACGTGATCAGCGACTTGATCCGCGCGAGCGCTTTCGGCGACATGCTGCCGAGATCGTCGGCCCACGCGATGGCCGAATCGAGCGCGGTGCCGCGGCGCGTCAGCCGGTTCACGACGCCGACGTCGTGCAGGCGCACCGCGCCGATCGGCTTCGCTTCGAGCAGGATCTCGCTTGCGAGCGCGCGCGGCAGCGCGCGCGTGAGGAACCACGAGCCGCCGCCGTCTGGCGTGAGGCCGACGCGCGCGTACGACATCACGAACCGCGCGTCGTCGGCGGCGACGATCAGGTCGCACGCGAGTGCGAGCGAAAAGCCCGCGCCGGCCGCCGCGCCTTCGACGGCGGCGATCACCGGCTTCGTCGACGAGCGGAACGCCGCGATCCATTCGCCCAGCAGGTCGATGCTGTCCGCCTGCACGGACGGGTCCTTCGCGCGGTTTTCGAGCAGGCGGTTCAGGTTGCCGCCCGCGCAGAAGAAGTTGTCCGCGCCGGTGAGCACGATCGCGCGCACCGAGCTGTCGCGCTCGGCGGTGTTGAGCGCTTCGATGCCGGCGGCGTACATGTCGGGATGCAGCGCGTTTTTCGCGCCCGGGTTCGAGAGTTTCAGGACGAGCGTGGTGTCGCTGCCGGCGGGGCGGTCGGTCAAGAGTTCGGCGCTCATTGCTTAATTCTCGCGGTGAGTGAGGGAAAGGCCGAGCTGCGCGCGCCGCGCGAGCCAGGGTGAAGGCCGGTAGCGCGGGTCGCCGAGCACGTCGTGGATATTGCGCAGGATCGTGAGGATCGTCTTCGCGCCGAGCGTATCGCCGAGCGCGAGCGGTCCGTGCGGATAGCCGAGGCCGAGCGTCACGGCGAGATCGATGTCCTCGGGCGTCGCGATCTGCTTTTGCGCGATGTCGCAGCCGATGTTCACGATGGTCGCCACCACGCGCTGTGCGACGAAGCCCGTCGAGTCGCGGATCACGGTGACGGGCACGCCGTCGGCGGCAAAGAGCGCATGGGCGGCGTCGCGCGAGGCGCGCGTGGTCGCGGGCGTCGTCATGATCGTGCGGCGCGCGACCGTGTCGAGCGCAAAGAGCGTGTCGATCGCGACGACGCGCGCCGGGTCGAGATTTTCCGCGACGGCCGCCGTGGTCGCGTCGTGGCCGAGCGGCGTCACGACGATGAGCGAATCGGGCGCCGGCGTGTTGCCGGTGTCGATGGTCACGGCGGCGTCGGACTTCGCGATCACCTTCAGCACCTGCTCGCGCGCCGCATGCGACGTGCGGCTGATCCACACGCGGCGCGGCAGCGTCGAAGGCGCGGGTGCTTCGCCGGGCACCTGCTGCTTGCCGTCCACGTACTTGTAGAAGCCCTCGCCGGCCTTGCGCCCGATCAGCCCGCCCGCGAGCCGCGTGCCGGTGATCGGCGACGGCGTGAAGCGCGGCTCCTCGTAGAACTGGTGATAGATCGACTCCATCACCGGATGCGACACGTCGAGCGCGGTGAGGTCGAGCAGCTCGAACGGCCCGAGCCGGAAGCCCGCCTGCTCGCGCAGAATGCGGTCGATGTCCGCGAAGCTCGCGACGCCCTCGCTCGCGATGCGCAGGCCCTCGGTGTTCATCCCGCGGCCCGCGTGATTCACGATGAAGCCCGGCATGTCCTTCGCGCGCACCGGCGTGTGGCCCATGCGGCGCGCGAGGTCCATCAGAGCGTCGCCGGCGGCCGGGTCGCCGCGCAGGCCGTCGATCACCTCGACCACCTTCATCAGCGGCACCGGGTTGAAGAAGTGAAAGCCCGCGACGCGCTCCGGGCGCGCGCAGCCCGCGGCGATTGCGGTGATGGACAGCGACGACGTGTTCGACGCGAGCACGCATTCGCCGCCGACCACCGCCTCCAGTTCGCGAAAGAGTTCGCGCTTGACATCGAGCTTTTCGACGATCGCCTCGATCACCACGTCGCAGTCCGACAGCTCGCTCACATCGCCTGCCGCGTGGACGCGGGCGAGGGCCGCGTGCGCGTCGGCTTCCTGGAGCTTGCCTTTCGCGGCGAGTTTGTTCAGGGTATCGGAGAGATAGTCGCGGGCCGCGCCGACTGCTTGCGGGTTCGTGTCGAAGAGACGCACGGTGAGGCCGCCCGTCGCCGCGATCTGCGCGATGCCGCGTCCCATCGCGCCGCTGCCGACGATCCCGATTGTCTCGATCTTCAAATCGCGAAGGCTCATGATGTTGATCGACTCCTGATTCTGTTAGATTCGCACGAACGTGCTGTTTTTAGAATGATGTCACGTCTTCATGACGAAGACCGATGAATGATTCCAACTGAGGAGATGTCCGATGCTCAAGCTGTACGGTTTTCCGCTGTCCAACTATTTCAACAAGGTCAAGTTCGTCCTGCTCGAGCACGGCATTGCGTTCGAGGAAGTGCGCACGAATTTCAGCCAGGACGCGGCGACTCTCGCGCGCTCGCCGCTCGGCAAGGTGCCGTACATCGAGACCGAAGCGGGCCCGCTCGCCGAGTCGCAGGCGATCGTCGAATATCTTGCTGGCGCCTATCCGGACAAGGCGATCTTTTCTCCCGATTCGTACCGGGCCGCGAAGGAGCGCGAACTGGCGATCTTCATCGATCTGCACCTCGAACTCGTTGCCCGTGATCTGTACAAGCAGGCCTTTTTCGGCGGCACGGTGACCGACTACACGAAGTCGCGCGCCGAAAAGATGCTGAACCGCAACATCGCGGGATTCGCACGCATCGCGAAGTTCGATCCGTATGTCGGCGGCACGGCCTTCAGTATCGCCGATGTCTGCGCGTTCGTGAGCCTGCCGCTCGTCGGGCTCGCGACGAAGGTGGTGTATGGGCGGGATTTCCTGCTCGAAGCCGGCATCGACTGGAAGGCGCATGGCAGGATGGTCGGCGAGCGGTCCGCCGCGCAGAAGGTCACGGCCGACCGGCTCGCCTACATGGAGCAGCAGAAGGCGCAGGCGCAACAGCGCGGGTGATCGTCGGGCCAGGTGTCCGGCCGGGCTCGCGGGTGACGCAATCGCGTGTCGCATCACCCGCGCCTTCGGTCAGAGCTTCGCGAGACGGTCGAGCGCGAGTTGCAGCGTCTCTTCCTTCTTCGCGAAGCAAAAGCGCACGACGCCCGATTCGTGGCTCTCGTGATAGAACGCCGAGACCGGAATGGCCGCCACGCCGATCTCGCTCGTGAGCCACTGCGCGAATTCGGCCTCGGGCAGATCGCTGATGGCGGAATAGTCGACGGTCTGGAAGTACGTGCCGTCGCAGGGAAGCATCTTGAAGCGGCTGTTCGCGAGGCCGGCGCGGAAGAAGTCGCGCTTCTTCTGGTAGAACGCGGGCAGGTTCATGTACGGCGCCGGGTCCTGCAGATAGTGCGCGAGGCCGATCTGCATCGGCGTGTTCACCGTGAACACGTTGAACTGGTGGACCTTGCGGAACTCGGCGGTCAGCGCCGTGGGCGCGGCTAAATAGCCGACCTTCCAGCCGGTCACGTGAAACGTCTTGCCGAAGCTCGACACCACGAAGCTGCGCTTCGCGAGCTCCGGATAGCGCGACACGCTTTCGTGCGGCGCGCCGTCGTAGACCATGTGCTCGTAGACTTCGTCGGAGAGAATCAGCACGTTCGTGCCGCGCACGATCTCCTCCAGCTTGCGCATGTCCGCTTCGCGCCAGACACGGCCCGTCGGATTGTGCGGCGTGTTGATCATGATGAGGCGCGTCTTCGGCGTGATCGCCGCGGCGATCTTGTCGAAGGGCAGCGCGTAGTCGGGCGCCTCCAGCGACACGAATACCGGCGTGCCGCCCGCCAGTTCGATGGACGGCACGTAGCTGTCGTACATCGGCTCGATCACGATGACCTCGTCGCCGGGATGCACGCAGCAGAGGATCGCGGTCAGGAGCGCCTGTGTCGCGCCGGCCGTGACCGTGATCTCGCGATCGGCGTCGTATTCGCGCCCGTAGAGCGTGTCGATTTTTGCCGCGATCGCCTGGCGCAGGGGCGCGGCGCCCGCCATCGGCGGATACTGGTTGTGGCCGTCGCGCATGGCTTGCGCGACCGCGTCGACGATGCGCGGATCGCAATCGAAATCGGGGAAACCCTGACCCAGGTTGACCGCGTTCTTTTGCACGGCGAGCGCGCTCATCACGGTGAAGATGGTCGTGCCGACGTTCGGCAGGCGCGAGGGGAAGCCCAGTTCGGCGGGCGTTTGCGGGAGTTCGTGCGTGGCGTTCATGATGAGGGCGTGGATGAGTCCGTTGCGGTGTCCGGTGCGCGTTCCATTTTAAACGGCACTCGATTGCGCGAGCGCGCGGGCTTCGAAAACCTCGACGAACGGCGCGGGCTGCGCGATCCGGAAGCCGAAGTCGCGTGCGGTGCGGCGCGCGAGCTTGAGCACCGCGCGGTCCTTCGAGACGAGCCAGTCGGCCTTCGACGCGTGCGCGAGTTCGAGGAATTTCTGGTCGTCGCGGTCGCGGCATTTGGGCAGCGGCCGCTCGTCGGCGTCTTCTGGCGGCTCGGGCGCGACCAGTTGCGACAGTCGCGCGAGTGTCGCGAGGGCCGCGGCCTTGTCGACGGCCATGCGCACGAACTGCGGGTAGTCGAGCACGCGTGTGAGCTCGTTCAGGCAGCGCGCGTCGATCAGCGCCTTGAGCGTGCGCGCTTCGAGCGCGGCGCGGATCGGCCGCGTGGCGGGGTCGTCGAACACGAGGATGTCGATCCACACGTTCGAATCCAGCACCACGTGAAGCGCCGGCAGCGCAGGGGAATTTTCCATTCGATACAATCGGGGCTTTATGTCCTTTGTCGCCGGCGGCGTGCCGGCGAGCCTCCATGATAATCGTTCTTTCGCCCGCCAAATCGCTCGACTACGAGACCCCGCCGCACGTCAAGAAGCACACGCTCCCCGAATTCATCGACGACGCAGCCGAACTGATCGACGGCCTGAGAAGGCTTTCGCCGCAGCAGATCGGCAGCATGATGCGCATCTCCGACCCGCTCGCGCAACTGAACTTCCAGCGCTACGCCGACTGGTCGACGCGCTTTGACACCGACAACGCGAAGCAGGCGATGCTCGCATTCAACGGCGACGTGTACGAGGGTTTCGCGGCGAAGACGCTCTCGGCGGGCGACCTCGACTACGCGCAGAATCACGTGCGCGTGCTGTCGGGCCTTTACGGCCTGTTGAGGCCGCTCGACCTGCTGCAGCCGTACCGGCTGGAGATGGGCACGAAATTCGCGAATGCGCGCGGGCGCGACCTCTACTCGTTCTGGGGCGAACGCATCACGGCGGCGCTCAACGCTCAGTTGAAGAAGCAGCGCGGCGCGCGCGTGCTGGTCAATTGCGCGTCGGAGGAATACTTCAAGTCGGTGAAGCCGAAGCTGCTCGAGGCTCCCGTGATCTCACCGGTGTTCGAGGACTGGAAGGGCGGCCGCTACAAGATCATCAGCTTTCACGCGAAGCGCGCACGCGGGCTGATGGCGCGCTACGTGGTGGAGAATCGCATCGACGAGCCGCTCGCGCTGCAGGGCTTCGACAGCGAAGGGTACAGGTTCGACAAGAAGGCATCGAACGACACGACATATGTGTTTCGCCGGCGCGTCGCCGAGTGAAGCGAACGAGGGAAACATCATGAGCATCTCCATCACGAGCAATTTCGACGCCGGCGCGATCGAAGTCCTTTCCGCGGACAATCCCGCCGACATCCGCCTGCGCGTGCGGGCCGACAGCCACGCCGAGTTCGCGCAGTGGTTCTACTACCGCGTGTCGGGCGCACGCGGCGAACGCCTCGTGATGACCTTCGAGAACGCCGCCGATTGCGCGTTCGCCGAAGGCTGGCGCGGGTACCGCGCGGCGGCGAGCTACGACCGCGTCAACTGGTTCCGCGTGCCGACGACTTACGACGGCCGCGTGATGACCATCGACCACACGCCCGAGTTCGACCGCATCTACTACGCGTATTTCGAGCCGTACAGCGAGGAGCGCCACTCGGAGTTTCTCGGCGCGCTCCAGCAGATGCCGCACGCCGCGCTCACCGACATCGGCCGGACGGTGCAGGGCCGGCCGATGTCGCTGCTCACGCTGGGCCTGCCAGGCGAGGACGACGAGACGGGCGCCGCCGCGCCCAGGAAGAACATCTGGATCATCGCGCGCCAGCATCCGGGCGAGACGATGGCGGAATGGTTCGTCGAAGGGCTGGCGAAGCGGCTCGCGGGCTGGGGCGACTGGGCGGGCGATCCGGTCGCGCGCAAGCTCTTCGATCACGCCGTGTTCCATATCGTGCCGAACATGAATCCCGATGGCAGCGTGCTCGGCAACCTGCGCACCAACGCGGCGGGCGCCAACCTGAATCGCGAGTGGATGGAGCCGGACGCCGTGCGCAGCCCCGAGGTGTTCGCGGTGCGCAACGCGATTCATGCAACCGGCTGCGATCTCTTCTTCGATATCCACGGCGACGAAGCGATTCCGTATGTGTTCGTCGCGGGCTCGGAGATGCTGCCGGGCTTTACCGAAACGCAGGCGAAGGAGCAGGCGGCGTTCATCGAATCCTTCAAGCTGGCGAGCCCGGATTTCCAGGACGTGCACGGCTACGAGTCGAGCAAATACCAGACGGATGCGCTCAAGCTCGCGTCGAAATACGTCGGCAACGAATTCGGCTGCCTGTCGCTCACGCTCGAGATGCCGTTCAAGGACAACGACAACCTGCCCGACGAGCGCGTCGGCTGGAGCGGCGAGCGCAGCGCGGCGCTCGGCGCGGCGATGCTGCAGGCGATCCTGTGGCACGTGCAGGCGTTCTGACCTGCGACCTGTCCTTGCCCGCGTGGATAAGCGAAGGGCGTGATCACGGCTCGGTAATCACGCCCTTCGTTTTTTTTGCCGCAGCCGCCGGTGGCGGCAGGGTCACTGTGTCTTGGCCGTCGACGTCTTCGCGCTGCTGGACTTCGTCTTCGATTTGCTGGTTGTTGTCTTGGACGACTTCGACGCCGACGACTTGCCCTTCGCCGCGTGTTTGCCCTTCGTGCTTCGCGTCGTGCTGCGCGGCTCCGCGCGGGCTTTCGACGGCGGCACGGGGTCGTTCCAGCCGAACGCGAGCATCTGGCTGCCGACGTAGCCGCAGCGGAACTTGAGCGTCGCGGGATCGCGGTCGCCGTCCTTGTTCATGCCGAGGCCTTCCACCGTCACGACGTTGTCGACCTTGATGCGCTGCTTGCGATCATCGAAGGAATCGTTCCACGGGATGAGCGAGGAATGCGACGAATCGAACGAGGTGGCGGGAAACTCCACATGATCGAATGCCGTCGACGTGCTCGCGACGAAGCTGCCATGCGCCGCGCAGTCGGCGATGAGCGGGTTGGCCTTGAAATCGGTGACGAAGTGGTGGACGAGTTCGTTGCGTTCGTCGAGCGTGTCGGCAAAAGCGGTGACGGTGCATGCCAGCGATGCGCATACCGCCAACCGGCCGACGAGCCGAAGCAGTCGGCGCGGTGCGTAATTACTTTCCATCAAGTTCGACGCTAAGAGGACACAGGCACGTAAGATGCCGGGCGAGGGGAAGGAGTTCCATCTTATCGCAATTTCCGCGGCGAGCCGTCGCTCGCGGCCGGACGCCGATGCGTGAAGGCGGATGGAATCAGACGCGCGGCCCGCGATCGAGACGGTAGCGCCTTACGTCGTAGGTCGTGATCCAGGCGGGTTTGTAGACCGAGATGAGGATGGTGAGCAGCCCCGTGAAGAGCGCCTCGCCTGCTGCAAGCAGGAGCGAGCCGAGCATGAATGCGGGCGGAATCGGGATCGGCTTGCCCACGAGCGCCATCTCCATCAGCACGGTCGCGCCGCACGCAGCTGCCACGGCGACAGCCGATACGATGAAGCCGTGGCCGATGATGAACGTGAAGAGATTGCGCGGCAGCCACGCGTTGCTTGCGCGCTGCAGCAGCGCCGAGACGCCGACCGGCAACGCGCCGAACAGCAGATAAGTAATCGATACGCCGAGCCACGGCGCATCGAGCACGACTGCCGCCAGCCCGGTCGTGGCCGCCATTCCGATCAGCGCGAGCTGCCAGTCGAAGAGCGTGACCATCAGCGTCGCGCCGAGCAGATGGATGACCGGCCCGTCGTCGAACCAGGCGTTGCACGCCCACAAAACGGTTACCGCGACGATGATGCCGAGCCACACGTGCTGGAGCGTGGCGTCCTGGAGGCGGCGAAAGGGTCCGTGCATGAACGCGAGCGCGAGCAGGCCCGCGGTGACGATCCAGCCACCGACTGCAAGCCAAAGCGGAAGCGGTGTGTAGAAGAACCCCATGAACTGCATATTACTCGCTGCACGTAAAACGTGTGCGTCCACGCAGCAGCTCGCCTGCCTGCGGTACATCGCGCGCGCCTATTGCCCGAAGCCTCTGGCAGGCTCGGCGGCGAGCGGCAACGCGAGCGCGTCGTGTTCCGCCTGCGCAGGGTACTTCCCATTCGACGCCCGCAGCGGCACAGGCCCGGGCTCGCCCAGCGCGGGGCGAGCCGACGCATCGCTTTCACGCCGCAGCACTTCGAGGCAATTGTTCTGCCAGCCGTTGTAAATCGCGACTGCGGCGGCACGATTCACCGCCCCAAGTTGCTGAAAGATGCTCGCCAGATGGATTTTGACCGTGCCCTCGCTGATGCCGAGGGTTTTGGCGATCACCTTGTTGGTGTTGCCCATGTGCACGCAGCGCATGATCTGCTGCTGACGCGGGGAGAGCGTGGCGAAGCGCCGCGTGCTCGGCAGCGGCTTCGCCGCGTCGGGATAGCGGCGCGGCGCGAATTCGCGCACGAGCTCGGAATCGAGCGCCTCCGCCGGCACGTAATGGCCGCCGAGCAGGACCATCTCGAGCGCACGCACGAGCAACTGCGGGTCGAGCGTTCTCGGCACCACGCCGAGCGCGCCCGCCTCCAGGAGCCGGCGCACGCGCGCGGGGGCCGCATCGTCGACGACGGCCGCCGCCGGCAACCCCGGATACGGCTTGAGCAGCTCGCCCAGGTCGGCGGCGCGCATCGTGTCCTGCCAGTCGATCACGATCAGGTCCGGGTCCAGCCGGTCAACGGCATGGCGCGCCTGCCGCCAGTCCTTGGCCTCGTTGAAATGCGCGTGGCGGTCGATGTGGCGCAGGAGCGTCTTGAGCCCCTCGCGCCGTTCTGCATCGGAGTTGATTATTGTGAATTTCATGGCTGCCTCTATGTGCGTTCTTGGGTCCGCGCGGCTCCGCTCTCAAACGGGAGGCCGGGCTGGCGACGGGCGTGCGTCGTGGATTCGATAGTGACAAAATCCGCCCGTTTTGGCGCCCTGACCGGAAGACGTAGGCATAAATGCAAAAAGCCCCGCTCGATGGTGGGGCTCGGTACGGCAGGCGGGCGCTGCGCGCCGCGAGTGACGTTTAGTGGAAGTGCGGCTGCGCCGGCTCGGCGTCCTCCGGCATTTCGGCATGGACGATCTCGCCGAGCGGGTCCGCGTAGAGCGGCACGCCGCAGTCATCGCAGTATTCCGGCTCGAAGCGTCCGGCATGGCGGCGCACGTCGGTCACGCCCGTTTTCTTGAGCAGCGCGACGATTTCCTCGACCGGCCCGTCGGCGCCTTCGAGGTCGACCGCTTCCTCTTCCATGCCGATTTCGCCGTTTTCGCGCCCGTAAAGCGGCCAGACGACCCCGTAGATCACGTCATTGCTGCCGCGGCGCGTAAAGCCGACGCGGTACTCGTCGATGCGCCGTTCGCCGAAGCCGGCGATCACCGCGCGCAGTTCCTGCGGCGCGGCGCCGAGGGTGTCGAACAGGTAGCGCACCGCCGTGCGCACGGTGTGGGGGCGGACCTGCTCGTCGGCGTCGCGGCAGGCGGAGTAGTAGGCGTCCGGCAGAAGGCATTCGAATTCGCAGCCCGGCAGGATCGCGGCGAAGCTCGCGCCGCCTTGCGCCGCCCATTGCTCGAGGCACTGGCCGCGTTCGATGCGGTTGCCGTTTTCATCTTCCTGCCAGCGAAAGAGCGGCGCCCCGGCCGGCACGACCGCGACGGCGAGCAGAAAACGCGGGTCGGCGAGAATGGGCGACGTTTCGGGCAAATCCGAGAGATTCAGCCGCGTTGCCGCGCCGACGAGCGCAGTTTGCATCAGCTGCTGCGCGAGGCGCGCGGTGTCGACGTGATGGCGGGGCAACTGGTCGATGCTGTACAGATAGGGTGCGACCGCCACTCGCGCGCCTGCCGCGAGCACGTGCGCCTGCATCTGGGTGCGCAGCGCGTCAATCACGTCGCCCTTCAGCGTTCCCGACGGAATCGCATAGCGCGTCCACGCGAGGACAGGCGCCGCGATAAGCAGCGCCTCGTGCGGCACGCCATCGATGTCGGCCGTGAACGACTCGCTGTGCGTCTCGGCCATGTCGGCGAGGGCGCCGTAAGCGTCGGGGTGATTTTGCTGGAGGTGATCGAGTGCGGCGTCCAGGGTGGTCTGATTGCCGTTGCGCACGATCTTGGCGAGGAGCGCGTCGAGTCGCGCTTCCCAGAAGCGGTCTTCGATGCGGCTGCCTGACGCGAACAGCGCTAGGGAGAGGCCGACGAGCTTGTCGGCGTCCGGGGGAAGGCGTTTGGCGATTCGCGAGCGCATAGGGATACGAGTGGTTGGGTGCAGAGAACCTTATATTCTAGACGCTCTGCGTCCGCTTTTATCGTTCGATGGCAAGTGCGCTTCGGCATGGGCGCTTGGGCATGTGGGCGAGCGCGTTGCCGAGGTAGCCTGGTCGTTTGGTTGGTTATTTACGGTTGCGCGGAAGGCTAATAAGGCTGCTGTCATATTTCTTCAAAAATCGCTTGCGGATGAGAG
>NZ_JFHC01000062.1 GCF_000698595.1 Caballeronia glathei | reverse complement strand
CCAGCCGGTGCTGCTGCGGCACGATGAGGCCCCATCCACATATCCCCCAGATCGTCAGGGCAATGGCAGCGCTCATCACATGGATGGAGGTCCACGGCAAAGCGCAAAAATTGACGATGGCAATCCACAGGGCCACGTTGACGATCGTGCGACTGGGGAAGCGATCGACCAGCCGGCCGCACAGCACGTTTCCAATCGTCCCGGCGATACCCCAGAAGAGCAGCATGCCGGCGAGCACGCGTTCGTCGCCGCCGGTCACGCGATCGAGCACGAGGCCCGCGTACGTGTAGACCATCAGGAAGCCGCCAAACGCAAACAGGGAAGTCAGCAGGGTCAGCGCAATGGGGACGTCGCGAACCGGCGCCAGCCTGGCCCTCAGCGTCACGACTGGGGGCTGCGGAAGCGAGCGCAGCAGCGTCCACACGCCGAGCATTGCAGCAAGGCCCAGCAACGTGACGAACCAGAGCGTGGTCCGCCAGCTTCCGAATCCTCCGATGAACGTGCCGATGGGAGCGCCAAGAGCGGTTGCTCCGGTCAGTCCGGCGGTCACGATCGAAAGCGCTCTGCCTCTCTTCTCGGGAGCAGCAAGCGCGGAAGCAACGCCCAGCGCGGTGGGGGAGAACAGAGCCGCGCCGAACCCCGCCAGCACGCGGCTGAGAAGAACCGTGTTCACGTCGGTGGCGAGCGCACTGATCGCATTGCCGGCGACGAAGATGCCAAGCGCCAGTACGAGAATGAGCTTGCGCGGCCACCCTCCGGCCACGGCCGCCAGCACCGGCGCCATGACCGCATACGAGAGCGCGTAGAGAGTCACCATCTGGCCGGCGACGCTGACCGAGGTATGCAGCGATGCCGCAACGCCTGGAAGAATGCCCGCCACCACGAAGTTGTCGGTGCCCATTGCGAACATGCCAAGCGCTAGAATGACTAAACGACGATCCATATCAACTTTCCTTACCGGGTCTACTGATGCCTTCGGAGCGGTCGGACACAGGTCGTCGCGCGGCATTGCGTGCCATGGCGCCCGGCATTGATGCTGAGGCGCTGAGGGCATGAGCCAAGGATAGGGAATATTGTTGGTGTCGGAAACGTCATAAAGACACTCGATTTATGACATGCCGCAGGAGGGTCAGCATGCACACGATCGGCTTCGTTGTGTTCCCCAATTTCCATATGATCGGGTTCGCGGCAGTCAGCGTATTCGAACTCGCGAATCTCGTGCTCGATGAGCCGGCCTACGAAGTGACCGTCCTTTCCGAAGCGGGCGGACTCGTGTCCGCCTCGGCGGGCATCAGGATAGACAGCGAGCCTTTCGGCGATGCGGTCTTCGATACGGTCATGTTCGCTTCGGGTGTAGAAACCGACCTCGCTTCGCCTGCACTGAGCGGTTTTGTCAAACGCACGCTCAAGACATCCAGGCGCGTGGTGGCTCCATGCACCGGGGCTTTCGTTCTGGCCGAGGCAGGTGTGCTCGACGGCCGTCGTGCGACGACGCACTGGCGATTCGCAGGTGATCTGAAGCGACGCTTCCCGAAGGTGGCCGTCGAGGAAGATCAGATTTTTATCGTCGACGGTTCGGTCTGGACGTCAGCGGGCATGACGGCAACCATCGACATGGCGCTTGCGATGATCGAGAAAGACCACGGCAAGGAAGTATCGCGCACGGTGGCGCGCAAGCTCGTTGTCTACCATCGGCGTGCGGGCGGCCAGTCGCAGTTGTCCGCGCTGCTCGAACTCGAGCCGAAATCGGACAGGATCCAGAAGGCCATCGACTACGCCAGCGCCAATCTGCGCAACGCCTTATCCGTCGAAGAACTCGCCGAAGTCGCGAATCTCAGCCCGCGCCAGTTCAGTCGGGCCTTCACTGCGGAAACCGGTCAGTCGCCCGGGAAAGCGATCGAGCATCTTCGTGTGGAAGCCGCGAGACTGATGATCGAGCAGGGGCGCCACTCGATGGATGTCATCGCCGATGAAGTGGGCTTCTTCGACCGCGATCGGATGAGGCACGCGTTCCTCCGTACCTTGGGCCAGCCGCCACAGGCCATCCGGCGCACTGGCAAGGAAAGCCGTGCAGCGCCAGAAATGCCCGACGGTAGCGGTGCGGAAGCCCCTTCGCCGGCCACGGTTGCAAAACGTGCGCCTCGTTCCGAGCTTGGATGATTGGCGAGTCGTGCCGCGGCAGACATCTCGACCGCGGGCAGACACCGTCGTACCGCGCGCCCGACTCGATCTGCTCATGAACGAGTGCAAATTGCTCCCATGGGCAGACAAGTTAGCAGCACGGCGTGCTGGGGACAACGCTTTAGCAACACGATTACTTTAGCCAGCACCGGCCATGCAGGGAGTTCCTATTGCTTGCGCGACCCATGCGCACAGAGGCAATGCTATAACCGTGCTTCCAGCACCGGATTGAACGGCGTTTCATTCGCGCGCCGGAAGCGGGCAAACCCGGCTGCGCACGGAGTGCCATCTGCCCTTCCTGCGCCGTCGAAGCCGGCGTGCAGATCAGCGTCGGTGCCGGCGTTGTCTCTACAGGTATTCGACGTTGCCGTCCACGCTGATTGCCTGCCCCGTAATATTGCTGCCAGCCGGCGACGCGAGAAACAGGGTCATCGCCGCAATGTCATCGACGGTGACCATGCGGCGCAGTGATATCTTCTTGAGATACTCGTCGCGCATCGCGTCGAACGAAATGCCGAGGGCATCCGCGCGAGCGGAGATCACCCGGTTCATCCGTTCGCCTTCCACGACACCCGGCAGGATGGCGTTGACGCGGATATTGCTCGGCCCGAGTTCTGCCGCAAGCGATTTCACGAGTCCCGCAATCGCCCATTTCGTCGATGCGTACGGTGACCGAAATGGATAGCCAAGACGCCCCGCCACGGAAGACATGGCGATGATACTTGCGCAGTCCGACGTCTCCTTCAGGACGGGCACAGCCTTGCGCAAGAAATAGAACTGACTGTTGAGGTTGGTGGCGATTGTGGCTTCCCACTGCGCCGGATCGATATCTTCGACCGCACCCGTGGGTCCCGCAATTCCGGCGTTGTTGACAAGGACATCGAGCCCGCCGAGTTTCTGCCGCGCATCGTCGATGACGGTCTCGACCTGCGTCCGGTCCGACACGTCGGCGACACCCGCGTAAAGGCCGGGAAGCCGCGATTTGGCGCTTTCGATCGCATTCGGGTTCACATCGCAGATATACACCCTTGCGTCCGCCTGGAGGAACGCTTCGGCGATTGCCGCGCCGATCCCGCCTGCGCCCGCCGATACGAGCACGCGCAGCCCGGACCTCGGTTTCAAAAGGTCGATGATATTCATGCTTTTGTCTCTTCCATGATTTGCAAACCTCCTACAACGACAATCCCCCCGTCGCCTCGATCACGGCGCCGTTGATGTAGCTCGCTTCGTCGCTCGCGAGAAACGCGTAGATGCTGGCGATTTCTTCGGGCTTGCCAAGCCGGCGCAGCGGCACCTCGTGGCGCATCTTCGACAGTACGTCTTCGGGGATCGTCCTCAGGATCGGCGTATCGATGAAGCCGGGCGCGACGGCGTTGACACGTATGCCCTTCGGACCGAGTTCGCGACTCCACGTCTTGGTGAATCCAACCACGCCAAACTTCGTTGCGGCATAGTTCGTCTGTCCGTAGTTGCCGTAGATGCCCACGACGGAGCTTGCGTTCAGGATGACGCCTGAGCCCTGTTCGATCATGGTATCGACAACCGCCTGCGCGGTATGGAAAACGCCGCGAAGATTGACATCGATGACATCGTCGAACTGTTGCAACGTCATTTTCTGCAGACGGGCGTCGCGCGTGATACCGGCGTTGTTCACAACGATATCGATGCGTCCATATGTGTCGCGTACTTTGGCGACCATTTCATCGACCTGCGTACGCTCCGTGACGTCGACGGCGAACGCTTTCGCTTCGGCGCCCGCTTCCGCGCACACGTGCGCGACCGTCGCCACGCAATCAAGATTCATGTCGCAGGCAATCACGACCGCTTTTTCGCGCGCAAACTTCAACGCCGTTGCTGCACCGATCCCCTGCCCCGCGCCTGTGATGATGGCGACTTTTCCACTCAATCTCATTGCTGGACTATCCCTTTCTGAGAGCACACACTTCCCGCGTGCCCGTTATGGTTTCATCTGTGCAGCCGGCTCGCACGAGGGCTGTACGCGTGTCTCACCGCGAATTGCCTTCGCCAGCAGCGGAATCAGTGCGAGACCGAGCACCGCCGCGACCAGAATCACGGTGAACCCGGCATCGCTTCGACCGGAGGCCGTCTCTGCCATTCCGAACAGATACGGTCCGACAAAGCCGCCCAACAGTCCGATCGTATTGATGAACGCGAGACCAGCAGCGGCCTGGATGCCTTGCAGACGCTTCATGGCGATGGCCCAGTAAGACGGCAGCACGCCGCCCGCGAAAAACGCCGTCACCGTGAGAAGGCCAATGCGCGCGGCGGGATTCGTCACGGCAAGATAAGCGCAGGCGCCTACGACGAGCCCCGCGGTCAGAATCCCGAGAAACACGCAGTCGTTATTCGTTCGCCGGTGGAGACGCGGAAGAACGAGCACGCCGAGCAGAAAGCCGAAACCGACGCTCGCGGCAAGAAACCCGACAAGAAGCGGCGAGTCGATATGCATCTGGTGAATGATCGACGGCGTAAAGAAGTACAGTCCGACGAACGCAACCTGATTCAGAAAATAGATCAGCCCGATCAGCACGGTGGTGGGTCGTTTGAGTGCGGCGACCCAGTTCGCGGACGAGTACTCCGCACCTCCGTGCACGTCGATGACGGCATGCGCTTCGAGCACATCGCGCTCCGCCGCCGACAGCCACCGTGCCTCGCTCGGCCGCTCAGGCATGGCAAAGAACAGTGTGACGCCGACGATCACGCTCGGAATGCCCTCGAGCATGAACATCCATTGCCAGCCGTGCAGCCCGCCGAAGCCGTTCAGTTGCATCAGCGCTCCACCCAGCGGATTGCCGAGCATGAGCGCGAGCGCGGGCGCGATGTAGATCCAGCCGACCGCGACGGGCCGGTCATGGGGCGCAAACCAGAGCGTCACCATATACATCAGCGCAGGAAAGAGACCCGCTTCTGCAATGCCCAGCAGTACGCGCAACACGTAGAACGATGATGTTCCCTGCACGAACATCATCGCGGTCGACAGGATGCCCCACGTCACTGCGATGCGCGCGATCCAGCGTCGCGGACCGATCCGATGGGCTGCCAGGTTGCTCGGAACTTCGAGCAGCGCGTAGCCGAGAAAGAAAATTCCCGACCCGAAACCATAGGCAGCCGCACTGATGCCTACGTCTGCTGCAAGCTGAACCTTGGCGAGCGCCACGTTGGTCCGATCGAGAAATGACATGAAGTAGATCGCGCACATCAGCGGAATCAATCTGAGCATCGCCTTGCGCGTGGCGATGCGATGCAGCTGTCCATCGCGATGGTCGACCAGGGTGGTATCCATGACGTCTCCAATATCTTTAACTAGCTATATTTTGGTCGTTGATAACAGGGCTGGAGACCATCAGATGATGGTCTCGCAGGGACTACGGCGGCCGACTACAAGGTGACCTTGTCGGCGCCCTTTAAGCCCAGCATCCTCCGCGCGTCCGCTGGCGTGGCGATCTCGAATGACAGTTCCTCGAGAATCCGCCGGATTTTGCGGACCTGCTGGGCGTTCGTCTCGGCCTTCACGCCTTTCGACAGGTACACACTGTCTTCAAGGCCCACGCGCACGTTGCCACCCATGATCGCGCTCATGGTCACGAGCGGCATCTGGTGTCGACCGGCGCCGAGGACGGAAAAGTGATAGTTCTCGCGACCAAAAAGCCTGTCTGCCGTCGAGCGCATCACGACCATGTTTTCCGGGTCCGCGCCAAGCCCGCCGAGAATCCCGAACACCGATTGAATGAAAAACGGTGGCTTGACGAGACCCTGATCGACGAAATGCGCCAGGTTATGCAGATGGCCCACGTCGTAGCATTCGAATTCGAAGCGCGTGCCGTTTTCTCCCAGTTCCAGAAGGATCTTCCTGATGTCCCTGAATGTGTTTCGGAAGATCATGTCCTCCATCCCTTCGATGTAATCCTTCTCCCAGCCGTAGCGCCACGACGAAATCTTCCCGGCGACGGGATGAATCGAGAAATTCATCGACCCCATGTTCAGCGAACACATTTCGGGCTTCGCCAGTCGCGGGTAGGCGAGACGTTCTTCGAGGGTCATGCGCGTGCTGCCGCCTGTCGTGATGTTGATGACGGCGTCGGTCGCTTCGGCGATCGCTGGCACGAAGGTCTTGAAGACTTCCGGGTCTGGCGTAGGACGGCCGTCCGCGGGATCGCGCGCATGCAGGTGAATGATGGCGGCTCCGGCTTCGGCGGCCTCGATGGCCTGGTCCCTGATTTGCGCAGGGGTAATCGGGAGGAAGTCGGACATCGACGGGACATGCGTAGCGCCTGTGATGGCGCACGAGATGATGACCTTGCGGCTGGTGTCGCTCATTGAGAAAACCCTGATCTGTGTCGCGTGCTCGACGTTACCGGCTCGGCCCAGTGGAGGGACGCCGCTCACGCTGTCTCCGAAATTGTGTTCAGGCGCCGGCCGCTCTGCGGGCGCAACGCTTGTGATGAGGATATTAGTGGGATACGATTGCGTCCGTAAGGTCATTTTCGGACACAGGGATGTCTTCCGAGGACAATCTTTGGAGCTTTCGTGGCATCGACTCGCCCACTCCTCAACGAACGCATTTACGCGCCGTACAAAATCGCCGCGCTGGTTGAAGTTCTCGCAGAGCAAGGCATTGCGCCCGAAGACAGCCTGGAGGGAAGCGGCGTAACCGTCGATCAGATTTACGACGCGTCCGTGATGACATCCGTGCGTCAATACGCAATCGTGGCCCGCAACGCGGTACTGCTGTCGCGCGATCCGGCAACACCGTTCAAGGTCGGCTCGCGCCTGCATCTGTCGGCGTATGGCATGTACGGCTATGCATTGATGTCATGTCTTACGTTGCGCGATTACTTCCGTCTCGGTGTCAAGTACCATCGCCTCGCGACACCAACGCTTACGATCGAATGGGCCGAGTATCCGGACAGTGCCGTGTGGTCGTTTCCGGATGCCTTCGTTTCGAGCCCTTCGCGCGAATTGCGCGAATTCATCATCGAGCAGCAATTTACGCAGCACGTCACGCATCTTCAGGATGTCGCCGGTCACAGCTGTCCGCCGCTCAAGGCGTGTTTCTCCTATCCTGCACCCGCGCACGCCGATCTCTATTCGCAGTATCTGGGCTGCCCCTGTTTCTTCGAAGCGCCGCAATGCGAACTCATCTACGACAGCGCGATACTCAGCCAGAAGCCGCAACTCGCGCACAAGCTCACGGCAACGCTGCTACAGGAAACATGTGACCGCCTGATCGGGCAGGCGAAGACTTCGGTCGGAACGTCCGGCGAGGTTTATCAGGTTCTCATGAGCACGCCGGGCGTCTTTCCGGGCATGGAAGAGGTCGCGCACAGGTTGAACATGACGAGCCGTACCCTGCGACGGCATCTCGAAGCGGAAGGCGTATCTTTCGCCGCGATCGTCGATGATGTGCGTTGCTCGCTGGCTCTGGAGTATCTGCAATCGACGAAGATGAGCACGGAAGATGTCGCTATGCTGCTGGGGTTCAGCGATGCTGCAAACTTTCGCCGTGCATTGAAGCGGTGGACGGGGAAAGGCCCGGGCGAATTGCGGCGGTGATACCCGTCTGCGAATTCGGTTGACGTCAGGTACGTTGCAAGACGGCTCACCGGGTGCGCCGTCCTTGCTTCGGTCGCGTTGCAGCGACACATCGGTTTCGATCATTTCGTCTGGAGGCCCTTTTATCATGAATAGCGGCGACAAGAAGAAGCTCAACGATCATCTGAAGACGCATCTGGCATTCGTGCGTGGAACCTTGACCGTCAACCAGATACAGCCGCCCGACCAGGTCAGGGAGCTCAACTATACGACCATCAAGACGCTGCTCGGGACGCTCACTGTGAACGCGGTGCATGCCAATGTCGTTGAGGCGGCGACGATCATCTCGAAAGCGCGGCCGCCGTTGCCAGCGGTGACAATCCAGATAAAGGAACCGCCAAAACCCGTCGAAGTGGCCAAGGAGATCGCGAAGATCAAAGCCGACTGCGGCTATGCAGCCGAGATCGACAATATCTACGTGCAGCTCGACAACGACCAGAACAAGCATCAGCCGCCCGGCCTGCCGATCGGCACCCGGCAGACGCACGGCGGCGAGAAGTTCGGCACTTTCGCCACGACAGGTTGGCATGGCCAGAATACGATGGTCTACATGGCGCAGTGGGCCGCTGGCCTGACCGATCTGGTCGAGGGGCAGAAGAAGGAGCACGGTCAGGCGAACGTCGTTGAAGGGCGATCCTACGAGGGATATTGCATGCTTCTAGGGGGAAAGCGCTACGTGTCGTTTCACTGCTATCCGGCACGCTGAATTGCCATCGGTGTTCGCCCGTATTGGTCAAGCTATTTCGGGTAGGCCGACAGGATTCTTTTTGCTGTCGGTTTCGCATCGCAGGCAGCGGGCATTCGCGCTGCAGACCTCGATTCTTGGATTGCCTGACGATCTACACCCCCGACGTCGAACGGCCGCAGCCGATTGTCGCGCACGAGCGAACCCCTGCGCCATGAGACATTGCGACGGGGCGAGCAGGCGGGCAGCAATCCGTCCGCAACACAAGCGGTGACATACCAAACGTACAAACGCGCTGTTCAGGCCGACGGTCTGAAAGATGTCCCCCGTCCCTCCGCGCTATCAGCGCGCTGAGCCTGGAAGCTACCCGGGCGATACGGATCGATCCCGAGCGATTCCATCTTTCGAACAAGGCCCGGGAGCGCGCGCGAAGCCCTTTACGCTCAAGCCCCGCCGCGCGTCGATGCGGCCCAATGCATGCATCGATTTGTGTCGCAATGTATCTGGACGCCGTGCGGATACAAGACATCGCATATGCCCGACATTGCGGACACAAGCCAGATACGTTCGGACGTTCCAATGCTGTCAGCCCGATGAAACAGCAACTGCCATGCGACACACATTACCTCGCATGCGATTTCATCGGACAGGATTTAAAATTCGTCTTCGACCTGCCTTTACCGCTTATCCGATTACCCGGCGTGCGGTTTACGTGTAACCCCGAGCGCCAGCGAACCGGATGAATCCGACTCAACCCTCAATCGACCTCAACCTCCTACTTGCCCGGAGATCGCCATGAAAAGCTCTTATGCGGCCCTTGCAGCCACCTTCGCACTTTCGCTCACCGCCCTTGCGACCAACGCAAACGCAGCTGATCCACAGCCAAAGCCGCAGGAAAAATGCTTCGGCGTGTCGCTGGCCGGCAAGAACGATTGCGCGGCCGGCGCGGGTACTTCTTGCGCGGGTACGTCGAAGACCGACTACCAGGGCAACGCCTTTGTACTCGTCGACAAGGGCACCTGCACGCAGATCAAGACGCCCAAGGGCCATGGCTCCCTGAAGGCCACGTCATGATGCCTTCGCATACGAAGCTGGCCCCTGCAGCAAGATCGGGCGGGTCAGTTACCCGTCCGGCCCCGGCCGCATGGTTGCGAAACCTGCTGCCCCCTGCGCTTCTGCTCGTGGTCGCCCGCATCGGCATCGCTTCGATTTTCTTCCTCTCGGGACGAACGAAGGTGGAAGGTTTCCTGAGCATCAAGCCCTCGACCTACGCGCTGTTTCGCTCGGAATATGCACTGCCGCTGATTTCGCCCGAACTGGCCGCACATCTTGCCACCTACGCCGAGCATCTGTTCCCGATCCTGCTCGTGATCGGGCTGCTCACGCGGCCCGCTGCCGCCGCGCTGCTGTGCATGACCGCGGTGATCGAGATCTTCGTCTACCCGGATGCGTGGCCGACGCATCTGAGCTGGGCGGGCCTGCTTCTGCCGCTCATCGCGAGCGGCGGCGGAGCATGGTCGCTGGATCATCTGCTGCACCGCGCGAGGTCCGGCTCACGCCGATAGTCCCGCGCCAGCGCATCTGAAACACAACCTGAAGCGAATCACGAACCCCATCACCCCATGAGGCCAGCAAGGCCTTCGGAGAAGCATTATGCGATTGAGATCGACCCTCACACTCGCCGTCACGGCGATGGCGCTGGCAGCCCCCGCGTTCGCCGCGGCGGCCACGCCGACACCCCCCGCGGGCATCAAGAACATCGTCATCGTCCATGGCGCCTTCGCCGACGGCTCCGGCTGGCGCGTCGTGCACGACATCCTGATCCACAAGGGTTACAAGGTGAGCGTGGTTCAGCAACCCCTCACCACGCTCGACGCGGACGTTGCCGCCGCCCGCGATGCAATCGATGCGCAGGAGGGCTCGGTCGTACTCGTAGGACACAGTTACGGAGGCGCCGTCATAACCGTCGCCGGTGCGCGAAGCAAGGTGAAGTCGCTCGTCTATGTCGCGGCGCTCGAACCCGACGTGGGCGAAAGCGTCGCGCAGCTCTCCGCATCGATGCCCGCGGCGAGCGATAACGTTCGTCCCACCCGTGACGGGCATCTCTACTTCGACCCCGCGAATTTCGGCGCGGATTTCGCAGGCGACCTGGCGCCAAACCGCACCAACTTCATGGCCGTCTCTCAGGTCCCGGCGACCACCGCCGCCTTCGCTGCCGGCGCACCGGTGGCCGCCTGGCACGACAAGCCGAGCTACGCAATCGTCGCCACCGAAGACCGCGCGCTCAACCCGGACCTGCAGCGCTGGATGTACAAGCGCGCGGGCTCGAAGGTGACCGAGGTCAAGGCGAGCCACGCCGTCTACATCTCACAGCCCGAAGCCGTAGCGAAAGTCATCGAGGAAGCCGCACTCAACGCCCGATGACCGCATCGTCTCGACTGAATCCACCGGCCTCGTGACGAATCACGGAGCGAGCGCCATTTTTCCCTGAACCACTCTGGAGAATTTTCATGTCCAACATCGTCAAGTCCCGCATGAGCTTTGCCGCAGCAGCGGCGCTCCTCGCCATTGCATCCGCAACGATTGCCAGCCCCGCGAGCGCGGCTGCCAAGGATGAGCCCGGGCGCTGCTACGGCGTCAACAGCTGCAAGGGCCAAAGCCTCTGTGCCACGGCGAAGAACGACTGCAAGGGCCTCAACACCTGCAAGGGCAAAGGCGTCGTGGTGAAGCCCGCGGCCGAATGCCTGGCGGCTGGCGGCACCCTGACCGAGCCGAAATAAAGGCCTTGCAGGCCCGGCCGGAGACGGCCGGGCCTGTCGCTTCAAACAATGTCCTCGACGAGATCCGCGATGCCCGCATCCAACCCGCTCTTCTCAGGCTACGGCGTCGGCCTGCGCAAGGAACACTATCGTGACTTTCTGGAGACGGCCGTACCGGTCGATTTCGTCGAAGTCATATCCGAGAACTTCATGGTCGACGGCGGTCAGCCACGCCATATCCTTCGGCAGGTGCGCGAGCGGCATCCCGTCGCGCTGCATGGCGTCTCCATGTCGATCGGCTCGGCGGACGGACTCGACCGCGACTATCTGCGGCGTCTGAAAGCGCTGGTCGACGAGACCGAGCCGCTCTTCGTCTCCGATCACCTGAGCTGGTCACGGATCGGCCGCTTCAACTCGCACGACCTGCTGCCCGTTCCCTATACCGAGGAAGCGCTCGACATCGTCTGCGCCAATATCTCGATGGCGCAGGATGCGCTCGGCCGGACCATGCTCTTCGAAAATCCTTCCAGCTATCTCGCCGTCGGCGCTGCGGCGATGACCGAGTGGGAGTTCATCGCCGCCATGTGCAGGCGCACGGGTTGCGAGCTCCTGCTCGACGTGAACAACGTCTTTGTGAGCGCGACGAATCACGGCTTCGACGCCCTCGCGTTTCTCGACGGCATTCCCGCCGAGCACGTGCGCCAGATCCATCTTGCGGGGCACAGCCAGGGAGTCGATCTGCTGATCGATACGCACGACCGCGAGGTCTGCAGCGACGTCTGGACACTCTACGCCCGGGCCATCGCGCGGCTGGGCCCCGTCGCGACGATGATCGAGCGCGACGGCGATATCCCGGCGCTCGCGAGCCTGCTCGACGAATTGTCCATCGCGCGCCGGCTCGGCGCCATCGATGCGCACGCGCGCGCAAGGGTGGCCGCATGAGCCTCGCCCAACTGCAGCGCGACTTTCGCGCGTGGCTCGTCGATGGGTCCGATGATGCCGCCCGCTCCTTTGGCGCGGGCGCTGCCGCCGGGCTGACCGTCTACCAGAACAACTACCGCGCCCAGCTCGTGGGCTGCATCGAACAGTCGTTTCCGCGGGTTCACGCGTGGCTCGGCGACGACGCGTTCCTGCGCGCCGCCATCACCCATATCGACAGTCATCCGCCCGGCGCGTGGACGCTCGACGTGTATGCGCGCAATTTCGACGAAACGCTGACGACGCTCTTTCCGGACAATCCGGATCTGCACGAGCTGGCGTGGATCGAGAACGCGCTTTCCGAGGCCTTCGTCGCGCCCGACGCCGAGCCCGTTTCGATCGACGCACTGTCGGCCATCGACTGGGACTCAGCGCAGCTTCGCCTGTCACCCTCGCTCATGAGCCGCGCTGCCACGACCAACGCGGACAGCATCTGGACGGCGCTGCAGGAAGAGCGCGAGCCGCCCGATGGAGAGATGCTCGCCGAACCCGCCGGCCTGATCGTCTGGCGCCGCGGCTTCACTTCCTGCCTGAAGAAGGTGGATGCGCTCGAGTACGAGGCGCTCGTTCATCTGCAGTCTGACGGCAGCTTCGTGGCGCTCTGCGACATGCTCGTCGACCGCCTGGGCGAAGCCGACGCCATTGCGAAGGCCGGCGCCCTGCTCGCTGGCTGGCTCGGCAACGAGCTGATTGCCGGCGTCGATCACATCGCTTCCCATCGTCATCAATCGAACTGAGGATCAACTTCATGTCAGAAGAACTCCCGCACCGCCGCCGGTTCCTGTTGTCGGCCGCCGCGAGTGTCGCGACCTTCGCGTTCGCCGACGTGCCCTCCGCGCTCGCCGCGTCACCCGCGCAAGACGGGGCCGCGCGCACGGCGGCCGGCGCGCTGTCTTCCTTGCCGATCCGCCAGGTCCGCACGGACCTGCTCGACATCGGCTATCACGAGGCGGGGCCGGAGAACGGCCGACCGGTGATCCTGCTCCACGGCTTTCCCTACGACATCCACAGTTACGTGGACGTCGCACCGATGCTGGCGGCGCAAGGCTATCGCGTCATCGTGCCGTATCTGCGCGGCCACGGAACCACACGCTTGCTCGCCGCGGACACGCCGCGCGCGGGCCAGCAGGCCGCGCTCGGCGCAGACCTGATCGCGCTCATGGACGCGCTCCACATTCCCGAAGCCGTGCTCGCCGGCTACGACTGGGGCGGCCGGGCCGCCTGCGTGGCTGCCGCGTTGCGGCCGACGCGGTGCGTGGGCCTGGTCTCCGTGAACGGCTATCTGATCCAGGACATCGCGAAGGCGGGTCAGCCCCTGCCGACGCGCGTCGAGTGGGGGCTCTGGTACCAGTACTACTTCCAGACGGAGCGCGGCCGCGCCGGGCTGCAAGCGCACCGCCGCGACCTTGCCCGCGTTCTGTGGAAGAACAATTCGCCCACGTGGCACTTCAGCGATGCAGCGTTCGATCGCGCGGCGAAGGCGTTCGACAATCCCGACTACGTCGATATCGTCATCCACTCCTATCGCCACCGCCTTGGCCTCGCGCCGGGCTATCCGCAATACGAGGACGCGGAGAAGAAGCTCGCGCTGTCGCCGCCGATCTCCGTGCCGGCCATCACACTCGACGGCCTCGCCGACGGCGTGATTCCCGCCACCGACGGCCGCGCGTCCGCCAGCCGCTTCTCCGGTCCGCGCGTTCATCGCCAGATTCCCGGCGCCGGTCACAACCTGCCGCAAGAAGCGCCGAAGGCGTTCGCCGATGCCGTCGCCGAACTCGCGCGCAACGGCAAATGGCGCACGTGACGATCACCCTCACCAGCAATCTATTCACTCGTTCCGTTTTGACACCCGTCATTCGATGCTGAACATGGAGACACAAAATGAATCTCACCCTGCCTGATGCAACCACCGAGCAACCTGCCGCCAGGCAGCTTCGCGTCGATTCCTACACGAACGGAATTCTGGGTCCCAGCCAGCCGATGCTGGGTCCCCTCGCCGATGGCGGCACGCTGATCACCGGCACGCCCCCGGGCTGCTGGGGGCCGATGATCACGCCGGCCTTTCAGGGCGGCCACGAGGTCACGCAACCCGTGGCCATCGCCGGTGCCGAGGTCGGGGACGCGGTCGCGCTCAGCATCCGGCGCATGCGCGTCACCTCGCTCGCGACGTCCTCGGGCGTGATGAAGTTCGTCGAGGGCCGGTATCACGGCGACCCGTTCGTCGCAAAGTTCTGCGCCGCGTGCGGCACGGAGCATCCCGCCAGCCATGTCGAAGGCATCGGCGAGGAAGCGATTCGCTGCAACCACTGCGGCGCTGAAGTCAGTGCATTCCAATTCAGGCACGGTTACGTGATCGTGCTGGACCCGGACAATCAGGTCAGCCTCACGGTCAACCAGCAAGTCGCAGACCGGCTGGCGGGCGACGCGCCGCATTTTTCAGCGCTGCCGGAACTGGCGGCACAGCATTCCATTCTGTCGCTGGCTCGCGCCGACATGCCCGGCCTCGCGGCGCACATGCGGCCGTTCCTCGGCAACATCGGCACCACGCCGGCCCGCGATTTGCCCGATTCGCACAATTGCGCCGATTTCGGCCAGTACCTGATCGGGGCGCCGCATCGCTTTGGCCTGACGAAAGAGGAACTGCATGCTGCCAAAACCGACGGTCACATGGACACCAATTCCGTGCGCGAGGGCGCCATTCTGATCTGCCCGGTCAAGGTGCCGGGCGCGGGCGTGTACATGGGCGACATGCACGCGCAGCAGGGCAACGGCGAGATCGCCGGGCACGCGACGGATGTGTCGGGCGAAACCGAACTGACGGTCGAGGTCATCAAGGGACTGACGCTCGACGGCCCGATCCTGCTGCAGAACGTGGACGACCTGCCGCCCATGGCTCGACCGATGACGGCGGAGCAACGGCAGAAGGTGGCGCAACTCGGTGCGCGCTGGGGCCAGCATGAAGTGGAGAGAAACGGTCCGATTACCTTCATCGGCAGTGGCGTCAACCTCAACGAAGCCACCGAGAACGGCCTGCACCGCGCCGCAGCCGTGACCGGGCTCTCGTACGACGAGGTGCTCAACCGCGCGACGATCGCCGGATCGGTTGAAATCAGCCGGCTGCCCGGCACCGTCCGCGTCACCTTGCTGTGTCCGCTGGACATCCTCGATCGCATGGGGATCGGTCATCTGGTGCGCGAGAAGTATCAACTCCAGTAAAGGCCGACGTCCATGAAAACCTGTACCGGGCTGGATGGGTGTTGGCGGTCTCTTGTAGTTGTATTCCGAAGGCACCATCGACGATCGCCGGGAGCTCGTGATCTTGACGGAACGTGACACCGGGCCGTTGCAAACGCCTCATGCCCTCGACGACGAAGGCTGCATCACCGGGTCGGCAGCAGTTGCACCGGATGACGAGTTGTTCTAATCCGATGAGAATTGGCCGCCCGTAACGGCGCGCTCATTGCGTCGGCTCATTAGAGGACTCGCTGCTCTGCTCTCGAAGCCTCCTCATCCGGAGGCTTTTCTTTTTCCTTGTCGCTCGTGTGGTTCGAGGGAGAACCGTTCACGGTGACGATTTCCGGGTCCGGGTTCGGCGCGTGAGGAACATTCGGTGCATCGGGCCCGAACCGAACCCTGAGCTGTGTCCGCACCATTGCTGTCAGCATCCTGTGCATCACGTCCCAATACGCATCGAAGAAGTCGGAGTCGACGACGAGGTAGCTCGGAATCACGCGCACTGACAGCCCTTGCACTACGACATCCTGTGGCTGAGGCGACTGCTCGCGTTCGCTCGCGTCGCTCTCATGCATCGCAGGTACATCCATGTAAATCAGAAAAGCGTCGGGCTGGAAATCCACGGTCAGCGGGGTGAGGGTCACCGCCACTTTACCCGGATGAGCGGCGTCATTATTCCCCGCCAGCGGCCGGAACTCGATGTGTACGCGGACTCTGGCATCACCCTCTCGCTCGTCGAATTGGTCAACCAGGGTTCGCCACACGTTTGCTTCTTTGGACAGCCCGTTCCGTTGCGCCTGCTCCAGGCAGCCATATAGCTGTTTTACGTTGGCGCTGATTTCGAGGACTGTCGCTTCCAGGCCGAAGTCATGGGAATCAACGATGCCCAGCAGGTCCGATAGCTTCCTGGCGGTTTCGAAGACGGAGACCACCGCGCCGATCACAGACACGAGCCCTGCCGCAGTAGCGACAATATCGACAATCTTGCCCACCGAGTCCTGGTCGAATTTCAAAAACTCCAGCCATTGACTCAGAGCCTTGTAATCCTCGTGCTCCAGTGCGGCAGTTACCGCGTCTTCCAACTCTTGCTGCTGATTCTCCAACACAGTGAAGATGCTCGGGACGGTGTTTCCGTCAAGCATCTTCATGACAGGCGGAACGATAAGTCCGATGGGGTCTTTCGTGAGCAGTGATTCGCCTGGTTTGACCGGCGGCGACAGTCGCGTTCGGGAAGACCTGCGCATGCATACTCCTCGGGAGTTATTCTTCGCTGACGCTTACGCTCCGTCACAACCGGATCGACGCCTGACAGCATAGGATATTTTCAGTGAGCTTTCACCTTCAGATGATTGATAAATTCGGATTCAGGATGGCTAAAAAGCATTTGAAAATACAATTGGGGTTCGCTTTCGAAAATATTAATACGATGGGTTTTCGCGGATGTCTCACACCATTCGCGCTTCCGTCCTCGCTTCAAACGCCGCCGATTTGATGTCTGCATGTTCCGGGCCGATTGACCGCATTACCTCTGCTTCGCAAGCCACGTGGGAGATCGACATTTATCGGACCATTAAAAAAGCTCGATAAATTGGACCCCACGCTCGCAGCCGAATAGGTCATGCGCGAGAAAGGTGCGGAATTCCCGACCGTCACCAGATCGCCTGAATCCTGTCGTGCTGGACGAAGAATGGAAATATAGCGCCCCAGGGGATTGGGGAATCAGATTGAAAAGCGCGCCTGTTTAGATGCGCTTTCGTTCGATCTTCCCCGCCCAGATCCTCATCTACCCCTTGCGGCCGATGCCTTTCCCCTGCGTGTTGCGGGCGCGTTCAGCGCATCGCGCCGCAGGCGCCCGATGCGCTCCCAGTCGAGCGTGACGCCCAGGCCGCGCGTGGATTTCATCTGTTTGCCTGCAAGTGCGGGAGTTCGAGTCAAATTGATCTGAAGAGAGGACTCTTCGCCAGCGCTTCGGCACCGTCGGCGCTGGTGAGAAACTTCTCCGTGTAGATGTCCCGTTCGAACAACTGTCCTTGCATGAGCGTCCTGATTGCCGCTTCGATCATCACGGGCGGCCCGCAGAGGTAGGCTTTATGGCCGCGAAAGTCGCCGTTGAAATGTGCTTTGGCGGCATCGTGGACGTAGCCCCGAAAGCCGCTCCACGGCGATTCGGCCGCCTCGTCCGAAAGCGCCGGCACATAGGTGAAGTGCGCGTGCCGAGACGCAAGGTCCAGAAAGAGTTCGTGATAGTAGAGTTCCGCCCGGCTGCGCGCACCATAGACGAGCGTGATCGCCCGCTCTTCACCCTCCTCCAGCATGTCGATCAGCATCGATTTCGGACTCGACAACCCGGAGCCGCCCGCGATCAGGATCACGGGCCGCGAGTCGGACTTGCGCACGAAGAATCGCCCGAACGGACCGCTCAGACGAATCTCGTCGCCCGATTTGAGCCCTTCGTGAAGGTACCCGGTGCCCTTCCCTCCAGGCACGCGCCGCACGTTCAACTCGATCAGCGTGCGGGACGCCGGCTTGTCCGCGAGCGAAAACGCCCGCGGCATGTTCTCGCCCGGAATGTGCACGTTCACGTACTGGCCGGCCTGGAACTCGATTCCGTCACCCTCCAGTTCGATGAAGATGCCCTTGATGGTCGGCGTCAGATCGATGGTTTCCTTCACGCGGCCGGTATGGTCCCGCACCGGAAAGTGACGTGCATCGACGTCCTCGTCGACATCCGCTTCGATCGTGATGTCGGACTGCGCCGTCGCGCAGCATGCGAGGCACTTGCGCTCGTCGCGTTCGAAATCCATCAGAGCGAACGGCGACGCGTGCCCGTGCTCGATCTCGCCATCCAGCACCTGCACCTTGCACGTTGCGCACAAGCCATGACAGCATGCGTGCGGCAACCAGACACCCGCGCGCATGCAGGCATCGAGAATGGTCTGGTCATCGCCGATTTCGATTGTCTGGCCGATCGGTTCGATGGTCAGTTGGTAGCTCATTGCAGCTTCTCCTTGGTTCCTGTTCGCGGTCGCCGCACGTGCCTAGCTGCACGATCCGCCGATGCCGGTGAGGCCCGGCGTGCGAAAGCGGATCACCGCCTTGTGGCCGAGGCCGTTCTCCCTCAGGGTCTTGTCGAAATCCGGCGTGAACGCATCGCCGGACCTGAACCATTCGGCTTGCCGCAGATCGACCTTCTTCCAGTCGGGATGCACCGCGTACATCGCCGCGATCACTTCAGTGGCGAGTACGCGGAACGACATCGATGGCTCGACAGGAATGCAATGCGGGGCGCAGAACATCAGGTGATCCTCCCACCCCACGAACAGCAACTGCTTGCCGTGAAAGTTCTCTTCACGGTCCCTGATCTCGCCCGTGTAGCCTTCATTCAACGCAATAACTGGCATCTCTCGTCTCCTTTGAATCGTTTCAGGCGGCCTTCTGAGCAGCCCCGGCTTCCGGCGCTTCCTCTCCCCCGTGACTCGGCTTGCCGGTCCAGCGCAACCAGTTCCTGCGATCGGGAGAGTCCTCGAATTCGTGGCCGTCCTCGCCAGCATTGATGTGGTAGTAGCGCAGCACCTCACGCAACGGGTCGAAGTCCGCTGCCGCCGGGTTGGCATCCTTTTCGAAGCAGTTTCCCTGATAGATCTGCTGCACCGGCATCCACGCCTGTACGTACTTGTCGGGCTCGTCGTCGAAGATGTCCTTGCAGCCGTCCGAGCAGAAGTGAAACTTGTTGCCGAGGTAATCGCTTTCGCGATAGCAGATCTTGGTCGGGTCGTCCGGTTCGGTGAATGCCATCGGAATCTGGCAGACCTGGCAGAGCATCGGCAGCGTGTCGTTGTAGAAGCGCTTGCCCTCCTTCTGCTGCTCGCGCCAGTATTCGAAGCGCGGACGGTATAGCGTGTCGAATGTCTTCGGGTACTTTTCTGCGAGCCACTTCATTTCGTCGTCGGACGGAATCCACGTATGCAGCGCGGCCGCGTGCGTGTAGTTGTAGAAGATGCCCCACGCCTCATGGGAGATGCGGTCCTTCTCCTTCATCGCGACTTCGTGATACTTCGGCATGCGGATGCCGTATCGCTCCAGGTCGTGGAAAAGCGCGCCGCCGTTCTTCTCGAAGTAGGTTTCCCACGCCTCCTGCCACGACATGATCCGCTTGGGCAGCATGTAGTCCATCATCATCGCGACGAGCGTGAGCAAGCGATAGCCGCGCCAGAACCATTTGTCGACCCACTTCTGGATGATCGGCACATTGCCCGGGTCCTGTTCGAGCAGGAACTTGACCACCTCCAGCCCGAGCGTCATGTGGCGCGATTCGTCGGACTGCGCCGAGAAGCCGAATGTCACGGTCGCCATGTCGCCGTTGAAGGCAGCACCCGACATGAACGGCATGAACAGCAGATTGGTCAGCACATACTCGAACGAAAACGAAATGGCGGTCACGAATTCGAATGGACCGGCGCTCATCGCGTCCTCGAAATACGACTTCGGCACCGACAGGTACCAGACACGGTCGTGCATGTGCTTGAAGTCGTGAAAACCGTTGAAGAACTTGTTGTAGTGGCTGATCGTATGGACCTGCGTCTGCGCGTGGCGCAATTCGTCGATGGCCTGCATCTGGCACGCGATGCGGGCACCCGCGCCCCGGAAATTCCGCCCTGCCAGCGCGAAGCCGCGATGCGCCGCATATTCGAGCGGGCTCACGCCTGTCAGAAAGAGCTTCAGGGCATTGATGTAGCGCGGGTCAGTGACGTTGAACTGGCCGTTGTTCTGCTGAAACGCATCGATGATCGCGTAGAGCTTGCGTTCCTTTTCGCCCTGATACTTCCAGTACGCGTCCATCGTGAGGCGAAACGGGTCTTCCCATTTGTCCCAGTCGTGGACCTTGATGCCCTCGAACCTGTCGTAGGGAAAGACCTTGTCCATCGGCTGATAGGTGGTTTCCCATCCGAGCCCGCGAGTGAGCATCGCGTAGTTTTCCTTGATGCCAAGCTTCTTCGGTGCTGCGTTGTTCGTGCTCATGTGTATCTCCCGTCGCCGCTCAGGCTTTCCATTCGAGGATGAACTCGTCGTCGGTCTCGTCGATGTTGCCGCCGAGCGAGATCAGGTTCAGTTGCAGTTCGCGCAAGTCGAAGTCACGTCCGATGAGCGCTTCGATCGATTCGCGCCGGATCACGAGCTTTCCCACCGCATCGATCTTGACCATCGCCGGAAACGCGTTGACGACGGCGTGCGGGTTGTCGGCTTCGATCGCCTCGACGATCGGGCGTGAGTCGTCGTTCGCCTGAAACGCGATGAATACGGAATCAGCCACGGCTCGCCTCCGCATCCTGCGGCACGCCTTGCTTCGCGATGCGCGCATCGAATGCCTCGGTGATCTCCCGCAGCGCGTGATGGGCTTCGTCGTCGAGCCCCGCAATTGCGAGCGGCTTCAGCGCATCGAGCACGGCCGTTTGCCACTTCGCGATCCATCGTGCGAGGAGCGCTGCGTTCTCAGGCGATTCGCCCGCTGCCGTCTTTAACGTCGCGTCGACCCAGCGGTTCGATTCGTCGAACCATGTGCTCGCGAACTCGTTGAGCAAGCCGAGGCCCGGGCCGTACTGACGAGCGATGCGCGCATCGATGTGCCGGTAGACGAGCGGATAGATCAGGCCGTCGAGCACGACGTTCTGCGCGACGTACGTCTCGAACCAGTCCTTCACGACCATCATGTCTTCGACGACACGCCGCAGGCCCTGCCACATCGGGTCGTGCAGCCAGCGCTCCTTGCCTTCGACGAGAGAGGTGCCCTGATTGCCGTCGAGCAGCAGCCCGATGCGCGACAGGTATTGCGCAATACCCAGCCGGTCCATGCTGTGGAACATGGTCGCCTGCGTGATGGCCGTGCCCCAGCCGTAACCCGTCACAAAGCAGTTGTTCGTATTGGCCGCCCACTCGATGTGCCTGAGCGGCACCATGAGCGCGGCGATATGCGTCCTGGCTTCGTCGGACAGATCGGCGAGCAGGCGCCGCCTGGTGACGAAGTCGATGTTCTTCTCCATCGATTCCTGCTGTCGCGCACGCGTGATCGTGTACGCGCCGTAGTAGTACTGGCGCGGGTCCTTGAACGCGTACCAGTCGCTCATGACGATCGCCGTGCGGCCCTTGTCGTAGATCTCGAACTCCGGTTCCCACAGAGGCCGATAGTGAAAGTTCACTTCCGGCTGCAGCTCCAGCGTGGCTTCCTGGTAACGCGACGCCGGCTTGTCCGCGCCGAGCCGTCGCGCTACGTGAGAGAACGTCTGGCGCACCTGCTGAACCGTGGACGTCTTGATATCGATCTGCATGATTCACTCCTCCTTTTGTATGTCGGTCACTCCGGGAGCCCAGGCTGCCCGTAGCGCCATTTCAGGTGTTCCAGGTCGAGCGCCTCGCCCTCGTCGCGCGTCAGCTGGATCACGCGGTTGGCGATGCAGAACGACTGGTAGTCGCGCAAGGACATCACGAGTTCGACGTTCAGCCCCGGGTCGCCGATCGAGAAGTCGAACTCGACGAAGCCGTCGTCGCGGCGGTGCCGGAAGCGGACATACCGACGGGTCATATCGAAATCCTGCGGTGTGCGTGCATGCGCGTGCAATGGCATCGCTGTCTCCTGTCTCTTGTGCTTGGGTGTCCCGTTCGCCTGCTCGAACGGACCGGATCTGCCTGTTCACGATTTCATTCAGATCCGGCATGGCGACGCTATAAAGGCAATCGGCATGCCAATGTGCTCGACCTGTCGTGCCTCTGCTGCACGTGCTGTGCGCTCGACCGTTGCGGCGCCTGGCTTGCGCCCCGCTGGGCTTGCGCGAAGTTGTCGAGCGCGCCAGTGCGGCGAGCGGACGCCGCGCTGAAGCGGCTTGACGAAATGCTCGAAGAGCGCCGCGTCGCTCTGGTTTTCGCTTGATCAAATCCGCATCAGGGAACACACCACTAGCCGGCATGGCCGGATTGGCGGGCATCGTCGCGGAGCATTGCGCCGCGCGTGAACATCGCCTATCGTTGGGCCTTGAAGCGAAAAGTTGTCGGAGACGAAGCAGATGGCAAGCCGCGACAAGGCACAAGCGCAATCGAAGGAAGGGATGGCCATGGTGGCGCCGAACGGCGCGTGCGTGGACAGCCTCCGATATCCCGACATCGCGGACCTGATGTCCCGCCTGCATTTCTCGCCAGGCGATGGACGCATCTGGCTGGACGACCAGCGCATGCTGCTCGTCCATACCGGCGCGGTGGGCACGATGCGTCGCGAGCTGATCGAAAGCCTCGGCATCGACGCCGCGCGGGGCCTTCTCACGCGCATGGGCTACCACTCGGGCGCGCGCGATGCGGAACTGGCGCGCAAGGTCCGCCCGGATAACAGCATCACCGAGATGTTCGCCGTCGGCCCGCAGTTGCACATGCTCGAAGGCATGACGGTGGTCGAGCCGGTACGGCTCGAGATCGACGTCGAGCGCGGCAAGTACTACGGCGAATTCGTCTGGAAGAACTGCGCGGAGGACGAGGAGCATATACGCATCTACGGTATCGGTGCGGAGCCCGTCTGCTGGACGCAGATCGGCTATGCGGCCGGCTACACGAGCGTATTCATGGGACGCCCGGTTCTTTATCGCGAAGTGGAGTGCCGGGCGCTCGGTCAATCGCAGTGCCGCATCATCGGCAAGCCTGTCGAGGACTGGGGCGAGGAAGCCGCCGACGACCTTCGCTTCATGCAGGCGCAAACCTTCACGCAGGGCCTTTCCGCCGCGGGTGCGCACAGCGATCGCGCGGCCGCATCGCTCGGTGGCACGAGCGCACCCGGCGCTTTCGGCGACGAGAACATGGTGGGCGCATCGCCCGGCTTCAATGCGATCTGTCACATGATCCAGCGCGTCGCGCGCACGCGGGCCACGGTGCTCTTTCTCGGCGAGAGCGGCGTCGGAAAGGAAGTGTGCGCGCGCACGCTGCACAGGATCAGCGCGTGCAGCGACGGCCCGTTCGTTGCCGTGAACTGCGGGGCCATCCCGGAGGCGCTCGTCGAATCGGAACTCTTCGGTGTCGAGAAGGGCGGCTTCACCGACGCGACGCAAAGCCGTCCGGGCCGCTTCGAACGCGCGAACGGGGGCACGTTGTTCCTCGATGAAATCGGCATTCTCAGCATGACCGCGCAGGGCAAGCTGCTGCGCGCGCTTCAGGAGGGCGAGATCGAGCGCGTGGGCGACACGCAGACGCGGCGCGTGAACGTGCGCGTGGTCGCAGCGACCAATCTCGATCTCAAAGATGAAATTCGCGCCGGCCGCTTCCGGGAAGACCTCTACTTTCGCCTGAACGTGTTTCCGATTCGCGTGCCGTCACTGCGCGAACGCCGCGAAGACCTGCCCATCCTGCTCAACCACATGCTGCGCAAGTACCGCGAGCGCCATGCGCGCGACGTCACGGGCTTTACCGGCCGCGCCCTCGACGCGATGCTCAACTACGGCTGGCCCGGCAATATCCGTGAAATGGAGAACATCGTCGAGCGCGGCGTCATTCTCGCGCCCGATGGCGGCGCGATCGATATCAGTCATCTCTTCATCAGCGGCGAGACCGTCGACGCGCAGATGTTCGGCATCGGCGACGACGGTTCGCTGACGGCGTCGGGGTCGCTGCTGGATCAGGCGAACAGGACCGGCAGCGGAGAGGTGGAGCGCGTGACCCGCAAGGTGAACAGCCTGCTGCTGGGTATCGGCGGGGATGTGGAACCCACGTCGCTCGACGATATCGAAACGGCACTGCTCAAGAGTGCCGTGCAGCGAGCTGGCGGCAACCTCTCGGCGGCTGCCCGCACACTCGGCATCACCCGGCCGCAACTGGTGTATCGCCTGAAGAGCCGTGGACTTCGCGTGTAAGGCGCTTCCATCCAGACCGGCGGATCACGTGCCCGGCGTGCGCACGTATCAGCAGGCTTTCATTGCGGGCCGCGGGGCGGCTGGCGGGAACACTCGCCATGAACGGTCGTCGTGCCTGAAGAAGAAAATCACGAGCGTACCGCCAGGCCGCAAAGACTCGACGCAAACGTAGCGCCTTTGATCCGGCGTCATGCGGCTGAAGCGCGCGATGCGCGCCGGCATCGCCGGCGTAGGTGCAAGCCATTTTTCGACCAGCAGACGCAAAGACATCGCACCGGGATTCATGATTTCCTCCAACTGCGTTCCCTCGCGCGATTGCGGGCGCGTTGCCGCCTCGCACCCGTTCATGTGGAACCGGTCATCGACGATTTCATGAAATCCGGGTGCTACGGTACGTTCAAGGCAATCAATGTGCCAAGCTTGATCGGCGATTGAAGGCGTCGGCCCCGATGTCCCCGGGCAATCCGGGCGGCGCGTACGGGCGTCGGAAGCCCAGCGCATGGCACGGCGAAGTGAAGCATTCCGATCCGGGCGAATCGACGAGAAGATCGAGTCCGCAGCTTCGTCGCGGTGTCGTGGTAGATCAATTCAGCATCAGGGAATACCCCCTCCCGAGTTCCTGTCGATGCTCGGCGAACGCACCACACGTTCCGCGCATGGCTTCGAAAGCCGACGATCAACGAGAAGGTTCACACCGGCCCCGCCGATGCCGAGCAGACACCTTCTTGCCTCAGGAGGGCATCCAATAGCATGACTATTGCCCAGGCCTTATCGGGAAAACGCTTATCGAAACAGGAGAGTACGCTGCATATAGTTTGCCTATTGAGGCAAAGGCAAGTGGCAGCGAGAAAGCCAGAATTTGGGATAGCGCAGCATTTCCCGTTCAATGCTCGGGCCTGGCGTAAGCGCCATGAATGGAAGACATCAAGAATTCCGAGCCGCATCGGAGGCACGCATGAAACTGCCCGTTCGATTGAGGTGCCCCCTCCTCCATGCAGCAGTCGCGAAGGGCGTCGGCCTCAAGCTCGACGTCTCACACAATTACGACAAGCAGGAAAACCCATACCCGCTGCGCCACGCGAGCGTGATGACAAAACCCATGCATCACGCGGGACGTGCATTTCTCTCACGCCTTTGATTCATGAAAGCTGCTTTAACGCGATACGCAGATGCCGTTCCATATCTGAAGGCGATCGGCGACAAGTCGATCAAATCGACTAACTAAGAAAAGCACGGAGACTGACATGGCGCAGAATCGGGATGACGCGAATGACACCAGCACGCGGGACGGCAACGGTTTGCTCAGCACAGGCCGGCGCGGCCTCATGCAGGGCGCCGGGCTGGGTGCGGCGCTCTCGCTGCTGGGTGCGGCGGGCGGCGGCTCGAGCGCGCTGATTTCGGCGGCGCAAGCCGCGGAAACAGCGTTCCCGCAGCACAAGAAATGGAAGATCGTGTTCGTCAATCACGTCACCACGAATCCGTTCTTCGTGCCGACGCAATACGGGATTCAGGATGCCTGTTCGATGCTCGGCATGGACTATCAGTGGACCGGCTCCGCGACCTCCGATGCGGGCGAAATGGTGCGCGCGGTGAACTCCGCGATTGCGGCAAAAGCCGACGCGATCGCCGTGCCTATCGTCGATCCCTCTGCCTTCGACAAGCCGATCCAGGCCGCGCTCGACGCGGGCATCCCGGTGCTCGCGTACAACGCCGATGCGCCGCGCGGCAAGACCAATCCGCGCCTCGCGTATATCGGGCAGGATCTCTATCTCTCGGGCTATCAGATGGGTGAGCGCATCGCGAGCATCGTCGACGGCGGCCTCGTCGCGCTGTTCATCGCGACGCCCGGCCAGCTCAACATCCAGCCGCGTCTCGATGGCGCGAGCGACGCGATAAAGAAGTCGGGAAAGAAGATCGACATCCAGACCGTCGCGACGGGCGCAACGGTCAACGAAGAGCTTTCGAAGATCAAGTCCTTCTATCTGGGCCATCAGGACCTGAAAGGCATGTTCGCGGTCGATGCGGGCAGCACGCAGGGCGTCGCGCAAGTAATGAAGGAATCGAGCCTGCCTTCGAAGGGCGTGCATGGGGGCGGCTTCGATCTGCTGCCGCAGACGATTCAGCTCATTCACGAAGGCTTCCTCGATTTCACCATCGATCAGCAGCCATACGTCCAGGGTTTCTATACAGTGGTCGAAGCGTTCGTGTTCCTCGCGTCGGGCGGGCTCGTCGGACCCGCGAACGTCAACACGGGCCTCAAGTTCGTGACGAAGAGCACCGTGGAGCCGTATCTGAATACGTCGACGCGCTATGAAGGCAAGACCGCCAAGCCGCAGATCGTCCCGATGAGCGGCGCAATCAAATCGTGACCGATACGGTGAACGAATCCCACGAGCTGCAAACCCCTGCGCGGCCGGAGCGGCCGCGCAGTGCGCTGATTTCCAACTGGGCGGCCGAGCTGCGTATCCTGCTCGTGGCCGTGCTGCTCGCCGCCTATTTCGAGTTCGCCAATCACGACTTCCTGCTCACGCATGCGAGCCTCGTGAATCTCTCGCAGTTCATCGCGCCGGTGGCGATCATCGCATTCGGCGAGATCATGCTGATGATCGGAGGCGACATCGATCTTTCGGCGGGCATGGTGTTCGCGTTCGCGCCGTTCATGATGGTGTTCGCCAGCGACGCCGGCGCGCCCATGTGGCTTGCGCTGGTTGCAGGTCTCGCGGCCGCCGCCGTGATCGGCTTCGTGAACGGCGCCGTGACCGTGTGGCTGCGCCTGCCCTCGTTCGTGACGACGCTCGGTACGCTCTTCCTCATCAACGGCGTCACACTCACTCTTTCGCGCGGCACCCCGGCGGCGACACCGGGGTCGCCCGGGTTCGCCGCAATCATGGGCGCCTCGGGTTATAGCGAAATCATCTGGACGGTGGTGATCGCGTTCGTCATGCACACGCTATTGCGCCATACGCGCTGGGGCCTGCATACCCAGGCCGCGGGCGCGAATCCCGTCGGCGCGAGCGAGGCCGGCATTCACGTGAACCGGCTGCGCTTCGGCAACTTCATCCTCGCCGCTGTGCTCGCGGCTTTCACCGGCATCCTCGAGAGCTTTCGCATCACCTCGATCGACCCGCAAGCGGGGGGCAACCAGATCATGTTTCTCGCCGTGGCTGCCGCCGTGATCGGCGGCACGCCGCTCACCGGCGGCTCGGGGACGATCATAGGCGGGCTCCTCGGCGCCGCGGTGCTCGGCATTCTCAACGACGGCTTCACGCTCATCGGCATCAACGCGTTCACGTTCAACATCATCCTCGGGGCCGCGATTCTCGCCGCGATGATCTTCAACATCCACATCGGGCGCATCCGCCGCAAAGGAAGTCGGTGATGGAGGCTACCCAGACCGCCCCGCAAGCCGCCCAAAGCGCAGTGGCGCTGCGTGCCGACAATCTCGTCAAGCGCTTCGGCGCGGTGACGGCGCTCGACGGCGTCTCGCTCACGCTCGGCGGCGGCGAAATTCTCGGCATCCTCGGCGACAACGGCGCGGGCAAATCCACGCTCGTCAAGATTTTCACGGGTTTTCACCAGCAGTCGGGCGGCACGCTCCACGTGCACGGTGAGGAAACCCTTCTGCGCTCCGTCGATCACGCTCGCGCGCTCGGCATCGAATGCGTGTATCAGGACCTTGCGCTCGCGAACTCCCTCAGCATCTATCACAACATGTTCCTGAACCGCGAGATCGTGCGACGCGGGCCGTTCCGGCTCCTCGATCACAAGCAGATGCGCGAGCGCGCGGCGCAGTGTCTCGACGACATCGGCGTGCATGTGCCTTCGGTGGATCTGCCTGTAGAACGGCTGTCGGGCGGCCAGCGCCAGGCCATTGCCGTCGCGCGCGCGGTGCATTCGAACGCGAGGATTCTCCTGCTCGACGAACCGCTCGCGGCGATGGGCGCCCGCGAGGCGGCCCTGATCATCGACCTGATCATGCGGCTGAAGGAAAAAGGCGGGCTTTCCATCATCATGATCATGCATAACTATGCGCAGACGCTCGACATCGCGGACCGCATCATGTTGATGCAGCGAGGCCGCGTGACGTACGAGCAGCGCAGTGCAAACACGTCGGTGGCAGAGCTGATGGACATCGTGAGACGGGAATATCGGGCGATGCGCGCTACGACCGTGCATTGACCACTCGAACTCGAACGAGGACGCGCCGGTCGCGGTGACGCGGCCGCACAATCATGGATTACCGCACGCCAGGGAAACGCAAGAGCCTGCATGCGCGCATCGTGCAGGAACTGGGCATGCAGATCGTGAGCGGCGCGTTCGTGCCGGGGCAGCGTCTGCCTGCCGAGCCCACGCTGTGCGAAAGCTATGGCGTAAGCCGTCCGGTGCTGCGCGAGGCGACACGCGTGCTCGTCGCAAAGGGGCTCGTCGTCTCGAAGCCACGCGTGGGCAGCGTCGTACGCGCGCGCGACGAGTGGCATATGCTGGACCCGGATGTGCTCGTCTGGACCGTCAAGCTCCTTCCCGAAGGCGCGTTCTTCCGCTCGCTCCTGACCGTGCGCCAGATCATCGAGCCCGCCGCCGCGGCGCTCGCCGCGATCTCGGCGACCGATGAAGACATCGCGCGCATCGGCGCCGCCTATGCGCGCATGGAAGACGCGAAAACGGCGGACGCGCTGCTCGAACCCGACCTGGCATTCCATCGCGCGATCATGACCGCCACGCACAACGACATGCTCGCGTATATCGGCAACATGCTGTCGCTCGCGCTTTCCGAGTCGATCAGGCTCACGAGCCGCCATCCCAACACGCACGCGCTTTCGCTGCCTCGCCACAAGGCGATCTTCACGGCCATCTCACATCGCGACGCGCTCGCGGCACGGCAGGCGAGCGTGGTGCAGCTCGACAACGCGCGCGCCGATGCCAACTCGATACTCGGAGGCGCGGCGCTGGAACCTGAAGGGCCTCTTTCGCAGTGAGTTCCGCATCGGGACCCTGGCAGCAATTGTCCCGCGCTCCCCTTCATGCCGCGCAGATCGGTGATCGCACATGGCTCATCGTGCCCCTGCTTCGCATGGAGAAACCGCCGCTGACCGGCTCGTGGGCAACCTCAGAGCTCGCGGGTTCCTTTGCGTGCGGGGCTGCGCACATCACCTGATTCGCGTACCGCGCCCGGATGAGCGCCGTTGCGCCGGTTTCGTCATTGCGGGCGGCATATGTCGAACCATCGCGCGTCGAACATCATCGTCCTCTCGACGCAATGAGCGTCACCCTCACCCCTTCGCAGCTCGCACTTCTCGCCACTTCGATCTCGCGCCACGGCGACCCATCTCCACGCTCGGAAATCAGCGAATCGACCTCGCGTGTCGGACGCAGCACGTTGAAGGGCCATGATGGCCGGCGCAAGCGCTCGTGAACGAGCGAGCCGAGCCAGATCGGTGTCGGAGGCGCGCCGTTCCGATGCTCGACGGCATAGCGGGTCGGCCAGAAGCGCAGGACGTCGCGCTCGTCGGCGCTCGCGTGAAGGCGCGTGAAGACGAGCGCCGACGGCTCACCGTTGTTCAGACGGGGCAGCACGGGCAGCGCCGTCGCGACCGCGTTCGGCGACACGAGCGTGAGCAGGCTCCTCGCACCCAGCCGCGTTCCCTCGATCCAGCCCAGGCTGCGCAACTGGGTCTCCACTTGCTCGGCGCTCGCCGTCCACTGCACGACGATAGGCTCGCGCCTGTCGCCTTCCATGCTCGATCGATAGCACGAGAACGTCCTCCAGACGGAATCGGTCCATTGCGCCGGCGTAATCACGGTGACCGCCGCCGCGCGCGCGTTCGCGGCCACCCGATCCTGCGGGAGCGTGCCGAGCTGCACCGCGACACCCGCGCCGATCATGGCCAGAAACGCGAGTGGCATGAACGGGCGTGCGGGCGGGCGTTCCGGATGCCGCCACACCACGGTCAGCGCGACGAGAAATACCCAGAGCGCCGCGAGCGCGGCCCCGCCCATCGCGTCGGAAAACGTGAATCGGCCGAAATAGAGCCCGCTCACGGCCGTTACCGTGATGATCGCCACCGTCGCCACGGCGACCAGAATCTGCGACACCATGCCCACCCGTCGCGCGATCACGACGGCGAGGAAGCCGTAGATGACCACCACCGCAGCGATGCGATTGCTCGGGAATGCATGCAGGCTGGATGAAATCCACGCGAGCGGTGCGTGCCGCGCGGCAAGCTGCATCGCGAGGATCAGCAACTGCGAGAACACGACTGCGACGAGCCAGTACACAACGGCACGCCAGCGGCGCTCCAGCGTCATCCACAGCACGATCATGACGACGAGCGCGGCGAGCATGGGCACGCTGCCGAGCGTCGCGCATGCGGAGAAGACATCGTCGGCCCAGGCGGAGCGAAACGACTGAAGGAAGCGCTGCACCGACATGTCCACCTGGACCAGCGGGTCGCCGCGCGCGACGCTCCTCACCATCGCGAGGAACACCGATGCGGACACGATCACGAACAGCGAGATCGTCACGAGCAGTCCCGCTGGCGAGTTCTCGGGATTGAGCACGCGCAGGATCTCGCGTCCGGCGGCCCCATGGTGGCGATCCGCCCAGCGCAAGAGGGCACGGCGCGACGAGTTCGTCCACGAGCGCGCGTGGTACGCGGCGATGCGAACGATGTTGTACGTGAGCCACGCGGCCGCGACCAGGACCGCGATGATGACCACGAGGCGGAACGACACCGCGCCCGCCAGTTCGATCGACGCACCGACCGCGACACCCGGCAGGATATGCACGGGCGCCCAGATGAGTGCCGAGACGATGTTGATCACGAGGAAGCGGCCCGGCGCCATGCCGAGCGTCCCCGCCACGACCGGTACGATGGCCCGTAGCGGAGGTGCGAAGCGCGCGAGCACTACGCTTTTCGCGCCGTGCGCCTCGAAATAGCGCTGGCCTGCCGCGAGCACGCCGGGGTGGGTACGAAACGGCCACATCCGCGTGATCGTCTCCCTGTAGCGCGAGCCGAACCAGTAGCTCGCCGCGTCGCCTGCCACGGCGCCCGCGATTGCGCAGGCGAAAACCCAGCCGAGATTGAGCGAGCCCGTCCCGACGAGCGCACCCGCCAGGAACATGACGCTGCTGCCGGGAATGAAGGTGCCGATGAAGGCGACGGATTCGAGGAAGGCCGCCAACAGGACGACCGCGAGCGCCGAGGCGGGGTGGCTTGAAAACACATGCAACAGATTGAAGTAGGCGTGCTCCATCAGGGTCTCCGCGTCCCGCTTCCCGGATTCTAGCCCGGTTGCCGCGCCGCTTCAGTGCTGCTGCGGCGGCGGGCACCCTGCAAATCGCCGAGTCCGGATGCAAGTGGGCCGCCTGCTCGCCGAGAACGAGGTCACGCGCCTCGAACGGCCCGATCTGGTGGAAAGCGCGGTTGCGGTAGAGTTCAGTTCGCGCATGCAGACCGTATGGCAGGTGCGCGTGCTGGCGGGAGACGCCGGCTCCGCCGCCACATGCGGCACGCCCGACGCGAGCGTGCCCGGGCGGGCCGCGCGGACCGCGTCATGTACCGGCGAGCCGAGCATCGGCACCTTCGACGTCGCCCCCCCGGCGGTGCTGCGACGGGCGGGGCGACAAGCGGCGGAGGCGCGGCGGCCGCATTCTGGTTCATCAGGACGGTTGCAGCGGCAGAGGACCAATCTGTGCAGTTGCCGTGTGCGCCGTGACATTTGCATCGTTCATGCGCGCGCCGGCAGCGACGAGTTCCCTCAAACACTCCGCCAAATTGGCGGGCGCGGGACGATAGTGACCGCTCTCGTTCGTGATTTCGCGCAAGATCCCAGTGCCGGCGTCGTTGCGCGCGCCAGCTTAAGCGGAGCCCTCAGGTCGCCTGTGCGTGATTGTTCCTGATGTATGACCTTTCCGTTAAATCCTGAGGGAGCCCAGGCGCCCGGAATTTTCGAGCATGTGCCTCAAAACCTGTCCGCTTACCAGCTTCAACCGGATCATTGCGCATGGCACCAATCGTTGGGCGCAAACTCGGTCCAGAGCAATCACCCGAGGTCAAAACGTCGCTGGTGGCCGGGATTTTCGCGCTTGAAAGTCGCCTGCCAAGAAACGCCGAGCTTCCCTATCCACCAGCGAAACCCGCGAATGCACGGGCTGGTGTTCATGTCGTGCTCTGCGGGGCCTGAATCATCTTCCAGCCGTTACCGGCGGGGTCCCGGAAACCGGCGTCGACGCTGCCGAAGCGGTCTATCGGCTCCTGCGTGAACTCCACCCCGCGGGCCTTTAGCCGGGCGTAGCCGGCGCGGCAGTCCGACACCGAGAGGACGAGCGGCGGCATCGCCCCCTTGGCGACCATCGCGCGCAGGGTTTGTGCGGTGGCTTCGTCGTGGATGGGCGGGCCGGGTGTGAACAGGCCGAGTTGAAACGACGGCTGATCCGGATGCTGGACCGTGAGCCACCGGTAGGGACCGTTGCGCACGTCCGTGTGGACGCGGAATCCGAGTTTGTCGACGTAGAACGCGAGCGCTTCGTCCTGGTCGTCGACATACAAGCCCACCACATTAATGCCTTGGTTCATGACACCTCCTTGGTTGATGGCGGGAATTTACCCTTGGCCGTGCGTCGGCGCTTCTCCAAAACTGCGCTGGTGAGATCGGGACGCTGGGCGGCCTTCAGCACGCAGGCGGGCACTCGGTCGAGTTCAAGCATGTTGGCTTGCGCCTCCCGGCGCATGGCGCTGGGGCTTCGGCCCGTGATGTCGCGGAACGTGCGGCCAAAGGTGCCCAGACTCTCCCAGCCGGTGGCAAAGGCTATTTCCGTGATGCTGAGCGCGGTATCGCGCAACAGCGTATTGGCCTGCTCGATGCGCCGCGTCAGAAGGTAGCGATGCGGCGGGATACCGAACGCCCGCTTGAAGGAGCGAGCGAAATGGGCTTCGGAGACGCCGCTGACCGCGGCCAGGCGTTCGACCGGCCAAGCCTCGTGCGATGCAGCATCCATGCGGTCCCTGGCGCGTAGCAGGCGCCGCAGCAGGGACGGGTCTTGCAATTGGCCGGCGCTGGCCGGTGCGGAAGACGGGGCTGGCGGCTGGGCTCTCTGGTATTCGCGAGGGCGCATGAGTTCCAAGGGCGCGGACGGTATGCGCGTAGTTTAGGCCCATCATGGGTACCCGCATAGCGCCGCGCTTGCGCTTGCCCAGGCGAGCGCCTCGTAGAGCCGCCGGCCGCGGTGCGAGCCAACAGAACTTCTGCCTTTTAGAAACGACTTCCGCCAGCGGAACACTGTCGCCCATCACGACGGCACCTCTGAACACGCTAGCGCCGAGGAGACATCTCCACGATATTGGCCCTCAACCCGCCTGCTTTCGCCGCTCGCCTTGGGAGATACCGAATACAAAACGTAGCGCTGTCGACAGCATCATCACGCTCGCGGCCATGCCTTTCACGGCGGGACACATGCTGTCGTGCATGACCGGATCGGCTTACCCGGCCACGGGCATCGCGAATTCCGCCCCTTTGGCGATGCTGTCGGGCCAGCGCTGCATGACGCTCTTGTAGCGCGTGTAAAAGCGCACGGCTTCCTGGCCGTACGCGTGATGATCACCGAACAGCGATCGCTTCCAGCCACCGAACGAATGCCACGCCGAAGGCACCGGACTCGGCACGTTGATGCCCACCATGCCCGCCTGAATCTGCCGGGAGAATACGCGCGCCGCGCCGCCGTCGGACGTGAAAAGCGATACACAGTTCCCCAGTTCGTGCGCGTTGACGAGTGCTATCGCACTCGCGAGATCAGGCACGCGAACAACCGAAAGGACCGGCCCGAAAATCTCTTCCCGATAGATGCTCATGTCAGGTTTCACGTCGTCGAACAGCGAGCCGCCGAGAAAGAAGCCCTCTTCGCGGCCGGGCACGGTGTGTCCCCGACCATCGACAACGAGCTTCGCACCTGCCGAGACGCCCGCCTCGATATAGCCCGAGACCTTGGCGCGATGCGCGGCGGTGACGAGCGGCCCCATGTCCAAATCGGGCTCCATGCCGCCGCCGATCCTGAGCGAGCGCACGCGCGGCGCGAGGCGCCCGATCAGCTTATCGGCAACACGCCCTACCGCCACCGCGACCGAGGTCGCCATGCAGCGTTCGCCGGCCGAGCCATACGCCGAGCCGATCAGTGCATCGACGGCTTGATCGAGATCGGCGTCGGGCATGACGACGAGATGGTTCTTTGCACTGCCCAACGCCTGCACGCGCTTGCCGCGCTTTGCGCTTTCGCTGTAGATGTATTCGGCCACCGGCGTCGAGCCGACGACGGATACCGCGGCCACATCGGGGTGCTCCATCAGCGCGTCGACAACGGCCTTGCCACCATGCACGACATTGAAGACGCCTTTGGGAAAGCCCGCCTCGATGAACAACTCGGCAAGCCGGATCGATGCCGACGGAGTGCGCTCGGAGGGCTTGAGCACGAACGTGTTGCCGCATGCGGCCGCCATCACGAACATCCAGCACGGCACCATCATCGGGAAGTTGAACGGCGTGACGCCCACGGCCACGCCGAGCGGCTGACGCAGATTCCAGTTGTCGATGTCGCCGCCGATCTGATCGGTGAAATCGGTCTTGAGCAGGTTCGGAATGCCGCACGCGAATTCGACGACTTCGATACCACGCAGCACCTCGCCCTTCGCGTCCGAAAGCAGCTTGCCGTGGTCGCGCGTAACGAGCTCGGCGAGTTCGTCCTGATGCGCGTCGAGCAACTGCTTGAACTTGAACATCAGACGAGCGCGCTTCAGCGGCGCAGTTTCGCTCCAGGCCGGGAACGCGGCTTTCGCAGCGGCGACGGCGGCGGCGACTTCAGTTGCGTTTGCGACCGGCACGCGGGCCGCCACTCGGCCTTGCGCGGGATCGAATACGTCGCTGTACTGCCCGCTCGCGCCTGCAGCGCGTTGACCGTTGATGAAATGACTCAGTTCGCGCACGCGCACGGTGCCTTGATCTGCTTCGGACATACGTCCTCCCATAAGATGGATTGGCGGTACACGCTTGAGCAACCTGCGCGTCCCTCGCGCGCGCCACGCCACACGCGGCGGGTGCGACCGTTCAGTGCCCATCCAGTCCGCGTCAGCTTGTGCCCCCGGACGCCTGCCACCAGGTCCCTGTGCCCGCCAGGATTGGCGATCTTCCAACCGCCGATGAGAACACTTTACGTTCTACGTGCTTGCACTGGCGCTCTATCTGTGACGGCTTGGGGACATTTCCTGCGCATTTCTGGCCATCATGTCGAAACCTCCAGAATCACGTGTCGTTTGTATGTCGGACCGTCTTGCGACGCAAAAGACCTGCATTCGGATAAGGACGCGCTGAACGCAGATACACGCGCCGGGGTGATTTGCATACCCTCACCGGCCCCCGTCAAATGCCCGGCTACCATTCAGCAATGGTCACGTCATAGTCCTCATCCGCGAAAGCGACAAGAAACTCCTCAGGCATCAGCCACGAATCCACGCTTACTGTCTTCGTGCCAATGTCAACGTTGACCTTCGCGTCGGCGTCGACGGATTTCATCGCACGCTCAATCATTGAAATATCGTCAGAGCGAATTTCATCTTTCACCGAGAATTTCATTTGTCACTTCTCCACTAGATAACCCAATGTGGCAGGACCTATTGACTCATCCGGGTCGATGGATTCTCAGACGGCTTGATCGAACGTGCCGTCGCTACAATGCGGCAGTCGAACTTGCGAAGTGCCTTCACCTCTCCACCAGTGCCTTGCGATGCGCCGGTAACGACGACAACCATTGTGAGGTGCCCATGCATGAACCTAAAATGAGTTCCCTGGGTTCAACGCCGATCGGGTCAATGGCTCCGATGGAAGCAAATGTAGACGCATTGACTCAGGTTTTGCATACCCGCGCTGGACGAACAGTATTGCGCAGCAAGAACAAATCGAAATCGGGCTGCGGCGTTTGCAGAACATCCGTTCCATCGGCGGTTCCGGCTGGTGCGACCGGTGAGCTGCGTTAAACGTCCATGTGGTCCACTCCTTCACAATCGTCCTGGCAAAACGGCAACTAAAAGCCGAAGGAACGGTGACACTCATGGAACGCGGGGAATGGCGTAAAGATTCATTCCTTGACATCCGTGTCATTGTTTTCAGAGTGGGAATGAATTCGCTGACGGGGCGTATGCATGCGCCAGCACATCTCCACGATGAATCTTGTCGTGCAGAGCGCAAATGCTGCGCACGAGAAATGTGGGGCGGCACAAAGCGCGGCTTGTCCGCTGTTTCGTGAATCAGGACTGGGGCTCAAGCCACGTCCAGGAGCGATGGCTGGACGTCGAGGCTACCATGGTCTACTGTTAGTGTAATTCGAGTTGCGCCACGTCCCCGCGATACCGGGGGTCCGACTCGTCTGCCAATTCCGCGCGCGCGACATGATTCCACCCAAAGGTCCTTTGAGCTTGATCCGGAATCCTTGCGACGCCACCAGTCCTTAGTGAAGACGAGTATGGCCCAGAGCCAGGCAGTAACCGTTCAGGCGTAGCGAGAAAGGAGGGAACGTGCAGTTCTATCTCGATGGCTACAAGCCCGGCGACCCTGACATCCTCACCGAGGAGCTTCCCGACGCCGTCGACGTCCTGATCGTTGGCAGCGGTCCTGCCGGAGCCTTGCTGGCGGCACAACTGTCGACTTTCCCAGGCATCAGCACGCGACTCGTCGAGCGTCGCGACGGCCCGCTCCAGGTAGGCCAGGCCGACGGCGTCGCCTGCCGCACAGTTGAAATGTTCGACGCCTTCGGGCTGAGCGGGAAGCTCCTGCGCGAGGCCTACTGGGTGAACGAGACTGTCTTCTGGCGACCGTCAAAGGCGGATCGCTCGCGGATCGAGCGCACCGGTCGCGTCCAGGATACCGAGGACGGCTTGTCGGAGTTTCCGCATCTCATCGTGAACCAGGCCCGCATGCAGCAGTACCTGCTCGACTACATGCGCAATTCGCCGATGCGATTCGAGCCCAGCTACGGCGTGGAATTCGTGGACCTCGAGGTCGAGCCCGAGGGCGAGCACCCGGTGGTGGTCACGCTGCGCAAAGTGGCCAATGGAGCAGAGAGCACGGTTCGCGCCAAATACGTTGTCGGCTGTGACGGAGCACACAGCCGGGTGCGTGATTCGATTGGCGCCGTGCCGAGCGGCGATTTCGCGAACCACGCCTGGGGTGTCGTGGACATGCTGGCCGTCACCGATTTCCCGGACATCCGGCTCAAGGCCGCGATCCAGTCTGCGGACGAGGGCAACATCCTCCTCATCCCGCGCGAGGGCGGCTACATGGTGCGGCTCTACGTCGACCTCGGCGACATCGACCCGAACAACCGCGAAGCCTTCCGTGAAAACACGCAGGAGAAGGTCATCGGGATCGCTCAACGTGTGCTGCACCCCTACACGCTCGACGTGAAAAGCGTGGCGTGGTTCGCGGTGTACCAGGTCGGCCAGCGCGTCACCGACCGTTTCGACGATGTCCCCGCGGACCAGGCCGACTCGCGCCTGCCGCGCGTCTTCATCGCCGGCGACGCCTGCCACACGCACAGCGCGAAGGCTGGCCAGGGCATGAACGTTTCGATGCAGGACGCCTTCAACCTCGGCTGGAAGCTGGTCTCGGTGCTCGAGGGACGTGCCAGACCGGAACTGCTGCGCACCTACAACATCGAGCGCCACGCGATTGCCCAGGGCCTCATCGACTTCGACAAGGAGTGGTCGAAAATCATGGCGTCACCGCCGAAGGATCCGAACCACCCGGAGCTGGGCGGTGTCGACCCGGCCGAACTTCAGGCGTATTTCGTGAGGTCGGGTCGTTATACGGCCGGTGTCGCGACGCATTACCCGCCGGCGACGGTTCTGACCGCCGAGGCGCCCCAGCAGAATCTCGCAAGGGGCTTCACAGTCGGCATGCGTTTCCACTCCGCACCTGTCGTGCGCGTCGCCGACGCCAAGCCGGAGCACCTCGGACACGCGGCCCGTGCGGATGGCGCCTGGCGCATTTATGCCTTTGCCGACGCAAGCGGGCGGCGACTGCGCGAGCTCGCCGCCTTCCTGGCAGAGTCTCCGAATTCTCCGATCCGCCGCTTCACGGCGGCAGGCGCGGACATCGACAGCGTGATCGACGTTCGCGCGGTCTTTCAGCAGGGTCCCCGCGACCTCAAGGTCGAAGAGCTGCCGTCGATACTGCTTCCGCGCAAGGGGCGCTTCGGGCTTGTCGACTACGAGAAGGCCTACTCCCCCGACCTCAAGAACGGTCCTGACATCTTCGACCTGCGGGGCATCGACCGTGAGAGGGGCGCGATTGTCGTTGTCCGCCCCGATCAGTACGTTTCGACCGTACTCGGGCTGGACGCACACGACGAACTCACGACGTTCTTCGAAAGATTCCTGCTGGATCGAAGGGGCACAAGAACCTCTGCAACGCCATGACGTATCAACGTGCGCGGTGCTGGCGCTGCGTGGCGCGCCGGATTCGGGCGTCTCGGGGGAGTTGTTGGTCCGCTGCTGGGTGGCTTGCCGATCAGTGCCGGGCTCGCACTCAATTCCATCTTTTATATTCTTGCGGCCGTCGGCATACTGGGTGTGCTTTTGACGCTCTTGGTGCCGAGTGCACGCGGTCCGCGTGAGCTGCATTCGACGTTCATCGAACCGTCCCTCCGGGCCGAGCCAGGCAAGCTCGCCAGCTCGGCCGTCGAGAAAGGCTAAAGACCGGAGACAGCACCATGTACGACCGCATCCTCGTCGCAATCGATGCGTTACCCACCGAAGAGAACCGATCCGCGCAGGCTCGTGCAGAGCAGATCGGGCGAATGACGGGTGCAACCGTATACATCCTGCATGTCGCGAAGAGCCATATCGTGCCCGGAGATATCACGGGTGGTGCGGGGCCGGGCGTGCGCTCCGCGGACGACGATGCCGAGGATGCCGACCGTGAAGCGGTCCAGGCGCTGATAGACCGGCTGTCCGAAGCGGGCGTCGACGCGCACGGCGAGATCGTGAGCGCCACTACGCACAATGTCGCGAGCGTGATCCTGCAACGAGCCAGCGATCTTCACGTGGACCTGCTGGTGCTTGGTCATCAACATCACCGCGGTGCGGGCAATGTGTTCCGCTCGAGCGTCGCCGAATGGATCATTCACCAGCACCCGCCGTTTTCGATCCTGCTGGCCCAACCTCCCGCTACAGCCCAGGGCGTGTCGCCCGCGTCGACGTAGTCGAATGAGCGGTGTTCGCCGATCGCGGTCCGGTGACGTTGCTGTAGCCCAACCTGCTCTCGTAGTGCTCCCGATTGGCCGCACCCGACCCTACGAGACGTTGCAGGTCAAATGCGGCCGACAAATCGAAGTTCCCGTTCGAGTGACGTGTCCGCGCGGTGATCAAAAGACAGCTCGCGGTACGCGCAGACGTGGTCGAGCATCGTCAATGCTTCGTGCCCGGCGACATCGATTGACCCGACGAACCGCCGCGTCTGCCTGCTAATCGTTCGCTGCCGCTGCGCGTTCTATCGCGGATATATCGATCTTCTTCATTGTCATCATCGCCTCCATCGCACGCCTTGCGGCACCACGATCAGACCCGGTGACGAACTCCAGCAGCCGTCTGGGCGTGATCTGCCACGCAAAACCCCATTGATCCTTGCACCAGCCGCACGGCGCTTCCTCTCCGCCATTGCCGACAATGGCGTTCCAGTATCGGTCGGTCTCTTCCTGGCTATCCGTCTCGACCATGAAACTTACCGCCTCATTCGCCTTGAAATTGGGACCGCCATTCAGTCCTATGAAGCGCCGGCCGAGCACGGTGAATTCCACCGTCAACTCCGCGCCCTGACCCACGCCAGGGATAGGGGATATATGACCGGCGCCGACATGGCTGCCGGGAAAGGTGGCGGCGTAAAACTCCGCCGCCTCGCGCGCTCTGCCTTCATCGAACCACAGGCATGTTACAAGCTCAGTCATCGCAATCTCCTAATTCGGTGCAGCATGTGCACGCGATAATCGACGACACGGGGTCACTCGTCCTTGCTGAAAGGGCTCGTCTATGCCGTGTCGCGGCTTCCGTCCGCACGCGGGATCGAGACTGAAAATGAGGTCTCGGTGTCGTCGGACCGCGCTTCGATCGCGCCGTGATGTGCATTGGCAATTTCGCGTGCGATATACAGACCCAGTCCGAGGCCGCCCGCCCTGTCGTCTTTGCTCCGATGGCCCGGCCCCCGCAACAGGGGATCGAAGATCCGCTCGAGCGTTGCGGGCTCGATGACAGGCCCGCGATTTCTGACGTCGATGCGGACATGCGTCAGGTCGCCGGTCACGACCACGTGCACTGGCGTGTCTGGCGCCCCGTACTTGACGGCATTGAGCACGAGATTTCCAAGCAATTGCTGCAGGCGGTGGCCGTCCCAGGCCCCCTGCAAATCGCCGCTCACTTGCAGATCCATCTGCCTGTCGGGATGAATTGCGCGCAACTCGTCCAGCTCGTCGGCAAGCACATCCGCCAGATTGATATTTGCGGGTACGACGTTGATGCCCAGGCCAAGTCTGGTCCGATTGAAGTCGGTCAAATCATCAAGCAGCATTTGCATTCGCACACCGCTACGTATCAGGCGGCCGGCGGCTTCCGACACTCGCTCTCCTGCGTTCAGTGCTGCGAGATACGACGCAGTCGCCTGAATCGCCTGCAGAGGGCTCCGCATGTCGTGTCCCAGCATGCCGAGCAGGAGGTTACGACTCTGCTCGACCTGCGCACTGAAGAACGCGACTGATTCAGCGAGTGCCTGGTCGATCGCTTCATTGAAACGAATGACGTCGTCCAGATCAGGCACTACGGGCTCGCATTCGTCCGCCCATAAGCGAAGCACGCTTGCGCGCAGTGCGCGGTATTCGGCGGCGAGCTGGTTGATGTTGAAACCGGCGCGTGCCCTGAGAAGGGCATGCGTTTGCGCCGCTGTTTCGGTCGCGTCGATCAGAGCTGGGGCTCGCCCCATTGATTTGTCGCGCTGGGCTTCCCTGGTTTGCGAATTTCGCAAGTCCTGCGCCACGGCGCGCAGGATCTGCTGCGCGTGATTGCGTAACCCCGACGCTCCCATGTTTGCCGCCGCCGGCATGAGGGTGGCCGCGAACGCCTCCCATTGCGCCAGAATCGGCTCCATATCTCGCAAGATAAAGTCAGCAAGGCGCATGTTCGCATCTCCGGATGCATAAAACGGGGTGCAACAGGATCGACCCGTGTACTCATCTTACGCGCAAACTGGTGACGCACTTTTGGACTGAGGAAGCCGCAGGTTCGGGAACGGCTCAATTTATCGGAAGCGGTTGTTCGCCGGATGCGGTCAAAACGTCTGAGGTTGGCCCACCGCGTCATGGATATCGTGTTCATGACTTTGGGCAATGACTGCGATGCGCGAAATGCATGAGCCTTTGTTCACAACGGTCGGAACCGGAGGACTTTGTGCCGGCGGATCATCCGCTGCGGCTGACTCGTTGCTGGTCAATGAGGCGTTGAAGCGGCTCAATGGGCTGTTTAGTGTGATGTATGCGGACAGCGGCCGGACCTCGATTGCGCCCGGGAAGCTGCTGCATGCGCTGCTATTGCAGGTGTTCTACTCGGTGCACAGCGAGCGAATGCATACGCGGTGGTGCCCGAAGAAGCGCACGTTGACATACCGGCAGCGCGATGAATCATCAATCAACCAGCGATCCATGCCGCGCCAGCGGATGCGCCCTCTCCGCGACGACCGCGAACCATCTACCCGGTGAGCAGGCCGCGATACGATCGCGCCGCGAGAACGTCCGCTTGGCCTGCGCGCCACGGCGTCAAACGCGCAGGCCGCGCCGGTAGGCAGCGGGCGTAACGCCCGTGTTCGCTCTGAATCGATGGGTGAAATGGCTCTGGTCCGAATATCCAAGATGCAGTGCGATCTGCCCGACCGACATCGAAGAGGACTCCAGCAGCCGTTGCGCCTCGCGGACACGCTTGAGCGATACATAGGCCATTGGCGTCAACCCGAGCGTCTTGCGAAAGAGCCTGACGAGCTGTGACGCGCTCGTATTTGTGACGTCCGCGAGATGCTCAAGCGTGAACTCGCGAGTGAGATTGTCCTCAATCCAGCTGAGCGCGCTCCTGACGCGGCGGTCGCCGTTGCCCGGGCACGACGCTTGTTCGGCCTCGTCGGCCAGCAAGGCAAGCAATGCGATTGCCCGCCCCATTGCATAGAAACGCGCGAGTGGTCGCTTCTTCGTATCGACCGACACACACTCCGCAAGCAATGGCGCCATCTCATCCCAGAGCCGCTGGTTTCTCAGGCCGGTGAAAGGCGCCCACTCGCGGCCGATCTGCGCCAGGTGCTGACGCAGATCCTCGCATTCCGGATCGATAAATACCACGCCATAAGAGTGGACTCCCGAACCGCTCGCCGTGCCGCGGACCGTGCAGCCCGCGGGCCGGAACGACATCAGGTGGATGCGGGAGATATATTGACGGCAATGAAACCCGACCACTTCCCGCTCACAAACGATTCCATTGGTAAGTTCGACGTAGAGCGCGTGCCGCGTCGATAGCGTGTGTATCGTCGCGGGGCTTCTGTCGAACCGGCGGTCGACAATCTCCGCACTCACGCCACCCCAACTAGCCGCGGTTCTCGTTACAAGCTCTGCACTGTGTAGCCTCACTCCCTCTCCCGACGAAAGCCCGCGTTCATGCCGGCGCATTCTAGCAACACAAAAACAAGCGCGCAGGCAACGCCTCGCTCGTCATGCGTCATGCGCGCCACCTTCAAAAAAATGATTATTTCTCGCCAAAGCCAAAACGACGCCCTCAGTAAACTGGAGCGGAATCGGAGCAGTGAGAACCTGAGGGACACATCATCAAATGGACTGTCGAAACTAAAAAGGAGGTATCAGCATGCAGAGGCATATCGTGAAAGCAGTGGCCACGACCGCGATGACGGCAGTTGTATCGATGGGAGCGGCCCGCGCAGCACCCGCGGCGGTCGATCCCGCAACGGACGAACATATCGATCCGCGGGTGCGTTCATTCCTCGTCGAAATCAATAAGGATAGCAGTCCGTTCTGGGAGCTACCCCAGCCGAAGCCGCAGGATATTCTGACCGACCTGCAAAACCAGACGCCCGTCGACATGTCGGGGGTCACGACAAGCGAGCGCACCATCACGGCGAATGGCCGCACCGTCAAGCTGTACATCATGAAGCCCGAGCACATCCGTGGGGAGTCGGGTGTCCTCCTGTTTATTCACGGCGGCGTGTGGATCGTCGGGAACTTCGCCAACCATCGACGACTTCTGCGCGACCTGGTTGTCGGGTCCGGCCAGGTCGGCGTGTTTGTCGAATACACGCCATTGCCTCAAGCCAGGTTTCCTACGCAACTCGAGGAGTCGTATGCGGCGCTGACCTGGGTCGCCTCCCATGCGAATGAGTTCGGTGCGGACGGCAGCAGGATTGCAGTGGTCGGAAATTCGGTCGGCGGCAACATGGCGGCTGCCCTGCCCATCATGGCCAAGGAACGCAAGGGTCCCAAGATAAGGTACCAGGCCCTGCTCATCCCGGCGACGGACGCGAGCGTGGACACCGATTCCTATCACGCTTTCGGCACAGGTCGCTTCCTTGCACGCGCGTTCATGCAATACGGGTGGGACCTCTATGCGCCGAACCCTGAAACCCGCGACAACCCCTACGTCTCACCGTTGCGTGCCAGCACAGAGGAGCTTGCCGGTTTGCCTCCGGCGCTCGTCGTGACGGCTGAGAACGATCCACTACGCGACGAAGGCGAGGCCTACGCACGAAAACTGAAGGCAGCTGGCGTCACGGTGGCCGCTGTCAGGTACAACGGCACCATTCACGACTTCGTGCTTCTCAACGCGCTCCGTCACGTTCCGTCGACTGAAGCAGCCCTTCAGCAGATCAGCGATGGGATCCGGGATCATTTAGCCAAGTAACGGCGCTCGTTGCGGTCCGGTTTCGCGGATCGCAACGAGCGGCACGGCCAGAAGCTATTGGACAGGCATGCTCGAGCCATACGAACCTCCGGCAGCGAACGTTCGCCGGTGCAGCGCACACCCCAGTGGACAGTATTTCTGCCACAAGCCTCGCCCACGCGCGGGTAAAGGAGAAGCACGCAGGTGACCGAAGGGCATAGGGAGCGGCGGCAGTGCTCCTTCGTTGCATCGCCCCTGCAATATAGCGACGCCATTCGCGCCCAGTCCTCTAATTGAACATTTCCGGCCGCAAGTCGCTTACCTCGATGATCACATCGGCCGGCAGGTTCGCACGGTGTGCGGCAACGCGGATGGCCTCGACGTTGGGCGCCTCATACAGGCAATAAGTCTTTTTCTTGTCGGCGCTGAGGTACGAAAAGAGCCACTCGACGCCCTCCTCCTCGTTGATCCGCTTCACAGCCAGCGCAGTTTCGCCGGTGACCTCGAGTTGTTCCGCAAAGTTTCGTTCAATCATGAAGCGTGGCATGGGGTTCTCCTTGAGTATGGGTTGCATCGTTGCACGTCGAACCGTGCGAAAGCCGTGTGCTAATTTCTGAGCCCTTGGCCCGTCTGAACGCCACCAATGCGCTCGACGAGAGCGAACATCTTCAGTTCCTTGGCTGCGGCGGCCGCGGTGGCGAGCAAGTCTTGAGCCCGCGCTCTGTCTTCGATGCGATTGCGCGCTGCAAGCATGAGCGCGAATTCGTGCCGGCCATGCGCGAGCCATGGCCAAGCTCGCAAGCGCTCGTCCATGCGCAGCGCATATTCGAAATGCTCTTCGGCGGCGGACCAATCGCCCAGGGCATGGGCGAGCATGCCGAGATAGCGTGCCGCTGATCCGCAGCACAGCGTAAAAACGGGAACCGTGACGACCTGAGCCCGGAACGGCAGGAGAAGGGCATAGACGCGTTCGGCGTGCTCGGCATCCCGGAGGCGCGCCGCGACCTCCGCCAGATAGGTCAACGTGATGAGCCGTTTGCTGTCCACGGGGATGCCAAATTCCGATTCCGCAATCCGATCGAGGTTGGCGCGGGCCTGCGCTTCGAAGCCAAGATCGCAGCAGATCAACATCAACCCGGGGCGCCACGTGCTGTCTTCCGAATGCTCGTCGACGAACTGCTTGAAGAGCGGCGCTACCTCGGCGAGCCGGCCTTGTTCACGGCGTATTGTGAACATCTGCATGCCGTAGACACCCGCCGCAAGTTCAGCGTCGACGCTCTGCGCCATCTGCATCGACTCTCGCGCCTTTTGCTGCGCCAAAGTGAAATCGCCGACGAGTATCGCCCGCATCGCCTGCGCGCCCGTCAAGCACCACCTGTCGACGAAATGCTGCCCGGAGGTGGCAATCTGCCGATATCTTTCCAGCGCGCTCTCGAAGCGTTCCACCTCGCCGATCTCAAGGTAGCCGGTGAGACATCGGGCGCATGCGTGACCGATGGAGTGCGCATCGCCAAGTGTTTCTGCAATCTGGCTCAACTCCTGCAATACGCTTTCGCGCTCCCCGAACTTGTCCGAAGGCAAAGGACGGGCGCCGACATGCATCACCTCGCACGCCAACGCATCGAACAAGCTCGGCAGATCGTTCAGGCGCCTCGCGAGAGCGACTGCCTCCAAAGCGACCTCGCCGTCCTGTTCAGCTGCACCGGTCATGTGAACGGTGCGGACCAGTCGGCTCAACAGGCGGCAACGCTCGACCGACTCCCCGGTGCCGACCAGGGCAAGCGCATCTTCCAGCAAGGAAAGCGATGCCTTGCCGGAGCCTTCGAGGAACGTCTCGGCGGTGTCGAACTCCAGCGCTGCCTGCACGAGATACGACGGGAGGTTCCGTTCCCGTGCAATCTGAGCCGCCTGCCCGAAGGTCGCTATCGCCTCGCGGCGGCCCAGCCTGAGCTCCGCCCCGCCTCTTGTCAGCAGCAGAGGCAATCGGTGCATTGCAAGATCCTGCTCACTGTAAGAGCATCGGTTTGCCAGTTCAAGCCCGCGCTGCGCGTGAGCGGTGGCCTCCTCGTAGGCCGCACCCGCAAGCGCCCGTTCCGCGGCACGCTGCCAATAGCCGATTGCGCGGTCCGGCAGGTCGGCCGCAGCGAAGTTCTGAGCGATGAGTTCGGGTTGCCGCTCGACGATCTCCGGGTAATGTTCCTCCAGAGCGGCAGCGATGAGAGCGTGGTAATGGCGGCGGCGCGCAAGCAGCAGGGACTGGTACGCGACCTCCTGAATCAGCGCGTGACGGAACAGATACGTGTCTCCCTGCCCTGGCGTGCCCGAAGCGCGAACGATGATCTCTGCTGCAATCAGGCGGTCGAGCGATTCGCGCAGCTCGCCGTCCGCTCCTGGTGCAATCAGGCCAAGCAGCTTCATGCCGAATTCCCGCCCGACCGTCGCCGCGATCTGGGCGGTTTCCTTGACGGTTGGCTCCAGCCGGTCGAGCCGCGACAGCAGCGAGCCCTGCAGTGTGTCCGGAATCGCAATCGTCTGCGGCGTTCCTCTCAACTCGTAGCTGACGCCCGCATCCTGCAACAGATCGCCCTGGAGGACGGTCTTCGTCAGCTCCTCCACGAAAAGCGGCACGCCATCCGTTTTCGAAACGATCTGATCGAGCACCACGTGCGGAAGCGGCTTTCCATCGGTCAGCCGTTCGATCATCGCGACGCAATCGCGGCGCGCGAGGCGATCGAGGTTGATCTGTATGAGATGAGGACACGTCCATCCCGGTTCGAACTCGGGCCGCGCTGTGAGCAGGATCAGAAGCGGGACGGCTACCAGCCGCTCGAGCACGAGCCGGACGAATTCGAGCGAAGAAGGATCGATCCAGTGCGCATCCTCGACGGCCATCAGCACTGGCTGAACGCGCGTCGACCTTTCGATGATGGCGACGAGCACGTCCAGCGTCAGACTCTTGAATGAAGGGGATGAGGCGTCGATCGCCGGATGGTGTACGCCCGCCGGAATTCCCAGCAAGGTTGTGAGCACGAGACGCGTTTCGTCGACCTCGACTCCGAGTCTTGCGATTCCGGCCTCCAGCCGTTCGAGATCAGAAGCGTCGGACGAGTCGGGACAGAGGCCAAAGACGCGCTGTAACCAGCGCAGCACCGGCCAAAAAGGGCTGTTGCGATAGTACGAGGAGCAGTGGAGCGCAACGACCTCATGGGTGTCTCCACTGATGCTGTCGCCGAACGCCCGCAGCACGCGGGATTTTCCGATCCCCGGCTCGCCGGTCAAGAGGACACAGCGCATTTCACCGTCGACGCTCTGCTTCCAGCGCTGCCGGATCATGTCGAGTTCCGCGGAACGGCCGATGAGCGGTGTCATGCCATGACCCGCCCTGATCCCGAAGCGGTCGATCGCATCCGTTTGCGCCAGCACGCGGTGCACCCGGACCGGTCCCGAGACCCCTTTCAGTTTTTGCCAGCCGAGGTTCTCGAGCAGGAACGATCCTTCGATCAGGCGTTGGGTGGCCGGGCCCACGACGATCGCATCGGGCAGAGCGAGTGATTGCAGCCTTGCGGCGACGATCGGCGCCTCTCCGACGATCGCATGGCGATCCAGCGTAGATCCAGCGCCAATTGACCCGGCGACGACAAGACCCGTCTCGATCCCGATTCGCACCTGCAACCGTACGCCATGCTCGGCTACGATCCGGTTGTTGGCCACGCGAAGCGCCGACACGACGGCGAGAGCGGAGAGTACCGCGCGCACCGCGTCGTCTTCGTGCGCATTCGGGTAGCCGAAGTAAGCGAGTACCCCGTCGCCGACGTAGAGCGCGATGTGACCTTCATAAGCTTCGATTGCAGTCGCGCAGGCTTGATGGTAGATCCCTAGCAGGCGTCGCATGTCCTCGGGATCGAATCGCTCAGCGAGCGCCGTCGAGTCGATCAGGTCGATGAACATCACGGTGAGCTGTCGTCTCTCGGCCTCGACGGCGGCAGCAGGCGACGAACCCGGCACGGGTCGTCCCGTAGCGCGTTCAGGTGATGGCGTATGAGCGCCGGACAGTGCCGCAAGCCCTTTTGTGAACCGCTTTCGGTCTCCGAGCGTCAGGCCGAGTTCCTTCAAGTCGTCCTCGGAAAGGTCACCGAGCACATCCCAGTCGATCCCTTGCAAGGCAAACTTCGCGGCATGCTCACCGAGGCCAATTTGCACCAGCCATTTCGTCAGATCGTCGGTCATCGCCGGGTCTCTGGTGTAACGTCCAGAACTATGATCGGCCACGTAACGCAACTTGTCCATGCGCCCTCTCCCGACCGTTCGACCAAGCACCGGTTGGCGCACTGCTCCAGGACGGCCTGCGCGTCCCGCGGCATCGCTTAAGTAAGAGTAACGAACATTGGCCCGACTGACGCCACGGCTGATCGCGCGTCACCCGCGCACACTCCCTGTCGTCCACTCGACGAAAAATAGCGTCAACTGTCCGAAGCTCTCGCCGCACTGGTTTGTCGAGTGGTCGATATTGATGTACCGTTGAACAGCACATACCGACGATTTGTGGTTTTGCGACCAACACGTCTAAGAACAGCAAACTCGGATCCATCCAAGTTTGAATCGGTGTTTGATTCAATCTACTCGAAACCCTGCTGCGCGTGGCCGACCGCCGGCGTGCAAGTTCGTTCACTGATGCCGCGACTGGCTTCGGGGAAGCACGCCCGTCTCCACGATGGACGGCTTTTGCGCGGGCGTGAAAGTCGAAGCCACACACTGGCTTCCGCACGAGCCGCTGCTCCGGCGCTGCTGTCATTGGTCATACTGCGTTGTTTCAATAAGGGAGACGTGACATGAAGCACTCGCCGAAGATCTGGCCGATGATTTCCGCGTTGACGTTCTCGCTCGCGGGCTGTGCCGCAAGCGGCACCCCCGAAGGCACGGCGCATCTGAGCCCAACGGAATGCCGCGATCTCGCCGCTCGCAGGAGCAATGCGCCCGTCACGCCCGAGCGCAACCGAAGTGAACTGGCGGCGCTGGAAAAGGCGGGGTACGACCCATTCAGGTCCTTCGATCCGTACTATCCGGATGATCTGCAGGCGGCGCAGCGTCAGGTCGATCGTTGGTATCAGACGGATTGCCAGCAGACGCCGCCACCCAACTGAGGCGCGCGACACCACGTCGGCTCGCCGCCTTGTTTGCGGTTGACTTGTGGCCGGTCCCCGATGTGAGAGATGCCGACGCGGAGTGTCCCAACGTCTCTGGCCGGGCAATTCAGGCCGGAGCCGAGTCTGTGTTTTCTGCGTCAGGCAACCTCTATCTATCGCCTCCCGTCTCCTGCGTCACTCTCTCTCGATCGAACTAGAGTATCTCTGCACTCGCCTTTCGGGCTTGGTTCGACGCGCCAACTGTTGTGGCTGCATGAATGCTGAATCAGACAAAGCCATCAAGCGTTCTAGTTCCAAGAGTCTTTTATCAGTGACCCATCGACGGTCATATCGGCTTCGTTTCAGTTAAACATTCTGGAAGAGTTAATAAGCAGGATTGAGACCCTTCGTCGAGACATGGTGAAACGACGCTCGATTTCAAGAGCCCGCCGAACGGCACCAACAAGGCGTCGCGCGGGAGCTTAGGCGTTGGAGAATGAAAGCGCACATCTGAGTCGCTGCATACCCGCTAGCGTTCGCTCGGCTGACGGACTCCGGCGGCGATTACAAACTAACAGCGCCTCTTTTGAATTCTCAGTGGGTGG
>NZ_JFHC01000061.1 GCF_000698595.1 Caballeronia glathei | reverse complement strand
TCGCGACGAACGGCTGGTCGCGGCGCGCCGAACGCTGGTGGATCGCCACCGCCGTCAGTTCCTTTCCGGTGCCCGATTCACCGGAGATGAAAACCGGCGCGTCGGTCATCGCGACCTTGCGGATCGAGCGGAAGAGCGCGAGCATCGCTTCGCACGAACCCACCATCTCGCCTTCGGCGCGGCCCTCGGCACGCGCGTCGTTCGACGCCGCGTCGTGCAGCGACACCATGCCGTACGCATGGCCGACCGAATCGGCAATACGGTCGTTCGATGCCGGCAGCGTCACGTAGTCGAAACAATAGTCGCGGATCAGGCGGCGCACCGCTGCGTCTTCGATCTGCTCGGGGTAGCCCGTTGCCACCCATCCGATCTGCGAGTTGGACAGCAGTTCATGCAGCGTGGGCAGGTCACGCGGAAATTCGCACTCGGACAGTGCAAGAATGCCGGCCGACGCGTGCCCGCTTCCCCGTACGGATTTGGGACGCTTGCGAGGCTGGATCACTTCCACCCCCCACTTGCGCTCCTCGAGGCACGCCTGCAAAGCGTTCGGCAGTTCGTGGCCGAAGTAATAGAGTTTTCTGGCTTCCCCGGACATGGTCTTCTCTCTCGTTGGCTTTAGTTATGGGGAATCAGTATGCGCTTTGATGCGAATATTCCGCACGCACGGCAAACGTTTGGCTGAGGTGAATTATTTAGATCAATGATGTGCGCTCGATAACATTGTTTACGGCACTAATTGCCGATAACGAACGTTCGCGCGGAAGATATACCCGGGTTTACCGCCGCGCCGCGCCTCGTTCATTCGTCAACGCCGGCCAGATTTTCGATGTTGTCCTCGATGCGGCCCCGCGCCTCCGCTGCAGCGTCAGCCTGCGTCTGGGCGACGAGCGGAAAGACAAGGCCATTGCCCTTGAATTCATGAGCGAAATGCACCCACGACTCATAGGCGAACACGCCTGATTCGAGCTGCACGACATTGAGCATCACGTCGTATGTGCGCTGCTGGCCCAGGTTGCGCGTGTATTGAAACTTGTACACCTCCGGATGAAGCATCGTCGTCTCCTGCGTGGCGTGAATGGACTCCGCATGCAGGCCGATCGCTTCCGGCGCGCAGCGGTATCAGCCGCTCGTGCTGCTGCATGCGAGCAAGGCGTCGATTGCGCATCGCGCATCGGACGCGGCCGCACGGGCATCGTCGAATGTCGCAAAGCGCGAGCCTGCAACTGTATCGGTCATGGTCGAAGTCGCCCTCACGGGCATTTCGCGGCCGACGAGCCCCCGGACCGTGAGTTCGCACGTGCCCTGCGCCACCTCGTTCACGCAGATGAGATAACCGCGATACACCTCGCTGTGACGGCGTGCCACGCCAGCCCCCTTTCAATGGCGATGCAAGTACTGAGACATCAACGTGCGCCGGGAATTCATGCGCTTTCGTTGTTACTCACGCCGCCGGCTTCGCAGGCGAGCGGTGCGCCGGTCCGGTTCGTTCAGCACGCGCTTGCTTCAGACTGCGCGGGATCATGCGCGGGCAGCACGAATCCGACTTGGGCGCCCGGCCCGTCGTTGTTGCACGCGTGGATGCGGCCGCCGTGCGCCTCGATGATCGAGCGGCAAATCGAAAGGCCCATGCCCATGCCATCGGGCTTCGTGGTGAAGAACGGCTCGAACACCCGGCGAGCAATGTCCGGAGGAAACCCCGGGCCCGAATCGCGAACCGTGACCGAGACCGCTCCGTCCGCCGTCAGCGCGGATTCGATTCCGATCGGGACCGTGGCCGCATCGCGGGACTGCTCGCCGACCGATTGCGCCGCATTGCTGATGAGATTGATGAGCACCTGTTGCAACTGCACCCGGTCCGCCAGGACTGCCGGCAACTTTTCCGCCAGTTGCAGTTCGAGCACGATGCCCTTGCGGAATTGCCCCATGCCGATCAGCGGCAGCGTTTCCCTGATGACCGCATTGACGTCGACCGGCATGCTCGCGGGCGTCTTCTTGCTCGCGAATGCCCGCAACTGGCGCACGATGTCGCTTGCGTGGCGCGCGTCGGCCACCATGCGCTCGACGGATAAAGCGGCTTCGGCGAGATCGGGCTCGGGACGATCGAGCCATCGCAGGCATGCGCCGCCATTCGTCACGATGGCCGCAAGCGGCTGGTTCACCTCATGCACGATCGATGCGGCGAGTTCGCCCATCGTCGCGACGCGCGTCACGTGCGCCAGTTCCGCGTGCGTGCGGTGCAGCCGCTCTTCGGACTGCCGCGCCGCCGTGGCGTCGACCACCGCGCCAACCAGCGTTCGCGCTCCGTCCTCGCCGAGCGCCCGATGGGCGAGGATCCGCACGTGTTTGAGCCGGCCGTCGGGCATGAGGAGCCTGAAGCTCACGTCGATCTCCTCATCCTGCACGTTGGCTCGTCCGAGCGAGCGCTCGACGAGACCGAGATCGTCGGGATGCGTGCGCGCGATCACGAGCGCGAGCGCAGGCGTGACCGAACGCGGATACTCGAAGATGCGATAGCTTTCCTCCGACCAGTAGAGCGTGCCCGTCTGCGGATCGAGCCCGAAGCTGCCTGTATGGCTCAGGCGCTGGGCATCCTCGAGATACGCCTCGCTTCGCCGCAACGCGTCTTCCGCGAGCTTGCGGTCGCTGATGTCGAACAGCGCGCCGTACCAGCGCACGATCCGCCCGGACGCATCGCGCGCCGGCGACGCCTTCGAGACGCACCAGCGCCACCCGATCGCCTCGGAGCCGATCCGCGCCTCGTGATAGCCCTCTTCTCCCGTTTCCAGCAGACGCAGCCATGTGGCCGTGATGCCTTCGCGATCATCCGGATGAACGCCCGCACGCCAGCCCCAGCCGCGCGCCTGTTCGAGCGTGAGGTCGCAGCACTCCAGCCAGCGCTCGTTCGCGTAGTCGAGATAGCCGTCGGCGCGCGTGCTCCATGCCATCGTCGGTACGTTTTCCCAGGGCACCGGAACGCCGTTCGAGACATCCTTGCCGTCTTCCCCGGGCCGACGCTCCGAGTCCAGCTCGAGTGCAACGACGTGGTGCATGGCCCGGGCATCGTCCTCGCCGACATGAGGCCCGCACTTCACGACGAACCAGCAATAGCCCCCAGCCGTGTTCCTGATCCGCACTTCCGTCGTGCCGCCCCCGGGCGACGCAAGAAGGCCGCGCAGATCCTCGACATCGGCGGGATGAATCGCGGCCTGCCATTTACGCACATCGCACGGACCGGATGGAAGGCCGGTGAACGCATGCCAGCGCTCATTGAAGTAGTCGCCGCATCCGTCGGACGTCACGCGCCACACCAGTGCGGGAACGCGGTCGATCAGGTGACGGACGGTATCTGGAGTATTCATGGAAAACGTTGATCCCGGTTCTGCTCATGTCATTACATCGAGCAATGAAGTTCCCGTCGCAAGCGCTGAACGCGCGCATCGTGGCGCGACCGATCTTCTACGGGATTCTGCGTTCAGGACACCAATGATAAAGAAGGCGGCAGCGCGCTTCAAATCACCGTGTATTCCGGTGCGCGTGTTCGACGAGGCGTTCATCGGCCTGTACCACACGCACGAACGAGGATGTCGTGCGCTTTCGCCAACCGTGGTCAACGCCGGTCCTGCTCGTTGATCCATCGCAGCTCCGGTCACTCAAGAACAGTACAACGCACGGCCGCGGGCATTTATTCCCCTCTCCGATGAAGGCCGCGTAACGGCCCATTCGCAGCTTATGGCGTGCGTATCGATGCCTTCGCCAATCGGGCGCATGACACCTTCGTATAAGCGACGTGGCCGAAGGTCTATGTCGTTTATCCAGGAAATTGCACAGGGCGCGGGAATATCCGGACCACACGCGTGGTTAACGCTCATGAACGCAGCACACACACCACCACCACCACGAAGGAGCTGAAAATGAAGAAGCTTGTTTTGTTCACCGCCACTGCAATCGCACTCGTCTCCACGGGCGCATTCTCGAACGCGTTCGCGCAGGAAACACGCGCACAGGTGCGCCAGGAACTCGTCCAGGCCGAAAACAACGGCTCGCGTTTCGTCACCGACACTTCGTACCCCGACGTCAGCCCGATCTACACGGCGCAGGTCGAGCGCCTCAGGCAGAAATCGAGCGACAGCGGCGACGTCGGCGGCCGCGTCTCGGGATCGACCGCGAGCGGCACGCGCACCATGCCGGGCTCGATGTCCTGCGTCGGACCGGCGAGCTTCTGCTCGACGTACTTCGGCAGCTAAGGAAACAACACGTCAGGGCCGATTCGCTCTCGACAGCAGCACACGTGCCAGCCACGTCTCACCTCTAAAATCAAAGGAAGCCTGAATCATGAAATCCCTCATTACGCTCGCCCTCATCGCAGGCGCACTCGCAAGCCCGGTCATTTCCTTCGCGCAATCGTCGAATGCGCCCGTCACGCGCGCCGAAGTGCGTGCGGATCTGGTGCGCATCGAACAGGCCGGCTACCGCCCGAGCGGCGAAGATCCGCACTACCCCGAAGACATCCAGGCCGCAGAAGCGAAAGTCGGTGCACAGCAAGTGGCCAGCGTCGACAGCAACGCGGTCGGCGGCGTCGTGATGCACGCGTCGGCTCAGTCCGGCAGCCGGTCGTCGACGCCCTCGCCCCTTGGCGTGTACTTCGGTCAATGACCGATGCGTCTCGATGCGGCCCGATACGCGACACGGCATGCGCGGCGAGACTGCGCCGCGCATGCGCCGGGTTCGAAGGCAACCGGTCGCGGCGGCCCGCCAGGCTTTCCGTGTGCGTGACCGTGACGCGCAGCGGCATGCCGCAAGGTTTCATCAGCACACGCAGTGAACGACCCGCATTGAGGGGTAGCGTCGATACCGGTATAGCCGGGAAACTGTTTCCGCAGCGCATGTAGCGATAGGATGGGCGACAGGATGCGTGAAAGCCTTGCCGCTCTCACCCTCCGCCCACAACATCGCTCCGTTACCGTGAGTCAGCCGTCCTCCTCACGAACGCCGCGCCGACCCAAGCGGAAACCATGGACCAACAACAGAGCAGCGCGGCCGCGCCGGACCCTGCGTCCGATGGCTTCAGCCATTGGCGCCGCAATCTCGCCGTGTGCGTATTCGGCTCGTTCACCACGATCGTGGCGATGACGCTGATGTTGCCCTTCCTGCCGCTCTACGTAGAACAGCTGGGTGTGGCCGGACACGCCGCAATAGCGCAATGGTCCGGCGTCGCCTATGGCGCGACGTTCTTCACCGCCGCGCTGACCGCGCCGCTCTGGGGCCAGCTCGCTGACAGGTACGGGCGCAAGCTCATGCTGATCCGGGCGAGCCTCGGCATGGCCGTCATCATGTCGCTGATGGGCATGGCGCACGACGTATGGCAGCTCGTCGCGCTGCGGCTCGCCGCCGGACTGCTCGGCGGATTCGCGTCCGGCTCGATGGTGCTCGTCGCGACGCAGACGCCCAGGGAGCGCTGCGGCTGGGCGCTCGGCGTGCTGTCGTCGGGGATCATGGCGGGCAATCTCGCGGGCCCGCTCATCGGCGGCCTGCTGCCGCCTCTGATCGGCATACGGGCGACCTTCCTCGCCGCCGGCGCGCTCATCTTCGTCACGTTCCTCGCGACCGTCTTCCTCATCAAGCGCGACCGCCCCGCTGCCGCGGGCAGGAAGGGTGCGAGCGAAAGCGGATGGGCTGCCATCGCGGACCGGCGGCCGACCATCGCGATGCTCGTCACCGGCATGCTGCTCATGTTCGCCAACATGTCGATCGAGCCGATCATCACCGTCTATGTCGCGCAACTCGTGCCCGTGCACCAGGTGACGATCGTGGCCGGCATCGTGATGTCGGGCGCGGCGCTCGGCAGCATCCTGTCGGCCTCGCGGCTCGGCAAGCTGGCCGACCGCATCGGCCACTGGAACGTGATCAGCGGATGCCTCGTCGTGGCGGGCGTCCTCCTCGTTCCGCAGGCGTTCGTGACGAGCGGCTGGCAACTGATCGTGTTGAGATTTCTGATGGGCCTCGCGCTCGGCGGGCTGCTGCCGTGCGTCGCCAGCGTGATCCGGCACAACGTGCCCGCGTCGGTGGCGGGCGGCATGCTCGGCTATTCGACATCCGCGCAGTACGTCGGGCAGGTCGTGGGGCCGCTCACCGGCGGCTTCTTCGGCGGGCACTTCGGCATGCGCTCGGTCTTTCTCGGCACCGCGGCGGTGATGGTGGCAGGCGCGGTCTACAACCGCGTCGTCCAGACGACGGTCGCGAGGACCGCCCGCAAGCCGGCGGGCGCCTGCGCGGCGAAGTGAGGCGCCGAGGTGAGCCGGTGAAGTGGGCCGGTGAACTGGGCCGGTGAAGCAAGGCGCAAACGGCCGCCGCTTCGCCCGCGCTACGACGGCGCGTGCTCGCGCAACGCCTCGGCCTTGCGCTGGATCTCCGGGTCGTGCAGCGCCGTGGCGGGCTTCAGCAGGTGCCTGACTTCGACCATCAGCTTCTGGACGTCCGCGTCCTGGATCGCGAGACGGTTGAGGACGACTTGCATCTCCAGGGTCTTCTGAAAGTCGGCGGGCTTTTCGCCGCGCGTCTCCGGGTACACGAGGTCCGCAAGCTCGGCCATCTTCCAGGCGGTTTCGATGAGCGGCACGGCCCCGCCCAGAAACCTGGGCGCGAGCGTGGCGAGCGAGCCGGAGTCGCTGCCTTGCGCGTCGAGCAGATCGCGCAGCTGCAGCGCTTCAAGTGCGGCGACGGCCATGCCCTGCCCGTACACCGGATTCAGCCGGCAGATGGCATCGCCGATCGGCAGCAGGCCGGCGGGCAGGCTCTCGAGGCGCTCGAAATGGCGCCAGCGGCTCTCCTGAAAGCCGAACCGCAGAATCTCGCCGTGACGCCGTCCCTTCCTGAGCGTGTCGTAGATCGTGGGCGTATCGAGTCCCTGTGCGAACGCGAGAAACGCTTCTTCGTCGACGGGTGGCCGGTCCTCGCCGCGGCCCGCGAACAGCACATACCAGAAGCCGCCTTCGCGCATCATCATGAAGCCGCAGCGGCTGCGCTCCGGCGCCTTCGCGAGCGTGAGCGCGACCTTGAAATCGGGCGTCGCGTCGGGAGGAAACGAGTAGGTCGCGGTGCCGTAGGTGAGGTCCACGCCAACGACGCTCTCCTGCGGCACCGGCCGGCCCGCTGCCTTCAGAAAATCAAGCGTGGGCACGCCGCGGCCGGACGCGTCGACGACCAGATCCGCGGCCAGCACCTCCTGCTCGCCTTCGGGCGATTCGACCCGCACGCCCGCGACGTCGCCGGACGGCCGCGCGACGATCTCCATGACGCGCGTCGAGTCGCGCAACATGACGTTCTCGTGCTCGGCGAGCCGGTTGCGAAGCACCGCTTCGATCAGCGGCCGCGACATCAGGAAGGTGTGCACGTCCAGATGGCGCCGCGGAAAGGGCTGCAGGCCGGGGACTTCGATCAGCGCGTCGGCGCCGGCATCCGAAACGAGGGCGCCCGCCTGCGTGAGGCTGCTCGCGAGACCGGGGAACAGCTTGCTCAATGCGGCCATGCCGCCCGCGAGGAGGCCGTGCGGGTGCTTCCCTTGCGGCACGCCGGGCCGCGCGGCCGCACCGGGCGGCAGCTTGTCGCGTTCCACCACGACGACCTTCGAGAAATGGCCGGCGAGCGCCGCAGCGGCCGACAGCCCGCCGATTCCCGCGCCAATCACCACCGCGTGCCTGCCTGCGAACCAAGTCGACATGTTCCGTTTCGCTCGTCGATGAGCCGCTGGCGCTCTGCCGCCTGCCCGCTCCGGTTGACCGGTCGATGACCGGTATTCGAAGCACAACACGCGTCGGGCCGCGTTTATTCCCCCGCGGCGCCCGCGCTCGCGCGTAGCCCGTGGCGCCCCGCGACTGCAAGCAATGCGCCCGCGCTCGGGCGGATGACGAATCGGCGGTTCACAAGCCTCTCCCCTTCACGGAAACCGGCGAATCGTTCCCGGCCCGCCTGACGGCGCGGTGCGGCAGGTCATCCGAACGTGAATGCGTACGCGTTCACGCCCGGATCGAGAAACTCGATGGCAAAGGTCCGGTCCCGCACCGGCCCGCTCTGGCGGACCAGCTGGTACAGACGCGGGCTGTCGACGGTGCCGCTGCCGTCGGCGGCAACGTCCGTCCCGTGCGACGGCCCGGGCGGCGCGCCGTCGATGGTCACGCGGAAGCGGACCGGCTTCGCGTCGGCCCCGGGGCCGAGCACGAGATGCAGATCGCGCGCATGAAACCGGTAGACGATCTTGCCCGGCCCGCTCGCGAGCTGCGCCTGTTCCGCGCCCACCTTCCATGCGCCGCCGAGGGCCCAGTCGTTGAGCGCGAGGCTCTCGGGTGCGCTGTACGTGCGGGGTGCGTCGGGCAGGACGCGCTCGGGCGACGCGAGCCCTTCTGCCTGCTTGTAGCCCACGTACGTCTCGGCGGAGAGCAGGTCCCGGCCGTCCGAGGCGGCCTGCGTGCCGCTCCCCTTCTCGCTGGCGGCGGACGCAGGCGATGCCGGGTGTCCCGCCTCCTTCAGCAGCTGCTGGACGACCCGCTCCGACTTGTCGTAGGCGCCTTCGCCGAAGTGGTGATAGCGGATGTCGCCGCGCGCATCGATGACATAGAAAGCCGGCCAGTACTGGTTGCCGAACGCGCGCCAGATCGCGTAGTTGTTGTCGATGGCGACCGGATAGTCGACACCCAGATCGCGCGCGGCCTGCTTCACGTTCCCGACGTTGCGCTCGAAGGCGAATTCCGGCGCATGCACGCCGATCACCACCAGCCCCTGATCGCGGTATTTCTTCGCCCACGTCTTCAGGTACGGCAAGGTCCGCAGGCAGTTGATGCAGGAATACGTCCAGAAGTTGACGATGACGACCTTGCCTCGCAGCTGCTCGTTCGTCAGCGGCGGCGAATTCAGCCATTCCACGGCACCGGACACGTTCGGCATCTTGCCCTCCACGGGTAATTTCATTTCGGCTGGCTTCGCGGACGAGCTGGTGAACAGGTCGGTCAGCGAGACCTTGACGAACCCGTCCGGTGTCGCCGACCGGGCCAGCGAGCCGCTCGTTTCGGCCGGCTTGACCGACGGCGCCGCGCGCGGCGACAGCCGTTCGACGAGCTTCTCCTCGATGCCGGCCGTGACGTCCACCGACACGCGGGCAAGCGTGCCCGTATCAAATCCCGTCGCGATGGCGGCGACGCCGAAAAGCAGCGCGGCTCCGGTTGCGCGGCGCACGCGGTTGCCGGCGTCGAGCGAACGCTTCATCGCGGCCAATACGCGCCCGCCGGCCAGCAGCGCGACAGCGAGCGATGTCGCGGCACCCGTTGCGTAGCTCAGGAGCAGCAGGGTCGTGCCGGCGTTCGCCCCGTTCAGGGCCGCCCCTGTCAGCACGAGGCCCAGGATCGGGCCGGCGCACGGCGCCCAGAGCAGGCCCGTCGCCACGCCCAGCACGACCGAAGTCATCACGCGCGGCTTCGCGCTGTCTTCGTGGACGAATTGCGCGAGACGGCTTCCCGCGCCCACGAGGGGACGCATGAGACGCTCGGCGAACCCCGGAAAGAGCAGGGCGAAGCCGAACACCGCGAAGAGCGCCAGCGCGATCCAGCGTCCGTATTGATTGGCCTGGGCAACCCAGCCGCCGCCCACCGCGGCAAGACTGGCGACCGCCGCGAAAGTGAGCGCCATGCCGGCGAGAAGCGGCAGGCCGCTGCGAACGAACGGCTGGCCTGCGCGCGAGAATACGAGCGGAAGCATGGGCAGGATGCAGGGACTCAGGATGGTGAGCACGCCGCCCAGATACGCGAGGAATATGAATAACATGGCATTTGCCTTGTGCTTTTTCGGCTTCGTGAAAAGCCGTTGTCGATAGTGTTGAGGGGCATTCCGGGGCGAACCGTTTTGGGCAACGCCCGTCGAAACGGGCCGCAGCCGCCTCCGGCCTCGACCGGAGGCCCGGTCAACTGCCCTTGTAGAGCGTGCCCTTAAGGTAGGCGAGCTGGCCGCTCCTTTGCGCCTGCACGAGTTCGTCCCGTACCTGCGCGCGGGTGCGCACCTGCGCGTCACGCGCCGACGGGCCGTTCCAGCCTGCGGTAGCCTGCGTGCCGGCGGCCGGCGCGGTCCCGGCGGCCTGGGCAAGTCCGGTGCCGGCGAATGCAACGAACGACACTGCGATCATCAAAGCCTTCATGGCGCTCTCCTTGAATCGTCTGGATGAGGTGGGCGGCCGGATGTCGAATGGCGGGAACCGCGAGGTGCAGGTTCAGGGAAAATCCGGCGTTGATGCATTTGAACGCGCGGACGTATCGGGCTTGTGTCGGGGAAAAGGGGCGAGTGCAATGTTATGTATCAGCGCGACGGGCAGATACAATGCGACACAAAAGACGGTGGGGGTTCGCGTTATAAAGCAGGCTCAACATCCCGGGAGCCAGCCATGTCGAATGAGCCATTGAAAGGGTCGTGCCATTGCGGCACGGTGCAGTTCGAAGTCCGCACGCCCGTCAGCCCCGCGGCGCGCTGCAATTGCAGCCTGTGCCGGCGCAAGGGCGCACTCATGTCGCCGCCGTTTCGCGCCGCCGAGCTGAAAATCGTCGGCGGCGAGGATGCGCTCACCCTGTACCAGTTCAACACGCGCGTGGCGAAGCACTACTTTTGCCGGCACTGCGGCATCTATACGTTTCACCAGACCCGCAAGGACCCCGATCTGTGGCGGGTGAATATCGGGTGCCTGAAAGATGTCGACGGGTTCTCGCTCGAATTCAGCGTAGCCGACGGCGCGAGCCTCTCCGTCGTGGAGGACGCATGAAGCGCCTGATCGCCGCGTTCATTTTCCTGCTCGGCGGTATAAGCTTCGAGCTGAGCAAGCCTGTCAACTGCTCGATGATCCATACCCGCCAGACACTGCGAAAACGTTCGACACCATGATTTCAGCGACGGAAAAGCCCGACCACATTCTGATCGTCGACGACGACCGTGGAATCCGCGAACTGCTCGGCACCTATCTGACGAAAAACGGCATGCGGACTTCGCTCGCATCCAACGGCCGCCAGATGTATTCGCTGCTCGAGCAGGAGACGCCCGACCTCATCGTCCTCGACCTGATGATGCCCGGCGAAGACGGGCTCGTGCTGTGCCGCGAGCTTCGTGCGGGGCAATGGCGGACGGTGCCGATCCTGATGCTGACCGCGCTGAGCGAAGAAGCGGACCGCATCGTCGGACTCGAGATGGGCGCCGACGATTATCTCGCCAAGCCGTTCGCGGCCCGCGAGCTGCTCGCGCGCGTGCGCGCGGTGCTGCGCCGCGCGCGCATGCTGCCGCCCAACATGCAGGTGAACGAGACCGTGACCGTCCTGCAGTTCGGCGACTGGCGGCTGGATACGGTCGCACGGCACCTGATCGATTCGAGCGGCACGATCGTCGCGCTGAGCGGCGGGGAATATCGCCTGCTGCGTGTGTTCCTCGATCATCCGCAACGCGTGCTGACCCGCGAGCAACTGCTCAATCTGACGCAGGGCCGCCGCTCCGACCCCTTCGACCGCTCGATCGATCTTCTCGTGAGCCGCCTGCGTCAACGCCTGCAGGACGAGGCGCGCGAGCCGCGCTACATCAAGACGCTGCGCAGCGAGGGCTATGTGTTCTCCGCATCGGTCACGGTTCAGGAGGCGTCGCGATGAACGCGGCTTCCGCGCTGCATTGGCCTCGAACGCTCTTTGCCCGCCTGACGCTGATCCTCTTCTGCGGGTTGCTGCTTTCACAGACGCTGTCCGCCACGCTCACGCTCCAGGAGCGCGACGACGCCACGTTCACGATGATGACGGGCTATATCGAGCGCGAAGTGGCGGCCTCCGTCGCCCTGCTCGACCGCCTGCCGCCAGCCGAACGCTCGCAGTGGCTGCCGAGCCTCGCGCGGCGCAGCTACGAGTTCGTCCTCGGGCCCGGCGTGAGCGGATCGCCGCCCGACACCCGGCTGTCGAGAGACGTGGCGGCTTCGATGCTGAGCGGACTCGGCCCCCGTTATCCCGCGACCGTCAACGCGATTCCGGGCAATCGCGAGCGCTTTCAGGTGCACCTGAAACTGAGCGACGGATCGCCGCTGACCATCGACGTGCGGCCCATGCACAACATCCCGCTCTCCGGCTGGCTGCCGCTCTTGCTCCTGGTTCAGCTGATCGTGCTCGGCGTGTGTTCGTGGCTCGCCGTGCGGCTCGTCACGCGTCCGCTGAAGCAGCTGGCCGTGGCGGCGGATGCGCTCGGCCCCGACATGAACGCCACGCGCCTGCCCGAGGACGGACCGACGGAAGTGTCGCATGCCGCGAAGGCGTTCAACGCGATGCAGGACCGCATTTCCAGCTACATGACGGAGCGCATCCAGATTCTCGCCGCAATCTCGCACGATCTGCAGACGCCGATCACGCGCATGCGTCTGCGCACCGACCTGATGGACGACACGACGCAGCAGGCAAAGCTTGAGCAGGACCTGCAGGAACTGGAGTCGCTCGTGCGCGAGGGCGTCGCGTATGCGCGCACGCTGCACGGCGCGGCCGAGCCGCCGCAACGCGTCGATGCGGACGCGCTGCTGGACAGCATGGTGTGCGACTATGTCGATGCCGGCCAGGCGGTATCGCTCACCGGCAAGGTCGGCACGACGCTGCTCACTCGCCCTCAGGCATTGCGCAGAATCCTCAGCAACCTGATCGACAACGCCGTGAAGTTTTCCGGGGCGAGCGAGGTGCGGGTGGGCACGTTGCCGGACGGCCGGGTCACGATCACGGTGCTCGACCGCGGGCCGGGCATTCCTCCGAAGGAACTGGATGCGGTGTTTCAGCCGTTCTATCGCGTGGAGAGTTCGCGCAACCGCGATTCGGGCGGCACGGGTCTGGGCCTTGCGATCGCGCGTCAGCTCGCGCTCGCGATGAACGCGACGCTGCACTTGCAGAACCGGCCCGAAGGCGGACTGCAAGCAAGCCTTACGTTGCCGAACCAGCCGTAAGGCGCCGGGATCAGGCGCTTCGTCGGGCATCGTCGGCTTGCATCGGATTTATGCGCCTTGCGAGAAAACGTAACGGTCTACCCTGAACGAAAATAGGACACTACAATTCTCTGGTTGACCACAACGGACATCACCGGAGGAATTGCAATGGTTCTATACCACCGCGGTGCAGCGATTCAGCCTTGCGTGACGAAGCACGGCAAGGCATTCATTGCGCGCGTATCGATTCTCGAGGAGGATGGCGAAGCCACGTCACTGGGCGTGCTCGGAGAATTCGCCAGCCAGGAATGCGCGTTCGCATTCGCCGTACGAAGCGCCACCGCATTCGTCGATGGCGAACCGCTGCCCCGCTCGCCTTTCGAGCTGTCACCCGCCGCATAACAAGAACATTGAATACATGAGGACGCGCGGCTTATCGCCGGCGCGACTTCTTCTGACTGCTTTCAGCCGGCGCACATGGGCGCATACAGGCGCGCCAGCGCGCGAGCTGAAAGCAGCAATCGACAGATTCCTGCCGCTTCCTGTTATCCTCCACCGCCGCATGCCGTGTCATCGAGGCTGACATCTGCCGCCGCGCACGTGTCGCCTTAGTTGATTACTGGATATGCCGAAACCTATACTCCACGCGCCGGCAGCAGCGCTGACCGCAATCACGAGCGACCCGGCTTGCGATCACGATTCATCGTTTCCTGCTGCAACGCCCGGCAATCGAAGCCGTCATTCGCGGACCTCCCGAGACGCGCAGCGAGCCAGTCCTTCACGGATGTCAGGGCCGCCCATCGCTACCGGAGAACATGCAATGAACAAGCACATGACGCATCTGGTCGTCTGCCTGTCGGTTGCGCTAGCGGCGGCACAGCCCGCGCTCGCGCAAAAGTCAGACGCAACGAACATCGTGGATGCCGCCAACGTCACCTGGAACAAGGCCTTCAACAGCGGCGACGCGCACGCGCTCGCCGCGCTCTACGATGAAAAGGCCACGGTGTCGCCGGGCAACGGAAAGTCGATTCAGGGGCGAGCCGAGATCGAGAAGCTTTTCAAGAGCTTTTTCGATGGCGGCGTGCGCAACCATTCGACTGAAGTGATCGACGCGCATCGCAGCGGCAATGTCGTGTACCAGGTGGCGAACTGGCGCGCGCAAGGCGCCGAGAAAGACGGCAAGGTGCCTGAATACAAGGGCGTCCTGCTGATGATCATGAACCGGTCCGCGGACGGAAAGTGGCGCGCCGCATCGCATGTATGGAACGCGGCGCCGTGATCATCGAGCGGCGCCCGGAGCGACACCGCTCTGCGGGGACCGGGGCGGCACGTTCGACAATAGCGGCCCCAGTCCCCCGCCATCGTCAGATGCGCGATGACGGCATCGCGAAGTTCTGGATACGGCAAGCCGGCCAGCATCGCCGTCAGGGCCTGGCCGCCGTATCCTGAAGAAACGCGCGCGCCGCCTCGCCCGAAAGCAGTCCGCGATCCTTGCGGTTGGCCGCGCTCGCGGCATAGACATCCTTGCGGGCATGCGTGATTCCGAGCGGTCGAAAGCCGTTGGCGGGATTGAACGCCATCTGGCTGATGCATGCTTCGTCGGCCAAGGATGGCGGAGCGCTTATCTCCAGCTCGCCGAGCGGAACGAGCGGCGCCTTCCACGCGACGGAGGCGTCGCGAACCGGCGTGCTGTCTTCGTCGATGAAAAGCTGCAGGCAAAGCTGCCACTTGACGGGACCTTCCGCCAGCCGGTTCACGATATCCTCGCGCAGATAGTGCTCGCCCGAACGGTCCGCCGCGGTGCCCGTCGGGCTCGTCTCGTGCGGGTGAAGCGAGTACTTGACCGCGGCCGCGCCCAGTTGCACGACCGAACCCCAGTAGCGCTCGGTAGCGAGGCTTTCGACCGTGTGGACCTTCGTTTCATTGAAAAGAATGGCAAGGATACGCGCTGCCTCCACGGGCCCGATTTCACCGGTGAGCAATTCGCGCGATGCCTTTGTGAGCCCGCCCGCAACACCGTTTGCGAGCTTCGCGACGATGATGTCGGCGACAGCCATGAACTGCACTGCGTTTCTCGCATGCGAGCGGCCGCCCTCGTTTGTCATGAGCAGATCGGTTTGCGTCCCTTCGTCGGTAAAGAACTTCAGGGCGACGCCGCGTACGTCGGCGGCCGTATCGGCGAACGGACACGGCTGACCGTTCGAGAAACGGCACGCGACGCGATATTCAACGGGCTCGCCTGCCGCGGCGCGCTTCAGAAAAGGACCGGCTCTTGCGATGGCGGGGAGCGTGTCGAAGATCCGCAGGACACCGACTGCGCCAAGCAATTGCTTCTGATGCTGCGCGCGATCGATGCGCCCATCCAGTGCCGTGTGAGCGCTCGCGGCAATCGCATTCTGCTGCGCGCGGACTTTGTCCACGAGCATCGCGATGGCGTCCGCGTCGTCGGACTGATCGACCCAGCCCGTGCCATTGCCCACGTCTGCGGTATTCATGTCGCGCCTCCGTCGGTGGTGTTTGCGCGATGGCTCAATGATCAAAGTGTAGTCACTGGGCCGGCGTGTTTGTATGTCCGGCGAAACCGGGGTTTTCTGTAAGCGGCTAGCGGCGGGCGACCGCGCGCGAGCGCGCCGCTATTTGCCTCGCGATGGCGGACCGTCGGGGATGCTCCCGTTGGCGCGTCCCGCGAAATAGCGGTAGATGTCGTCGATGCGGTCCGCGACGTGCGGATTGTCGCGATACGCGGGCATGCCGCGGGGCGGATTGCCGTCGAGGATGGCGGTAACGAACATCTCGCGGCTCTGCGAGCGCGCAAAGCCGACGATGGAGGGAGCGGCCAGCCCCTCATAGTCCTTTCCGTGGCAGCGGGCGCAGTCGGCGGCGCGCAGCGTGCGCCACGCGCTGACGATGGCCGGGTCGGCCGCTGCGTTTCCAGCCTCTACAGCATCCGTGCCCGCGCGGACCGCGGTGGCCGCGGCAAGGCACACGAGCGCGATCAGGGCCGTGCGCGCGCGCCGCTGGCCCCAACGGGGCACAGGGCGCGCGAGCGTTTTACGTAGCGATGTCGAATGGCCTGGCATGATCGAACACCCATCGCCGAATTTCAGCCCTGGCTCCGGATCAGCGACTCCGGCCGGCAATGCGGCCGACGAACTTCCAGCCTTCATCGCGCATCCAGACATACGTGTAGCCGCTCGGGCCGTCGATGAAAACGGTCAGTGGCTGCTTCACGGCCGGGTCCTCCTGTTGCGTCGCGACGGGCATCACCCGCGCTTCGTCGGGATCGCGTGCGGCGGTGCGGTCGTCGACCCGCCAGCCGTCGTTCTCGACATACGTGAGTCGCGATGTGCCGCCGGACGGCGTCTGCACGATCAGCGTGAGCGGCGAACCGGCGCCGCTCGCCGCCTGCTCGCGGCGCATATCCGCATTGTGCGCCACCGCCGGGGCCGCTTGCATACCGTCCGCGCCATCGCTGCCGGTGGCTGCCGCGCTGATCTGGCCGAAGGCTCCGAGCGCCAGCGTCGCGGTCGTCGCGATGACCAAACGCGCAAATCGAATCGGGCATGTCATGTCAGTTTCCTCTTGCTGTTGACAGGTTCTCCCGACCGATGCCGCCTGCATCGCTCAACACACGGGGTCAATGCTGAAGCATCGTGCGCATTGCGATCGTTCGACTGCGCGAACCGGCCGGGATAATCAGGTACGTCCTTCACGGTTGGCCTCGCTCGTACTGGAGGCGAAGTATTCGTCGCCCCGCGCTGGCAACGCACATCAAGTGCCGGCGACGGGAAACGGGAAAAGAAGACGTGGGTGAGCGAGTTGAAGGCGATCGCTACGCAAGGGTGTTGTTGTGGAGACGTCCGGCCGCGTGGTGACTTCATTCGGGCCGTGTTTTCATGCCGCCACTTTCCGGCAAATGGCGCGTCTTCGACACCCCGATTTGGGAGGGAAATCGTCCCCGCATGCGGGGACTGCGCAGGGAAGGGAGCGTGAAGCGTGAAGCGCGAGCGCTGCAAGCGCTCGATACGACGCGGCGATCTAGCGCAACGCGCCTTCAGCGATGCCTGCGAGCGCACAGAGCGCGACCACGGCAAGCGGCGGCATCCGCCAGCGCACGAGCATGAAGAATGCGGCGATCGCGATGAAGATATCCACCCGCGAGATCACGGCGCTCGTCCAGACCGGCGAATACAGCGCCCTCGCAAGCAATCCGACCACCGCCGCGTTCACGCCCGCGAGCATCGCCGCGCTGCCCGGGCGCGTGCGCAACGTTTGCCAGTATGGCAGCGCCGCGATCACGAGCAGGAGGCCCGGCAGAAAGATGCCTGCGGTCGCGAGCGCCGCGCCCGCCCACTGATGCGGCGGATCGGCCATGCTCCAGCCGAGAAATGCGGCGAACGTGAAGAGCGGTCCCGGCATGGCTTGCGCGGCTCCGTAGCCCGCGAGGAATTCGCCCGGGCGAATCCATCCCGTGGTGACCGTCTCCTGCTGCAGGAGCGGCAGAACGACATGACCGCCGCCGAACACGAGCGCGCCGGAGCGGTAGAACGCATCGAACATGTCGACGGCTCGCGCCGCGAGCAGATTCGACATTGCAGGCAAGCCGAAGAGGAGCAGAAGAAACGCCGCCAGTGCTGCCCATCCGGCTGCGCGCGAGACGGCGATCGACGGCCGGGCGTCGCTCGCGGGCTGGTCCGCCGGTACGTGCTGATCCCGGCAAAGCACCACACCGAGCAACGCGCCCAGAGCGATCACCAGCAATTGCGCATAGACGGTCGCCAGCATCGAAAGAATCGCGACAGCGATGAGCGCAATGCCCGCTTGCCGCCGGTCCGGGCAAAAGCGCCTCGCCATGTCCCACACGGCCTGAGCGACGACCGCGACGGCGACGAGCTTGAGGCCGTGGATCAGGCCCTGCCCGAGCGGTCCATTCAGATCCGGCGCGATCACTGCGAACCCGATCAGGAGCAACACGGACGGCAGCGTGAAGCCGCACCAGGCGGCGAGCCCGCCGATCCATCCGGCACGCATGAGACCGATCGAAAATCCGACCTGACTGCTGGCGGGCCCCGGCAGGAACTGGCAGAGCGCGACCAGATCGATGTACGTCTTCTCGTCGAGCCATTGCCGCCGCTCGACGAACTCGCGGCGGAAGTAGCCGAGATGGGCAACCGGCCCGCCGAACGATGTGAGTCCGAGTTTGAAGAACGCGCACAGGACATCGAGCGCGTCGCGCGGTCGGGCGGATGCGGGCGGCACCAAAGGGCGTTGTCCTTCTCGGTTCGGAATGTAAGGAAGCGGGCTGCGGTTCAGGCGTCGAACCGGCGCACATCATAGCCTATGGACGCGGCTCGCAACACAGACGCTGCGGGTCCTGACGAAGGGCGCCGGCAGTCGATGGCAGCAGCCTGCCGCGCGTCATCGCGGGCGGCCTTGCGCCGTGCACGCGTCACCACCAGGGCACCGCCGTGCAAACACTACGGACGCCGCCGATGCTTCCACTCCGGCACCCTGGTCCGGGTGCTCATCGTATCGAAGGCTTGCCGCAACGCGCCGGACCTCGACGCCACGCCGCCCTGCGATTCGAGCCACGCCTCTGCCCAGGCGCGAGCGTGCTCGTGCGCCTGATCCGGGCGCACGCAGCGCGGACCGATCAGCCCGGAACGTTCGACCCGCCGGCCGTTGCGGAACACTTCCGCCCAGCCCCGGAACATGCCGTGAGCGACTTCACGGGCGATCGCGTGAATCTCATAGCCATCGACGAGCGGGATCACCTTGCACGGCGAAGCGGAAGGCCGGACACCCGCCGCGCGGCGGCGGCGATCTTCGTGCATTCTCGCCATCTCGTGTGTGACGGGTGCGCGAGAAGAGGCATGCTGCAACTCGCTCTCCTGAAGCGACGCATCGCGCGTCTGCCATTCCTCCGGCCTGAGCCAGCGCACGCTGGGCCCCGCTGCACTGGCCGGCTGCGCTCCCTCTGCGTCCGGCGCATTCGATGGCGCGGCAACGGGCTTGGGCACGTAGGAAAACACGCGGCCGGTCGAGGCGAGCAGCCCCACTATTTCGATCAGCGTTCCGTCGCGGCTCCAGTCGATGAAACGGCGACGGCACGTTGGCGCGGTCGGATAGTGGGACGGAAGTCTGGACCAGCGCTCGCCGGTGGTGATGTGCCAGAGCACGGCATCGAGCACGATGCGCGGATCGGCGCGCGGACGGCCGCGCTGGTTCACCGTTCGCATCGGCTGGGCGGCAAGTGCCGAGACGAGCGCCCATTCGCTGTCGGTGACTTCCAGGTAGGGTGTCACGTCGCCCCGTGCAGACTCGCGCTCGGGCGCCACATCGGGAGACGCGGTTCGTGTGTTCGTATGCTGCATGCGGCTACCAGCCGTGACGGCCGCCGCTCCGGTAGCGCACGCCTACATCGACGGAAGGATAGACGGCATAGCCGGGCGCATAGGCATAGCCGTATGCGGGAGCCGGAGCATACGCGTAAGGGGGCGCGACGATGCACCCTGCCATGCCTGCGCACAGCGCGAGAGGGACGAGCATTTTTAACATGGATGCACGGGGGCGGGTTGATGAACGATTGCTCTCGACAAGACGAAAGAGCGGGGACGGTTGTGACGAAAGGGCGATCGGTGCGGCGTACGAAGCGGCATGAGCCGCATCGGTCCGGTGCTTCAGCAATTGCCCTTTTTCGCCTGGCCCGGCGGACAGAAGCCGTTGCCCGGCCCGCCCTGCGGCTTGCCGACAACGACAGGCGCGTCCGGCACATAGACCGCACATCCGCTCAAGACGCTCGCGCTTACGAGCAGGACCGACATAAGGCGCTTCATGCTTTTCTCCGTGTCGAGGAAACGTAACGACCTCGCGTCGTTTGTCGTGCCCGAAGCATACATAAACGTCCTGTAATTTTGATCGGCGAATTGCTACGATTCGTAACACGAAAGAGACGGGACGGATCATCTGCGCACCTCTCGGCTTTGCGCACACGGGCTCGCAGAGGAGTCGCAAAGGAGTGGGAAATACAATCGGGGTCGAATTGGAATTCGCCCCGACGGCTGTATCCGGGCCATGACGTCTCCCGTGTTACTCGCCCTTCGCTGCCTGAATGCCCTGAAAGAAGCTGCGCGCCGCGACCACATAGAACGGAGCCGCGAGCGAGTGCGCGTCCCGACTGGAAATGCGGTTGCCGAATCCTTCCGATACCTCGACACCACCAGCAGCGACGGGCGGCTCCATCCGTAGAACAATCGTCCGAAGGGTTTATTCCTTGGATCTGTCAGTGCGTGCGGAGTACGCATCCGCTCAAGAGGCGCATGCGATGCACGCGCCTCTACGACGATGACGCGCGCGAAACTAGTTGCCCGACGCGTCGATGCGGCCGAACACGCCCGTCGGCTTGCTCGGCCCCGCTGCAAAGAACAGCGTGTTCTTCGGCTGGTTGTTGGTATCGTTGCCGAAGCTGATCCCCCACAATCCCGCCTGCGTGAACGGCTTGCCGTCGCTCAGCACGAGCTTGCCGAGGTCGTGTCCGCTCGTCGGGTCGAATGCTTCGATCGTTCCGTCGCCGAAGTTGCCGACGAGAAGCTGGTTGCTGAGCGGCCCGAAGTTCGCAGGCGCCTGCGCCACACCCCACGGCGCATTGAGCACGCCGCCCACGCCGACGAACTGCTTGATGAAGTGACCGCTGGTGTCGAACTGGTCGAGAATGCCAAAGCCGGCGCCGACGACCTGCGCGACCGCAGCCGCGTTCTGCTTCGCGTACGTGACAAAGATGCTGTTGCCGATCGTCTGGATGCCAAACGGCGCGAAGCCGGCGGGCAGTGTCGGGTCCTTGAACTGTCCGTCGAGCTGGAACTTCTGGAACGACGCGTTGAAGACGTCGACCTTGGCGTTATGGAAATCGGCCGCGTACAGCATGTTCTGACCGTTCACGGTTGCAGCCGTCAGGCCCCGGTAGACCGCCCCGCCCGCCGCGTCGTCGAAGGCGGTGACGGCTTCGGTCGGCAGCACGTTGGGCGACCATGCCGCGATCGTGCCCGCGTCCGTCGCCCAGATGAAGGCCGCGCTGCTCGACTTGCCGCTCGCGCTGATCACGAAGTCCGTCGTCGCATTGGAGATGATGCCGGTCGGACCGGAAGGGCCGTTCGTGCCGTCTGGAATGGTGACGACGAGCGGCTGCACGACACCGTTGCCGTCGTATAGCGTTGCCTTGTGCGCATTGTTGTCGGACACCCAGAACGTGCTCTTGGCGCTGAGCGCGACGCCCCAGCCGTTCTGCAGGTTCGGATCGGTATGGGGCGCGGCGACACTGCCATCGGAAACCAGCGTCGTCGCCTTGAACGGCGTGGACGGCGGGGAGTCGTCGTCCCCTCCCCCGCATGCTGCGAGGCCGGTCAGGGTAACGGCGGCAAGCGCGATGGCGGTCACGGTCCTGCGTGTCTTCTTCATCATCATGAACAGATTTCCTGAGAGTTGTTGTTCGTCGTGCTCTTGTTGAAAAGGAAAGCAAAACAGCCGCGAAGCGATGACGGGCAATGCCGCAGCTTCGGGAGGAACGCAGGGAATGCGTAGGTCAGAACAACCGGATTCGTCGGTTTATTCCACCGATGCAAAGGCGCGCGTCGCACCGAAAAGGGGCGCGGCAGGGAGGACCGGTCCGAAGGGACGGTGAGATGAACTGCGAGAGAGGCGAGGCGCCGCCACTCGACTGCGGGCCGGGTGGCTCAGCGCCTCGCTGAGGATGAGTGTTGAATGCGAAGACGGCGTCAGCCGGTCATGCCCTCGCGCGCCTCTTCGATCAGGCGCAGCGACACGTCCCGGTCACCGATCGTGTCGATCGCAAGAAGCGCAAAGCGCGCAAGGAACAAGGAGGCGCTTGCCTCGCCCACGCCGGTCATCGCGTTGCAAAGACGCGTATAGACAATATCGAGTTCGCTGTCGGTCATGGCGTGCTCCTTTAGTGAGTGGATCGCAAATGAAGTGCACTGTCGATCGCTGCCGCAATCTGCGCGGCGTGCGGCGCTTTCCAGCGCGCGAGCACGTGCCCGTCCGGGCGAATCACATACAAGGTGCCGGGGGTTGCATCGAACATGGCGAAGAGCCTGCCCGTGTGATCGTGTGCGAAGTCCCGCGTTTGATCGGTGTGCGCGTGCGCACTCAAGGCGAGCAGCCTGAACGGCAGCTTCCGCTCATCAAGCGCAGCTTCGAGCGCCGCGAACTCAGCGGGAATCGATCCGTCTTCGCTGAAATGCAGCAGCGCGAAGCAAGGTCCGATCAGATCGGTGAGATGGCCTTCGCGCTCGCTGCCGCGCGCGACGATCGTCACCGGACACTCCGGCAGCACGGCGCCCGGCACAGGACCGGCAGTGAATGCGCATGACTCGCCTGGCGCCGCGTTCAAAGGCGACTCCGTGTAGCAGATGGCCGAAGTCTGCCGCGGATTGATGAGCGACCGCACTCCTTCATGCTTCACCGCGAGGCTCAGCACGGCGCGGCGCATCAGGTCGAAGGCGAACGACGGCGGCGCCATGAACTCGGTGCTCTTCGTGCCGTAGCTCAGGTTCTCGTGCGTGGCGAACACGCGTTCGTCGGAATAGCTGTCGAGCAGTGCGTCCGATGCGAGGCCCCGCACGGCCAGCGCCAGTTTCCACGCGAGATTGTCGGCGTCGTCGATGCCGGAGTTCGCGCCGCGCACGCCGAAGATCGGCACGAGATGCGCGGCGTCGCCGGCAAAGAGCACGCGGTCGTGCCGATAGCGCTCGAGCGTCAGCGCGTTCGCCTTGTAGATGGTGATCCAGATTGGCGACCATGCGCCGCGCTCGCCCATCATGTCGAGCAGGCTCTGCACGCGCGGCATCACGTTCTCTGGCTTCACGGCTTCGTCGGCGTCCTCGCCGTCGCGCAGCTGGTAATCGATGCGCCAGACATTGTCGGGCTGCTTGTGAACGAGGACCGTCGAGCCCGGATTGGACGAGGGGTCGAAGTAAGCGAGACGCTCGGTCGGCCGGTCGCTTTCGAGCTCGATATCGACGATCACGTAGCGGCCTTCGTAACTCGTTCCCTTCAACTGCAGGCCGAGCGCCTCGCGGATCGTGCTGCGGCCGCCGTCGCATGCGACCACCCAGTCGGACCGGAGTGCATAGTCGCCTTCGGGAGTCGAGAGACTGAGCGTGGCGCCGTCCGGTCGCGAATCGATGGCGGCGACGCGCGTCTGCCAGCGAATGTCGATCAGGTCGGATCGCTTCTCTGCGGCATCCAGCAGGAACTGCTCGATGTGATATTGCGCGAGGTTCACCATCGGCGGCAGCTTCTGGTTCTCGTCCTGCGGCATCCTGAAGTGCAGGACTTCGGTGTCGCGGTAGAAGCTGCGGCCGCCCTCCCACGGCAGACCCGTTTCGAGGAAGCCGTCCAGCGCACCGAGACGCTCGATGATTTCGAGGCTGCGCCGCGAGATGCAGATCGCGCGGCTGCCGTAGCAAACGGAGTCGTCCGCTTCGATCAGCACCGACGCCACACCGTGATTGGCGAGCCCCAGCGCGACGCACAGACCCACGGGGCCGCCGCCCACGATCGTCACCGCGTGCCGCTTCGTCTCGACGCCGTCATTCAGCGCGGGGATGCAGGCGGCGTATTTCGTCGCCGTGAAGGGATAGGGCTTGAATTCAGCGTTCATTGCTTGCTCCATTGGAAGGTCGCGGCGCGGACTGGATCGGCAGGACCGCCACGACCACTGCGCCGATCACGAGCAGCACCGCCGCATAGATCAGACCGGCAGAGAAGCTGTGCGTAAGATCCTTCAGCCAGCCCACCGCCAGCGGGTTCAGCGCCGAACCGATATTGCCGGTGGCGTTGATCACCGCGATACCGACCGCGCGGGCGCGAAAGCTCAACGCATGATCGGGCGTGGTCCAGAAGATCGACATGGCCGTATAGGAACCCGCCGACGCGAGGCAAATCCCCAGCATCTGCGCGACCGGATTGACCGAGTATGCGGTGCAGAGCCAGCCGGCGGCGGAAAACAGCATCGGCAGCATCAGGTGCCATCTGCGCTCCTGCTTGCGGTCGGAGCGCCTGCCCCACCAGATCATCGCAATGATGGTGCAGATCTGCGGAATCGCCGCGAGAAGGCCGATCGTGCGGTTGCTCGCGTCGGCGCTGAAGCTCTTCACGATCAGCGGCGTCCAGACCGCCACCATCGCGAGCGTATTGACCAGGCAGAAATAGGCGAGCGCGAACTTCAGGACCGTCGGCGACATGAGTTCGGCGACGAGGCTCTTCTTTTCCGTCACCGCGTGCGGCACGGCATCGCCGCCATGCTCCGCCGCGAGCGTCCGGGCGAGCGTGCGCTTTTCGTCGGCGTCGAGCCAGGGCGCATCGCCCGGCGCGTCGTGCAGATAGGCGTAGACCACGAGTCCGAGTATCGCTGATGGCATGCCTTCCAGCAGAAACAGCCATTGCCAGCCCTTCAGGCCGAGCGTGCCGTCGAGGGCCAGGATGAAGCCCGACAGCGCGGAGCCGACCGCCGCCGTCACCGGCATGGCGATCATGAACAGCGCGTTGGCTCGCGCGCGATAGGCGCCCGGAAACCAGTACGTCATATAGAGCAGGATGCCGGGCAGAAAGCCCGCTTCGGTGATGCCCACCAGAATGCGCAGCACGTAGAGCGTGCCGGGGCTCGTCGCAAACATGGTCGCCGTGGAGGCGAGGCCCCACGCGATCATGATCGTCCCGATCCATTTCCGTGCCCCGATGCGCGCGAGAACGATGTTGCTCGGAATGCCGAAGGCGATATAGGCGATGTAGAAGAGCGTGGTGGCAAGGCCGAACTGCACGCCGCTCAGCCCGAGGTCCTTCATCATCGTCAGTCCCGCGAAACCGATGTTGATCCGGTCGAGGAACGAGAAGAAGAAGAGGATGAACAGGAACCACAGCAGATGCCGCGAAACCTTCGCGATGACCTGCCGTTCCGGTGCGTCGCCGCGCGGCGCACGGGCAGCGGGCACGCTGTGATCGGCCGATGGGGTTGCGGCCGATGGGGTCGTTTCCATGCAGTTGTCTCCGGTTGGATCTGACTCGAGCGTCTGAGGCTCAATGCGATCGCTTCTTTTCCGTCGATGAACCGACGTATGGCGATGACCGGAGTATGGAGCGCGCACCGCGTGCGCTTGTCCCCAAAATGGGTACAAGCTGCGGCGGGATGTCACGGCAGAAGGGGCGCGCGGGCGCGCGCCCAATGATCTGATTTATCGAGGAGGCGCCTACACCTTCCCCGGCGCAATACAAAGCGCGAACAACTGACGCTGGCTCGAAATGCCGAGGCGGCGGAAGGCCCGCTTCTGATACGTGACCACGCTCGACGCCTTCACGCCCATCACCTCGCCGATATCCTGCGCCGTCAGCCCTTCGAGCACACCGCGCAGCACGTCGAGTTCCCGCTTCGACAAGTCGGGGCACAGGCCGCGGACGCGGGCCAGCATGAGCTGCGGAATGCCCATCTGGACCTGTCCGAGCAACGCATAGTGATGCTTTGCGGCAGCAGCGATCAGCGGCGCGAACGATTCGATCAGCGCGATCTCGCGCGCCTGAAACACGCCGCCGCTGCGGTCGCGGTAGAGGTTCACGGACAGCCAGATATCCGCCGTCGGCTGCAAGAGGAGCGAGAGCCGGTCCGACACGTTCGGCTGGTGGTAGCAGGCGGCGCGATAGCCCCGGTGAGCGATGTCATCGCTCGTCTGCTGATGCAGGAGGACGTCCGGGGCGTGCCTGCGGGTCCCGGCCGAGGATACGATCTTCTGATTGCCGTCGAGTGCGTAGAAGAGCTTGGCATAGGTGTCCGCGACATCGCGCAGGAAGCGCCCGCCGCGGTGATCCGCGACCGACATCGTGCGCGGCCGGTTGCCGAACTCGTAGGCGAACACCGTGCATTGCGAAATCGCGCCGACGTCGCCCAGCATCTTCAGGACCTCGGCGGCGAACGCGTTCGAATCGCTGCCGCCGATGGCGGACACGAGGCTCGTCGCCCGGGAGAGATCCAGGTGCCCGGTCAGTCTGGGAGTGTCGAGACGCCATGAGCGCATGATCGGGTTTCGGAGGCTGGAAGATGCCCCGTATTTTATGCCCTCGCCGCGATTTCCACCGCCTGCTCGCGAACGCCCGGATCGCCGGTCCGCGCACGCCTTCTCTCGATCAGCCGGGCAAGGCGGTCGACGATCGCATGAAGCGCGACGCCCGGCCCGAAGACGTCCGCCACGCCCCGCGCCCGCAGCAACGGAACGTGCGGATCGGGAATGATGCCGCCCGCCACCACGTCGATCGGCGCACGCCGCGCAGCGAGTTCCTGCGCAAGCTGCGGCACGAGTGCGAGATGCGCACCGGCCAGCGACGATACCCCGACGACGTCGCAGCCTTCCTCGATGGCGCGCGCCGCCGTATCGGCGGCACAGGCGAAGAGTTCGCCCGGCAGCACATGAAAGCCCGCGTCGGACAGCGCGGCAGCCACGACCGCGATGCCGCGGTCGTGGCCATCCTGTCCGAGCTTCGCGAGCAGCACGCGCGGCTTCCTGCCGAGCGCCGACGTCAGCCCGCGCACCTTGTCGCACGCGGCATCCCACGCCTGATCGTGCATGAGCCGCGTGCCATAGCCGCCGCAAATCGTGCGCCCGGACGGCACATGGCGCGGCCACACCGTTTCCAGTGCGCGCGTGCACTCGCCGACTGTCGCGCGCAGGCGCATGCATTCGATCGCCACCGCGAGCAGGTTCTCCGAACCGTCGCGCGCGGCGCGCGTGAGCCTTGCAAGCGCGGACTCGACGCGTGCGCCGTCGCGGTGCGCCTTCACGTCGTTGAGCCGCGCCGCTTGCTGAGCGCGCACGCGCCCCGCGTCTATTTCGAAGCAAGGGGGCGTCTCGTCGGCTGCATCGGGCGAGACGAACGCGTTCGCCCCGACGATCACCTGCTCGCCCGCATCGATGCGTGCCTGCGTCGCGACGGCGCACGCCTGGATACGGTGCTGCACCCATCCCGAGCGGATCGCATCGAGAACGCCTCCCTGGGCCTCGATCTCGTCGAGCAGGCCGCGCGCGCGTTCGACCAGTTGCGAGGTGAGCGACTCCATCATGTACGACCCGGCCCACGGATCGACGACATCGCAGAGCCCCATCTCGTGCTGAAGGACGAGCTGGGTGTCGCGCGCGAGCCGGGCGGCCTCGGGCGACGGCAACGCCAGCGCTTCGTCGAAAGCGTTCGTATGCAGCGATTGCGTGCCGCCGAATACGGCCGCCATCGCCTCGACGGTCGTTCTCACGATATTGTTGTCCGGCTGCCGCGCGCTCAGTGACCAGCCCGAAGTCTGGCAGTGCATGCGCAGCGCGCGGCTCGCATCGGAGCGCGCTCCCGCTTCCCCGGCGATGCCCGACCAGATGATGCGCGCAGCGCGCAGCTTGGCGATCTCGACGAAAAAATCCGTTCCGACGCCGAAGAAGAAACTGAACTGCTCGCAGACGTGCTCGGCGTTCAGTCCTCGCGCTTGCAGCGTGCGCACGTATTCGCGCGCGTTCGCGAACGTAAGCGCAAGCTCGAGCACAGCGTCCGCGCCGCCCTCCTGAAAGTGATATCCCGACACCGACAGCGGCCGAAAGCGCGGCGCACGTTCCGACAGAAAGTGCACCACGTCCCCCACGATTCGCATCGAGGGCTCGGGCGCGTGGATATACGCGTTGCGGACCATGAACTCCTTCAGGATGTCGTTCTGGATCGTGCCCGAAAGCGACCGCAGCGCGACGCCGCTTTCCTCTGCCGCCACGATGAAGGCGGCGAGCACGGGGAGCACGGCACCGTTCATCGTCATCGATACGGATACGCGGTCCAGCGGAATATCCCTGAAAAGACGCGCCATGTCGTCGGCCGTGTCGATCGCGACGCCTGCCATGCCGACGTCGGCGAGCGCCTCGGCGTCGGTCGAATCGTAGCCGCGCTGCGTCGGCAGATCGAACGCGACCGACAGGCCCTGCGCGCCGCGTTCGAGCGCCGTGCGAAAGGCGAGGTTGGAATCGGCGGCATCCGCGTAGCCGGCGTACTGACGGATGGTCCACGGCTTTTGCGTGTACATCGTCGCATACGGTCCGCGCACGAACGGCGCCTGCCCGGGCAGGCTCGCGAGATGCGGCACGCTCTCCAGATCGGCCGGCGTATAGACGCGTTTCATCTCGACGGGCCGATGCCGCGCTGCCCGCGACGAACCGGCACGCGAGGCCGGCGGCGGCGGCTTGCGGCCCGTCATGCCTTCCTCCAGCGCTTGCGCGTCACCACGTCGGCGATCCGCGCGCCGTCGCTCGCGCGAAAGATCGCGCACCAGTGCGCCAGATGTGCCGGTTCCTTCGACTCCTTCATGAAGCGCACACGAAGCGTATCGCCGACGTTGATGTTGGCGTGGAAATACAGATCGCGGTCCGCCAGCACCGGCGGCTGCAAAAAGCGGTGGGCGTGCCACTCCGCACGGTCGACAAACGCCTGAAAGCTCGCGAAGTACAGAAAGTCCGCACCGTTGAAGTCGCTGTTCGGACATGGCAGAAATTCCACCGGCTCGCGATCGCATGCCTGACCGAAGAGGCGTTCGACGTCCGGCGCCACCGCTCCGGCGCGCAGCAGCTTGGCCGTCGCGTGCATGCCGGAGGCGTCGGAGGGCGGCGGCGCGATGTCTCCGGCCAGCCTCGCGAACGTCGCGCGCGCAACCGAGCGGTTGTTGCCAGCCTGCGTGCGGCGCACGAACGTCGACGACATCAGCACGTCGGCAATCGCGCCCTTGCGCGAGGCAATCCGATGCTCGCTGAAATGGCGCACCGCGCCGGTGCGGGAAAGCGTGGTCTGCATGGTGAATTCGTCGTTCTCGCCGACCTCGTCGAAGGCATGCGCGCGCATGCGAACCGACGTGAAGGCCGCATACGCGCGGCTTCCGTCATCCGCGACAAAATCCGGCACCGTGCGCCCCGACTCACGCGCGAGCGCCTCCCAGTGGCGATGGCCGCACTCCTTGAGCAGCCAGTTCTCGGACAGGCCCGTGAAGTTGAGCTGCGGCATGCCCGCGAGATAGCACGCTTCTGAGCTGATCATCATCGCGTCAGGCCGAGACGGCGGCAGTCTGGTCGGCAACAACCGTCTCGCGCGCGGCGCGGATCGCATCGACGACGAACTGCGCATCGCGGGCCACACCGGAGAAACGTCCCGACCCCCATGTATGCAGCCACGGCAGCCCGACGAAATAGATGCCCGGCGACGCCGTCACGCCGCGCACGTGCGCCGGGTGGCCGCGGCCGTTGAACACCGCCGCGTCGAGCCAGCTGAAGTCCGGCCTGAAACCGATGCACCACACGATCGAGGCAATGCCGCTCGCCTCCACATCGAGTGCCGTGCGTTCTTCGGACGGCCGCCACAGCGCTTCATACCTCGTTGCAGGCGGCGCATCGATGCCATTCCTGGCGATGAATCCGTCGATGCTCGCGTTGATGCGGTTATAGGTTTCGTCGGCGTCGTCGAGATTGGCGGCAAGGTTGGGGGCGAATCGCAGTTGCCCGTCGCGCAGGTCGTCAAGCCGCCCGAACAGTTCCATGCCTTCCAGCGCGAAGCGGCGCAGATCGATGTCGCGGCCGCCGTCGCGGCCCGTCACGTAGTGGTTGGTGTTGTCGCGCACGCCTTCGCGCAACGGGTGCTCTTGCACCGGCATCTCGTAGTAGCGCATGTCGGCGAGCCAGTCGACCACGTCGCGGCCGCGATAGAAGCGTGCGCAACGCGGCGCTTCTCCGACGGCGAGGTACACCTTGCGCCCGGCCAGATGCAGGTCTTCGGCAATCTGCGCGCCCGACTGCCCCGACCCGACGACGAGCACCGCCCCGTCGGGCAACGCCTGCGCGTTGCGGTACTCCGACGACTGCAACTGGACGATGCGGCCAGGCAAACGCTCGGCCATGCGCGGCACGATGGGCGTGTGATAGCCGCCCGAGGCCACCACCACCTGATCCGCCGTGAATTCGCCGCGCGTGCTCTTCACGGTAAAGCGGCCGTCGCCGCCGCGCTGCACGCGCTCGACGGCTGCATGCTCCAGCACCGGCGCGTCCACCTTCGCGACGAACGCGTCCAGATACGCGATGATCTCGTCCTTCTTCATGAAGCCGTGCGGGTCCGTGCCGTTGTACGGGTGCCCCGGCAACTGGCACTGCCAGTTCGGCGTGACGAGGCAGAAGTTGTCCCAGCGCTGGCTGCGCCAGGTATGCGTCACCGAGTGCTTCTCCAGCACGAGGTGATCGATGCCCGCCTGCTGAAGATAGTGGCTCACGGACAGGCCCGCCTGCCCGCCGCCCACGACGATCACGCTGTAATGAGCGCCGCTTGCGGGCGAGGGTTCTTTCGCCAAGGTTGCGTTCGACATGTTCGATTCCCGATAAACGAAGACAAGACCACTGAAGACCGACGTGCCTGCACGCTCAGCCGAGCGCGAGCACGGTGACGACGGCGCGCGGCTCGCCGTCGAAGCGGCGCGCATGGTGTTCGATTTGCGCAAGCTGATCGAGCGCGGAAGAGCACGCGAAACCGTACTTCTGGCGCACGCGTTCGGACCCGATCGTCAGCGCCTCGCGCGAGCGCGCGACGAACTCGCCCACCGCATAGTCGCTCCCCGCCGCGAAGAACTCGCGCACGATGGTCGAAGGCGAATAGCAACGCGCTTCCTCGCCGTCGGGCCATCTGATCGTGAAATGCATGGCTGGCATGTTCAGGCCTCCGTCCGGATGGAATGGTGGTCGCGCGGCGCGCCCGTTGCTTGCGCGTCCACCGCGTCCGGGTCCGCTGCGTTCTTCTCGCGTGCGCGCATGAAGGGCGCTTCATCGAAGTTCCATAGCGGCGCGCTCTCTTCGCCTTGCTGCACGATCACCTCGCGCGACGCCGTGACGGTCCCGATCGCCGCGCAGGCGAGCGAGCGTGCGGCAAAGCGCGCGATGACCTCCTGCATATGCTCCTCGCGCACCGACAACAGAAAGCCGAAGCTCGGAAACGCCGTGAGCCAGCGCTCGAAATCGACGCCTGCGGGGCGCGGCATCGCGCCGAGGTCGATGCGCGCACCCACGCCGGAGCATTCGAGCAGCATCAATGCGGTGCCCAGTGTTCCCGCCATGCTGATGTCCTTCGCCGCGGCGCAAAGCGCGTCTTCCGCGAGCGACGGCAGCACGTCGAGGTCGGCGCGCAGGCGTCCTTCGGGCGCGCCCACCGATGCGTTCCAGAACGGATACGGGTCCTCGAATCGGCCGCGCAGATCCACCGCCATCAGGAGCCGGTCGCCGGGGCGCGCGTCGAAGCTCGAAAGCAGTGCCTGCGCGCGGCCGAGGATCGCCACGGCAAGCTGTGACTGCGTGCTGCGCACATTGCTGTGTCCGCCGACCACCGGCACGCCGTAGGCAACCGACGCCGCGGCCATGCCCGCGAGCACCTGATCCGCGGCGCCGATGCCGTCGCTCCACAATGCGTCGACGACGGCAAGCGGTCGGCCGCCCATCGCGTAGACATCGCTGATGTTCACCATCACGCTGCTGTAGCCCGCGAACCACGGCATCGCTTCGACGAAGTCGCTCACCATGCCTTCAATCGCGAAGAGCAGGTAGCCGTCGCCGTCGCGAATGGCCGCGCAGTCGTCGCCCACCGCGACCGCCTGCGCGAGATCGCGCTCGCCGCGCGGCAGCCGCTCGGCGAGCGTCGCGACCACATCCGCGATATCGTTCTTGTGCAGAAAACCGCGGCTTGCGCAGAGCCGCGCGATCATCGCGCCCAGGCTCATGACGCCCTCCGCGCGGATGCGACGAAGCCGCTTCTGGGCGTGGCGCAGGGCGGGTACGCTTCGAGCCGCGCCTGCATCAGGTGATGAGGCCGGCCGAAGATCGTTTCCTCGCGCTGCGTGTCCCACCCGAGACGCCGGAACAGCGGCACGTTCTGCGCCTGCACGTGAGCGAGGAACGTCTTGCAGCCAAGCGCATGCGCGCTGCTCACGGCGAGCCGGATCAGGGTCGAGCCGATCTTGCCGTGCGAGCGGAACGCGGCATGCACGGCGAGCCGCGAGCCGAACCACACGCCCGGCCCCGTTTCATGAATGCGCACGGTGCCGACCACCTGTTCCGGCATGCCGGCCACGCAGCTCAGCGCGACGAGCAGTTGCGCGTGTTCGTCGGTGTCGTCGCGATCGTCGCCGACAAAAACGCCCTGCTCGACGCAGAACACGGCGCGCCGGAGCTTGTATGCTTCCTCGGCTTCCCACGGCAGCGTCGCCCATTTGATGCGGTACTCGGCGGGCGTGTACGCGAGCGCGGAGACATCGGGCTCGATGGCATCAATGAACATGGTCAGACCTCGTAGGACGAGAGCGACGAGCATGCCCCGCACTTGCCGCAGCCGGCCTTGATGTCGGCCGAGCGCATGCCGGCCTGCGCCAGCATCGCGCCGATGGGCGCAAGCACAGAGCGCATGAACTCGGGCGTGGGCGCGGGATGATCCTCGAGCGGCGTGCCGCTGATCGGCACGAAGGGCACGACGAACGGATACACGCCGATGCCGATCAGTTCGCGCGCGATATCGACGATCGCCTCGGCGCTGTCGCCGAGCCCGGCGAGGATATACGTGCTCACCTGGGCGCGCCCAAACACCGCAACGGCCGCCCTGAACGCTTCCATGTAGCGCGCGAGCGGCACGCTTGCCTTGCCGGGCATGATCCGCTCACGCAACGCGGGCGTGACCACTTCGAGATGCATGCCGAGCGTATCGATGCCGCTCGCCTTCATGCGCTCGAACCAGCGGTCGTCGTCGGGCGGCTCGCATTGCGCCTGGATCGGCAGATCGACCGCGGCCTTGATGGCGAACGCGCTGTCGCACAGGATCTGCGCGCCGCGATCGGGCGTGGGCGGCGTGCCGGTGGTCAGCACCATGTGCTTCACGCCGTCGAGCAGCACGGCCGCGCGCGCGACTTCGGCAAGCTGCTCCGGCGTCTTGCGCGCGATGGTGCGTCCCGCCGCGAGCGACTGTCCGATCGCGCAGAACTTGCACGACTTGCGCCGGCTTTCATAGCGTATGCACGTTTGCAGGACCGTGGTCGCGAGCACATCGGCACTGTGCAGTGTGGCGATATGCGAATACGGCACGCCGTCAAGCGTCTGCATGCCGTAAAAGCGCGGCGCCTTCGGAAAGCTGATGTTCGCAATCGGAATCGTGCCGCGCATGAGCGCGCTCGTGCCGTGCGCGTCCGGCTGCGACGCGATGAAGGGCGAATTCCACGCGGTGCTCGTATGCACCGGCACCATGATCGTGACGCCATCCACGGTCACGGCCTTGTGGTCCGACGGCCCCGCGCCACCGCGCCGGCTCGACGCGCCCGCGCGAGGATCGACGAGACGCAGTCCCGCCGACTGCAGTTCAGTCATCAGCTGACGGCTCGACGCCGACAGGTTCTCGCTCGCTTTCATGGTCCGGCTCTCCGGTTGATGGGGTGTTCGGATGCGATGCCATCGGCATGACGGTCGACGCCGGATCGGCGTTGATCGCAAGGCGCAGCAGTTCGGGGCGCGCGTAGTGGCCGACCGAATCCATCATGCGTTTGCGCTTCGTGATCAGCGACATGTCCAGGTCCGCGATCACCATGCCCTCGCCTTCGCGCAGCGGCTCGGCAAGATGCTGGCCTTCCGGCGAGACGATCGCCGTATTGCAGCCGCCGCGCAGTGCCTTCTGCAACGCGGGGTCGCTCGTCACCGAGGCGATCTGCGCCTCGGTGAGCCAGCCCGTCGCGTTGACGACGAAGCAGCCCGATTCGAGCGCGTGATGACGGATCGTCACTTCGATCTGCTCCGCGAAGATCGGCCCGACGAGCGAGCCCGGAAACTGGCTGCAGTGAATTTCTTCGTGCTGCGTCATCAGTGCGTAGCGCGCGAGCGGGTTGTAGTGCTCCCAGCACGCAAGCGCGCCGACCCGCCCGATGCCCGTTTGCGCGACCTTCAGCCCCGCCGCATCGCCCTGGCCCCAGATCATGCGTTCGTGAAAGGTCGGCGTGATCTTGCGGCGCTTCAACGCGAGGCGGCCATCCACATCGAAGACGAGCTGCGTGTTGTAGAGGCTGCCGTGGTCCCGCTCGTTGACGCCGAGCACGACCACCATCCGGTGCAGGCGCGCGCGCTCGGACACGGCCTGCGTAACCGGCCCCGGCACGACGACCGCCTCTTCGTAGAGCCGCATGTGATCGGCGCCCGAGGCGACCGGCGGCCGCACGAACGAGAAGTACGGGTAGTACGGCACGAACGTTTCCGGGAACACGATCAGTTGCACGCGCTTCGACGCGGCTTCGTCGATGGCGCTGCAAACCCTCTCGAGCGTGCCGCCCGGGCGCTCGAAGTCCGGTGCGATCTGCACGGCGGCCGCGCGAACGATGCGTTTGTCGGGCATGGTCGTCACTCTCGCGCTAGACGGTCCACGTGTGGATCACCAGCGCATTCTCCTTGCGGTGAAGCAGCTGGATGTCGAGCACGTCGAGCGGGCTGATCGGGCGAATGCCCTCGATCAGCGACGCTTCGCCGTGACCGTAGAGCGCCTGCAAGGCAAAGCGGCATGCGTAGACCTTGCCGCCCTCGGCCATGAACTTCATCAGTTGCTTGTTGAAGTTCAGGTGACCGGGAAACGCTTCGTCGCCGAGCGTCGGGAAGCCGCGCTGCAAGCCGAGCGTGACGCCGGGTCCGTACAGCAGGACGGATGTTTCGAAGCCCTTGCGCTGAAGGCGAGTTGCCTGCAGCAGGTTGACGAAGCCGATCGATCCTTCGAACGCGACCGTGTGAAAGGTGACGAGCGCCTTTTCGCCGGGCTCGGCTTTCACGTCCTCGAACACCTTTTCCTCGTAGTCGACCAGATAGTCGCCGCTTTTATGAAGGGGATGGCTGACAGCAGGCATGGCGCGCTCCTATTTAATCTCTGGTTTATGAAATGAAAATCCGATGGTTGATTCAGACTGCTGGCCATTAAATGCAACGGATATGCCAATGATTGGCCCGTTAAATGCAATCACTTTGCAATCAAGCAAAACACGAGTGCGAAGCGGAGCCGAAAAAATTTTCGCAAAGCCCTATGCGACAGCGGTCCGGCGGCGTTGCACGCTTCCCGCGCCAACGCCGGGACGCACGTTTTCTGCGCATGTGCGCGTGCGGCTGGTGCGCGGCACACCGAAGCCGTGCATTGATGCAATCAATGCGATCAATGCACCAGAATGCGCGCGATATGTTTTTTTGTTTTCCTATTGCGCGTGCTAATGTCGATCAAACTCAACGGATGAAATACCGTCATGAATAACCCGGCGCATCACTGGATCAGAAAGCTGGAGCAAAGCCGCAAGCCGGCTTATCTGACGATTCCCGATCTGATCGAGGAAGATCTCGCAAGCGGACGGCTGCGCCCGCGCGACCGGCTGCCCGGTCTGCGCGATCTCGCCGATGCGCTCTGCCTGAACTACACCACCGTCGCGCGCGGCTATGCCGAGGCCCGCAAGCGCGGCCTGCTCGATGCGCGCGCGGGCAGCGGCACGTTCGTGCGCGGCCGCACGCAAACGCTGCCGCTCGCGGGCGGCAGCAGCATCGAGATGTCGATGAACATGCCGCCCGAGCCGCCCGAGCTCGCCGCGCGTCTGCGCGCGTCGGCGGCAAACCTGTTGCAGAACACGGACCCGTACCAGTTGCTGCGCTATCAGGACTTTGGCGGCACCGCGGCCGACCGCGCTGCAGGCATCGCGTGGCTCAGGCACCGTCTGCCGGACTGCACGGACGATACGGTGCTCGTGTGCCCCGGCATTCACAGCGCGCTCGTCGCGCTGGTCTCGCAGCTTGCGCGGCCGGGCGACATGCTCTGCCTCGATTCGCTCGCGTACCCCGGCATCAAGGCGATCGCGTCGCAGCTCGGCGTGCGTCTGCAGGCGCTCGCACGCGACGACGAAGGACCGCTGCCACATGCGTTCGAGGCGCTCTGCAAGGTCGAGCGCCCGGGGGGCTTCTACTGCAACCCGACGCTGCAGAATCCGAGCACGCTGACGCTCTCGATGCAGCGGCGCGAAGCGCTCGCCGACGTGGCGCTGCGCTACAACGTGCCGATCATCGAAGACGAGCCTTACGGCATGCTGCCCGAAGACGCGCCCGCCGCGCTCGCCGCGCTTGCGCCGGAGCTGACCTATCACGTGACAGGGCTGTCAAAGACACTCGGCGCGGGCTTGCGCGTCGCCTATCTGAAAGCGCCGACCGCGCGGCAGACGCAGCGCGTCGCGGGCGCGCTGCGCGCGACCACCGTGATGCCAAGCCCCTTCACCGTGCTGCTCGCGACGCAATGGATCAACGACGGCACCGCGCGCGACATGCTGCTTTCCATTCGTGCCGAGGCGGGCGCCCGCCAGGCGATCGCGCGTCAGACGCTTGGCGATTTCGCCTTCGACGCGCATCCCCACGGCTTTCACCTCTGGCTGCCGATTCCTTCGCGCTGCGACTGGAGCGCGTCGGAACTCGCGCTCCAGCTTCGCACGCAGGGCATCGGCGCGGTGGCGGGCGCGGCCTTCTCGACCGACGGCAATCCGCCCAACGCGCTGCGCCTGTGCCTCGGCGGCCCGCAGGACCGCGAGGACTGCCGCGAGGCGTTGCGGCGCGTCGCCGATACGCTCGCCGACCCGCATCATCTGCACATGCCGATGCTCTGATCCGCCCCCGTCAGCGCCCGGTTGGGGCGCCGCCTGGTTAGTCCTCGAACAGCGACTTGCGGATGATCGCGTGCACGCCCCAGTTGCCGTCGACCACCTGCGTCACGCCGAAATCGACCGCGACGGACATCAGCGAGATCGCCTCGTCCTCGGTCAGGCCGCGCGTCGTCATGAGGAAGCGCCGGGTCTTGATGAACGCGTCGCGCATCGCAAGATCGAGCGTCGACTTTTCATAGACCTTGCTTTGCGCCTGCGTGCCGAACTCGGCGAGATAGTTGGCGTGGCTGAAGCCGTGCAGCACCCATTCGTCGGCGGTCTCGACGAGCGGATACGTCAGGTCCGCGAACGGCTGGTTCGCAAGCGTCTCCTTCTTGTGCAGCACGAGCCTGAAGTCGCCCGTCAGCGAACATTCGATGGCCGTGCCGCACAGCTCCGAGTCGCCTTGCGACGCATGCGGGTCGCCGATCGAGAGCAACGCGCCCGCCACGCCCACCGGCAGATACACGCTCGCGCCGCGCGCGAGCCGCCAGTTGTCGAGGTTGCCGCCGAATGCCGATGGCGGTATCGAGTCGATCAGCCCGTCCTGCTGCGGCGCGACCGCGATCAGTCCGAAGTGCGGACGCACGGGGATCTTCACGTCCTTCAGAATGCCGTGGTTCTCGACGACCGTCGAATGATCGACCGGCACGCCGGGGTAGTCGATCGTCGGATGCATCACGCCGAAGGGGTCGCGCTGCGGCGTCCAGCGAAAGTTGTAGACGGCGCGAGCGCACGCGGCGCCGCTGTCGGTCAGCTCCGCGTCGAGTTCGTAGATGGTGACCACTTCGCGCGGCTTCGGCTCGGTCAGGAGCTCGCGATAATGAAAGCCCCACCACGCCGCCGCATTGCTGCCGAACACGCGCCCGGCGAACTGCGGGTTTGCGCAGCGCCGCGCGTGGATGTCGAGGATCCTCACCTCCAGCACGTCGCCGGGTTCCGCGCCGCGCACCGCGACCGGCCCGGTGCAGATGTGCACGCCGAAGCCCTCGCCCGCCCCACGGCCATAGATCGATGCATCGATCGGACCCGCGCCGCGCCGGTTGACGTTCTTGCGCTCGGATGTCCAGTGGAACACGCTCTCGGCGCCCGGGTCGCCTGCGACCATGCGCGCCCAGTCATCCGATGCGTGCTGCGTGAGCGTCTCGATCGTCACCGTGTCGCCGCTCTCCACTTCGAGCACGGGCTTCAGGTCGTGGCTGAAATAGCCCCAGTGCACGGTGTTCGCCGTCGCACGCAGCAAGTGATGGCGCGGCTTGCCCGAACGCCGCACCACGGTCTCGACGTCGCCGGCCTGTTCGTCTGCGTGTGGCTGGGCGAGGAGCGCGCGCGCATCGTTCGATGCGGCGGGCGGCCGGCGATCCGCCGCAGGCTCGCCCTGCCGCGCATGCGTGAGCAGCCCCTGCGCGTTGACAGGCAGCCCGCGCGAGATGCGCCGCACCAGATGCCGCGCCAGCGCGAGACTCGCCTCGTGGCGGAACGTGCGCGGCGAGGTCCGGTACTGCTCGCGAAAGGCGCGGCTGAAATGCGCGGGATCGTTGAAGCCCCATCGAAAGCAGATGTTGGAAATCGACATCTTCTCGAAGCGCGGATCGACGAGCTCGGCGCGGCAGCGTTCGAGGCGCCGCAGCCGCAGATACGTCGAGAAGCTTTGCCCCACGGTTTCGAAGAGTTTCTGCAGGTAGCGCGGCGACACGCGCTCTTCCTTCGCGACGAGCGCGAGGCTCATCTCGGGGTCGGCCAGGCGCGCCTCGATGCAGCGGCACACGCGCGTAAAGATCGCGGCCTGCGACGACGTGAGGCCGCTGAAGCCGCCCTCCCGCTCGTGCCCCGCGAGGCTCGCAACGAGGAACTCGGAGAGCGCGAGTTCGAGCGGCCGAAGCTCGTCGGCCGATAGCGTGTCGATGCTCTCGGCAATCGAATGCAGGAACCCCGAGAACACATGGCCGATCCCGGTCGCTGCGGCGATCCGCCCCGTGCGCACCGACGAAGGCCCGACCAGGCGCTGGCCGATCGTCTCGCGCGGCACGGAAACGACGAACGCGCGGAAATCGGAGGTGAAGGCGAGCGCGCCAGGCTCGCGTGGCGACAGATAAGCGATGTCGAGCAGCGCGAGCGCCTCGCGGTCGCCGTCGATCGTGAGCGTGGCCTCGCCGTCGAGAAGCAGCACGATGGTCAGGCTGTCGGCGGCGGACTCCTTCAGCCTGAACGTCTGCGCGACCGATGTCACGAGGCTCAGGTCGAAGCCGCCCGCCGAACTCTGCGAATCGATCGTGCCGTGCAGCGAACGCGCGGCCTGAAGCGTGTCGCTGCGCACCCCCAGCCGGTCGAGCGCCTGTTGCCATGCACGCTGGCGTTCGGCTTCGGGATAGGACTCGGTGGTAAAGCGCAGCAAATCCAAGGCAGGCTCCAGGCGGGTGGCAAGCGACGCGGCTGCGTCGCGCGCGGTCCCGTTACCGGTTGGCATCCGGTGCCGGTCGCGCACTCCCGGATCATGAAAGCAACCTTTGCGCCATAGGGCTTTTCAGCGATACCGCGGCCCGACACGCCATGACAGGCGCGCATCTGCCGCGGCGATGCGTGCACGGCAGCGGCATCCCTGCCGCGCCGCCGCGCCAGCGTCGCGCACGCGTGCACCGTCGTGGCGCCCCGTTCGCATCGACGGACATCAATACGGCTCGCTTCGTCTTCGTCCATGCCGCGCACGGTCATCGGGAGAGCTGCGCGGTTTGCGAAAGGCGTCGCGCGACGCCTCGCTCATGGGGTGACGGCGAGTTCGCTGTCTGCGGCCATGACGCGCAGAAAGCGCGCCGTCAGCGGATGCTTCGGCCTCGTCAGCACCTCATGCGCGTGCCCTTCCTCGATCACGCACCCGCCGCTCATGAACACGACGCGGTCGGCGACCTCGTGCGCGAAGCGCAACTGGTGCGTGGAGATGATCATCGTGAGGCCGTCCTCCACGGCGAGGCGCCGCACGACTTCGAGCACTTCACCGACGAGCTCCGGGTCGAGTGCGGAGGTCGGCTCGTCGAGCAGCAGAACGCGCGGGTTCGGCGCGAGCGACCGCGCAATCGCGACCCGCTGCTGCTGCCCGCCCGACAGATGCCGCGGCAGCGCGTCCGCGCGATGGCTCAGGCCCACGCGTTCGAGCAGCGCGAGCGCGCGGCGGTCGGCCTCCTCTGCCGGCACGCCGTGGACCCAACGCAGCGGCCCGGCGATGTTCTCGCGTGCGCTCAGATGACTGAACAGGTTGAAGTGCTGGAACACCATGCCGACGCCCGCGCCCGCACGCTCGTTCGCAAGCTCGCGGGCGCCCAGCGGCCTGCCGTCGTCGCGAAAGCCGAGCCGCCTGCCGCCGACGCGTATCTCGCCCGCATCCCATTGCTCGAGGTGGTTGATGCAGCGAAGCAGCGTGCTCTTGCCCGAGCCGCTCGGCCCGAGCAGCGCGATGACTTCGCCCGAGCGGATCGTAAGATCGAAGCCGTCGAGCACCACCTGTTCGCCGTAGCGCTTCTTCAGTCCGCTGATCTGAACGGCGGCGCCGTTGCGCGCGAGCTGCGCGGCGCGATTCGCCCGGTCGGCCTTCGCGTGCGCCGGCAGCGCCGATGGTCCATCGCCGCCGGGACTTCCCGGCGTCGCGGGGGACGGTGACGCCGCACGGCCTCCCCGCGACCAGGGCAGCAAGCGCGCGAACGGCCGCGACGATGGCGGCCGGTCCAGATCGAGCGCCCGTTCGGCGATCAGCTGGATCATCGCGACAGCGCCGGTCAGCAGCAGATACATGAGGCCGGACGCGAAGAAGATCGAGAAGAAGTCGAATGTCGACGACGCGAGCTGCGTGCTGCGCAACGTCAGTTCATCGACGGCGATCACCGACGCCAGCGACGAATTCTTCAGCGCGCTCACCGACTCGTTGCCGAACGCCGGCACCATCGTACGGATCGCCTGCGGCGCGATCACGCGGCGCATCAGCACCGCCGGCGTCATCCCGAGCGCCTGCCCCGCCAGCGTCTGACCGCGATCGACGCCAAGCACCCCGGCGCGCAGGATCTCCGCGATGAACGGCCCTTCGTTGGCTGCGAGCGCAAGGGCCGCCGCGCCCATCGCGCTCAGCTTGAGCCCGATGTGCGGCAGTGCGTCGTATGCGAAGACGAGTTGCAGGATCAGGGGCGTACCACGGAAGATTACCGTGTACCCCCGCGCGATCGCCGCGAGTGGCCCGATGCGGCTCAACTGCATCGTGGCGAGCACGAGCCCCACCAGCAGCCCGCCACCGAGCCCCAGCACCGTGACGGCGATCGTGAAGCCGATGCCGCGCAGGAGATACGGCAGGCTCAGGTAGTGGAGGAACAGATCCATCAGTTCGCCACGATCAGCTTCGGCGTCTCGAGGTTTTCCGCACCGAGACCCCACTTGTTGAGCAACTGGGTCTGAATGCCCGCCTTCTGAATCGCAACCAGCGCCGCCATGATGGCGTCACGGAACTCGGGCTTGTTCTTGGGCACGCCGATGCCGACCGAATACGGCAAGGTCACGGCGACCGCCTTTTCCAGCTTGTCAGGGTAGGCCTTGACCGCCTGGTCGACCGTGTTGACGTCGTTGATATACGTGTCCGCCCGGCCCGCGAGGATCGCCTGAATGCAGTTCGCGTTGTTGTCGTAGAGCTGGATGGCGGCTTCCGGCTTGCCCGCCGCCTTGCAGGCCGGGCCGAGCTTCTGGATCAGCGGTATCTCGACGTAGCCGGTGTTCTCGGCGGCCGTCGCGCCGCACAGCGACGTGTTGATGCCGGTGATCTTCTTCGGATTGCCCTTCGCGACCAGCACGCCGTCGTAGACCTTCGAATAGGTGATGAAGTCGGCGGCCTTGGCTCGTTCCTCGGTCGCGTAGATGTCGGAGATGACGATGTCCGCCTGGCCGCTCTGCAGCGTGGTGAGCAGCGCGGCGAACGTAACGGGCTTGTAGGTCATCGTGAAGCCGAGACAGTTGCCGATGGTCTCGCCCAGATCGATGTCGAAGCCGATGTACTTGCTCGGGTCGCTGGGATCGAGTGCTTCGTATCCGGGCGTGTGCGGATTGATGGCGTTGACGAGCGTCTTGCCCTTGAGCTGCGGATATTTGGCCTGCAGGGCCTGGCACTCGGCCGGCGCGGCGACCGCGGCGGCACGGGCGTGCCCGCAGACGGCCAGCGTGAGAAGACAGACGACGCTTGCGAGCGCATGGCGCCAGCGCGCCGAAAGGCCGCCTCCGGCGCGCGGGGCGTGCCGGTCGTCGAGACAATGGTCGTGCATGTGAAACTCCCTTAGCGGCAACGAAAATGGTCACGCCGTGGCTGGCGTGGTGCATCGCACGCGTTCGAGAGTAGGTGGACGAAATTGCCGCGACTTGTTCCGGAACGAACAATCGCTTGCACAGGCGTGCAGGCGATCGTTCGTTCCGGGCGCCCGGGCCCGCGGGCGTGAGGACGCCGCCCATGTGCGCGGCGCCTCGCCGGTACTGCGGGACCGCCTCAGCCCGCGCCCTGCACGAGCCCCCGCAGGACGGTTTCCAGTTCGACCTCGCCCTTGACCCTGCTCGCCGCGTCGCCTTCGAACTCGATCCACCCTTCATTGAATCCGTCGAGCATCTGGATGCGCGGCACCGGATCGCGCGTGCCCTGCGAGCGGAACAGCGCGCCCCAGCTTTCGCGCGCAATCGCCTCGGCCCGCACCGGGCGGCCGAGAATGCTGGCAAAACACGCCGCGATGTCGTTCGGGCTCACGCGCCGCGGCCCCTCCAGTTCGACCACACGCCGCCCGTCCCAGCTTTGACGAAGCAAACCGGCCGCCACGCGCCCGACATCCGCAGTCGCGACCATCGGCACGGGCTTGTCGAGCGGCTGCAGGAAGCTCTGGATGACGCCGTCTTCGCGAGCCGGTCCGACGTCCCATGCCGCGTTCTCCATGAACCAGCCGGGCCGCAGGAAGGCGATCGGCATCGACAGCTTGCCGAGCGCCTGTTCCATCAGCGTGCGCTGCGTGAGCAGATTGGACTGGGCTGCCTGCGCGCCGATCGTCGACAGGCAGACGGCCTTCCCCGGCCGCGCCGTTTCGAGCGCCGTCCGCACCGCCGAAATCACCGCGAGCGCTTCGGGGAAGCCTGGCGCCGGATCGAATTCCGACGGAGGGAGGATGAAGACGCCGCGTGCGCCGTCGAAGGCGGCGCTGAGCGCGGCGGCGTCGTCCATGTCAGCGAGCGCGACTTCGCAGCCGCGCTCGGCCCACGCGCGGCCCTTTTCGCCGTCGCGGACAACCGCGCGAACGGGCTCGTTCGCCGCGAGCAGCGCGCTTGCGAGTGCGCCGCCGACCTTTCCGGTAATGCCAGTGATTGCGTACATGATGGAAGCTCCTTGCATAGTGTTGACGGCGACAGGCGGCCGCATGATGTCGGGTCGCCGTGTCCCTGAACGCGGAAACGCCCTTTGTTCAGAGAGGGTCGGCATGATTTGCCTGCGATGGGTTGAATCATAGGCGCCAGCGATCATTGATGGAATCGACACCACGTCACATAATTAGTGACCTTTTCGCACGAGTCAGAAAAATGAGTTTCGACGGACGATTGCTTTCAAATGTCAGTGTTCTCGCCGCGATCGTGGAAAGCGGCAGTTTCGCGCGTGCCGCGCAGGCGCTCGGGCTCTCGCCCTCGGGCGTGAGCCGCGCGATGGGCCGGCTCGAGTCGCGCATCGGCGTGCGCCTGCTCGATCGCACCACGCGCTCCGTGATGCTGACGGACGAGGGCCGGCAGTTGTATGAGGAAATCGGCCCGCTGCTCGCGGGTATCGGCGACGCGGTGACGCTCACGGCCGGGGCATCCGCGGCGGTGCGGGGCCGTCTGCGCGTGAACGTCGACTCGTTCTTCTCGCGAAGGATGCTTGCGCCGCACGTCGCGAAGTTCCTGGAGCGCTATCCGGAGCTCTCGCTCGAACTGGTGACGCGCGATCAGCTCGGCGACCTCGTGGCGGACGGCTTCGACATCGCCGTGCGCTTCGGTCAGCCGCCGTCATCGTCGCTGATCGCGCGCAAGCTGATGGAGACGCGCACGGTGACCGTCGCCTCACCGGCGTACATCAGGAAGCACGGGCGTCCCGAAGCGCCGGCCGACCTCGCCGGTCACGACTGCATCCAGATGCGCAGCCCCGTGACCGGCCAGCCGCTCGAGTGGGAGTACAAGATCAGCCGCAGGATCACCCCCGTGAAGACGACGGGGCGTCTGCTCGTCACCGACTTCGGCACGATGCTGGGCGCCTGCCTCGCCGGGGCGGGCATTGCGCGCATGAAGGCGAGCGGCGTGCAGGACCTGCTCGGCAAGGGGCGTCTCGTCGAACTGCTTCCGGAATGGACCGGCGAGACGTACATGCTCTATGCGCTTTATCCGTCGCGCCATCTGCCGGCGGCGAAGGTGCGCGCGTTCATCGACTTCGTGATCGAGATTCTCGATACCGATGCGGCCTGAGTCTTCCCGCGCCGCGCTTTCAAGGTACGGAATCTCCGGCCGGTTTCCTTGACGCCTGCCGGCGCGGGAACGCATCGTAGGGGCACGACATTCCGTCGATACCGGAGACACGCCCTTGCCCCAATCCACACACACCGCACAAGCCGCAAGCCACTACCGGTGGTCCGAGCGGCCCAGCGAAACCATTCTGGGCGGCGTCACGCGCCGCTTCATCGCGTCGGATCGCATGATGATCGGTGAAGTGAGGTTGCGGCGCGGCGATCTCGTGCCGCTTCATGCGCACCCGAACGAGCAGTTCACCTTCGTCGTCGAGGGTGCGATGCGGTTCTGGTGCGGTGAAGCCGACGAGCACGGCCGCGTGGTGCGCTCGGGCGAAGTGATCGTGATTCCCGCGAATCTTCCGCATCGCGCACAGGTGCTCGAAGACACGCTGGAATACGACATCTTCAATCCGCCGCGCAACGACTGGCTCGATGCGGGCGATCCGCTGCTGCGCGCGTAAGGCAGGGCCTTCGCATCCGCGCGATCCGTGTCGGTCGCGCGCGGATCGCGGTGCGCTTTCAAATCAGCGCGATGCTTCCCGGATCATGTTGCGCGCGATCACGAGCTGCTGGATCTGGCTCGTGCCCTCGTAGATGCGAAAGAGCCTCACGTCGCGGTAGAAGCGCTCGATGCCGGTGTCGCTCACATAGCCCGCGCCGCCGTGGATTTGCACGGCGCGGTCGGCCACGCGGCCGCACATCTCCGAGGCGAAGAGTTTTGCGCACGACGCCTCGGTGCTCACGTTCTCGCCGTCGTCGCGCCGGCGCGCGGCATCGACCACCATCGAGCGCGCCGCGTACAGCTCGGCGCGGCTGTCGGCGAGCATTGCCTGCACGAGCTGGAACTCCGCGATCGGCTGGCCGAACTGCTTGCGCTCGATCGCATAGCGCAACGTGTCGTCGAGCATGCGCTGCGCGACGGCCACGCATATCGACGCGATATGGATGCGGCCCTTGTCGAGCACCTTCATCGCGGTCTTGAAGCCGCGCCCCTCCACGCCGCCGATCAGGTTCTCCGCCGGCACGCGGCAGTTCTCGAAGATCACGTCGCAGGTGTGCGCGCCCTTCTGCCCCATCTTCTTGTCAAGCTTGCCGAGCGTGATGCCCGGCGTGTTCGCCTCCACGATGAACGCCGAGATGCCCCCCGCGCCCTTCTCCTCGGGATTGGTGCGCGCCATCAGTGTGAAGATGCCGGCTTGCGGCGCGTTCGTAATGAAGCGCTTCGTGCCGTTGACCACGTAGACGTCGCCGTCGCATTTCGCGCTCGTGCGCAGCGACGCCGCGTCGGAGCCGGCCTCGGGCTCGGTCAGCGCGAACGAGGCGATCAGCTCGCCCGTCGCGAGACGCGGCAGATAGCGCGTCTTCTGTTCTTCGGTGCCGTCGAGCAGGATGCCTTGCGAGCCGATGCCGACCGTCGTGCCGATCAGCGACCGGAACGCAGGCGACGCGCGGCCCAGCTCGAACATCGCGAGCACCTCTTCCTCCATCGTCAGCTCGAGGCCGCCGTACGACTCAGGAATCGTGAGGCCGAAGAGGCCCATCGTCTTCATGTCGGCGACGATGTCCGCCGGAATCTCGTCGGTCTCGGCGACGCGCTCCTCATTCGGAATCAGGCGCTCCCGCACGAAGCGCGCAATGTTGTCGCGCAGCACGTTCATCGTTTCGTTGTCTCGGATCATGGTCGTCGTCCCTTCGCGTTGCGTAACCGGTCACTCATGCTGCCGCGAAGCCGGCGTGCCCGTCAATGGCCTGCGCACGATCGTTCCGTACATCGACATGGCTCTTTCAGGGACATGAGCGGCCGCTGCGGGCCTTGCGGGCACGTGCCCGTTCCAGAGTACGGAATGTGCGCGGGCGCTGCGTTGACACCCCGATGTGCGCGGACTCATTGTGAATGCGCGTCGCGGCACGTGTGACCGCGGCCTCTATCATGCAATGGAGATACACATGACGAACAGGGACCTGATGGCCGGCAAGGTGGCGGTGGTCACGGGCGCGGGCGGCGGCATCGGCCGCGACATCGCGTTGCTGATGGCACGCTACGGCGCGCGCGTGCTGGTCAACGACATCGGCGCGTCGCTCGATGGCGCGGGCCGCGATGCCACGCCGGGTGCGCGCGTCGCCAGCGAGATCATCGAGGCCGGCGGCGAGGCGGCTGTGAATACGGAGAGCGTGGCGGAGGCGGGCGCGGGCGGGCGCATCGTGTCGCATGCACTCGACGTGTTCGGCCGCATCGACTGCGTGGTGAACAATGCGGGCATCCTGCGCGACCGCTTCTTTCACAAGATGTCGGATGAGGAATGGGATGCCGTGCTGAAGGTCCATCTCTACGGCACGTTCGGCCTGAGCCGCGCGGCCGCGCCGCATTTCAAGGAACAGGGCAGCGGCGCGTTCGTGCACATGACCTCCACGTCGGGTCTCATCGGCAATCACGCGCAGGCCAACTACAACGCCGCGAAAATGGGCATTGCGGGGCTGTCGAAGTCGATTGCGCTCGACCTCGAGAAGTTCAACGTGCGCTCGAACTGCATCGCGCCGTTCGCGTGGAGCCGCATGGTCAGCTCCATTCCGACCGACACGCCCGAGCAGGCGGCACGCGTGGAAAAGATCAAACAGATGACGCCCGCCAAGATCGCGCCGCTCGCGGTGTATCTCGCAAGCGATGCGGCGCGCGACGTCAACGGGCAGATCTTCACGGTGCGCAACAACGAGATCTTCCTGATGAGCCAGCCGCGCCCGGTGCGCTCCGTGCATCGCAGCGAGGGCTGGAGTCCCGAGTCGATCGCGGCGCACGGCATGCCCGCACTGAAGGCATCGTTCGTGCCGATGGAGCGATCGGGCGACGTGTTCAGCTGGGACCCGGCATGATGCGCGGCGACCTCCATTCATTCCACGGATCGTATGCGTTGCGCGTTGCGCCGCAGGAAGGGGCGTGACATGCCAATCCACTACCACGCGCTCAAGGCCTGGCGGTTCGAAGACATCGAGCACAGCTATACCGAACGCGACGCGATTCTCTATGCGCTCAGCGTGGGCTTCGGCGATGATCCCCTCGACCTGCGGGCGCTCGACTATACCTACGGCCCGGCGCTGCGCGCCGCGCCGACGATGGCCGCCGTACTCGGCTTTCCAGGACAATGGATGCGGCATCCCGATACCGGCATCGACTGGGTGAAGGTCGTTCACGGCGAGCAGTGCATCCGGCTCTTCAAGCCGATGCCGGCGAGCGGCACGATCATCGGCCGCTCGCGCGTGAAGGCCGTCGCGGACAAGGGGCGCGACAAGGGCGCGCTGGTGCTGATCGAGCGGCAGGTGATCGACAAGCCGAGCGGCGCGCTGCTCGCGAGCGTCGAGCAACTGAACTTCTGCCGCGGCGATGGCGGCTTCACCGAGCGCGGGCAACCCGGCGACGACGCGCCCCCTCCGCCGCCCGCCGTTCCCGGCACGGCGCCCGACCTCATCCGCGAGCTGCGCACGCGTCCTGATGCCGCGTTGCTCTATCGCCTGAACGGCGACCCCAATCCGCTGCATGCCGATCCCGGCGTTGCGCGCGCCGCTGGTTTTACGCGCCCCATCCTGCATGGCCTCGCCACTTTCGGCATTGCCGGCCGCGCGATCCTGGAAGGCGTGTGCGACTATGATCCCGCGCGGCTCGGCATGCTGTACGCGCGCTTTTCCGCACCGGTGATGCCCGGAGAAACGATCAGCATCGAGATGTGGCACGGGGCCAAAGAAGTGCTGTTTCGCGCGAAATCGAAAGAGCGGGATGTCGTCGTGCTCAACAACGGCCGCGCGACGGTCTCATGAACACGCGCTGAGCACGCAGGCCGTTCGCACCTTCGCGCGAACGGCCCTCCGAAACATGTCGCCCTCTTCAGCCGAGGCTGTTGCGCCGCGCGGCGTCCACCTTGTCGATGCCCGAGCGCGTGATCTTCGGCGCCGTGATCGGGTCGAACGCGAAACTCCCGAGGTGCGCCCACGCCGAGTTGTACTGCACCGGAATGCGCGCGCTGCCGCTTCTTTCCAGTTCGACGGCGGCGCGCAACGGCCAGTACGGATCGCGCAGCATCTCGCGCGCGAGCATGACGAGATCGGCCTGGCCGTCGCGCACGATCGCATCCGCCTGCCGCGCATCGTCGATCCAGCCCACCGCCGCGACCGGCACCGACGCACGGCGGCGCACCGCTTCCGCACCCGGCACCTGATAGCCGGGCCCGACCGGAATCGCCGGGCGGGGCACGCCGCCGCCTGAACTCGCATCGATCAGATCGACGCCGTCCTCCTTGAGCCAGCGCGCGAGCTCGACGGTGTCGTCGAGGCTCCAGCCACCGTCCACCCAGTCCGTGTAGGAGAGCCGGAACGCGAGCACCTTGTCGGCGGGCCATACGCGGCGGATCGCCCGCGCCACTTCGCGCGTGATCCGGCAGCGCGCGGCGAGCGACCCGCCGTATTCGTCGGTGCGCGCGTTCGACAGCGGCGAGTTGAACGAATGCAGCAGATAGCCATGGGCGCCGTGCACTTCGATCCACCGGTAGCCGGCCTCGCCGGCTCTCACCGCCGCGGCGGCGAACGCGTCGACCACGCGCGCGATCTCCTGCTGCGAGAGTTCGTGCGGAACGGTGTAGCCCGCATCGAACGCGATCTCGCTCGCGCCCTCCGGCCGCCATCCGCCTTCGTCGATCGTGAGCGGCCGGCCCTGCGTCTGGCGCGGGTCCGACTCCCACGGCGGCACGCGCGAAGCCTTGCGCCCGGCGTGCGCGAGCTGGATGCCGGGCACGGCGCCCTGCGCCGCGATGAAGCACGCAAGCTCGCGATGACGCTCGACATGACCGTCGCTCCAGAGGCCGAGATCGGACGGCGTGATGCGGCCTTCCGGCACGACGGCCGTGCCTTCGGTCAGCACGAGTCCCGCGCCGCCGACCGCGCGCGAGCCGAGATGCACGATATGCCACGGATTGACGTAGCCATCGACGGAACTGTATTGGCACATCGGCGACACGCCGATGCGATTGCGCAGCGTCACGCCGCGCAGCGTGAGCGGATCGAAGAGACCGGACATCGTGAGCTTCCTGTGGTTAGGGATGTTGCCGACGCATGAAGTACTGCACTTCGAAGAGCACGCAGCCATGCGCCGATGCGAATGGCCCGTGCGGCGTGCCGGGCGGCCGGCACGAGTAAGACGGCGTGTTCGCGTGGCGGCCCGGCGTATCGGCGAGCGCGTACAGGTCGCCCGAGAGCACGTAGGCCTCCTCCCAGTACGCGTGCACCAGTTGCGAATGCGTGGCCGCGCCCGGCGCGAATCTCACGAGCCGCGTGCGCGCGCCGGAGCGCGCGGATTCGTCGAGGTCGTCTGCGAGCACCTTGACCTCGAGGCCAGGCGGAAATCCTGCGAGCGTCTGCCAGCCGCCGTGCAGATCGACGGGAAGCATCTCGATGTGTGTGCGAGGGCGCTTCAAGCCTGCCTCCTTCTTCTTGTCAGCATGCGCATCTAGACGACACCGAGCCCGCGCAGCGCCGCGATCTCGGCGCTGCCGTAGCCCGCTTCGGCGAGGATCTCGTCCGTATGCTCGCCGACCTGCGGCGAGCGGCGCACGATATCGGGCGGCGTGCGCGACAGGGTCGCGGGAGGCGCGACGATCGGCACCTCGCCGGCGAGGCCGGGATACGCCATCCACCTGAACGCGCCGGACGCGCGGATCGTCGCGTCTTCCAGCGCCTCCCTCGGCGAGTAGACCGGGCCCGCCGGAATCTTCGCTTCCTCCAGCGCGCGCAGTGCCTCGTCGCGCGAGCGGGACTCGCACCACGCCGCCATCATCGCGCTTAGCGCCTCGCCGTTTTCGCCGCGGCGGCGGTCGTCGAGAAAGCGCGGGTCGTCGATGAGTCCGGGCCTGTCGATGAGCCGCGCCCAGCGCCTGAAAAGCGACTGGCCGATCACCTGCACGATGATCCAGCCATCGGCCACCCGGAAGATGTCCGACGGCCCCGCGATCGGGCTGCGGTTGCCCGTCGGCTGCCGATTGATGCCGAGCGCGGCTTCCTCGATCAGCGCGCCGCTCGCGAGATTGAGCGCCGTCTGCAGCAGCGACGCCTGCACGCACTGCCCCCGGCCGCTGCGCTGCCGCTCGTAGAGCGCCATGACCGTGCCGAGCGCGCACGAGAGCGCCGTCGAGAAATCGACCGTCGGCACCATCGCCTTCATCGGGCTCTGCGGCAGGCCGGACATGTGCACCGCGCCGCTCATCGCCTGCCCGACGCCGTCGAAGCCCACGCGATGGCTCGCGTCCTGGTGATTGCCGAACGCCGAGGACGCCGTGAGGATGATGTCCGCCTTCACCTCGCAGAGCGACTCGTAGTCGAGCCCGAGGTTCGCGAGCGTTCGCGGCGGCATGTTGGCGACCACGACATCAGCCGAGCCGAGCAGCCGCCGCACGACCTCGCGCCCCTCGGGGCGGTCGATATCGAGCGTGAGCGAGCGCTTGTTGCGATTGACCTGCAGGAAGAACGCCCCTTCGCCCGATTCGGTGACGGGCATCACGAAGCGGTCTTCGCTGCCGCCCACGCGGTCGATGCGGATCACGTCCGCGCCGAAGTCGGCCAGCAGGGCGGCGCAGAATGGACCGGCTATGTAGCGTCCGAAATCGAGGACGCGGATTCCTTCAAGGACCCTGGACATCTGTCATGTTCCCGTTCGATTGACTTCAGAGCGCCGCGTCGTGATGAAAGACCGGCGGGCGCTTCTCCCGGAACGACGCCACGCCCTCGCGCACCTCCGGGCCGCCGAAGCCGAACATTTCGAGCGCGAGCGACGCGTCGAAGATCGGCCCCGCCTGCCGCAGCCAGTTGTTGAGCGCGTACTTGGTCCAGCGGATCGCCGACGGCGCGCCGTTCGCGAGCCGCACGGCGATCGCGAGCGCGGTTTCCTGAAGCTCGGCATCGTCGACGGCGAGCGAGACGAGGCCCATCTGCTCGGCCTTCTCGCCCGTCACCGGCTCGCACAGCATCAGGTGATACTTCGCCTTCGCCATGCCGCACAGG
>NZ_JFHC01000060.1 GCF_000698595.1 Caballeronia glathei | reverse complement strand
CGAGCAGCTCGATGCCGTCGAAGGCCTCCTGCTCATCTGCCGAGCCTTGATTGTGGCGATAGTTGAGCAACGCGCTAAAAAGTGGAGCGGGGGCGGCTACGCCACTGCATCGTTGAGCGAGCGCGAGCGGCGCATGTTGATGCTGCAGCAGCGCCGCGAGACGCTCATGCGTGTCACGCGCGCTGTCGGCGACCGAGGCGTCGTTCACGTCGAGCCGGATCGGCAGCGTATTGATCAACAGCCCCAGGGCCTGATGCACGCCCGCTTGCATGCGCCCGAGCAGCACGGTGCCGAACACGATGTGACCGTCGGAGTCGACCGCGCTGGCGGCACCGAGCACGCGTGCCCAGGCGAGATGGCACAGGCTCGCGAGACTCACGCCGAGCTGGCGAGCCTGAGTGCGCAGGCTCGTATCGAGGGACGCGGGCAGCGTCAGGTGCGCTTCGGCGACGGACGAGCCGTCATGGTGGACGTCAGTGAGGCCGAAGGGCAGCGTGGGTTCGCTCACGTCGGCGAGCATGTCGCGGAAGAAGGCTTCATGCGCTTCCTGATTCGCACCGATATGCGCCTGTGCGACCAGATCGCGGAACGGCTGAGCCGCGCCGAGCGCATGACCCCGGCCGTTGAGGATCGCACCGATTTCCGCATGCATCACTTCCAGCGTCGCATGATCGCCGATCAGGTGATGCCAGTTCAATTGCACAAGCCAGCGCCCGTTTTCAGCTTCGCGCGCAATCGCGATTTGCAGCAAGGGAGCCTGAGCGAGATCGAGGCGTTGCGTGCGTGCATCGAAATGGCGCGCCAACTGCTCGGCGGCGTGGCCGTCTGTGAACTCGATCTCCGTAATCATCACGGGCGCCTCGCGCCAGACCACTTGAGCGGGCGTGCTCAGGGCGTCGTGGATGAAGGCGGTGCGCAGGATGTCATGCCGCTTGACGACCTGTTGCAGGGCATCGAGCCATGCATCGAGACGTGCACGACTGTCGAAGGCGAGGCGCGCGGTTTGCAGATACGGATCGCCTTCGGTGCTCAGCATGTGGTGGAACAGGATGCCTTCCTGCAGCGGCGCGAGCGCGTAGATATCTTGCACATTGGCGAGCCCGCCGGGCACCTGTTCGACGATGCGATCGATGTCGGTTTGCGTAAGCGCGATGAGCGGCAGCATCGCTGGCGTAAGCGCGGTGCAGTCGGGCGTAATCGCATTGGGCGGCACGACGATGTCGGGCTTGGGCGCGCTGTCTTCGAGCGAAGCCGCGAGCGCGCTGAGCACGGGCGTGGCGAACAGATCACGCACGCTGGCGTGCAGGCCGATGCGGCGCAGCCGCTCGACGAGCGTCACGGCGAGCAGCGAGTGCCCGCCAAGGGCGAAGAAGTTGTCGTGGCGGCCGACGCGCTCCAGGCCGAGCAACTCGGCCCACAGATCGGCGAGTGCGATTTCGGCTCGGCCCCGTGGTGCTTCGAAGGGACGCAGCGCGAAGGCCTCGGCTTGCGGATCGGGCAGCGCGCGGCGATCGAGCTTGCCGTTGGGGGTGAGGGGCAGCGCGTCGAGCACGACGAAGGCCGAGGGCACCATGTAGTCGGGCAGACGCGGGGCGAGATGCTCACGCAGGGCGCTGGCGTCGATCTCGGCAACCAGCGTGACATAGGCGACGAGCTGCTGATCCTGCGCATCATGATGTCGCGCACGCGCGATGACCACTGCTTCGCGCACCGCCGGATGGCTGGCGATTTGCGTCTCGATCTCACCGGGTTCGATGCGAAATCCGCGAATCTTGATCTGGAGGTCATTACGGCCGAGGAATTCGATATTGCCATCGAGGTGATAGCGTGCGAGGTCGCCGGTACGGTAGATGCGTTCGCCCGGAACGAACGGATCGTCGAGGAAGCGCTCGGCGGTGAGGTCGGGCCGATTCAGATAGCCACGCGCCACGCCCGCACCACCGATATAGAGTTCGCCCACCGCGCCCGGAGGCACCACTCGACGCCGCGCATCGAGCACATAAGTGCGCGTGTTGGCGAGCGGCTTGCCGATGACGGGCTGCTTCTGTTCAGCCGTGATCTCCGCGACGGTCGCATCCACCGTGCACTCGGTCGGGCCATAGACGTTGAAAGCGCGGATCTGTTCGGCGTGCGCCAGACGGCTCCAGGTCGGAGGCGTGAGTGGCTCGCCGCCCACGAGCACCGTCAGGGCCGACTGCCGTTGTTCGAGCAGACCGGCGGAGAACAGCGATTCAAGCTGAGTCGGCGTACAGTCGAATACGTCGATGCCAGCTGTATCGAGGAATTCGATCAACGCCATGGCATCGGTGCGCACGTCGGCCGAAATGATGACCAGCCGATGTCCGGACAGCAAGGCGGTGAGGTTTTGCACAGACGCATCGAATGCGATGCTGGCGTTCAGCGTGACGCTGGAGTGCGGGGCACAATGTGCAAACACCGTCGAATGCAATGCGTGATGCAGATTCAGCACATGCCGATGCTCGACCATTACGCCCTTGGGCTTGCCGGTGGAGCCGGACGTGTAGATCGCGTAGGCAAGATGATGCGAGGCGAGGCCGGGCACAAACGGATCGTCCTGCGGCAGTGCGTTATCGAGCGATGCATTGGGATCGAGCACGGCAAGCGCACCGGTATCTCCCAGCGCTTGACGGCCCGCGGCATCGGCGACCAGCAGCAGGGGCGCGACATCGCTGAGGATGTAACCCAGCCGCTCGCCCGGATAGGCCGGATCGAGCGGGATATATGCGCCCCCGGCCTTGAGGATCGCGAACAGCGCGACGATCGCGCCGATGCCTCGCTCCATGCACAGCGCGACACGGTCTTCCGGACGCACGCCCAGCGCGATCAGATGATGCGCGAGCCGATTGGCGCGCGCATTGAGTTGCGCAAAAGTGAGCGATTCGTCGTCGCAGACGAGCGCGATTGCATCGGGCGTGAGTCGAACCTGCTGCTCAAAGAGCTGATGGATGCACAGGTGCTCGGGATAAGGTGCGGCGGTGTCGTTCCAGCGTTCGAGCAGCGCCTGTCTCTCGGGCAGCACGAGCTCGAGCGTATGCAGCGGCGCATCGGGCTGGTCCAGCGCCTGTTCGAGAAAACGCGTGAAGCGGCGCGCATGGGCATCTGCGGCGGCGGGCGTATAGAGCAACGGGTTCGCGTCAAACATCAGTTCGATGCCGAGCTCGTCTCCCTCGTCATGTACGATCAGCGCGAGATCATCGGGTGTTCCATAGAAAGAGCGATTCAATCCGATCCGGCAGCCGGCGAAATCCAGTGCACGGCTGTACTCGGGCATGATGTTCACGGTGGGACCGAAGAGCGGCCTGTCGGATTCGATGCGTCCTACATCGCGTCGAATGTCTTTGACGCGATAGCGTTGATGGCGCAAGACGCGACGACTCTGCCGGGCAACCGCTCCGAGCAGGTCGATGATGCTCGTGCCCTCGTCCAGAGCCGCGCGCAGCGGCAGTGCATTGGACAACATGCCGGGCACATTCCTCGCCAGCCGTCCCACCCGGGCCGTGACCGGAAACCCGAGCACCACCTCGGGCTGTCCGCTCAGACGCGCGACATAGGCGGCCATGACCGCCGTCATGAACTGCGGCCATGTCGCGCCGTTTCGCTCGGAAATCTGCCGCAAACGCCTGGTCGTGCCGGATGACAAACGTATCTGCGCGATCGCCTGTTCGGAAACGTCCGCCGGAATCGGCTCGCGCGCCATGCATTCGGCGAGAATCACCGGCTCGGGGCAGTCCGCCAGATAGTCGCGCCAGAACTGCTGATCGCTCTCGAAGGCTCTGGAAGTGCGATAGGCAGCATCGTCGTCGAGCAGTTCGGCGAACCGCCCCCAACCGCATGGCGCGGGCTCCCGTCCTTCGACCAGCGCCGAATAGACCGCCGCGAGGCGCTGCGTGAGAAGAAAAAATGAAAAGCCGTCGAACGCAATGTGATGAATCCGCTGAAACAGGAAGAACCGTGCAGGGCCGGCCTGGAAAAGCTGGATGTCGAACAGGGGGTAACGGCCGAGATCGATGGCTGTGGCAAGCGCTGCCTTCACGTCCCGATCGATTGCCTCCACAGGGTCGGGCGCACCGCTGACATCGATTACCCGAAGCGTGAAGTCCTCGATCTCGTCCGGCACCACCTGATGCGGCATGCCATCCGTGATGATCAGGCGCACGTGCAGGGCTTCCGCCTCGCCGACTGTCTGCCGCAGGGCCGCCTGAAGCGCCTCGACATCGAGCGGCCCGATGATCTCCGTCAACTGCGCCAGGTTGAAGCGCGGATCACGCAATTCGAGTTGCTGTCGAAAGAAGATGCCCGATTGAGCAGGAGCAAGAGGAAGGCTGAGCATGACATCAATCCGTATGTGAGAGCACGCAAGTGCTCTGGAAACCGATGGTCAAGGACATCGTTACCAAAGACTCGTGGAAGAAATGCACGGTTGTTCGTGCACTTTTCCACTGGCCACGGATCCTTGCGTAGTTATCAGACTGTCAAACCTGACTGCCGTCGATATTCGGCTTGCGGGACCTCTTGCATTCGACACAGCAGGCTAATCCAATGCGAACAGGATGAGCCCGTTGAATTATGGTCGAATTAGAAGCTCTCCCACCTCCATGCTGACGAGCCGATGCAGCGACAGACAAGGGACGACGACACGCCCCGACCGCCGCAAGTTTCAGACGATATTGCTCAAGGATTCACGATTCGGGTAAGAGAGCCGAGTGCAACGAACGCTCTCATCCGAAGCGCCAGCATCAGACTTCGCTGTGCCCGGATTACGTCTTTCACGGCAGGGTCACTCAGGGATCCGAGCCGATTGAGTGGAGTGCGAAAGCAATGCGCCAGAGTGATGCCGAACCCGGTATCGGCGGGATCGACGCCATGCCACCAGAACGGCGGAATATAGAGGACGTCTCCGGGCTCGAGTGTCGCTTCGAATTTCGTCAGCGATCCATCAGAGGGAAAGAAGCGCGCCCGGTCATCCATGTGATGAAGGTTCGACCTGATCGGCCCGGCATACGCGTGCCAGTCTGCCTTGGACAGCTTGAACATCGATATGCGTTTCGAGCCGAGAATCTGCGTCGTCAGCGTCTCATCCGTCGTATGGTAATGCCATTCGGTCGAGGCATTCCGATAGATGAAAAGTCGGTCGCGCGCATAGGCGCGAGGCGGCAAATCCCGTTTCGCGTCGAGAAAATCATAGCTGCCCAGATCGGCTTTCCATTCCTGCGGAATGGGCAAGGCTCGAATTGCAAAAGTGTCGTCGGGCCCCGCATTGCGCAGGCACGAGATCGCCTCGTCGAGGCGGTACTTCGGAAGGTTTTGGTGCCAGAGACCGGCCGGGCTGGCGTTGAACGTATCCGAGACACTCACCTGGCGATTCGTCAGTGCCTCGAGATACCCGTGCGTCCCCCATTTCCTGAGAGCGGGCCAGTTTGCAACGGCATTTTTGACAACGATGGGTTGCTGAGGGCAAACGAAGCCGCTCCAGAACTGGTCATGTCCGAGCGTTTCATTGTCGACGGACGGAAGCTGAACAGCCTGGCCCGGAACGAGATCTATCACCTTCACGATGCGCTTTGCCATTTTCCACTCTCCGGATCAAGGCTCAATAGGACCGCAGATCGATCCAATGCGCATCGATGTAGTCCAGACATTGCTTGCGTGAACCACTCGGATGCTCCACGTCCCAACCAGCCGGAACGTCGAGATGAGCGGGCCAAAGCGAGCGTTGCCGCGATTCATTGATCAAGACACAGAACGTGCCTTGTTCGTCGTCGAATGGATTGTCCATGCTGTTGCTCCCTTCGTTCGTGCTTCGCGTTGAACGAAATATAGGCGCCGAGAGTTAGCAATGAATTAGTCGTCGCGTGGAGGAACCGGCGGCGCCGAACGCGGCGCGCCCTCAACGCGGCGAGCGCGTGGCGCAAGACATGAGGAATGCATCGCTATTACATATCGGCGTCGATTCCGGAGCAAGGGAAATCGAGTGTTGCCGCGTTGGCTCGCGGCCCGGTTATCGATCGACCGCCGTCGTCATCACGCGCTCGACTTTTCCTTCTTCCATCCAGACGACCTTGTCAGCGGCATTGAACCAGCGGTCGTCGTGGCTGACGGCGATGACCGTCTTTCCGGCCGCCTTAAGCCGTGGCAGCAGTTTCTCGTAGTAATAGCGACGGAACTGAGGGTCCTGATCGGCGGCCCATTCATCGAAAATCAGCACCGGCCGCCCTTCGGCGAGCGCGCTCACCATCGCCAGCCGCTTGCGCTGCCCGCTCGACAGGTCCGTGGTGCTGAAGCGCCCGAGGTTGTAATGAACCTTGTCGGACAGATCCATTTCCCTTATCAGCTCGGCGAGATCGTCTTGCGCGGCATCGAGGCCGTAGAGACGGTCGAACAGGTGAAAGTCGGAGAAAATCACCGAAAACAGCTGGCGATAGGCCGCCGCGTTGGCATCGGTGACGGTCTTTTCATCCCAGCGCACTTCGCCCGCATCCTGCGCGTACAACTGAGTGATCAGATTGAGCAGGGTCGATTTGCCGCTGCCGTTTCCGCCGGCGATGAACGTCACCTCTCCAGCCTTGATGAAGAGATCGCAAGGGCCGACGTGAAAGCCCTGCTGTCCGCCCGGATTCTTGTAGGTGTAGCTCACGCCGCGCAGCGTGATGCCGTGTGCCAATATGGGCGGAAAGGCCCCGGGACCCGATTCGGCCGCGCGCTTCGCCTGCTCCAGCTCGCGTTCGAGCGCGTCCAGGCGGTCGACCGCGAGGTCGGCACGGGAAACCGCCGGCAGTGCCTGGATAAGGCTGCTGATGGCGCCGCCGCAAAACACGATCACGAGGATGATCTTGGCGGGCGTCGATGCGTTGCTGATGTAATAGGGCATCAGAAACACCATGCAGCCGAGAAGGCCGTAGAAGAACGCATCGCTCAGGGTCTGGCCGCGATTGAAGCCGCGGCCCGAACTCGCGCGCAAATCCTGCACGGCGAGGGCGCGCTGCACGATGTAGTTGTCGAAGAGGTCCGTATCGCGGCGCGCATTCATCTTGATCTCGCGAAAGCCCCGCAGCAGATGGTCGAAGCTCGAACGAAAGGCGCTTTCGAGTTCCGTCGCTTCTTTCGACAGCGCCTCCGCATACGCATAGCTGCTGCGATAAAAGAACGTCGCGATGCCCAGAAACAGCAGCGTGACGGCAAAAGCAATCAGCGACAGGTAGCCGATATACAGCGCGGAAGACAATAGTTGCGTGACGAAATAGATCAGCACGATGACGGTCGGCGCGGCTTCCTCGATGGTCTGCAAGTCCCGGCCGATGGCGTAATCCACGCGGATGGGGCCGATGTTTTCATAGGCCTCCAGATCCAGCAACCGCACCGCCCGCGCAATGCTCAGGCGCTTCTGGAGGATGAAGTTCGAGATCACGGCGGTGGTGGCGTTAAGCGCATAGTTCATCGCGAGCAGCAGTGCGACGCTCGCGAAGACGAAGAACGCCATCAGATAGACATTGGGCCCCTTCGACTGATCGTAGTTCGCCACGGTCGTGACCAGCGCGATCACGCCGGACATCATCACGCCCGGCAGGGTCGAGGCGAGGAGCAGGGGCGTGCGATCGCGTCTGGCCTCGCCGAACAGCAGCTTGATGAATTTCATGTGTGTTTGCGGTCCCCTTGCTACGGCGCGTCACGCCGCAGGCTTACTGGTCGTATGTCGGTCCAGTTTTCGTTGATGTAGGCAAGGCATGCCTCGCGCGGCGCCACGCCGAACACGCTGATCCATCCGGCAGGCACGGCTGCGAATGACGGCCACAGGGAATGCTGCCCTTCATCGTTGCGCAGCACCAGGAACTCGCCGGTTTCGTCGTCGAAAGGATTCATCTCGTTCTCCGCTTCATGGCGTTTTCCAGACGGGGTTCACCCATCCGTTTTCGTCGTAGTCGGCGAGGCACTGATCGACCAGATCCGTCATCTGTGCCAGTGAGCCATCCGCCGACGCCATCGCTTGCAGATGCACCTTGACTTCTTCATGGCCGCCCATGTAGTTGCGCTCGTACAGCTCGTGACGGCCGGCGAACTCCGTGCCGACCGCGTCCCACATGAGCTTCATCAGCTTGATGCGCTCCCGGTGCCCGATGCCGTTGGAGCCGCGCACGTAACGCGCGAGATATCGGTCGATGTCGGGATTGTCGAAGTCGCGCGTGGAGGAGGGCAGGTAGATCAGCGAGGAAGCCACGATCTTCTGCACGATTTCCTTGATGCGCCCGTAGGCGTCGGGCGCGAGCGCGCGATAGGCCAGCGCGGCGTTCAGATTCGGCAGCACGGCGCCGTGGATCCAGCGCTCGGGCTGACGCGCCATCGTATTGGCGAGCGACCAGAACATGTGGCGCAGCGCAATGACTTCGCCGAGCATCACCTGATTGCCGCGGAACTCGTCACCGCTCGTCGCGTGCAGCACTTTCGAAAGCAGCCCGGTGAGAAAGTCGAGCTTGACCGCGTAACGCGTGCAGCCGTGAAAGCTCGTGCCATGAATGAACCCGGACGCGGTCGGAAAATCCGGCGGCATGGCGTCCGCGCCCAGACTCAGCACGTTTTCCCACGGGACGAATACGCGGTCGAGGATCAGGATCGCGTCGTTCTCGTCGAATCTCGAGCTGAGCGGCGAATCGAAGGGGCTCGAGACTTGCGCCGCCTGATATTCGTACGAATTCCGGCAGATGAGCTTGACCCCGGGCGCGTTCATCGGCGTGAAGAACATGACGGCGCGGCTCCTGTCGCTTTTGGCGATGCCGGCGTGATGGCTCAGGAACGTGTAATGGGTGAACGCGGCGGAGGTCGCGACGACTTTCGCGCCCGAGAGGATGAGGCCACCGTCGGTTTCCTCGTCGATGTGAATATAGACATCCTGTGCCTGCTCGGGCCGGGCGCGATCGATGGGCGGATTGGCGAGCGCGTGATTCACGAAGGGCACGGTCTCCTGCGCGAGCTTGTGCCACTGCCGCGCGTTGTCGGCATGGGCGCCGTAGTAATCGGCATTCACGTCGAGCGTATTCATGATCGACGCCTTGTAATCCGGCGTGCGTCCCATCCAGCCATAGGTGAGCCGCGCCCATCCCGCGATGGCCTGCTGCTGTGCGACGAGATCATCCACGCTTCTCGCGTGGCGAAAATAGCGGTGCGTGTAACCGCCATTTCCGGTGTCCGTCGCGCAGGTGAGTCCGGGCTGTTGCGCGGGATCGTGCAGGGCGTCATAGAGCCGGGCCAGCGAACGCGCGCTGTTGCGAAACGCCGGATGTGCCGCGACGTTGTCGATCCGCTCGCCGTTGAAGAAGACGTCGCGCCCGTCCTGCAGGCTGTCCATGAATGCCCGGCCGGTCAACGGGCGCGCCGCCAGATGTCGCGTTAGTTCATTCACTGTTTCTCACCCAGTTGGCAAAGAGATCACGAATGATCGGTCCGATGACGGTGAGCGCGTCGCCCAGCATCATGTGGTCGTGTTCGTAGGGCACGTCGATCACGTCGAGCGGGCCGCGGGCGCTCGCGCGCCATGCTCGCAGTGAAGACTCGCCGGACAGCGTCGCCGTGGCGCGCACGAAGGTCATCGGCGCGCTGAGCGGCGCGGGCCGGAACGACGCGGCGAGCGAGGCGTGGCACGCGGTCACGTCGACGAGCGCAGGCAATGCGCTCTGGGGAATGTGCGCAAGCGGGCTTTCGATGGCGCGCATATGGTCCATCACGCGATCCCATCGCAATGCGTCGTGCGATGCCTCGCTGAACGGATAGCCGATCATCGCCAGCACATTGCCCAGATGCAGGGCCGGCGCGAGCGTTTCGTGCCGCGCGTCCAGCGGCAGGTTGCTGTCGAGCAGCACGACATGCGCGACGGTCTCGCCCTGTGCTTCGAGGCTCGTCGCGATCTGATGCGCCACCAGACCGCCGAACGACCATCCCATCAGCCGGTAGGGGCCGCGAGGCTGGACCGTGCGGATATGCGCGATATAGCGGTCGGCGAGCCCGGCAACCGATGGCGGCGGCGCCTCTCCGCTCAGCATGGGCGATTGCAGCCCGTAGAGCGGGACATCGACGCCGATGTGCGGGATGAGCGTCGCATAACACCAGCTCAGTCCGTAACCGGGATGCACGCAGAAGAGCGGCGCGGCTGCACTCGCGTGCTGCAGCGGCAACAGCGGCGCGAGCGCATCCGGCGCGTGACGATCCCACAACCGCTCGCCGAGCAGGGCGACGGTCGGCGCTTCGAACAGCACGCGGATGCCGACGTCCACGCCCATGCGATCGCGGATGCGGTTGACGAGGCGCGCCGCACGCAGCGAATGCCCGCCCAGCGCAAAGAAGTTGTCGTCGATCGATATGGTGTCGCGCTCCAGCGTCTGCGCGAAGAGCCGTGCCAGTTCCGCTTCGCGGGCGTTGCGCGGCGCCTTAAAGCGTCGCGGCGCGCGCGCTGGAGCCGGCAGCGCGGCACGGTCGAGCTTGCCGTTCAGCGTCACGGGCAGCCGGTCCAGCGTCGTGAAGATCGTCGGAACCATGTAGTCGGGCAGGCTGGCGACGAGTGTGGCGCGCACCTGGGCTTCGTCGTAGTCCGGGCCGGCGACGAGATAAGCGGCCAGTTGCCCGTCGATCAGCGCGACGGCGCAGTCGCGCACCGATTTGTGCGCGCGCAGTGCGGCCTCCGCCTCGCCGGTCTCGACGCGAAAGCCCCGTATCTTGACCTGATGATCGGAGCGGCCGAGGAATTCCAGTTCGCCATCGGCCGACCAGCGCGCCAGATCGCCCGTTCGATACATGCGCTCGCCCGGCGCGCCGTAGGGATCGGCGACGAAACGCTCGCTGGTCAGATCGGGCCGGCCGATATATCCGCGCGCGAGTCCTCGCCCCGCGATATACAGATCGCCGGCCGTCCCCGGCGGGCAGCGGCCCAGCCAGCGATCGAGCACATGGACACGCGTATTCCAGACCGGCCGCCCGATGCCGGGACCGGCCCGGCTCGCTGCGAGCTCCGCCGATGTCGACCAGATCGTGGTTTCGGTCGGACCGTAGACATTGATCACGCGCCGGGCATGTGCCTGCAGTCGTTCGGCGAGGTGGGCGGAGAGCGCCTCGCCGCCTGTCAGCGCAACTCTGAAGCCGGGCTGCGGCATGGCTTCACGCCGCGTCGACATGTCTTCCATCTCGCGCAGCAGCGCGTCCCAGAGCGTCGGCGTCGCCTGCATCACGTTTGCACGGGATGAACCAGCGAGGCGCGCGAGATGACGCGGATCTTTCACGTCGTCGGAGGCGGCCAGCACGATCGTGGCGCCCGCGAGCAGCGGACCGAGTAGTTCGAGACACGCGATGTCGAAGCCCAGCGTCGTCACCGCGAGCAGGCGGTCGCCGGCTTTCAGGCCGATGCGGTCCTGCATCGCCGCAAGCAGGTTGACGAGGCCGGCGCGCGACACGGCGACACCCTTGGGCGTGCCCGTGGAGCCGGACGTATGGATCACATAGGCCAGATGTTCCGCGCGGGAGGCAGGCGCAACGGCGGCGAAACCCGGGCCGCCGCCGTCATGCGCCGGCAGCCGGTCGATCACGAGCGCCGGCCTTGCATCGGCGAGCATGGCGGCGATGCGCGCCTGCGGATAACTCGGGTCGATCGGCAGGAAGGCCGCGCCGCTCCTGAGAACGCCGAGCACGGCCGCGACGATGTCGGGCGTGCGCGGCAAGGTCAGCGCGACCAGATCGTCCGGTCCGATGCCGCGCGCGATCAGCGCTTGCGCGAACTGATCCGAGCGCCGCTCGACATCGGCGTAAGACCAGCGCTGCTCGCCCTGTTCTACGGCGATGGCACCGGGCGTGCGGCGCGCCTGCCGCGAGAACAGGGTCGCCACGTTTTCGTCGGGAATGGCGCGGGCCGTCCGGTTCCACGCGTCCAGATGCTCGGTTTCGGCCGGCGCGAGCAGATCGTGAGCGGCGATTGCGGTCTCCGGCGCCGCCGCGACCTGCTCCAGCAGGCGCACGAACCTGTCTAGCAGCGTGTGCGCCGCCTCGGCATCGAGCCGGCCGTTCCGGCAGTCCAGGCGCAGCGTCATGTGCGCTCCCGGAATCGCGACGAGCGTCACTGGATAGTGCGTGCTGTCATATCCCTCGATCCCCGCGACCTCGACGCCGTCCGCCGCGCGGTGCAGACGGTGGCCATCCATCGGATAGTTCTCGACGATGAGCAGGCTGTCGAACAATTCGTACTGCCCGGACTGCGCCAGGATTTCGGTGAGGGCGAGGTGCTGATGCGGCAACAGATCCGCGTGGCTCGCCTGCACGCGGCGAAACAGTTCCGGCCAGTGCTCGCGGGGTTCGAGCGTGACTCTCAGCGGCAGCGTATTGATGAAAAGGCCGACGCGCCGCTCGACATCCGGCAGTTCGGCAGGGCGGCCCGATACGGTGATGCCGAACGCGACGTCCTCGCGTCCGGTCAGCCGGGCGAGCAGCACGGCCCAGCAGCCCTGCAGGATCGTGCTGAGCGTCGCTTCCCGGTGCTGCGCCAGAGCGGCCAGTTTACCGGTCAGGCTTGCGGGCAGATCGATCCGCGCGGTACAGACATCCGCCGCATGCGAACCCGGTTCGGGACGGGTCAGCCGGGTCGGCCCGTCCAGCCCGCGCAGAGCGTCATGCCAGGCCGCGCGCGCGGCCGTCTTGTCCTGACGCTTCAGCCATGCGTGCTGGTCGCGCAACGGCAGGCTGCCTTTCAGGGCCTCTCCTTCATACAGCGACATCAGATCGGACACCAGAATCGGCATCGACCAGCCGTCCAGCAGCAGATGATGGTTGCTCATGACGAGCTGATGCCGCTGTGGCCCGGTTCTGACGAGGACGAAGCGCAGCAGTGGCGCGCGTTCGAGATCAAAACGGCGTTCGCGTTCGGACGCGAGAATGGCCGACAACGCGTGCGCGACATGCTCCGCGCCGGAGACGTCCGCCTCGCGCCACGGCGTGGCCACCGAAGCGGCGATCACCTGAACGGGCCGGCCGCCTGTCGTGCGAATGACGATCCGCAATGCTTCGTGACGCGCGAGCAGTGCACCTGCCGCGGCTTGCAGGCGCGCGGCGTCGAGATGCCCTTCGAGCGTGAGCGAGACTTGCGCGATGTAGGGATCGGGGCCCGACGCGTCGTATAGCGAGTGGAATAGCAGCCCTTCCTGCAAGGGCAGAAGCGGCAGGATGTCCAGCGCGCCGGGCACCGTCGCTTCGATTGCATCGATCTCGGCCTGCGTGAGATCGGCGCAGATATCGGACGGCGTCAGGCCGCCCGAGTCGAGCCGGGCGATGCCGCGCAGCGCGTCGAACCAGCGCTCGGCCAGCGCGCGGATGGCGGTCTCGTCGAACAGGCCGCCGGCAAAGGTCCAGTGCGCGTGCAGCTGCGGCCCCTCGTCACCTTCAACGACCTGCGCATCCAGCGCGACGGCATGAGACAAGGGCACATCGGCAGCGTCGCCGCCTTCGAGGGACAGGCCGCCGAGCGGCGACCAGGTGCCGCTCGAACGGCCGAAGCGGCCGAGATAATTGAACGACAGTTGCGCGCGCCTGCCTTGCAGATGCGCGGCTGTCTGCGCATTGAGGTAGCGCAGCAGCCCATAGCCGATCCCGTGGTCGGGCGGGCCGCGCAGGATTTCCTTGACCCGCTTCACGAGTGCGGCGAGCGCCGTGCTGCTTTGCAGCGCCGCGTCCGGTTCGACACCGTCGTCGAGATCGATGCGCACCGGATGCAGGCTCGTGAACCAGCCGACCGTCTGCGACAGGTCGAGACCGCTGTCGCCCGGCTCGCGACCGTGTCCTTCGAGATCGAGCAGGACCGGGCGCGTACCACCGCGCCAGCCGGCCACGGCGAGCGCGTAGCCGGCGAGCAGGACGTCGTTCACGCCGCCGCGAAACAGTGCCGGAACGCTGCCGAGAAGGCGCGACGTGGTCGCGGCGTCGAGCCGCAGGGTGATGCGGCGCGCGGTGGCCAGTGTGTCGGCGGGGCCGAGCGGGCGCGCACCCAGCGGGGCGTCGGGCGCGGACATGATCCTTCGCCAGTGATCGAGTTCGGCAACACGCCGCGCAGCGTGCGCATCCTCGTGGAGATGGCGCGCCCAGCGGCGGAAGGATGTCGGCACCGGTGGCAGAACGGGAGGCCGGCCCTGCGCGGCGCGGTCGTAGGCCTGCGCGAGGTCATCGAGCAGGATGCGCCAGGACACGCCATCCACGACGAGGTGATGAATCGTGAGCAGAAGCAGGCCCGTTGCCGCGCCCCGGTCGAACCACACCGCCCGCAACACGCGTCCCCGCTGCGGCGCGAGCCATCGTTCCGACGCCTGTTGCTGACGGGCGGCGCTGCGCTCGACATCGGCGTCGGTCGAGCCGCGCGCGTCCAATCGTTGCAACAGGGCGTCGGCATCCACGGCTTGCGCGGCCGCATCGAGTTCGCCGCCGGTCAGCCTCGCCCGCAGCAGCGCGTGCCGCGTGATCACGGCCTGCAAGGCCTGCACGAGCGAGCGGTGTTGCGCGCCGTCCGGCAAGGCCACCAGCACCGACTGGCTGAACGCCGCGATCGAACCGCCGCGTTCGGTCAACCAGTGCATGATGGGGGTGGCGGGCACGCGTCCGGCCGCATCGTCCGGTGGCGACGCCGCGCAATCCCGGGCATCCGGAAGGATGCCGGCGACCTGCGCCAGCCCGGCCGGCGTCTTGTGCCGGAACACCTGAGCCGGGCTCAGATCGAGTCCTGCGGCACGTGCGCGGCTCACGAAGCGAATCGACAGGATGCTGTCTCCGCCCAGCGCGAAGAAGCTGTCGTCCGCCTGCACGTCTTCGCGTTCGAGGACTTCGCCGAAGAGCCGCGCGATCAGGGCTTCCCGATCCGTCGCCGGAACGCGCCGGGCGGACACCTCGCGCGGCGGCGCCGGCAATGCCTCGCGATCGAGCTTGCCGTTGGGCGTGAGCGGCAGCGCGTCGAGCGGGACGAACGACGACGGCGTCATGTATTCGGGCAGGCGTTTCGCCACGGCCGCGCGGAGCGAGCGCACATCGAGAGTCGATACCGGCACGACATAGGCGATGAGTTGCCGGTCGCGCACGGCCACGGCGCATGCCCGCACGCCGTCTTCTTCCATCAGCACCGCCTCGATCTCACCCGGCTCGATGCGAAAGCCGCGCAGCTTGATCTGCTGGTCGGCGCGGCCGAGGAATTCGAGCTGTCCATCGGCTCGCCAGCGCCCGAGATCGCCAGTGCGATAAAGCCGCGTGCCGGCAGCGCCGAACGGATCGGCGACGAAACGCTCGGCCGTGAGATCGGGCCGCGCGAAATAACCTCGCGCCAGCCCCGCGCCGGCGACGTAGATCTCGCCGGTCACGCCGGCCGCGCACGATCGCAGGCACGCATCGAGCACATGGATCTGGCTGTTCCAGACGGGCCTTCCGATCGGCGGCGCAAGCGGGCCGGCGAGGTCGTCGCTCATCGTCGCGCACACGGTGACTTCCGTCGGACCGTAGGCGTTGATGAGCCGCCGGCCGTCCGACCATCGTCCCGCCGTGTCGGACGAGATCGCCTCGCCGGCGGTGACGATCGTGCACGAGGCGGGTATCGTGGCGGGATCCATCACCGCGAGCAGCGCGGGTGGCAGCGTCACGCAGGTGATGGCCTGCTCGCAGATCAGCCGGGCGAGGCGTTCCGCCGACATCAATGCCGGATCGGCGAGGACGAGGCTCGCGCCGCGCAGCAGCGTGACGAGGACCTCGGACACGGCGGCATCGAACGAGAGCGACGCGAATTGCAACACGCGCGATGCAGCCGTGATGCCGAACCGCTCGGCCTGCGCGCCGACCAGACTCGCTATGCCCGCGCGCGTCACCACGACGCCCTTCGGCGTGCCGCTGGAACCCGAGGTATAGACGACATAGGCCGGATGGCCGGGGGCGACGGCGCGCCGGAGGGCGCCGGTGGGCCAGCCCGCGAGCGACGGCAAGGCCGCAAGCGTGCGCGCGGGCCGCGCATCAGCGAGCATCGCGGCGATGCGTCCTTCGGGGTAGTGCGGATCGACCGGGAGATAGGCGCCGCCGCTCTTCAGCACGCCGAGCATCGCCACCACCATGTCGGGCGTGCGGGTCATGGTCAGGGCAACGATGCGCTCGGGGCCGATGCCGTGCTCGACGAGGAAATGGGCCAGCGCGTTCGAGCGCGTCTCGAGTTCGCGGTAACTCAGCCGGTCCAGGCCCTGCACCACGGCGATGGCGTCCGGCGTGCGTGCTGCCTGCGCGCTGAAGAGCGCCACGACATCGTCCCGTTCGACGGGATGCGTCGTCGCGTTCCAGCGATGGATCTCGTCGCGCTCGGCGCCCGAAAGAAGGTCGATGCGTCCGACCAGTTCGTCAGGCTGTGCGGCCATCGTCCGCAGGATCTGCATGAACGTGGCGAGAAAGCGCCGCGCATAGTGGGAGGAGACCCGCTCCGCGCGATGATCGATCCGCAGCTCCAGTTCCCGCCCCGGCGTGACCATCACGCTGACCGGATAGTGCGTCGTGTCGTCGACCGTCATCCCCGCCAGCACGACGCCGTCGATCTCGCTCTGCGTACGCGCGGCGGGATAGTTCTCAAACACCACGAGCGTGTCGAACAACTCGCCGTGCCCAAGGAGCGCCTGCACCTCAGGCAGTCCCACGTGCTGATGCGGCAGCAGCGCGGACTGGTCCCGCTGGATGCGTTTGAGCAATTGCGCGATCGTCTCGCCGGCGCGCAGCGTCGCACGCAGCGGAAGGGTATTGATGAGCAGGCCGACGCGCCGCTCGACATCGGGCATCTCGGCCGGCCGTCCGGCTGCCGTCACGCCGAAGACGATGTCCTGCCGCCCGGTCCAGTGAGCGAGCAGGATAGCCCAGGCGCCCTGCGCGAAGGTCGCCAGCGTCAGGCCGCGGTGTCGCGCGCAGTCCTGCAGGCGCGCCGTCGTTTGCGCATCGAGCTTGCCGGTGACGGACTCCTGCCGCGCGGCATGCGTGCCCGGACCCGCGCTCGCGACGAGACGTGTCGGACCGTCCAGCCCGGCCAGGGCCTCTTGCCATGCGTTGCGTGCGCTCTCGCGGTCCTGCTGCGCCAGCCAGACGAACTGATCGCGCAGCGGCGGCGCCGGGTCGAGCACGTCGCCCGCGTAAGCACGCATCAGCTCGGACACCATGACGGGCATCGACCAGCCATCGATCAGCAGATGATGAAGGCTCAACACCAGCCGATGACGGCCGGGGTTCATGCGCAGCAGGGCCGCTCGCAGCAATGGCGCCGACGTCAGGTCGAAACGATGTTCGCGGTCTTGCGCAAGCCAGTCCGCGAGCGCGCGTTGCGGATGCGCGGCGTCCGGGAGATCGATGTCGCGCCAGGGCGTTTCGACGGTGCCGTGCAGTGCCTGCACGACGCGCCCGTCGACGGTATTGAAGCTGACCCGCAGCGCTTCGTGCCGCCCGACCAGCCTGTCGACGGCAGCGCGCAGCCTGTCCCGATCCAGCCTGCCTTCGAAGTCCAGCACCAGTTGCACGATGTACGGGTCCGGACCGGAAGCATCGTACAGGGCGTGGAACAGCAGCCCTTCCTGCAGCGGCACGAGCGGGAAAATGTCCGTGACATCGGGGATGTCGGCTCGCAGCGCAGCCACGACATCCGCGGGCATGCCCGGCCACGCTGCGTTGGCGGGTTGCTCGTCGCTCAGATCGCGCGCGGCGACGGCGAGCGCCGCCGGTGTCTTTTCCCGAAAGACGTCCGCCGGCGTCAGCACGAGTCCTGCCTTGCGCGCGCGGCTGACCAGCTGGATCGACAGAATGCTGTCGCCGCCCAGTGCGAAGAAGCCGTCGTCCGCACCGACGGTCGCGAGGTCGAGGACTTCCGCGAACAGCTTCACCAGCGCCGCTTCGCGCGGGGTGACAGGCAGGCGCGTCGCGGATGGCCGTGCCTGAAAGGCCGGCAGCGCCTTGCGGTCGAGCTTGCCGTTGCGCGTGATGGGCAGCCTGTCGAGCCTGACGAAGCCCACCGGCATCATGTAATCGGGCAGGCGTTGCCTGAGCGCCGCGCGCACGCGACGCTCGTCGTAAGTCGCATCGGCGACGACATAAGCCACCAGCCGGCTGGCGGCGGCGCCGTCCTGCTGCACCAGCACCGCGCAGGCGCGAACCGGCGGCAACTCGGACAGCACGGTTTCGATTTCGCCGAGCTCGACGCGCAGGCCGCGCACCTTCACCTGCTGATCGGCGCGGCCGACGAATTCCAGTTCCCCCTGTTCGTTCCAGCGCGCGAGATCGCCGGTGCGATACATGCGCGCGCCGGGCTGGCCATAAGGGTCGGCCACGAAGCGATCGGCCGTGATGCCCGCCTGCCCGACATAGCCGCGCGCGAGCACGTGGCCTGCGATATACAGATCGCCCGCGACGCCGATGGGGCAGACATGGAGGAAGTCGTCGAGCACATGGATCCGCGCCGACGCGCGCGGCACGCCGACCGGGACCGGATGCTGCAGGCGCCGGTCCGGCGTCGCCCGGAAGCTCGTGACGAACACGCTGGCCTCGGTCGGGCCATAGCAGTTCAGTAGCGTCATCTCCGGGAAGCGCCGCAAGACCCGCTGAAAGCTCGCGACCGACGCCACGTCGCCGCCGGTGAGGATGGTGCGCAGCCCGCTCAGGCACTCCAGGTCTTCCGTGACCAGCAGATTAAAGAGGCTCGTCGTCAGCAGCAGATTGTCGGCGCCATGCCTGGCGATTTCGCGGCGCAGATCCGCAGGCGTCAACTGCTCGCACGAGGCTACGACGAGTTCGTCGCCGCGCAGCAGGGCACCCCAGATTTCATAGCTGCTGGCGTCGAACGCATAGGCCGACTGAAACAGCACGCGTTGCGGAGGAAAGTCCAGGAGATCCATCGCCATGTCGACGATACCGGCATGCGTCACTTCGATGCCCTTGGGCTGTCCGGAGGAACCGGACGTGTACATGACGTTCACCAGGGCCTGCGGCGCGACGTCGATCGCGACGGGGCTGTCGTCGCCCTGGTCGAGTATTGCGGGATCGATCTGCAATGCGGCCACGGGCCAGTAGTCGCCGGCGGCACCGGCGTCGTGCAGCACTAGCACGGTTCGCGTGTCGTCCAGCACGCGCTGCCGGCGCTCCGGCGGCTGGCCGCGATAGAGCGGCAGATAGCAGCCGCCCGCCTTGACGATGGCAAGTGTCGCGACGATCAGTTCCAGCGAGCGCGCCATGTCGACCGCGACGCAAGTCTCGCGCGCCACGCCATGCTTGCCGATCCGGTGCGCCAGCCGGTTCGACATCCGATCGAGCTGGCGATAGGTCAGCGCGCGATCGCCAGCGCGCAACGCGATGGCGTGAGGCTGGCGGTCGGCGATCTCCGCGAAACGTTGCGGGACAGACTGCGCCTTTCGTTGCCGCTGCCGCGACGGCGTGCCGAAAGCAAGCATTGCCGCGCGTTCCCCGGGCGCGAGCATGGCATGACGCCCGATGCCCGCGTCCGGATCGGCGATGGCCTGATCGAGCAGGTATTGGAAGGCGGACGCCATGCGGCGGGCCGTTGCCGCGTCGAACAGGTCGGCGGCGAACTCGAGACTGCCTTCGATGACGCCGTATCCGTCGTTGTATCCGTCGCCATTGCTGCCGTGGGCGATGAGCTCGAATGCGAGATCGAATTTCGCCGCGGCATTGCCGATGGCTCTGGGCGTCGCTGTCAGGCCTTGCAGCGCGAGTTGCTCGCTGTCGCCGTATTCGAGCGTCAGTGCCACCTGGAACAGCGGATGGCGCGCGACGCTGCGCTCGGGATTGAGCGCTTCCACGATGCTGGAGAACGGCACGTCCTGATTGGCATAGGCAGCGAGATCGGCCTCGCGCACGCGCCCGAGCATCTCGCGAAAGCCGGGATTGCCGCCCGCATCGACGCGCAGCACCAGACTGTTCACGAAGTAGCCGACGAGATCCCTGAGTTGCTCGTCGAAGCGGCCCTCGGCCGGCGTGCCGATGAACACGTCTGCACCGGCGCCGAAGCGCCGCAGCACGGCCACCAGCGCGGTCTGCAAGACCATGAAGAGCGTCGCGCGGTGGGTCTGGGCGAACCTCGCCGCGCGCCGATGCAAGGTCTCGTCGAACCGGAACACGATGCGTTCGGCCTTGCCCAGCGCGTCGGCCGGCCGTGCGCGCACGCGGGGCAACGGCAACTCGTCCGGAAGGTCGGCCAGCGCATCGCGCCAGTACGCGAGCTGACGTTGTCCGAGGCCGCCCGCATCGTGCGATGACCCGAGCAGCTTGCGCTGCCAGGCCACGTAATCGGCGTATTGAACCGGCAGCGGCGTCCAGCCTGGTTGCACGCCGGCGTGCCGCGCCGCATAGGCCGTGGACACCTCGCGCAGAAACGGCCCGAGCGAAGCGCCGTCGAACGCGATGTGGTGAAAGTTGAAAACCAGCACGGCGCGATTGCGCGCCCAGCGAAGAAGACGAACCCGGAAGGGGGGCCGGCGTTCCAGATCGAACGGTGTCCCGGCTTCGGCTGCGATCTCGCCATCGAGTTCCGCGGGCGTCACGTCCGTCACAGCGAGCAGTTCATCGAACTCGTCGGGCGGCAGGACGTGCGGGTGCGGGCCTCGATCACCATGACGAAACAGGGTGCGCAGGGTTTCGTGCCGCGCGGCGATATCGAGAATCGCGAGGCGCAGCGCGTGCGCGTCGCATGATCCCGTCAGATCAAAGGCATAAGGCAGGTTATAGGCGGCCGCAGCCGCGCCCGTTCCAAGGCGCCCCATAAACCACAGTCCCCGCTGGCCCGCCGACAGCCGGACGTGCTCGCGCGACGCGTCCGCCGACAGTCCGAGGCGCCGGGCTCCGCCGGTTTCGAGCAACGCCGCGAGTCGTTCGACGGTCGGCGCGCGGAACACATCGCTGACGCTCGCGTCAATCTTCAGAACGGCGCGTATCCGGTTCGCCAGGTGTCCCGCGAGCAGCGAATGGCCGCCGGATGTGAAGAAGTCGTCGTGGATGCCCATGCCGTCCAGCCGCAGCACTTCGGCGAAGAGTGGCGTGAGCGCGATCTCGAGCGGCGTCCGGCCTGCGGGACCACGCGAGGCCTCACGTACCGCTTTGGGCAACGCGGCGCGGTCGAGCTTGCCGTTGGGAAGGAGCGGCAGCGCCGCCACGGTGACGAACGACGAGGGCAGCATAGGGTCCGGCAGCCGCCGTGCCAGTGCGTCGCGCAGCGCGGATTCTTCGTATCCGGCAGCGGGCACGACATAGGCGACGAGCCGGGCGTCGCCCGGCGCATGCTCTTGCAGAACCACCGCCGCTGCCGCAACCTGCCTGTGCGCGAGCAGCGCAGCTTCGATCTCGCCGGGTTCGACGCGCAAGCCCCGAATCTTGACCTGCCTGTCCGCGCGGCCGAGATATTCGATTTCGCTGTCGCTGCGCCGTCGCGCGCGGTCTCCCGTGCGGTACATTCGCGAGCCGGATGGGCCGTGTGGATCGGCGATGAACCGCTCGGCCGTCAGACCGGGCTGCCCGAGGTAGCCTCTTGCCAGCCCCGCACCCGCGATGTAGAGCTCGCCCGCCTCGCCGGTGGCGCAGGGCCGCAGACATTCATCGAGCACGTAAGCCGAGGTGTTCCAGATCTCGTGGCCGATCGGGGCGCCATTCGTCATTGAGGCGGCGGCATGCAGGCTGTCGCCGCTCGCTTCCGACGACCCGTAGTAATTCACCAGACGGGCATCCGGCACGCTCGCCGCGAAGCGCTTCGCCAGCGCGGGCGGAAGCGTTTCGCCGCTGCATATCCAGAGCGGACACCGGTTCAGCGCGGCGTGATCGGGCTGATCGAGCAGGGCGGCGAGCAGGCTCGGCACGACCGTGATCCGGCCGATGCCGAGGCGCGCGATCTCCGCCGCCAGCAGCGCCGGATCCTTGGCGACTTCCGCATCGGCCAGCGCGACGGTGGCGCCCGCGATGAGGGGCGCGAGCAATTCTGTGGCGCCATCGATGAAGCTCATGGAACTCTTGGCGAGCACTGTCTCGCCGGGCGCGAATGCGTACGTGGCGGCAACCCAGCAGAGGCGGTTGACCAGCCCCGCATGCAGGCCGACCACGCCTTTTGGCCGCCCTGTGGAACCCGAGGTATAGATGACATAGGCCGCATCGAGCGGCTGCGGGCGCACGCCGATACGATCGGCCGTCTTGCCCGGGGCGTCGTGATCGTTGCCCGGCAGATCGACGATATGCAGTACCGGTATGTCCTGCACCGTCGCGGCCAGTTCGCCGGCAAGCCGGGTGCTGGTCAGCAGGCACGAGGGCCGCGCATCGCGGGCCATGAAGGCGAGCCGGTCTCGCGGATACGCCGGGTCGAGCGGCAGATATGCCGCGCCGCTTCTGAGCACGCCAAGAATGGCCTGCACCATGGCGAACGAACGCGGCAGGGCGATCGCAACGATGTCACCGGGGCCGAGGCCGCGCGCCATGAGCTGATCGCCCAGACGGCTCGTGCGCACATGCAGCTCGGCATAGGTCATTTGCCGCGCGCCTTGCAGCAATGCCAAGGCTGTCGGCGTGCGCGCGGCCTGGCGCTCCAGGAGATCGCATACGGTCAGCGTCGCCAGTTCGTCAGCGGACCAGCGCGCTGCATCGTGGCCGCCTCCGATCTGGTCGGTCAACGCATCCATTCCGTCAGTGATCCTGATAATGACTTGCGACCAGTCCGCGCGCGCGCAGTTCGGGGATCACGGCGCGACCGAATTCCTCGAAGGTGCCCGGGAAATGCGTCGGCGTGATGACGAAGCCGTCGCAGCAGTCCTCGAACAAGGCCTGCAGTTGATCGGTGACGTCCGTGGCGGTGCCGACGAGACGCGGCGTGCCGGTGCTTCCCGACAGTGCGACAGCGGCCTCGTCGACCCGGACGTCCGGTCTGGCATCGAGCAGATTCGCGAGCCACGCAAGCGTGCCGCCGGCGTCGACCGCGGGCCGCTTGTTCTGGGTATCCAGAATCGGCTGCAAGGGCGCATCGCCTGAGACACTCGACAGATCGAGGCCCAGCATCGCCGCGAGATAGCTTCTCGCCGCTTCCGGTGCGACGAGCGTATCGAGATGCGCGGCGCGTGCCGCGGCGATCTCGCGCGTTTCGCCGACCACGGGCTGCACGGCCGCCATCAGGCGGATGTCCTCAGGCGAGCGTCCCATGCGTTCGGCACGTGCACGGATGTCGTCACGCAGTTCGCGCATTGCGGCGGGCTCGCTCTGGATCGCGAAGATGACTTCCGCCCAACGCGCGGCGAAGTCTCTTCCGCGCGGCGATACGCCGGCGGCCATCAACGTGGGGCCCGCGCGGTACGGCAAGGTCAACGGGCCGCGTACGTCGAAGTGACGGCCCTTGTGATTGATCTGCCGGATTTTCTCGGCACGGGCATAGATGCCGGACCGCTTGTCGGCGATGAGCGCGTCTTCGTCCCAGGACGTCCAGAGCTCGCGACAGACTGTCAGCACTTCTTCTGCTCGCTCGTAAAGGTCGCGGTGATCGAGGGAAGTCAGATGCGCGAAATTGATGGCATTGCTCGCCCCGGCCGAGGTCACGACATTCCACGCGATGCGGCCATGGCTGAAATGATTGAGTGTACTAAGTGTCCTGGCGAGATGAAAGGGTTCCATAAACGTTGTCGACAACGTGACCGTGAACCGGAGGCGACGCGTGACGCCTATCATCGGCGAGACGAGCAGCGCGGGATCATGACGGACGGCGCCGCTCGCTCCGCGACTCGTCATCGTCTCCCAGACGCCGTCATCGCCCATAGGAACAGCAAGCGATTCCGGCACGAAGGCATAGTCGTAGCCATAGCGATCCAGGCTGCGAGCAAGGTTCTCATAGAGCACTCGATCGCAGAAATCGGTTTCGCTATAGGGGTGACGCCACATTGCGCCGAAGTGACTGCCCGGCATCAGCACATAGGCCGACAGGAGCATGTGCCGGCGGGTCACGACGCTGACCTTTTCGCCGTGTCACACGTTTGTGATGCCCTTATTGAATCATTTCCGCTGCGGATTATGACGGGCATGCGACACCACCTATTTTTCTGGTAGTCAGCGGAATTTCTGCGTATATTGCTCTAGTGTTGTTGAAGTTGTCAATTGAGAACCCTTGGGGGCAAGGACATGAAAGACAACATTTCAGTTGCCGAAACGCCTCGTACGGAAAGAACGGCAAATGGCACAAACACCACTGTGGTGCGCAGCACGAGTCCTGCGACGAATGGCGTCAAGCTCGTAGGAGAAGCGTTCGTTCCGGGCGCGAGCCTGTTGATGGATGGCAACGTCGTCAACGGCGCGGCGCACGTTGCCGCGGGCATCGGGATCAAGATGCTTTTCGGGCCGGTGGGCCTGCTGCTGGCAGCGGCTGATTCGTACTCGAAATCAGTTACCGACAAATATCTCTGGGATCATGTCGGCGATCTGGTCAATAAGGCCAAGGAAAACCGAAAGGCCAAGGCAGAAGCGGCGAGTCCGCCCGCAGACTGATTTTGATCGGCTTGCAGTCCGAGAATACTGCAAGCATCACTGAGCATTTCTTTCCGGTAAGCGTCGACATTCGTTGCGCATCCGAAGAAACTCGTGCGCTCGTTTCAACGCTCCGGTCGCTGAAATACCCGAAGCTCGTGCCCATAGATCAGACGGGGTAGATACTCATCATGCACGAGAGTGAGTCGGTGATCGCCGGCCCAGGCTTCGACCGCACCTTCGGGAACCTGCTCCACCCACTCGCGCGTGAAAATGTAGTCGTCGATATTGTGGGCGAGCCGTCGTCCGCCGGGGCGCGCGGTCATGTCCTTGTAGAGAAAAACGCCGCCTGGTTTTACGCGCCGGACCGCGGCGGCGAATACGTCGCTCCTGTCTCGTGGGGGCACGTGGTGCAGGACGTCCACCATCGCGACGGTGTCGAACGGACCCTCCGGCGCCTCGGCGACAGAGCGGATAAGTTCGAAAGTCAGAATGTTTTCCGCGCCGAGACGCTGCGCCGCGGCACGCGCCGATTCCAGAGGCGCCGCCGTGACGTCGCAACCCACGCCGCGGCGGATTTTCTTCATCGCTGCGAGCAGTGCAAGCAAGGATCCTGCACCGCAGCCCACGTCGAGCACGTCAGCGCCGTCGCGGACGAATTGCAGCAGCTTGTCGAAAGGACAGACGTAGGGGCGAACAGCGCTCAACCATCGGAGTGGCGTGGGCGTATCGCAATAGGCCGCATAGAAGAAACGCCGCAGTTGCGCGGGCGTTGCAGAGGCGTCTATCGAGGGGATGGAAGTAGATGCGTGAGCGAGCATTTCTGTGTTCGGGTGTCGTCCGATCTTGCGCTTGATGTTACTATGCAGAAACTTTTTGCGCCGCCAAATTATTCGAATTCTTTGTTCTCCGCACAAGTTGATGTCAGATGAACACAGCGGATCCAGTCGACGACGAGGCTTCCGAACATCCGAAACAGCGCGTGTTCAGGCACGTCCGGTATCGGATGAGCCGCAGCGAAAAGTTCATCGCGGTGATGCTGTTCATCGGCGTCATCGTGCTCGTGCTGATTCCCTTCACGTTCATCGTGATACCCGCGGGCCACGTCGGCGTGCTCTACCGCTTGCTTAGACACGGTACGGAAACGCGCTTTGTCTATCATGAAGGCCTGGGAATCAAGTGGCCGTTTGATCGAATCTATACCTACGAAGTCAGAACGAAGACGCTCGATGAGAGCGTCCACGCACTCGCCCAGGTCGGCCTCAGTGTACAGGTTCAGGTTTCTGTCCTGTATCACCCGGTGCCCGATAACGCCGGGAAGTTGCATCAGGAGATCGGCTATGACTATGTCGAGCGGGTGGTGCGTCCGATTTCGCTCGGTGCGGTGCGCGACATCGTCGGAAAATCGGATCCGCACGATCTGTATCGCATCAACGTAGAAGAGCTAGAGAGCCGGATACTCGCCAAGATGCACCGATCGCCGGCTGCGGCCGGACTCATTTTCTTCGAGCGCGTCGTCGTGCGCGACATCGTTCTACCGACCGCGGTGAACGACTCGATCAACAGAAAGCTCACGGAAGAGCAAAATGCGCAGACCTATAAATTCCTGATCGCGCAGGCGCAGGACGAAGCGGAGCGCAAGCGGATCGAAGCCATCGGCATTCAAACTTTCTACTCCATCGTCGCCAATTCCCTGACGCCTCAGCTGCTGACCTGGCGAGGCATTGAAGCAACCGTCCAGTTGTCCAATTCGAGTAACTCGAAGATCGTCGTCGTCGGCGGCGGGAAGGATCAACTCCCTTTGATTCTCGGAAGCGATATCGCCAAACAGCCGGATCTTCCCGCGCCTGCGGTGGTCGACCCTCAGTCGCATCAGCTACCGCCATGGCGTGAACTTCCAAAGCTTTTTCCGAAAGCGGGCGGCGAGGGCGGGTCTGGCTCTGAAAGCCGTGGCGGCAGCATCGGCCCCGGGAATGACAGGAGCTCGTCTCAGGCTGCCAGCCAAGGCACGAAGAAACCTTGATTGATTGTGATGTCAAGCTGCTCGACGATTGCAGCCGCGACGATCACGGGAGGGCGTCATGATTGTCATTCCTAGCCTCGTTTATCTGGTTCTCAGCCTGCTCGTCGCTTATCGCGGCCGACGCACGCGTATCGGCTATTTTGGAACTTTTCTCCTGAGCTTGTTCCTCACCCCGGTGCTCGTGTTCGTGGGGCTCCTGCTCCTGACCCCTTCGCCGGAGAATGTCGAAATTGTCTATCGCGGAGACAAGCAGAAGGTCTAGCGAGTCATCCGGGCGGTCATTGCTTCAGCAATACCAGCGCATCAGCTCGAATCGGTCCGAGCGGTCACTTCGCGTGTCGACCTGCACATGATGATTGACTGAAGCAAGCGATAGCCAACGGACGTCCCCGCGTCGGGGAAGTGAGTGACGTAAAGCGATTGAAGCACCCATTTGCACGGACTACGCGTCTATGCCATAACGACAATAGAAAGAAAGCCGACCCGTCCGTCATGCACTTCTGCGAGCGGCCGGGCTGCATGCAAACGGATGGCCGGCGGCGTCTCGCGGGATTTTGGGTCGAATGTGTCGACCATCGAAATTGGCTATCTTGAGACGCTTTCGCCGCGGGGATGGGGATCGATATACGGGCAGTTGTGGCGCTGCCGGAGCGCTGTTGTGCCAGATGCGGCAGCGCAGGATAACGCTGGAACAGATCCACACCGACTGCCGGTTGCGCACACGGCTCCGCGCCTGCATCCGATGCACGAATAATTCCTCGACAACCCTCGTTTTAACTTGTTTAATTCGGCGATTGGGAGCGGGAAAGTGGTGCATGCAAGTATCCACTCAAGCGATGTCGAGATTTCGTCGAACAGCATTGGATCGATTTGTGTTCCTATCGAACCTTTTTATGCTGGGTCGGAGTGAAAAAGTGCATCGTCAGACTTATCGATCTTCTTCCGTCGATCGACGACGAATCTATGTCAAACATGATGAGTTATGGGGTGACTTCGTTGCGCTCACCAACCCCTGGTGATTAGGCAGGCGGTTCAAAAAAATTCATTCGTTGGCTGAACAAGGACCACGCAAGGTGCTTCATTAAAAGCATGACTCAGCGATCACGCGTTAAGACACTTATTGTGGATAAACATGCTCAGTCTTCCTCTCACGCCCGCCCAACTGGGAATCTTCTTTCGACAGCAAGTCGATCGGCGGGATCCCCGATTCAGCGTAGCGCACCTGACCGAAATTGTCGGGCCACTTGATATTGATCTGCTGGAGTCGGCTTTTCGACAAACCATCGCGGAGGCCGACTCAGTACAGGTTCGGCTGCGCGGCACGGAGGGGTTGCCGCATCAGATATTGGAGACGGTCAACTTTAAGCTTCAAGTGCTCGATGTCAGCGAAGCCGCTGATCCGCTACAGTCGGTTGAAGATTACGTAAAGGCCGAGCTTGCCACTGCGATTGATCTTGATCAGTGGCCATTGTTCAAAGTGGCGCTGCTTCGGGCTGCTCCAGCGCGATTCTTCTTATTTCAACGCTTTCATCACATCGTATTCGACGGCTATTCCTTTTTTCTCTTTATCGAGAGGCTTGCAGAGCTTTATTCGGCGTTGAAAGGCGGATCCCGACCTTCTCCGGCCAGATGGAGTCGACTAACCGATTTACTCGCGGATGATGAGGCTTATCGCGCATCAAGCGCTTTTGAAAAGGACCAGCATTTCTGGAGCGAGTATCTGGGGAATTTGTCCGAGCCCCCGATTCTCGCCGCGGGCGTGCAGAACCCATCACCTGAGACTACGACAACTAAAGCCAGGACCCGCCTGTTGCCAGAAACGGTAGCACGTCTGCGCCAGATCGCCCGTAATGGTGGCACTTCGTGGCCACAGTTCATCACAGCGCTGATGGCCGCCTATTTGGCGCGCGTCAGTGGTCAGCCTGATGAAGTGGTCCTGGGAATGCCCGTCACGGCACGGGTCGGACGAACCGCCAAGAATGTGCCTGGCATGATGTCCAATATCCTGCCGCTGCGGGTGCCTGTCGATCCTCGGTCAAGCATTACCGACCTGCTCAAGCAGGTTTCCATCCAAAGCCTCCGCGTATTGCGTCACCAACGCTATCGGATCAAGGATATCCGGCGAGATCTGGAACGCCTCGAAATAAGTCAGCGACTCTTCGGGCCGATCGTGAATATCATGCCCAGCTTCAATAGTGCGATCGCCTTCACGGATTGTCAGATTGCTTCAAATCGCACCTTTTCAGTCACGCCTGATGACCTGACATTGCACGTGCATGACGAGGGGGAGGAAGCGGGGCTGAGACTGGTGTTTGATGCCAGCGCAGCACTTTACACCTCCGAAGCAGTGCGGACGCATATGCAGCGGTTCACGCAGTTTCTGGAGCATGCAATCGCGCAGCCTGACGCACCGTTGCATACTCTCCCACTGCTGCTGCCCGGTGAGCGCACGCTCCTTGAGAGATGGAACGACACGGCTGCCCCCTTCCCCCAGGAGCAGTGCGTCCACCAGCTGTTCGAGCATCAGGTCGCGCGCACGCCCGATGCGATCGCGCTCGTCTTTGAAGACCGGTCCCTCACCTATGCGCATCTCAATGTACAGGCCAACCGGCTCGCCCATCAGTTGATCGCGCTGGGCGTCGGTCCCGAAGCGCGCGTGGCATTGTGCATGGAGCGTTGCCCGGAGCTGGTGGTAGCGCTGCTGGCCATTCTCAAATCGGGCGCCGCCTATGTGCCGCTCGATCCGGCCTATCCCGCCGAGCGACTGGCCCACATGCTCCGGGACGCAGCCCCCGTGCTGCTCATCGCCGATGCCGCCGGGCGCGAGGCCCTCGGTCACACCAGTGACCTGCCGGTACTCGATCCCGTGGCCTTCGATGACACCCTGGACGATCACGATCCGCAGGTCCCGGGGCTCAATTCCCGCAACCTCGCCTATGTGATCTATACCTCCGGATCCACCGGAACGCCCAAGGGCGTCATGGTCGAACATGGCAATATCGTCAATCTCGCCCAAGCGCAGATCGAACTCTATGATATTCGTCCGGAGAGTCGCGTCGTCCAGTTCGTTTCACCCGGCTTCGACGTCAGCGTTGCCGACGTGTTCATGACCCTGGCCACGGGCGCCGCGCTTTATCTTCCAGTCCATGATGACTGCCTCGCGGCCACGTCGTTAATAGAGTACATGCGCCGGCACGCCATCACCCATGCCCAATTGCCACCAGCGCTGCTGCAGGGACAAAATTCACTGGCACTGTTGCCGAGGCTTCAGGTACTTGTTCTAGGCGGAGAGTCGCCGGGTGTCGCGCTGATGCGCGCGGTGCAATCCGATATCAGAGTCTTTAATGCCTATGGCCCAACCGAGACCACTGTCTGCGCAACGGCGTGGTGCAGGCCGCACGAGTTTGACGATAACAATGTGCCTATCGGCCGACCGCTTGCCAACACGCAGATTCATCTGCTCGATGCGCACGGCCAGTTGATGCCCCCCGGTGCCGTCGGGGAACTGCATATCGGCGGTGCCGGCGTCGCGCGCGGCTACCTGAACCGCCCGGAGCTGACCGCCGAACGCTTCCTCGACGATCCCTTCAGCAAGGTGCCCGGCTCGCGCATGTACCGGACCGGCGACCTCGCCCGCTGGCTGCCCGACGGCAACATCGAGTTCCTCGGACGCAACGACCATCAGGTCAAGATCCGGGGGTATCGCATCGAGCTCGGCGAGATCGAGGCGCGTCTGGCGGCGCATGAAGGAATCCGCGAGGCGGTGGTGCTGGCACGCGAGGCCAGCGGCGGCGACAAGCAGCTGGTGGCCTATTACACGCTCGACACAGAGGAGGAAGCGCCCCAGAACCAGCAGTTGCGCGCGCATCTGGTGCAAACGCTGCCGGAGTACATGGTGCCAGCGGCCTACGTCATGCTGGAAACGCTGCCGCTCACGCCGAACGGCAAGGTGGACCGGCGCGCGTTGCCGGCGCCGGACGACGGCGCCTTTACCCGCCGTGACTATGAGGCGCCGGTCGGGGACACGGAAACGCTGATCGCGGCGATCTGGGCCGAGGTGCTGGGACGCGAGCGGGTGGGCCGGCACGACAACTTCTTCGAGCTGGGCGGCCATTCGCTGCTGGCGGTGACGCTGATCGAACGGATGCGTCAGGCGGGCGTGCAGGCCGATGTGCGGGTGTTGTTCAGTCAGCCGTGGGTGGCAGCGCTGGCGGCTCCGGCGCAGGGCGTGCGGAACACGGTGGCGGTGCCACCGAACGGTATTCCCGCCGGATGTGCGGCGATCACGCCGGAAATGCTGCCGCTCGTGACGCTGAGCGAGAAAGAGATCGAGGCGGTGGTGGCTCAAGTCGAAGGCGGTGCACGCAACGTGCAGGACATTTACCCGCTTGCCCCGCTGCACGAGGGGATGCTGTTCCACCATATGGCCGGCGGCGAGGGTGATCCGTATCTGCAGAGCATGATGATGGCCATGCCCGAGCGCGTGCAGCTCGGGCGCTTTGTGCAGGCGTTGCAAACGGTGATCGAGCGGCACGACATCCTGCGCACGGCAGTGCTCTGGGAAGGTCTGCCCGAGCCGGTGCAGGTGGTGTGGCGCCACGCGCGCCTGATCGTCGAGGAGGTTACGCTATCGCCGCAGGATGGCGAGATCGAGGCGCAGTTGGCCCAGCGCTTCGATCCGCGACACCACCGGCTGGACGTGCGGCAGGCGCCGATGATGCGGATGTACGTGGCTCGCGATGCGGCCAACGGCCGCTTGCTGCTGCAGCTCCTGGGCCACCACATGGTGATGGACTATACGGCGCTTGAGCTGATGCTGGAGGAGATCGAAACGATCCTGCGTGGCGAGGCGGAGCGCCTTCCCGCCCCGCTCCCGTACCGCAACTTCGTCGCGCAGGCGCGGCTCGGCATCAGCCAGGGTGAACATGAGGCGTACTTCCGTGAAGCGCTTGGCGACGTGGACGAGCCCACGCTGCCGTATGGCCTGAGCGACGTGCAATGCGACGGCTCGGGCATCGCGGAGTTCAGGACGAGGCTCGCGGCCGGACTGAGCCGGCAGTTGCGCGAGGAGGCGCGCAAGCTGGGCGTGAGCGTAGCGAGCCTGTTTCACCTCGCGTGGGCGCGAGTGCTGGGGCGCGTGTCGGGCCGTGAGGACGTGGTGTTCGGCACGGTGCTGCTGGGTCGCATGCAGGGCGGCGAGGGCGCGGGCCGCGTGCTCGGCATGTTCATCAATACGCTGCCGATTCGGGTCCACCTGCATGATGTGAGCGTCAGCGATGGCGTACGGCACACGCATGCGGCGCTGTCGACGCTGCTACACCATGAGCACGCCTCGTTGGCGCTCGCGCAGCGCTGCAGCGGCGTGGCCGCGCCGTTGCCGCTGTTCAGCGCGCTGCTGAACTACCGGCATGGCGGGGCGTCCGATCGCGCGGACGACGCGCGCACCGTCGAGAGCGGGCTGGCGGTGCTGCACGGCGATGAGCGCACCAACTATCCGCTGTTGCTCTCGGTGAACGACTTTAGCGACGACTTCGAACTTGTCGTGCAGGCCGATACGCGTGTCGATGCCTCGCGTGTGGCCAGCTACATGGACTGCACGCTGGACGCGTTGGCCCTGGCGCTGGCGAAAAGTCCGACGCTGCCCGTACGCGGGCTGGAGATGCTGCCGCTTGCCGAGCGCGAACGGTTGCTGGTGAAGAGGAACGACGTCGCGATAGAAGTGCCGGAAACCACGGTGATGGCGATATTCGAGGCGCAGGTCGCGAAGTCGCCGGACGCCGTGGCAGTGACATACGAAGCCGTGCGCGTGACATACGGAGAGTTGAATGCCCGCGCAAACCAGGTGGCACATCATCTGATTGCCGCGGGTGTGCAGCCCGACGACCGGGTGGCGATCTGCGTGGAACGCGGCATCGAGATGGTTGTCGGCGTGCTGGGGATCCTGAAGGCAGGCGCAGGATACGTGCCGCTGGATCCGGGCTACCCCGTCGAGCGACTGGCCTTCATGCTCGACGATTGCGCGCCGGTAGCAGTGCTTGCGCAAGCGAGCGTGCGTGAAGTGCTGGGCGAACTGTCGGCCCCGATGATCGAACTGAGCGCTCAGGCATTCGAAGCGCAACCGACCCACAACCCGGTGGTAGCGGATCTGAACTCGCAGCACCTGGCCTACGTGATCTACACCTCCGGCTCGACGGGCCAACCCAAGGGGGTGATGATCGAGCACCGCAACGTGGTGCGGCTGTTTTCCGCCACGGCCCACTGGTTCGAGTTCGGAGCGAAGGATGTCTGGACGCTGTTCCACTCGTTCGCGTTCGACTTCTCGGTGTGGGAGATCTGGGGCGCGCTGCTGCACGGTGGCCGGCTGGTTGTGGTTCCGAAGCTAGTGAGCCGCTCGCCGCAGGATTTCTATCGCCTGCTTTGCGAGGAAGGCGTGACGATCCTGAACCAGACGCCGAGCGCGTTCCGGCAGCTGATCGCCGCCCAGGGCGAAAGTAACCTGTCCCATCAACTGCGCCAGGTCGTCTTTGGCGGCGAAGCCCTGGAACCGATGATCCTGCAGCCGTGGTATGCACGCGAGCAGAATGCGGCTACGCAGCTGGTGAACATGTATGGGATCACGGAGACCACGGTGCACGTGACCTACCGCGCGCTGAGTGTCGAGGATGCGCGGCGCTCGGGCCGCAGCCCGATCGGCGGGCGGATCCCGGACCTGCGTGTGTACGTGCTGGACGGTCAAAGCCAGCCGGTGCCAGAGGGCGTGACCGGCGAGATATATGTGGGTGGCGCGGGAGTGGCGCGCGGCTACCTGAACCGTGCGGATCTTACCGCACAGCGATTTGTGAACGATCCATTCGGCAGCGATTCGCAAGCGCGGATGTACAAGACGGGTGACCTGGGTCGCTGGCTGGCCGACGGTACGCTCGAATACCTGGGCCGTAACGACGACCAGGTGAAGATCCGGGGATTCCGGATCGAACTGGGCGAGATCGAAGCGAAGCTGCTGGGATGCAAACGGGTACGCGAGGCCGTGGTGGTCGTACGGCAAGACAGTTCGGGTGAGAAACAACTGGTCGGGTATGTGGTGGGCCATGACGGAGCCGAGCTATCGGCGGCGGATTTGCGTGGACAGCTGTCAATGGTGTTGGCCGACTACATGGTGCCGAGCGCCTTCGTGAAGCTGGAAGCGTTGCCGCTGACGCAGAATGGCAAGCTGGACCGGCCTGCGCTGCCGGCGCCGGATCGGTCCTCGGTGGTGACGAAGGAATACGAGGCACCGCAAGGGAAGGCTGAAATCACGATCGCGCGGATCTGGCAGGAGCTTCTCGGTGTGGAGCGAGTGGGGCGTCACGATGATTTCTTCGCGCTCGGAGGCCATTCGCTGAAGGTGATCACATCGTTGGCGCGTCTTGCCGGCGTGTTCGATAAAAAAATCGCACAGCTCGACTTCTATCGCCAGCCAACGGTTGCGGGCGTCGCCGCCTTGCTTGCTCGCGATACGGTTGCAACGGAAGCACTGGTGCCGTTGATCGCGCGCGGTGCTGCGCCAACACGCCTGACTCTCGTATGCGCGCCGTATGCGGGCGCTTCCGCAACCATGTTCCGGCCTTTCGCCGATGCACTATGCTCGCGTGACCCGACGCTCGCAGTGCGCGCAATCGCGCTACCGGGCAACGAGCTTGGCAGTAACCCGCAAGATTACGGATCGGTGGACCAGATGGCGCAGGCCTGCGCCGACGAGCTTATCGCAACGAACACCGGCGAGATTGCGGTGTACGGCCATTGCGTGGGCAGTTTCCTGGCTTTTGAACTGGTACGCCAGATCGAACGCCGGGGGCAGAAGGTCGCCCTCCTTACTGTTGCGGCGGCTTTTCCGCTTCCACGGCTTTTGCGCAGGCTGCCGATGCCCGCACCCTGGAGCTTTACCAGCGACAGGAAACTGCACGCGCTGATCAAACGCTGGGGCGGGCCGACCGACGACGTGGATCCGGAGGTCATTGCCTTCATGATGGGCAATTTCCGCAGGAATGCCCAATTGACTTTTGAGTATGAGAGACACCGGGAAGACGACAAGATCGCCTCGCCGATACTTTGCATCGTCAGCGCCGACGATCCCCTGACGCGCGGATATGCGCTTCGTTTCCGCGCGTGGTCCGCCCTCTCGGATCGGACGGCGTTGGCAGTATTGTCCGAGGGGCAGCACTACTTCGTCGGCACGCGTCCCGAACTGGTCGTGGACGTCGTCTGCAAGCATTTGGGTGACCGCGAAGCGTTATGGCAAGCAAGCGAATGAGCCGAACCTCTTGCTGCGTCGGCTGGCACGAATCGCCGGTCTAGTTGGCAAGAGCGCTGATTTCGCGCTCTGGATAACCCCATCGCGTTAGTCGGCCACAGCCGAGCCATTGCGTCTGGCATACAAGCCCGCCTTCAGCGTTTCGGCGGACACGTCGACAAGGCGGCCCTGCGCGACCTGTACGAGCCGGTCGGCACACTCGAAATAGGCATCGTCATGAGAGATGACGATGACCGTCTTGCCCTTGCGCTTGAGATCGGGGATCAGCTCCGTGTAGAACACGCGCCTGAACACGGGGTCCTGATCAGCGGCCCACTCATCGAAAAGATAGATCGGACGGTCTTCCAGATACGACGCGATAAGCGCCATTCGCTTGCGTTGTCCGGACGAAAGGCTGGTGGTGCTGAACCTGTTGCCGCTGATGCTCACCTTGTGGTCGAGCTCGAGTGTGTGCAGATAATGGGTCGCCCGTTTCGCGATCTGAGCCTGATCGTGACACAGGATTTCGTCGAACAGGTGAAAGTCGGCAAAGACAGCCGAAAATTGCTGACGATACTGCACCAGGTTACGTTTATCGATCTTTACGCCGTTCAGTTCGACATGCCCTTGCTCGGGTTCATAGAGTCCGAGCAGCAGCATCGCGAGCGTAGTCTTGCCGCTGCCGTTTCCTCCAATCAGGTAGATCACCTCGCCTTGCCTGATCGAAAGGTCGATCGGGCCAAGCGTGAACGGACGATCTTCGGTCAGCCCCGGGTAGCGATGCGACACACCGGCGAACCTGAGTAGCGGAGCGCCCTCGACCGTGACAGCGAAGGGATCGTCTTGTGTCACGGGAGCGTCATCATCCGGCGCGTGCGCCAGCTCCGCATCGAGAATGCGGATTCGCGCCAATGCGATGGACGCCTGCCGCAAAATTGGCAAGGTGGTCATCACTTCGCTGACGGGTTGAATCAGAAACAGGAGCAGAAGCGTGAGGGTCACCAGAACGCCTGGCGATTGCGGAAACCAATGCGGCATGACGAGCAGGATCAGGCCGATCGCCACGTAGAACAACATGCCGCCGGCATTGGCGACGAGCGAATAAATGAGCATCGCTCGCGTGAACGAGCGCCGGAACCGATGCGCGGTAGGATGGACTACGTGGTCCGTGAAGTACTGGGCTCGCGAAGTATTGAGCTGCAATTCACGCGTGCCTTCCAGCAACGAGCGGAAATGCCGGAAGATGATGTCGAGCTGATCGCGGACCGCCTGCATCTCGCGCAGCGGCCAGCGCTCCACGCAATGGTAAATCACTGCCGCGGTGACGAGAAAAAGAAAGAAGCACGCAAATGCCTGCCAGGAGAGCCAGGCCATATATCCAAGGCATACGGCGATCAGGACCAGGTGTCCAAACGTGACTGGAAGCATTTGCGCAGCCTGCGCGAACGTGCCGACGTCCGTCGTGAGGATGGCAAGCAGGCGTGGCTTCCCGAGCGCCTCCAGCTTCTTGTAGGGCGTATGCAGGATCTTCCGGCACAGTTCGATGCGCAAGCCGCAAATGACCTGCTGCCCGAAGTCCATGATGAGTATCTGGGAGCTCGTTCTAAAGAGCAGTTGCGCTGCGCAGACCGCGAAGAAACCGATCGCCAGTCCGCGCGTCGGCATCTGCCCTCCGGCGACGCTGCTGATCAGTCGTGCGATTTCGGCGCTGCAAATGGCCCCGGCGAACCCGGCGATCACGGCAATCACGACGCGCCGCAAGGACTGGCGTCGAATTGTCGGAGGAATCACTGCGAACATGGCTGATCTCCGCTTGCGGCAGGCGACAGCGAAGCAAGAAACGCCTGGATCGTCTGGTTGAATTCCCCGGGATTATCGGTCATCACTGCGTGGCCTGCGCCGGATATCGTCGCGAGCCGCCCTTTGGGCAAGGCATGATGGGCCATGCGCAACGCGACCTGCGGCTTGAGTATCGCGGACCCGACGCCTCTCACGACGAGACTTGGACATCGCACCGACCGGAGCATGGTCCAGACGTGTTCCTCGCGTGATCCATCGTTCAGTGGCCGGTCATCGGCCACGGCCCTGTCCAGCTTCGGCTCGTAGGCACCCGTGTGCGTCGGGCGCAAGGCGTGCGCCGCCATGTAGTGTAGCGCGCGGGCGCTTGCGAGCGGGCGCCGGTCCTGCAGCCATTGCGCATATTCGGCGATCGAGTTGAACCGGGTCGGAGTCTCGCGTATTTCAGTGCGCACCTTTTGTGAACCGGCGGAATCGGACTCGGGTCCAAAATCGACCAGGACCAGTCCGGAAGCGAACTGTTCGAGCATGCCAATCAGATGAAGGGCAACGCTGCCGCCGAGTGAATGACCGACGAGTACAGGCTGTCGTATATTCAATGCCATCAGCACTTCGAACACGTCACCCGCCAAGGTCCTGGGATCATAATTGCCATTCGGGTCCCAGCTCGAATCGCCATGGCCGCGAAAGTCGATGGTGACGAAACGGTGGTCGGAAGGCGCAGCTTCCGTCAAGGTGCGCCACACGCCACTGCACTCGCCGCGACCGTGAAGCAGCACGCAAGGCCTTCCGGTGCCGCCTGAATCTTCGATGGCGATGTCGAAGCCGCCATTGCGAATCCTGACGCTGCGCCGCTGCATGAAAGAGGGTCGTTTCATGGTTGTCACCTGTTAGGAACGCTGCCGCTCGCCGTCGACGAGTTGGGACTGGATCAAGCAGGGACAGCTTGCCGGTTGACAGTTAGAGGAGAATTACGGCCCTGGGCCAGCCGGATGCCGGCAGAGGTCCATATCGGTATGACGTGTCGAGGAAGGCGCCCTTGCGGCATCTGTCCACGCCGAATCGTGCTAACCAGATCCTAACTATTGCCGCATAACCTCATGTCATTCACGATGCCCAGTCAGCGGTGCTCTCATGGAACGTGATAAGACGATTGAACGATTGTTGAGCGGGGACAGGGAGGTGACTGAAATGAGCATGATCATGGAAAGCACGAGGAACGATGCGCGTGAGGAAGTGCTGCGCACCATCTCGAACGAAGTGCTTGGTATCGAATCTTTCGAACCCACCGGAGCCCCGTCTGCCGGCTTTAGAACCGTCAGCGTTCGAGAGCTCGGGCGGGCGCTCGAAGCCGCCTATGAGGCTGGACTCTTTGTCGGGCGCGCGGTAGGTTATAACGCTCTTTGAAGCGACGAGATGTAGCGGTTACGACGACACACGATAAGGGCCTTTCGAGAGGTTGCGCATATGAAAAGTTCAGAACAAGTCTACGAATTGCCGAATCCGCAGATGGATGAGATTGCGGTCACTCAGGATTTCGTGAACTCCCCGGAAGAACTCGCCTCGATGGTCGCCGGGGTGCTGGGAGTGAAGCGATGTGTCGTGTCGATTCCGATCGACGAGCGGATCGCTGAAGTGTGCGCCGATCACGTCGCGTCATTCGGCGAGGTGCATATCGGGGCGAAGACGGCAATCGTTGAATATTCGGACAGTCGCGACAAGATGTTTTCCATTCTTGCGCTGAAAGGAAAGGCGATTGGTGTCGTGCAGGTTTCGGGCCCACGAAGCGGGCGGCAATTCAATGAGGATGACCTGAACGCGCTGCGGATTCTCAGCGTATTCCTCACAAAAGCGATTGAAGCGGACAGACTACAGAAGCTCGTTGCCTCGCCTTTCGCACAGATGTCGCTGAGGCGGCCGTCGGACCAAACGATCGGTGACATCGTCGCTCAATCGATTCAAAACCCGAGTCAGCTTTCGAAGATTCTTGCAAGATCATTTTATCGAGAGATGACGCGTGCGGGTTTCAACTTCAATCAGATCATCGGAGCAGCTACGGAGATCATCTCCGAACTTGCCAGTAACGTGCGCAAGCATAGCGACCGAAAGCAGCGGCACAGCGACTAATGTACTTGGGCTGGCTCCGGCGCAGTCCCGGAAAAACCAACCGCCTGCGGTGTCGGCCGAGAGGCGTTCGGCGGGGTGCATCGAACTTCATATGAAAGATCGCGCGTGCACCCTTGGGCGAATGAAGAGCGCACTTAACGACTCTGGTGCAGCACGCACATCGCATCCTTCAAGGCACGGCGATGAAGCCGACCGACGCGACAATGCCCGTTTGACCATCATCGCGATTGCGCAGGCTTGCCATGCCATCATATCGGTTCACGATGGCCTGCACGATCGAGAGCCCGAGGCCGCTACCCTCCGTCTGGGTGTTCGCGCGGAAAAAGCGGTCGAATACGCGCGGCAATAGCGCCTCGTCGATGCCCGGCCCGGTATCGACGACTTCGATCCAGACCATGCTGTCGCGCAGATGCACGCTCAGATCGACCTTGCCTCCATCGGGCGTGTAGCGGATCGCGTTGCTCACCAGGTTGCGTAGCGCAATGCCGATATCCGCTTCGTTTGCACGCACGTGGGCGCTTGTCATCTCCTCGGCGCCGATGTCGATGCCGCGCTTCATCGCGATCGGCAGGACTTCTGCCACGACTTCGACGACTACTTTCGATACGTCGACGCGAGTCAGCGTATCGGGCTGCAATGCTGCATCGGCGCGCGCGAGTCGCAGCAATTGCGCAATGAGTCTGCCACTGCGAGTGATGCCGCTTTGCAGTTCACCAAAGCGCTCCCGATTGCCGGGCGCGATATGCGGCTGGAGATTGTCGGCCTGCAATTGCAACGCGGTGATCGGCGTGCGCAATTCGTGCGCGGCGTCGGCGATGAACTTTCGTTCGGTCTCGATGGATTGCGCGAGACGTTCGATCATCATGTTGATCGAAGCGATGAACGGGCGAATCTCGGTCGGCACGCCGGATGTCGACAGCGTCTTGAAATGCGTCGGGTCGATGGCCTGCACCTGCGCGCCCAGACTCGTCAGGCGCCGCAGCGCGCGCCGGACCACGAGCAGGACGGCAATCCACACCAATGGCACCAGCACGATCATCGGCCAAAGCGTATTCATCGAGCGCGCTTCCGTGAGTTCATGCCGCACGCGGGAGCGCTGCGCAACCTGAATCACCATGGAAGGTTCGCGCAGCGTGTAGATGCGCCAGTTCTCCCCGTTCACACTTCTCGTCGCGAAGCCCGGCTCGGCATCGCGTGGCAAGGCCAGCGAAGGTTCCGTCGAACGATACGGCGATGTCACGCCTTCCTTCCAGATCGTGACGACGATATCGCCCTCGGGTTGCGAACCGCGCGCGGCGATGGTGGGCAACGAATCGGCCAGTCCACTGCTGTAGAGGCGTGTTGCGGCCTGCTCGAGCCGCAGATCGAGCAGCGCGCTCATGCCCGCTCTGGATAACTGGTAGGAACTGATGCCCTGCACCACGCCGACGACGCTAACCAGCACGCACAAGGCGAGCACGAGTTGATTTCTTAGCGATCGGATCTTGGGCAGGAACATGTGTATGCAGTACGTCATCCGAAGCGGGATGTGAACGGCAGGTGAGACGCCATGGGAGCAACCGTGCATCGCCCTTGTCGTCGCGAGCCGATTCTACACCGGTCCCGGATATGCTCTTCCCAAGCGCAACGCCTGTTGATGCTGCTCATCGTATTGCCGGGTGCAACCGTTGCCAAAGCAGATCGACCCACCCCGGACAGTGCAAGGAGCCACGCGTAACCGGCCCTGTCTTGGCTATTTTCGGCAACGGAATAGGCAACGGCATAGACGGGCGCGAGCAATCATGCGTGATCTCGAGGCACGCATCTCGCTTTTTCGTCAAATTGCTCAGATCAATAAGCAGCACTGGAAACATGAGCGCTCTCCTTTGTTTGAGCTCCTTGCCGCCAACCGCACTTTTTCCTTGCGGGACCGAAACAGCCCGACAGGTATACGGCGACCTCACTGATCGTCACTGTAGCTGGCGTGAATGAGCGCAAAATGAGCACCGGATTGGTGCGATGCACCTCGCTTACGAACGGGCCGCGAACACCGGCGCTTAGGAAGGATCGCTTACCCGGGCAGACGGTTCGAAGGTGACGCAGCGAGGACTCGGGCGCCCGGCGTTCGGCAACAACGTCGACAACCAGCCTTCCAACACGCTGCTTTCGCGGCAGATGCGGCGGCGACGACGAATGTAGATGGAAAAATCCGGGGGCTCGATGCGGGATCGTCAAGCGGCGGCGCCAGATACGGCGAGCGGTCCCGTTCAAGGGCCTGTAATGCAGCGCGAAGCCCGTGCGAACCGGCCTTGTCGAGAATACGTTCTTTGGGTCGTTGTCGTTTGGTCACGACACTTGTGAGGCACGGTGCCGAGGAACCTGCGCACTTTTGAAGCATCGCGCTACTGCCTTCAGGCAGTTGGCCGTGCGGAGCGTCGCCATGCGCCGGGCGTGACCCCCATGCGTGGTGTAAAGGCCCTTCGGAAAGCCGCTATGGACTGGTACCCGACGAGTTCAGCCACGGATTCGGTGCCGAGCGAAGGGTTCTTGAGAGCGTTGGCTGCAATGCTCATTCTGATGTCTGCCAGCATCCGGGCGGGCGAGCCGACAGGCGATTCGAAGCGCGACGCGCTCGTCGCGTTTGTTAGCAAGCTGCAACTGAGCAGGGGCACGCTCTCGCAGTCGGACTTCGAGGCAATTCGTGCAGCGCAATACACGGAGACGCAGTTGGCAGACATTTCACTTGCGATCGCACTGACAATCTTCACCAATACGTTCAATCGTATCAACGACACCACTGTCGATTTTCCGCCGGTGAAGTAATCAGCAAGTCGGGGCGGGCGTGAGCGCTCGCCCGCCTGAATCGTGACTACGAGCGCCGACGGTGCTTACCCGATTTTCACCGCGGCCCTTCATTTGTCCCGAGGACGTCATTCGTCTTCTGAACGCGGGCCTTACGCTGACAAGCATATTGTATGCAATTGCATAACTTCTTGTTGTGGCGATGTAATAAGCTGCTGGCGCGGGCGTTGTCTGCCGCGATGACATCTGCCGCGATCGCGACCCGGTTCTGTGTTCAGGCATGCGGCGAAGAGGCTTACTATGAACAGCGACGCTACTTCTCACGGTGATGCGCCTGAGCGCCAACCCGATGCCGGGACAGAAGGCACGGGTGAATTTGCATTCGAGGAACAGACGCCACAGGGCAATCCGCGCTTCGGCCAGATGTTTCCGGTGCTGACCGATTCCGAAATCGAGCGTGTACTCCGGTTTGGCACGTCTCGCAGCTACGCTGCCGGCGAAACGCTCTACCGGGCAGGCGGCGCAAGCCCCGGCATGTTCGTGCTGTTGTCGGGGACGATACGCTACGTCCGCCGGGATGGAATGGGCCATCGCGGACTGCTTCGCGCCAGGGTGCAACGGGGCGAGTTCACCTCCGACATCGGCATGCTCTCAGGCAAGCGGGGCCTGGTCGATGCGGAAGTGATGGAAAATGTCGAGGCACTGGTTATTCCGCCCGATCGGTTACGCGCGCTGATGATCGCCGAAGCCGAGCTTGGCGAAAGGATCATGCGCGCGCTGATCCTGAGGCGTGTCGCGGCCATCGAGCGCGGACAGGGGGCGGTGCTCGTGGGCGCGCCCGACGATGCCCGGCTAGTCGCGCTTCAGTACTTCCTGCGTCGAAATGGCCATCCGCACATGACGCTTGACGTACATGATGCAGAGGCCATCGCGCTGCTCGAGCGCCTGACTCCCGCGAGCGGCGACATGCCCCTCGTTCTGTGCGCGAACGGCACCATGCTGCGCAATCCGGATGAGGCACAACTGGCATCCTGCCTGGGCCTTATTCCGGAGTTCGATCCTGCACACATCTACGATCTCGCGGTGGTGGGCGCCGGGCCGGCCGGGCTCGCGGCGGCCGTGTACGCGGCGTCGGAAGGTTTGTCGGTAGCCGTTTTCGATTGCAGGGCGCCGGGCGGCCAGGCGGGTACGAGTTCGCGCATCGAAAACTATCTTGGTTTTCCGACTGGAATTTCCGGTCAGGCGCTGGCGGCCCGAGCGTTTAATCAGGCACAGAAATTCGGCACGCACATTGGAATTCCGCTCGAAGTGAAGACCTTGCATTGCGAACGCTATCCGCTCGCAATCGAGCTTGCCAACGCCCGGCGTATCGCGGCGCGTACGGTAGTGATTGCGAGCGGCGCTGAATACCGGCGTCCGGCGGTGGAAGGACTTGCACGCTTCGAAGGTCGCGGCGTCTATTATTGGGCAACGCCAATTGAGGCACGGCTGTGTCGCAACGAGCCAGTGCTGTTGGTCGGCGGCGGAAATTCGGCGGGCCAGGCGATCGTTTTTCTTGCTTCGCAGGTTGCCCATGTGCATGTACTCGTTCGCGGCCCGGATCTCGCGCGCAGCATGTCGCGATATCTGATCGAGCGCATCGAATCGTTGCCCAACGTGACTATAAACACAGGCGCGGAAATGATCGGGCTGGAAGGTGATGAACGACTCGAACGAGTCCACTATCGGCAAGGCGATGGTCTCGAGCGGCGCCTCGGGACGCATCATCTTTTCCTTTTCATTGGCGCGGAGCCCAATACGTCCTGGTTGCGGACGTGCGGCGTAGTGACGGATCAAAATGGATTTGTATTGACGGGCACCGACGTCGGTGCGGTTGCTGCGACGCGCACCTTGCCGCTTCAAACCAGTGTGGACGGGGTATTCGCCATTGGTGACGTGCGATCGGGATCGACGAAGCGTGTCGCGGCGGCCGTGGGCGAGGGCGCCGCCGTCATAGCGCAGATTCACAGTTTTTTGGCGACGCGCGCTGACTCGGCTGTAATACGCTCAAGGTAGTCACCCGCGCCGCAGCGCCCCTGCGTTTGCCTACGCGAAGTCACTGCGGCCAACCTCATGAAGTGAGGCAGGTTGATTGCGGGCAGGTCTGACCGTAGTGCCGTCCGGCAAGTTCCGGCGCGAGACGCGATCACGGTCGGAACCCGTTTACCGCAGCTTACGGGATCAACTTTTGATGTCTGAGTTGCGACAGCCCGCGGATCAAACCATCGTGAGTGTCCATGCATCCGTTGAATCCGGCCTGTCGAATTTTGATCGTACTCTGCACCGTGTCGTAGTCCATCTTCAGGCAGGCATCGACGAATGGCCATGACGCCAACTTGTGCCAGGGGGTGTCGCGCAGCCTATGGCGTGTCACCATTGATTGCCACAGATCTCCCTTGTCCGCCATTTGATCCACAAGTCGCATTGGTTGCGGAGGAGCGACCTTCATGTCGAAGAAGGTGGCTATTTCCGGCCAGAGGTGCTCCCAGCGGAAGTTGTCGCCGTTCGTCACGTTGAAAATCTCGCCTCGCGCAGCATCATGGGTAATCGCCCACGTCACCGCCTGCGCCAGCACATCTGCGTCGGTTGCTTGCAGCAGCGAGCGCCATGCCCCATTGGTACCGGGGAACCGCAATGGGATCCCTAGTTCCTTGCTCACGGAAGCATAGGCGGCTAGCCCCATCAACAGGTTCATCGGGGAGCCGATACTTGGGCCAAGCACGGCGTCAGGTCGAAGCACTGTCCACTCGTACCCCATCTCGACCGCCTTTCGTTGCAGGAGGTCCTCTTGATCGTTATAGAAGATGGGCCCCATGAAGCGTGGGTCTCGCTCTTTGGCGGGCGTTTTGTAGGGTCCGAGATGAGCACCATAGGATTTCCCGCCACCGATCAGGACGACACTGCTCAATGGGGATCCAGCTTGCCGGAGACGGTCGAGCGCATTGGCAAGCATGTCGACGTTGGGACCCACAGTGGCCGCCATGCTTTCGCGCTCGACGTACGCACAAAAAACCATCGCCGTGACATCAGACAATTTCGTGAGGTCAGCGTTCGGGCTTTCGGTATCGAGCAAGTCGGCCTGGATATGCGGAGGCGCGACGCGCCCGTCCACCAAATGTGTTGGGGCTGGCGAACGTCCGACGGTCGTGATCCGCCAGTCGGGCATACCCAGAATGTGATTTACGACTCCGGTCCCGACCACTCCATAACCACCGACAACGAGAAGATGCTGCTGCGGGTTCCCTGTTTTCACGCCTGTTTTCATGCCTGTTCTCTCCCAAATGAAGGCTATCGGCATCGTATGTCCGCAGCAGTTGATACACTAGCCATCTCATAGGGACATCACTATTGATTTGAGGTAACCAATGAGACGCGAAGTAAATCGCGCTGACGAAATGGCCGTATTCGTCAAGGTGGTGGACCTGGGCGGTTTCGCAGCCGCCGCGCGAGTACGTGGCCTGGCTCCGTCCGCGGTTAGCCGAATCGTCTCCAGGCTTGAACGCAGACTGGGGGTCGCGCTTTTGCGCCGCTCGACTCGACGCATCGCGCTGACTCCGGAAGGCGAACGGTTTTACCGTCGCTCCCAGGCTGTTCTTGCAGATCTGGACGCCGCTGAACGCGAGGCGTCAGGGGGCGCCCTTCCAATCGGCCGCGTACGAATATGCAGCTCAGCGAGCTATGTCGCGCATGTGCTGGGCCCCCTCCTGCCTGATTTGCTTCATCGACATCCCGGCCTGTCCATCGACATCGTGCAAAGCGATGCCTTGAGCAATCTCATCGCGGAGGACATCGATATCGCGGTGCGTGCGGGCCCCATGCCGGACTCATCGCTTGTCGCACGGTCCCTTGGAGCAACGCGCCTCATTCTGGTCGCGACCCCGCGGTGGGCCGAGCAGTACGGCAGGAAAGGTGCCATAGAGCCCAACGGCTTGATCAGCTTCACCTATGCGCGTGCAGCCGACACCTGGCTACCGGCGGCCAGCGACGAATCCGCTCGTGTTCGCATCAACGATGGTGAAGGCATGCGCCAACTGGTTCTTGCCAGTGTGGCTGCTGCTCGCCTAGACGAGTTCACCGTTCGGGAAGACCTGGCCGCAGGACGCCTGGTGCGACTCGACGACGACCGGCATCCGGAGGCGCTAGACAGCTTTCATGCTGTATGTGTCGGGAAATCTGGGGTTCTTCCCGCGCGCGTTCAGGTGATACTCGACTATCTGAGTTGCAAGGGACGCGTATGCTGACCTGCCAAGACTGCGTTCGACGTTGGAGGTCATCGTGCATATGCTTCTACGTCAGGATTGATAGGCTGCGGGCTATCGTCGAGAACATACTTCGCGATCGAAAATCTCATCAGGCTTCCCGTTTTGAATAATCGCATCATAGATATGTTTGGGGACGGCTGAATACAAGCTCAGGCCGCCATCCGCATACCGGACTTCCAGCATCCTGGCGGCGCCTTCGCAATTCACGGAATATATTTTTGCCCATGGTGCGAAGCAACGTAGTAAGCGGATCAATAAATCTAAACCCTTGGCAGACAAGACTGCGGCCGCGCCCGAAGGGAAACGGCTTCTCCCGCCTATCCCGAAAGGCTTCCAAATCTATGCGTCGAACGCAAATAGAATGGCCACATCGCGACTGTCTAGCGGCGTCCCTTTCAGGGTGAACGTACGACGGTCGTTTCTCACCGAACCCCTGCGGGCGTGTCGAGAGCGCCCACGCGCGGCGGGTTTTCAGCGGATGGACGGTTCGTCGCGCACTAACGGTGTGCCTCGAGCGAGAAGGTCGGGTGCCGATGTCATGCACGACAAGGAATTCGAAGCCATCAGGGCAGCCTGAAAGCGAGGGATGACGCTGGCAAAGGACTGCGTTGCCTGAAGCGCACGCCTGCGGACGAACGTATGTATTTCCAGACGCTTGGCTTCGGCCTCAGCTCACGCGGTGTTGAGGGGCAAGGGGCCAGTGACGTGGCACACAGACTTTCCCACCCGATTTCATGATATTAGGGGAGCAGTCGCCGCGTCTTCACGCAAACGGGGCTGTGCGGTGTGCCCGGTCAACGTAATCACATTCGTGGTGAACACGAAGTGACGTTCGTCGCGCTGACAGTCTGCCGGAATCCTCCGTCCCGAAGACGCCGGCGTTGCCGGGAAAGATGGCGAGGGAAGGATGCACGACCGATACAGGTTGTTCATCAGGATCGGGCCGTCCTCGACGGCCCGTCCCTGGCTCGGTCGAAGGGCGACCTGTTCGGATTGGTCGTTGATTGCGGCTTTTTTGTCAGGGACATGCTGGAAATGCGCAGTCGAGTTATGTTGCAAAACCAGTAAACTAACTGCCGGGATCGTGCGCTCGCGCGTTCCAGCGTTTGAACTTTCAGGAGGGAAGGGTCGTGGCTAACGAAAAGATGCTGGCGCAAATGGCGAAGAAGCAGGGTTTCATCGCCGCTCTGGATCAAAGCGGCGGTTCGACGCCGGGTGCTCTACGGCAGTACGGGGTTCCGGATGACGCCTACAACGGCGACGCCGAGATGTTCAAGCTGATGCATGAAATGCGCGTGCGCATCATCACCGCGCCTTCGTTCACAGGAGAGAAGGTGATCGGCGCCATTCTCTTCGAAGCTACCATGGACGGTCAGGCGAACGGCAAGCCGGTGCCCGCGTTCCTGTGGGAAGAAAGAGGCGTGGTGCCGTTCGTCAAGGTCGACAAGGGCCTTGAAGCTGAAACCGACGGCGCGCAGATCATGAAGCCGAACCTTGGCCTCGATGCCCTGCTGGAACGCGCGGTCAAGCTCGGCGTCTTCGGCACGAAGATGCGTTCGGTGATCCACCAGGCGAACGAGAAGGGCATCGCCGCCGTGGTGGAACAGCAGTTCAAAGTGGGCGCTCAGATCATCGGACACGGTCTCGTGCCGATTCTCGAACCCGAAGTATCGATCAAAAGCCCGGACAAGAAGGGCGCGGAAAAGATTCTGCGCGATGAATTGCTCAAGGGCCTGGACGCGCTGCCCGAATCGAGCCAGGTGATGATCAAGCTGACCATCCCCGATGAAGCGGACTTTTATCGTCCGCTGATCGAGCATCCGCATGTCGTTCGCGTGGTCGCACTGTCGGGCGGCTATGCGCGCAGCGATGCGTGCAAGCGCCTGGCCGGGAACCACGGCATGATCGCGAGCTTCTCGCGCGCGCTCATCAACGAACTGAAGAAATCGATGAGCGATGACGAGTTCAACTCGACGCTCAAAGACGCCATCGACGAAATCTACGGCGCGTCTGTGGAGAAGGTCTGACGCCTCGACGACGATGAGGCCAAAGCCATGTGCCCGGCCTCTGCGCAAAAGAGATCACGGCAACGCCGGGCGAGTCAATTCCAGCAATGGGATTCCGGCCGGTTGCAAGTCGCATGCAGCCGGTCATTGTTGCAGTGGAGCCGTTGTGGTGGGAGCCGCCATGAATACCAAACAAGGTAAAAAGGGACATCTCGAGTCTGCCGCATCGCATCACGAGCAAGCAGCGCGATTTCACCGGGAGGCAGCGCAGCATTACGAGGCGGGCAAGGATTACGATCATGCGGCTCATCAGGCGGTGTTGGCGCACGGCCACGCACTGCATGCGATCGACGAGGCCAGTGTTGCCGCCAAGCATGCAGGCGCTCCATCGCCGGCGGGGTCCGTTGAAAGTGGCCTGACTGCCGCGCAGCATCATGCAGCGGCGTCGGAGCTTCATATCCAAGCGGCGCAACATCTGCGGCGCGCGGTGAAACTCTTCGATGCTGACCGCAGCGCGGTCGCTCACGAGACGCAGCTGGGGTTTGCACTTGCGTTACGGGCGGTGGCGCATGGCAACGAAGCGGCCAAGCAGCATGTCACGTCGCTGCGGGAAAAAGGCGCGTCTTGATGTCGTTGACTTAGCGGCGGGGCGCAATTGTCGTTTGGCTGAAAGCGGGCGACACCGCCTGAGCAGCGCTGCTTTGCTGCCATAAATCCAATGGATTAGGTAGGATAGGACCCACCAACATGGTGATACGAGTATTTCCATATGTTTGTACATACAAACTCGTTCGGCCATTCCCGGGGACCGAGGGCGCTCGTGACGCTGGTCCCTTTCCTGTATTTCCCGACCGCCCTGATCCAGCGAGGAGCGGTGTCGGAGCCTTCGCATTCGTCACGGCGACAGTGCAGGAGTTCGCCGTCGACAGTAACGATGCGCTACCCGCGATATTAATGCCGCCGCCCCGTATTGCGGGCAGCAAGCGTTGCTCGCGCGCGAGGTTCACCGCGCGGCGTATATCGGCGACGCCCGCACAGCAGACAATCACTGCGGGACGCCGGTCAATCATCGCATTCGAGATCGCTCGCGCTTCGTGATAACCGGCATCGTCCGGCACGATAACCTCTCTGCGCATGGCGGCCGTCATATCTTCAATTGCATCTTTCGACATGGTCGGCAATGCACTCCTCCACCCACGATGATCACCGCAGCCTGGAGCGCTTCATCAAAGCGCGCCATCCGCACCGGACTTCGCGATGATTGCGTCTTCGGAAGGACTTGCTCCAGAAACGCCGATGCCGCCCACAACGCGACCGTTGATGAGCACTGGAACGCCTCCTTCCAGGATGCCATTCAGTAAGGGCACCGAGAGCCGGGCGACGCGACCGCCGTTGATCATGTCTTCAAACATCTTTGATTCCCGGCGACCCAGTGCGGCGGTGCGGGCCTTCTCCATTGCAATGTACGCGGTGATCGGTGCAGCGTCGTCCGTGCGCTCGAGTGCGAGAGGGTGTCCTCCATCGTCAACCACGGCGATGCTGACTGTCAGCTTCTTATGTGCTGCTTCTGTGCGTGCAGCAGCCATCACAGCGGCAATCTCGGAAGATGTCAATACGTCCTTTGTCTGCATATCAAAGCTCAATCGGAAGGGGAGATCATCCATGAGGAACAGTGGCTACGACAGAGCATCGACACTTTGATCCGATTCGGTCCACCGGGCGATGAGAGGTGGTCTCCGGATCAAGGTGTCATCATATTGGTTAGGGCTCTTACGAGCCACGTTCCTTCCTGGGAAAACAACTCGTTCCATTGTTTATTCCACTCAGTAGTCTGAGAGATGGCCCCGCGCGGACAGGAGCGAGGCCTGAGTGGATGGAACCCTTCGCGCCGTCGATCGACGCGGTAAAGAAGTACGTCGTGTCGAGCACCCTGAACCGGGTCGATTGGAACGCGGAGCTAGTGCGCGGGGATCCAGGGAGCGGCGTTCAGCAACTCAAGCGAGAGCCGGGTAAGGGACTGTTCGTGCGGGGGCGTGAAGCTCCCGCTGGCCTTGGCGGAGTCGGGATTGATCGATGAGTACGCATTCGTGGTGCAGCCCAGGCTAGCAGTGTTATCCGAATGCCGTCCCGGTCAACACTTCACAGGCCTGCCATAGACGTCTGGCATCGGCTTCGTTCCATGCCAGAGACGCAACCTTTGCCGGTCCCACCCGTTCGCCGCGAGTCTCGAACAGGCCGAGCGGCCCATAGTAGCCGCCGTCGACGACATCGGGCGCGGTCGCAGCATAGAGCGTCGGAAGCGCGCCGGTCAGATCGCTGTTGAACAGGGCACCGATGAGGCTGCTCAGGACGGATCGGGCTGCGCGCGCTGCGGCTGAACGGCCGCCACGGAACAGGTTCGTATTCGCCACGCCAGGATGAGCGGCAACCGACATCACGCGCGATTGCGCCACGCGCAAGTACCGATTGAGTTCAAACGAAAACATGAGGTTGGCCAGTTTCGACTGCCGATAAGAGGACATCGGTCCATAGTGACGCACTGCCTGGAGGTCTTCGAAGTTGAGTCGACCCGTCTTGTGTGCGATAGAGGCAATCGTTACGACGCGAGGTCGTTCCGGTGAATTATCCGCGGCTGCTTCGAGCGCCGGCAGCAACAGGGCGGTCAGCGCGAAATGCCCGAGCACGTTAGTCCCGAACTGAAGTTCAAAACCGTCGGTTGTTTCGACGCGCCGGGGAGGCGCCATGATTCCAGCGTTGTTGATGAGAATGTCCAGCGGACGGCCTAGCGCGAGTTGGCGCTCGGTAAAGGCGCGCACCGATGCGAGACTGGAGAGATCGAGCTGTTCGAGTTGCAATCGTGCTCCAGGCAATTCCCTTTGCAGGCGAGCAATTGCGTCTGTGCCGCGCCGCTTGTTGCGGCATGCGAGAACAACTTCCGCGCCCTGGCGAGCCAGGATGGCGGCTGTGTGATAACCGATGCCGCTGTTCGCACCGGTGATGATGACGCGCCGGCCATTCTGAGGCGGGATGTCATCGAGGCTCCACTGTTTGCTCATGTGATTCGCTGGTTGCGAGGGATGACAACAGGCAGAAGCCTGCAAGATGGCGATGGTACTAGAGCACCCGTGCCACGCTGAGGGCCTGTTCGAAGCGTACGCGCTTTTGGCGTGGCGTCTGTTCGGGTTGAATGCGGGATTGCTCCAGGTCCATTGAAGCGCAGTCACTTGTTGGCCATTCCTTACGCTGGTTAATACTGTCAAACGGTCCGCTCGCCATAGCGGAGCCGCCATTTCTGGCCTAACTTTTTTTAGCCGACGGTGGCTCAGTCCAGCGTTGAGCGCTGGCTTCGTCGTATGCATCCAGTGTGTCGCGCGCGGCCACGCTCGGTTTTTCCCGCGTCGGTGCATCGTTTGCTTTGCCCGCAACGGGAATGAGCCACGAGCTAAGCACGGCAAGCACCGCGATCACGAGGAAACCCCAAAAGCTCAAGTTCAGAGCGTGATACAAGACCACGCGAACGTCCTGGCTGCTAGCAAGCTGAGCAAGCCCCGTGGGCTCATTAAGAAGATTACGAAGTTTTATGGCCAGATCGCCACTGTCGTAGTGCGTGATTCCCAGATTGAGAATGGCGCCGAGCGCGGCGGCACCCAGCGTATTGCCGAGGCTGCGCGAAAATATGATCGAGGCGGTAGCGCTTCCGCGCATTGACCATTCGACACTCTCCTGAACCAGTACGATGCCGGTTATGCTGACCAGTCCCATCCCAAAGCCCATCAAGAATGACGCCGCTGCGGCAATTGCGGGATGACTGTGCGGCGTCAGGAACAAGAGAAGGACAGCCCCGAATGGAAAAGCCAGGCTGCCCACACGCACGCTGTGGCGGATGCCGAAGTATTTGAAGAGTCGGCTCGAAAGGATAACGGCAAGCGGCCATCCTACGACAAGCGAGGTCAAGGTGAGACCCGCCGTGATGGGTGAACGGCCAAGCACGCCTTGTACATAGATTGGCAGGATTGTCGTAAGTCCGATCAATGCCATGCCGGCAAGTAGCGTCGCGGCATTGCTGGTCGCGATGAGACGACGAGCCCACAGGTCGATCGAAATGATTGGCACGGCGACACGCCTCTCGTGCAAAACGAACAGTGCTCCAGTCACGAAAAACAAAAGAGTGAGACCGGTGAGCACCCAGAAGCCCGATCCTTCCATTTCCGTGAGTATGACCAGCAGGGAAACGATTGCCACTGAAAAGAGGAGGGCGCCAGCATAATCGATCCCGACGCGGCGACGCTCCACTTTCTCGCGCAGAAATAGCGAGAAGCCGATGATCGTGAACACGCCGAATGGCAAATTGATCCAGAAGATCCATGCCCACGAGATTCGGTCGATGATGATGCCGCCGGCGAGTGGCCCGACGACCGCCGAGATAGCCCAGACTATAGCAATCATGCCTTGTGCCTTGCCACGTTCGTCCATCGTGTACAGATCCCCGATGACCGTCATCGCCACGGGGTAGATGGCACCCGCGCCGAGTCCCTGCAGCACACGGAAAGCGATCAGCGAAGGCATCGACCAACTGAAGCCGCACAGCAGAGAGCCCGCGAGGAACAGCAATATCCCCGCCAACAGCACTGGCTTACGACCGAACAAGTCCGAGAACTTTCCATAGATGGGGGTCGTGGCCGACTGTGCGAGCAGAAAGGCAGCAAATACCCAGCTGTAATAACCGAAGCCGCCGAGTTGGCCGACGACATGCGGCATGGCAGTTGCCACGATAGTCGCCTCGATTGAAACCATGAATGTCGCCAGCATGATCGTGCCAAGGATCAGTGAGCGCTGCGTAGCGGAAACTGAATTTTGCATGCTGGTTCACTAAAATTCGATTCGGCCAACCGCGTCGAGCACAGTACGGAGATTCGCCGCGCTTCCTCTACCAAATGCGCTTTCGAACCTGTCCTGTGCCATCTGCCAGTAGACAGTCGACTCCTGCAGCTTTTTCAGGCCCCTCGGTGTCAGACGCACGATTTTCACTCGCTTGTTGTCCCGGGCGGGCTTCACCGAAACCATTCCGTCTCTTTCCAGAGGACGGAGGTTATGAGTTAAGGCACTTCGACAGAGCACAAGCTGTTCGGCAAGTTCGCCCATCGTGGGTGAGCCCTCACGTTTGATGCAAGAGAGAATCGACCGTTGGGTCGCTTTCAAACCGCAGGGTGCCATGTAGGTGTCGTACAGCAGCGAGACGTTCCGCATGGCTCTGCGCAACGCGGTCGCGTTGCAACGTCCACCTTGCGTCATCGGCTCTCTCTGAAGAGCATGCTCGTGATCGCTCATCTCAGCTTCAACCCACAACGTTGCGCGAATGCCTAAGAGCAAATTTATACATGCATATGCACACCTCCGCAAGATTGAATATTCAACTATCGATCGCTTTTCCCATAGCTGTCTTGCGCTTGGATGTCGATGCATGCTTCTTTCGCGTAAGCGTGGCGCCAGCAACGTCTT
>NZ_JFHC01000059.1 GCF_000698595.1 Caballeronia glathei | reverse complement strand
GAGTTCACGATGCCGGTGGCGAAGTAAAACCGGCGGAACGAAGGGAAAAAAGCGGGCTGCGGCCCGCTTTTTTCATGCGCCGGCCGGCAAAAACTGCGCGATGCGCCGTCAGCGGCTCTTCAGAAGCTCCTCAGCGACTCGTCAGCGGCTTGCGTGGCGCGCGCTGGCCGCCTTGCGGCGCGTCGCCCAGCCCTTCTTCGCCGCGGCCGAGCGGTCCGCCGCCGAGCGCCGGCTCGCGCTCGCGTGCGACTGCCTCGAAAGCGCCGTGTGCGACGCAGCCTTTGTGCCCTCGCGCTTCAAAACCCGCGTGCTGACGGCCGAACGCTTGCTCTTCGACTCGGTGCTCGCGCTCTTTTTCGTCTTGTGCGCGCCGGCTGCTGCGTCCTTTGCCGCTTTCTTGCGCGTCGCTTCCGAAGTGGCGCCCTTCTTCGGCGCCTTCACGGCAACGCCCGAGCGGCGCGCCTCGGACAAGCCGATCGCGATCGCCTGCTTCGCGGACTTCGCGCCGTGCCTGCCCTCGCGGATATGGTCGATCTGCTCCTTCACGAACGCGCCCGCCTGCGTGCCCGGCGATTTGCCGGCGCGCTTCGCGGCTTCGGCGCGTTTGACGGTCTTCTTCTCTGGCATGGTCATTCTCCTTTCTCTAACGAGTGGACCCGCGCAAGAAAGGAAGCAACGCACGTTCCCAGGCCGCGTGAGCGGCCCGGCGCACGTCCGCACCGCTACTGCGTGAGCCGCAGCACGCCCAGATTCCCCGCGATCTGCTGGAAGATGTAGGTGAGCGTCGGGTTGTCGGGCGCGTGATAGTAGTTCCCCGGGCTCGCGCAGGCCTGCATCGCCTGGACGGAGTTGTCGGCGACGTCGCCGAACGTGATCGCGTAGATCGTCACGCCGGTGTTCTTGATCGCGGTGCACGCGCTCGTCTGGAACGAATTGATGTCGTCGACGGAATCCATCGTGGCGTTGGTGAGCGACGAGCCGTTCGGCCGGAACACCGTCGGCGCCGCGAGACTCTTCGTGCCGACGCCTGAGAGCCCGTTGAAGAACAGGTTGTTCTGCAGGTCGCCGGAGGAGCCGATCGAATTCTCGCCGTCCGTCAGCACGATCATCACGCGCTGCAGACCCTGCGTGATCTCGGGCCGCGGCAGGCTCGCATCGGTTGACACCCAGCCGCTCGACCCCGCGACGTTGACCGACCACGACGACGACAGCATGCGCCAGCCCCACAGGATGCCGAGCGGAATCAGCGTCGAGCCGCTCGCGTTCATCTGGTCGATGGCGGTGCTGAGCTTGCTCTTGTCCGTGGTGAGGAAGGTCACGGGCGTGGTCATGCAGCCGTCGTTCTGCCTGAGCGTCGTCGAGTCCGCCTTTTCGACCAGCTTGTTCCGGCTTACGGTCCACTTGACCTGCTCCCAGTCGGCGTAGATGCCGTTCGGCTGGGCGACGTAGCCGCAACGGTTCGTGTTGCCCGACTTGAGCGCGACGGGCACGCCGGAGGCCACGGTATCGACCGGCGCGACCTTGCAATCGACCGACGTCACCCACGAATGGATCTTCAGGCCCGTGGGCGGCACGTTATAGAAGTACGGCGTGAACTTGGGCCAATCCGTCGGCGCATAGGCTTTCGGATACAGGAAGCCGCCCGCGTCGCGCGGCTCCACGGGGCAGCCCGCCCATCCGTCGACGGTGCCCTGCTTCGTCATGCCGACGCCGGTTGAGTTGTAGGCGAACGACGGGTCCAGCCAGCCGCCGCCCGCCGGCAGCACGTTCTTCACGTTGACGGTGCTCGTGAACGGCACCATGCCGATGTAGCTGTCCGCGCCGCTTTGCGACAGGATCAGGTCGACGAGCGCATGCGCCGCCGTCTTGAGGCCGGCGATCTTGGTGTCGCCCTTCGCCGTCGCCTTGTCCGCCATCGATCCGGTGTTGTCCAGCACCATGACCAGTTCGAGCGTGCTCTTCGGGAGCCGCAGCGCGGAGTTGCTCGCCGTGATCGTCGTGGTGTCGGGCGTACCGCCGGGACTTGAACCGGAGCCGTCTCCCGACGTGCCCTTGCCGAAGATGAGCGGCGCGAGCAGCGGCATCGACCCGGATACGGACACCTTGATCGTCTGCCCGGCTGCCACGGTGCCGGTCACGGTCGCGTTGAAACTGGCGTCGGGCATCGTGAGCCGCATGAAGCCCTTGGGCATGTTCGCGTCGTAATAGGCGCGCACGTCCGCCTGCCACTGCGCGAGACTGCCGGGCTTCGTCAGGTCGTAATGCGAGAGGTTCGCGCCGCCAGCGAGCGCGGCGACGTCAGCGGCCATCTGCATGCGCGTCTGCGTCATGGCGTCGTCGATCACGTCGAGCGCCGTGCACATCGCGCCGACCATCAGACTCGCGCAGATCGCGAACATCATTGTGAGCGCGCCCTCGTCACCCTTCACGAGCGCAGCGACCGAGCGGTCCCGCCCCACTCTCGTGTCCGTATCCCGCGCCGCCGCGCCGGCGCGCCGCTTCCTCATCAGGCGGCCGATCATGATGCGCTGTCCAGTTCGAGCGTCGGCGTGTAGCGCGGACGCACGTAGACCCGCTGGTAGATCGTCTGCGTACCGGGCGCGCTGGCCCAGAACGGCGCCGTCATCGAGAACGGCGTGTACTGGTAGAAGACCTCCACGATCACCGCCGAATCGCCGTTGCGAAACGGCCAGGCCGCCGGCAGGATGTTGTTCGCCGTGACGAGCGAACGCATGTTGCCGTCCGTCCACGGCGCGCTGCGCTGCCACCAGATGCGCGGCGTGCCCGCCGCCATCGACTGCGGCGTCGCCGGCACGGCGCCGCACGGCTTGGTCGTCTGGTCGCAGACGGACGTGACGTACACGCCGCCCTTCGCCTGCAGATCGCTCGGCGCGGCGAGCAGCGCGGCCGCGTTCCATATCGCCGCGAGGCTGTTGGGCGTGGCGACGCTCGAGTTGTCGTCGATGACGCGGTTCATCTGTCCGATCGAGTCGGCAAGCGTGAACGCCGTATGCTCGACGACGCTCACCGCGCGCGAATACATATAGATCTCCGTGAACCCGAGCATGAGGAGGAGCATCACCGGCACGATGATCACGAATTCGACCGTGACGCTGCCGCGGTCCGAGCGCAGCAGCCGGCGCAGCTTCGCGCGAAGGCCGGACAGCCCCGCATGCCCGGTATTCCCCGCAAACCGCAGTCTTTCAGGCGCGCTTTTCATTTTTCGTTCTGCACGATGTAGTTGCGTTGAAACGTGAGCGTCTTCACGCCGAAGAGCTGCGGGATGCCGGAGAAGCCGGGCACGGTCACGGTGATGTTGTACGACACGACATCGCCGAAGCCGCCCATGTTCGCCTGATAGGTCGAGCCCCCGACGTTTCCGTAAGTGCCGTAGTTGAGCGTGGTGATGTTGACGGTCCCGCCGATGTTCTGCCAGCCGCCGAGAATGTTCATGACGGTCCGTTTCGCGGCGTCGGCGCGCGTGCCCGTCGAGGGATCGGTGGTGGTCAGTCCCGCGCGCGACGCCGCCTGCGCCGCGATCTGCACCGATCCGTCGACGATCATGTCGAGCGCAAGCTCGACAGTGCCGAGCATCAGGATGAACACCACGGGCGCGACGAGCGCGAATTCGATCGCCGTCGCGCCGCGGTTCTCGCGGACCAGTCGCGCAACGAAGCGGGGGAGCCGGCGCGCGAGCATGCCCGTCATCGCAGACTCACGGCCTGGACCTGCGCGCCCGGCACCGCGGCCGCTTTCACGGCGGGCGCCGCGGCCCGCGCCGGAGCCGGAACCATCGCGACATCTCCGGCCCCCGGCTGGGCCAGGCGTGCGCGCTGGATCTCGTAGTAGCGCAGGTTGTCCTTCACCGACGCCTTGGGCAAATCGCGCGCGAGGATTTCCGCGGCCGCTTCCGTGTTGCCGAGCAGGCCGTAAGCGAGCGCGAGATTCTGGCGTGCCTGCGGCGGCGCGGCGGGAAAGCGCGTGACGTCGAGCAGCACGTTCGCGCCCTCGCGCGGATTGCCGCCGAGGATCAGCGACAAGCCGAGGTTCACGCAAAGGAGCGGATCGCCGGGATTGGTCTTCAGCGCCTGGCGCAGCGCGGCCTGCGCGCCCGCGTGATCGCCCTTCAGGTCGAGTGCGGCGCCGAGTCCCGCCGACGCGAGCGGATCGTTCGGCGTGAGCGCAAGGACGCGCCGATAGGTGGCGATCGCGTCGTCGAAGCGGCGCTGATGGATCGCGACGCGCGCGATGCCGATGAGCGGTGCGGTCGCGTTCGGCTCGATCGCGCTTGCCTTCTGGTAGTAGACGCCCGCGCGCGTGAAATCGCCGACAGCGTAAAGCGTATTGCCGAGCCCCGTCAGGCCGGGCACCGATTTCGGGTCGGCCTGCACGCTCTTTTCGTACAGCGTGGTCGCGAGTTCGACGTTGCCCGAGTCGAGCGCCGTGTCCGCGATGCGCAGCTCGCTCATCGCGCTCGGTGCGGAATTGCGCATCACGGGCCGCGTCTCGGACACCTGCCGCGTCGTGGTCGTGCAGCCGGCGGCCGCGGCGAGGAGCGACACGGCGCAGCCCGTCAGGGCGATCCGCCGGGCTTGATGGAGGAATGCGTCAGCTGGTTTCATGTTCATTGCTTCGCGACGAAGGCGAGAAGTTGGATGACGGCCGGGCCGGCTGCGATCGCGACGATCGCGGGAAGAATGAAGAGCATCATCGGCACGACCATCTTCGGGGCGAGCTTGGCGGCCTTTTCCTCGAGCGAGACGATGTGCGCGACGCGCTCCGTGCGCGACAGCGTGCGCAGCGCCTGTGTGATCGGCGTGCCGTACCGCATCGACTGCGTGAGCGTCGAAATGAGCGCCCGAATGGACGGCAGGTCGATGCGCTCGGCCAGGCCGTGCAGTGCGCGCGTGCTGTCGCCGGAGAGCTTCAGCTCGTCGGCGGTGAGCGAAAACTCGTCGGAGAGCGGCGGGCAGATCGTCTTCAGCTCATCGGCGACGCGCCGGATGCTCACGCCGAGGCTGTTGCCCGCGTTGGTGCAGATCACGAGCAGATCGAGCGCGTCGGGCAGGCACGCCGCCATCGCGCGGCGGCGGCGCGCCGCGCGAAACGCGACCACGTACTCGGGAAGGATCATGCCCACCACGAAGACCATCAGCATCGCGATGCCGCGGCCGGCCGGATACGCGCCGATCATCGGGATATGCGAGCCCATCATGACCGTGAGCGCCGCGCAGATCAGGCCGACGCAGAACTTCGCCGCGAGCAGGATCGACACCGCGAGGTTGCTACGGTAGCCGCTGCGAACCATTTCCTTCTTAAGCTTCATGCGGTACTTGGTATCGAAGAGCGGAATCTTGTCGCCGATCTTCGCGAGACGCAGCAGGAGGCGCGTGCGAAAGCCCGCGTCGTCGTCCGCGTCCTCGGCGGCCGACCTGTCGATGCGGTGCGTCTGCGCCGCCATGCGCGCGCGCTCCGCGATGCGTCCGCGCCGCCCGCCGTGCTTGGTCGCCCACCAGACCGCCAGCGCCGCGAACAGCGCGAACAGCATGAGCAGATTGATGAGCGTCTGAACGTTGGCGGGCGTCATCGCGAGGTATCGAGCTTGGACATCTTGCTGATCACGAGCACGCCCATCACGATCGAAATCCCGCCGAACGTGAGCAGCTTCCTGCCTGCCTCGGTGTTGAACAGCACCATCAGATAGTCGCGGTTCAGCATGTACATCGACAGCATGATGACAACCGGGATCGCCGCGAGAATCTTCGTCGTGATGCGCGCTTCGCCGGTCAGCGCACGGGTCTTCGAGCGGATTTCACGCCGCGTGCGCACGATGCCCGAGAGGTTCTCCAGCGTTTCGCCGAGCTGGCCGCCCGTCTCCCGCTGCAGGAGCAGGCACACGCAGAAGAACGAGAAGTCCGCGATCTCGATGCGCCGCATCGCGACCGACAGCACCTCCTCCAGATCGAGGCCCACCTGCAGCGAGTCGCTCATCAGCCTGAATTCGGTGCGCAACGGCTCGGGACACTCGCTCGCCGCCGAACCGATCACGTGCGTGACCGGCACGCCCGCACGCACCGCGCGCACGATGAGGTCGATCACGTCGGGGAAGCCGTCGAGAAAGCGCTTGCGAAAACGCTCCACGAGAAAGCGGTACGCCTGCATGAGCGCGATCACCGGCAGGCCGAACAAGAGGAGCGGCGTCGCGAAGGCGGGCAGCGGCATGAAGTGCGTCATCAGGAACGCGACGATCTCGCCCGCCGCCGCCGCGCCGATCACGATGCGCAGCCCGCTCTTGCCCGCCACCGTGCGCAGCCGCGAGATCTTCGGCCCGAACCACAGGCTGATGGCGCTGTCGTGCCTGTTCACGCGAAAGAGGTCGAGGTCCTGCTTGCGGCTTTCCTTGCGCACGCCCTGCACCCCGAAGGATTGCTGCATGCGCGTCCTGACGCGTGCTTGCGGCTGGTTGTTGCGCATGTCCTGCAAGGTCAGGACCATCACGCCGACCACCAGCACGCAGACGAACGAGCAGAAGGTGACGAGGTTCACGAGGTTCATGGCTTCATCGCCTCCAGAAGCGCGTCCTCGAGCCCGTAGTACGCGGCGCGCGCCGCGAAGGCGGGACGAACGGCAGCGCATTCGAACACGCCCTTCACTTCCTCACTGTACGCGCTCGCGTCGTAGCGGAAGGTGAAGAGGTCCTGCGTGATGATGACCTCGCCCTCCATGCCCGCGAGTTCGGTGATGCGCGTCACGCGGCGCATGCCGTCGCGCATCCGCTCGATCTGCACGATCAGATGCACGGCGCTCGCGATCTGCCGGCGAATGGACAGCAGCGGCAGGTTGCCGTTCGCCATCATCACCATGCTTTCGAGCCGCGTGATGCCGTCGCGCGGCGTGTTCGCGTGGATGGTGGTCATCGAGCCGTCGTGGCCCGTGTTCATTGCCTGCAGCACGTCGAACGCCTCGGCGCCGCGCGTCTCGCCGAGAATGATGCGATCGGGCCGCATCCGCAGCGCATTGCGCACGAGGTCGCGCTGCGCCACGCCGCCCAGGCCCTCGGCGTTTTCGGGCCGCGTCTCCAGGCTGACCACGTGAGGCTGCACGAGCTGTAGCTCGGCGGCGTCCTCGATCGTGATGGTGCGCTCGCCGAGCCCGATGAAATGCGACAGCGCGTTGAGCAGCGTCGTCTTGCCCGAGCCGGTGCCGCCCGACACGATGACGTTCAGACGGCACGTGCTCGCGAGCTTGAGCACGTTCGCCATCGCGTGGGACATGTTGCCCTGCTGCGCCATCCGGTGCAGCGTGATGTTGCGCTTCGAAAACTTGCGGATGGAGATCGCCGCGCCGTGAATGGCGAGCGGCGGCAGCACGACGTTCACGCGGCTGCCGTCGGCCAGCCGCGCATCGACCATCGGGCTGCTTTCGTCGACGCGCCGCCCCACCCCTGCCGCGATGCGCTGCGCGACGTTGATCACGTGCGTGTTGTCGCGGAACTTGTAGGGCGTGAGTTCGAGCCGGCCGTGCCGCTCGACGTAGACCTGGTCGGGACCGTTCACGAGCACGTCGGTGATCGTTTCGTCGGCGAGAAGCGGCTCGATCGGGCCGAGGCCGAACATGTCGTTCAGCAGCTCGCCGACGATCTGCCCCTGCTCCGCGAGCGTGATGTTCAGGCGCTCACGCTCGGCGATTTCCAGCACGAGCTGCTCGACGCCCGGCTTCATCTGCTCGCGCGTCTTGCCGACCGCCGCCGACGCGTTCATCGCGGCGAACACGCCGTTGCGGATGAGCTTGAACAGGTCGGAGCGCACCAGCGTCTCGTTGCCTTCGGGGCTCTGCGCGCGCGGCGTGGCGGCGGCAGGCGCCGCGGCGATCGCGACGACCGGAGCGAGCGCCGTGGCCGCGTCCGCGGTGCTTCCGGCGGATTCGTCGACGTCGTCCGCGGGCCGGATAACCTGTTTCTGCCCGAACATCAGCGCCTCCTCAACCTGAGCTTCTGAAGGAACGTGCGCTCGGCGGCCGAATGCTGGCCGGTGAGGTCGCTGGCGATGCGCGCCACGGCCTGATTGAAGCCGTTCGGCGCCTTTTCCTTGGGCGCCTCGCCGAGGTTCTCGGCCATCGAGATCGCCTTCGGCTCGAACTGCACCTCGTGCAGCACGCTTCGGCCGACCGCCGCCATGAAATCCTCCGTCTGCACCTTGCCGGCGGAGGCGGCGTTCGGATTGTTCAGCAGCACCGAAGTGGGCGGCGTGTTGTCGCGATCCTCGATGAAGCGCAGGAGGCGGATCGTTTCGCGCGTCGAATGCACGGAGCGGTCGACGACGAGATAGACCCGCGACGCATGATTGAACGCCTCCTGCGCGAGCGCGTGATTCGGGTTGCCGATGTCGAGGATCACGTAGTGAAAGCTGTCGCACAGGAGCTCGATCACGCGCGGCAGCGCACCCGGCTCGAACTCCCGCTCGGTGCCGTAGTCGAGGTCGGCCGACAGCACGAAGAGCCGGCTGCCCTTCGCGACGAGCGTGCGCTCCACGTACTGCGGATCGAGGCGGCGCACGTTCTGCAGCACGTCGGTCAGGCCGTTGTTGCTCTGGATCCCGAGCATGCTGTTCGCCGCGCCGCCGCACAGGTTGAGGTCCACGTAGGCCACCCGCCGGTGCGTGTCCTCGGCGAGATGGCGCGCGAGATTCAGCGCGAGCGTCGTCACGCCGACGCCGCCGCGCGAGCCCGCGAACGCGATCGTCTTGCCCGCGCGCGCGAGCGTCACGGGGCTTACCTTGCCCTCGGACACGTTCACCGTGCGCTTGAGCAGCTCGACGGTCAGCGGCTTGACGAGATAGTCGCGCACGCCGATCTTCAAGAGGCTGCGAAAGAGGCCCACGTCGTTGCGCTCGCCGAGCGCGACCACCTGCACCGACGGCTCGCACACTTCCGCGAGCCGGCCGAGATCCGACAGCGGCATCACCGACCCTTGCAGGTCGACGAGCAGAAAGAGCGGCGAGCGCTCGATCTTCGACAGGTACGCGATCGCGTCGTCGATCCCGCCGACCGCGATGTGGACGTGCGGCATCGCCTGCTCGAGCACGAAGCTCTTGAGCACCTGCTCGGTCTTGCGATCGGCGACGAACGCGATGAAATCCGCGACCCGCACGCCGCTCTTGGCTTTCAGGAAACTGAACTCTGTCGTGCTCATGATGTTCTGCGGTGAGGGTGGCGCGTCACTTGGAATCGCGCGACGTCGACGTGTCGAGACGGGTCACGCGGCCGGTCTCGTAGCGGCGCACGGCGCTCGCGGCCACCGCCGCGTCGGCCGGGCCGAGCGTCTGGGGCGCAACGGCATCCTGCGGCCGCGCGAGCTGCGCCGCGAGATTCGTATAGGTCGCGCAGCCCCATTCCATGCTCGGACGCCGCCAGCCCGCATCGGTCAGCACAGCGGGCCGCGAGAGCGACGCGCAGTCCGGCGGCAGCGCGTTGCGCCCGTCGAAGCCGATGACCGACTCGTTGGGCATGTTGCGCGGCGGCTTGATGCAGCCGCTCACGCCCGCCGCGGCGGCGCACAGCAGAAGGAGCGAGGCGAATCTTGCGTAGTTCATGGCGGGGCGCTCAATAGACGTATCCGGCCGCGCCGACGAGGCGCGGTTGCCCAGGCGGCGGCTCGTCGCCGGCCCGCTGCCTGAAGCTGTACTCGACATCGCTGCTCGGCGAGACGAGCGACTCGAGCGGCGAGCGCAGCTTCGCGGGATCGGTCGGCTCGACGAGGTACGGCGTCACCATGATGACCAGCTCGGTCTTGTTGTTCTGGTAGTTCGACGACGAGAACAGCTTGCCCAGGATCGGAATGGAGCCGACACCCGGCACCTGCGAAATGATGTCGGTGGTATTGCTCTGCAACAACCCGCCGATCGCGAAGCTCTGGCCGCTCGCGAGTTCCACGGTCGTATCCGCGCGGCGCACGGAGAGGCCGGGCACCGTGATGCCGCCGGTCGTCACGCTCGCGCTGGGGTCGATCTGGCTCACTTCCGGGCGCACCTTGAGGCTGATGCGCCGCTCGTTCAGCACGGTCGGCGTGAAGTCGAGCTTGACGCCGAACTGCTTGAACTCGACGGAGATCGCGCCGTTGGTCTGCGACACCGGGATCGGAAACTCGCCGCCCGCGAGGAAGCTCGCCGTCTCGCCCGAGAGCGCCACGAGATTCGGCTCCGCCAGCACGGTGAGCAGGCCCTCCTGGTTCAGCGCGTCGACGAGCACGCGGATGTCCGTGTTGCCGGTCTTGAACGCGCCGAGGATCGAATAGGCATTGTTGGTCGGCAGGTTCACCGGGAACGTCACGCCGCCCGAGCCGTTGGGAATCGGCTGGTTGAGGTTGTAGATCGGCCGGCCGCTGAAGACGCCGCCGAAGAAGTTGCCGGCCACATTGCCCAGCGCCTGCCAGTTGATGCCGAGCTGCTGCGTGACGTTGCGGTCCACCTCCGTGATGCGCACGCGCAGTTGCACCTGAAGCGGCCGGTCGATCGTCATGCGGTTGATCAGCACTTCCTTGTCCGCGAGATAGGGGGTGACGGCCTGCACGATCGCGTCGGCGTCGGCCGGATTGGGCACCTGCCCCGTCAGCAGCAGCGACCCCTGGCCGGTGCCGACCTGCACGTTCAGATTGGGAAAGCGGGCGGAGACGAGGTTGCGCAGCGACACCATGTCGCGCGTGACGACCACCGTGCGCTGAAGCAGCGTCTTGTTGTTCGCCCCGAGCACGTAGAGCGTCGTCGTTCCGGTCTTCTTGCCGAGCACGAACACGGCCTTCGGCGACGGCACCTGCACGTCGGCAATGACCGGGTCCGCGACGAACACCGACCGCGCGTCCTCGCCCAGATGCAGCATCGTGCCCTTGCCTGCGTCGAGCGACAGCGGGCCCTGCGCGTTCACCGGCATGGCGGCCGGGATCGCGGCGGGCGCGACTCCGGGCCTGGCGGCCATGCGCGCCTGCGCAAGTTGCAATTGCGCGAGTTGCAATTGCGCGGCTTGCGTGGCTTGCGTAGCCTTCGCGGCGTGTGCGGATTGCGCCGCCACGGGCGGCTTGCGTCCCGGCGACGGCGCAGGCGCGGCGGCGTGCGCGGCCTTGCTCGCGGCGTGCGGCTTCGCGGCGCCCGCAGGCGCCGCCGCCGCGTATGCGCCGGCGGCGAGCATCACCCCCGCGCACGCCGCCGCAAGCGCGATGAGCCTCGCTGCGCTGCAACTCGAATGGAACTGCGTTTTCATGACTTTCGATCCTGGCGATTTCAAGCTACGTCCACCGTCTGCACGGCATCAGCGCTGGGAAGGGACGCTTGGCAGCGGCGGCACGATGTCGCCCGCGGCGGCGCTCACCTGCGCGGAGCCCGACGACGTATCGCTCTTTTCAGAGCCGCGGTAGATGGTCACCGTGCGCGGCACCAGCGGCACAGGGGCGGACGTGCTCGCATGCGGCGTGCGCTGTCGCGGCAGATCGCGCACGGCGCGCGAGATATCGCCGGCCCAGATCGGCGCATGCTCGGACGACGATGCCGCGCTCGCCGCGGATGCGGCCGGCTCGCGCGTGACCGTCGCGAAACTGCGCAACGCGAGCGACAGGCTGCCGAGCCGCGCCGCGACCGCGACCACCTCGCCCATGCGCGGCGTCACTTCGAGCGTGACCGTGCGCACGCGGGTGACGGCTTCGGGGGTATCGCCGTTGTTCTTCGGGCGCCGGATCTCCGAGCCGACCGCCAGCACGCGGACATGCTCGACCACCGTCTCGCTCGACACCGCGAGATCGGGCGAGTCGGTGCGGCGATCCATCTGCTGGGTCAGCAGCAGGTCGACATAGTCGCCCGGCTGGATCAGGCCGGCATTGCCGGACACGTCGTCCACGGCGACCGATACCGCGCGCATCTCCGGCTTGAGCGAGGCCGCGAGAAAGCCCGGCGCGCTCGGCAGGATGACGTCGTCGGCGACGAGCACCGCCCCGCTTGCGACCGGATGGCGCAGCAGCGCGCCCTTCAGGTCGGGTGCGTTCGGCGCGCCGGAGACGATGGCGTTCGGCGGCACCTCCGCGACCGGGATCTGCTTCCAGGCGAGGTCGTCGTCGCGCAGCAGGAGGCCTTGCGGGAGGACGGCGGCGCTGACCTGGACTTTCTCGGTCGTGACGACGCGGTTTGCCGGACGCGAGGCGCTCGCGATCACGACGCGCACGATCAGGGCAATCAGGATCGCGCCTACGACGAGCACGGCAAATTTGATGATGTTGGACATGGAAGTGCCGTCCTATCGCGTCGATAACAGCGGCGAGAGCGCGGGCAGCACGATGACGAGACCGCCACCGAGCGCAAGCGCCACGCCATAAGGCACGCCGCGCGTGCCGGAAAACATCGCGAGCGCGCGCATCGGCTGGGAACGCTGCTCCGGCTTCATGTTCCGGGTGGCGAGGCTGATCAGGGACACCAGCGTCCCGATCACTGAAATCAGCGTTAAGGCCGGTATGGAAAGGCCGAGGCCCGCCCATAGAAAGATGACGGAGGCGAGCTTCGCGTCGCCTCCGCCCAGCATCCTTGCCGCGAACAGCGCGGCGCAGACGAGGAAGACGCCAAGTGCGAGCAGCAGGTGTGCGATGACACCGTCGATGGACATGCGCAGAATCAGCGCGTCCACGAAGAACAGCGTACCGATTGCCATGACGATCTTCGTCGGCAGACGCCGCGAGCGAACGTCGATGACCGCGAGCCATACCAGCGCGCACAGTACGACGAGACGAATGGCAAGAGACAGAAGCTGCACGATGGTCGCGTTATGAGAGCGGGAGGGTGGCGGGGAGATCGGCATGGGTGGATTGCGAATCTCCCTTGCCACAGCGGCTATTACGAGCCGTTCGCTGCGGTCGATACCTTCGTGAAGAGACCGGTGAACAGGTCCGCGAACCCGGTACTCAGGGTGCCGCCGAGCGCCGCCAGGGCAACGACGACGATGCCGGCCAGAACCGCGTACTCCATGGCGCTCACGCCGCGTTCATCGCGAACAAACGCTTTGAAAAGTTTGCGCATTTGATTATTCCTTTAGGGAGAAGGTAGGTGTGCACCCGACCCATACACGGGCCGAGTAAGACACATCCTATCGATTGTCGAAAGAAATAATCTCGCCAAATGAAGGCTGAATTGCCCTCAATTCTTCGTTTGAAGATGGCGGAAAGCCCCCGCTAATCGGCAGAAACCCGAAAAACTTTATAGAGAAGAATCATGCTTTTTCAAGCGGTCCGCCGGGCGGATCGCCGCGCCGGCCACAGCCGGCCCATCGCGGCGGGGCGCGACAAACGTTTGCGGATATCGAACGGAATCCGAACCAGCCGGCTCCTTGCTTCGTCGCTTTGTGCGTTGTATTTATCGCTTCGAAGGGCGCTTCGCATCTGGGGGGAAGCGCAGGGGGCCGGGCGGCCTGCCCGGATCGGTGTCTATCGATGCCGATCCGCCGCGGGCGCCACAAACTTTCACGGTCCACATTCTATCCCGCAAACGTGGGTCGATGGCAAGCCCGAACGTGCGGCCGGTCACGCATCGATGACCGGCGCGCATGAACGGTCCGCGCACGCTCATCCCAAAAAATGCGCCGGTGTCGCGCATGATAGATTGCTTCGTCATCCATGACTTGACGAGGAACCTGAATGTTGAGGAAGCAAATCTTCGCGGCGGGCGCATTGCTTGCATTCGCGGCCGGCCACGCAGCGATCGCTCATGACCAGCCCGGCACCCACTGGATTTCAAAGGAGGCCGCTATCGCCAGGGTAAAGGCGCTGGGCTATGACGCGGTGCGCCTCGAAGCCGACGACGGCAATTGGGAAGGCGAAGCCACGAAGGCCGGCCAGTTCTACGACATCCATGTCGATCCGCATTCCGGCGAACTGACGCAAAGCCGCCTGAAACACTGAGCACGCACCGCTTTCAGAGAACGCCCGCAGGCCTTGCCTGCGGGCGTCGCTACTTCTGCTCCCCCTCGTCCACCTTCGGCAGATCGACGTCCCGGTGCACATCGCTCAGGTCGGTGCGGGCCTGCTTCGCGAGCCGCTCATAGCGCTCGCGGAACCTGGCGAGATCCTTCTCGTCGAGTTCCTCCAGATCGAGCAGCGCGTTGTGCGCGTTGTCCACCGCCCGGATCAGTTCGTCGAGCTTGATCTGCATCGCGGCGGTATCGCGGTTCTGCGTGTTCTGGATGAGGAAGACCATCAGGAAGGTGACGATCGTGGTGGACGTGTTGATGACGAGCTGCCACGTATCGCTGAAATGAAAGAGCGGCCCGGAGATGCCCCACACCACCACGAGCCCGACCGCGACAACGAACGTGGATGCCCGGCCGGCCACCTGCGCGAGGGCATTCGAGAACTTGAGAAACCACGAAGTCTTCATGTCCGATCTCCTTGTTGTCGTCCCTGCGAGTCTAGCTAGAATGATGCCTGTGAACGCCCTGCCCTCCGAGATCGATTTCTCCGCCCCGTCCGAAGTCGTCGCGCGCCTCTTGATCGGCGCCGTGCTGACCGTCGACGGCGTCGGCGGCCGCATCGTCGAAACGGAAGCCTACGACCGCGAAGACCCGGCATCGCACACCTTTTCCGGGCCAACGCCACGCAACGCCGTCATGTTCGGGCCGCCCGGGCACGCGTATGTCTACCGGTCGTACGGCATTCACTGGTGCCTGAATTTCGTGTGCCGCGAGGCCGGGCACGGCGCCGGCGTCCTGATTCGCGCAATCGAGCCGCTCACCGGCATCGACGTGATGCGCGAGCGCCGCGGCCTGGAACCGGTGAAGCTGCTGTGCTCGGGGCCGGGGCGCCTGGGGCAGGCGCTCGGCATCACACACCGCAACAACGGCATGGCGCTGACGCAGCCGCCGTTTCAGGTCGAGGCGGCAGGCGAGGCATTCCCGATCGTGAGCGGGCCGCGCATCGGCATCACGAAGGCGATGGAAGTGCCGTGGCGCTTCGGGCTTGCCGGATCGAAGTTCGTCAGCAAGCCCTTTCCGAAAGCACAATGAAGGGTTTCGCCTAATCGGCAGGGCGCAGTTTCTTCACTTCGGCGTCCGGCGGCTGCACGCTCGCGCCGTCGATGTAGCGGAACGAGGTCATCACGCCCTTGCCATCTTTCAGCCCCGTCACGCCCACGTAGGCGCCCATCGTCGACTGGTTGTCCTGCACGCGGTACGTGATCGGGCCGAACGGCGTATCGACGGCAAGCCCCTTGAACGCGGCGGCGAGCTTGTCCGGATCGGTCGAGCCGGCTTTCTTCAGGCCGTTCGCGAGCGACATCATCGCGCTGTAGCCCACTACCGAGCCGAGCCGCGGATAGTCGTGATACTTCGCGCGATAGTCGGCGACGAACTTCTTGTTGGCGGGCGTATCGATGGAATACCACGGGTAGCCCGTCACGATCCAGCCGACCGGCGCCTCCGCGCCGAGCGGATCGAGGTAGTCGGGCTCCCCCGTCAGCAGCGACACGACCGCGCGGTCCTTGAAGAGCCCGCGCGTGTTGCCCTCGCGCACGAACTTGCCCAGGTCCGCGCTGAACAGCACGTTGAAGATCGCGTCGGGCTTCGCGTCGGCGAGAGCCTGCGTGACAGCGCCCGCATCGACGCTGCCAAGCGGCGTGGCCTGCTCCGCCACGAACTCCACGTCCGGCTGCGCCGCCTTCAGGAGACGCTTGAACGTCGCGGCCGCCGACTGGCCGTACTCGTAGTTCGGATAGACGAGCGCCCAGCGCTTCTTCTTCAGCTTCGCGGCCTCCGGCACGAGCATCGCCACCTGCATGTAGGTGGACGGGCGCAGGCGGTACGTGTACTTGTTGCCGTCCTGCCAGACGATCTTGTCGGTGAGCGGCTCGGCGGCGAGAAAGAAGATGCGGCGCTGCTTCGCATAGTCGGCGAGAGCGAGGCCGGTGTTCGACAGATAGCCGCCGAACAGGAGCTTCACCTGCTCGCGCGCGACGAGCTCCTGCGCCACGCGGATCGTGTCGCCGGGGTTTCCGTTGTCGTCGCGCGAGACGACTTCGAGCTTCCTGCCGTCGACGCCGCCGGCCGCGTTGATCTCGTCGAGTGCAAGGTTCCAGCCATTCTTGTACGGCCCGAGAAACGCGGGTTGCGCCTTGTAGCTGTTGATCTCGCCAATTTTGATCGTCTCGGCGTATACCGCGGATACGCCGGTTGCGGCGAACGTCGTGGTTGCGATTACCGTCAGGCGTAGGAGCGTTCCCGCACGCGTCATGAAAGTCTCTCCGGATGAATGCTCAAGAAAACAGGATTGTGCCAGCGCGCGGCGCCTACACGCTGAGATGGTTGCGCCTGACTTCGTCGCTGCGCGCGAGTTCGTCCATCGTGCCGCTGAAACGGATCTGGCCTTTTTCGAGCACGTAGGCGCGATCGCTGACCAGTTCGGCGAAATGCATGTTCTGCTCGGAGAGCAGAATCGACAGCCCTTCGCGCTTCAGTTCGAGGATCATGTTCGCCATCTGCTCGACGATCACGGGCGCCACGCCTTCGGACGGTTCGTCGAGCAGGACGAGATACGGATTGCCCATCAGCGTGCGCGACACGGTGAGCATCTGCTGCTCGCCGCCGCTCATGCGGCTCGCGGCGCGAGCGCGCATCTCGCCGAGGTTCGGAAAGAGGCGAAAGAGCTTGTCCGGCGTCCATGCCGGCGCGCCTTCGCGCGGCGGCTGGCGGCCGGTGTCGAGATTCTCCGCCACCGAAAGATCGCCGAAGACGCGCCGGTCTTCAGGCACGTAGCCGAGCCCGAGGCGCGCGATGCGGTACGGCGCCAGCGCGCCGATGTCGCGGCCCCGGAACGTCACGCTGCCGCGCGTGCGCGGCAAGAGGCCCATGAGCGCCTTCATCGTCGTCGACTTGCCTGCGCCGTTGCGCCCCATCAGCGCCACGACCTCGCCGCGCGCCACTTCGAAGCCGACATCGAACAGGATCTGCGCGCGCCCATAGAACGCGTTCAGGCCGGACACCTTCAGCATCGCGTCGCCCGCCGTCATAGCGTGACTCCGTCTTCGAGCGCCGCGCGCGGCGTGAACGACCTGCCGGTGCCGAGATACACCTCCTGCACGCGCGCGTCGTTGCGCACCGTCTGTGCGTCGCCCTCGGCGATCAGCCTGCCGCGCGCGAGCACGATCAGCTTGTCCGCATGGGCGAACACCACGTCCATGCTGTGCTCGGTGAAAAGCACGCCAATCTTGCGCCCGGTCACGAGCCGCCTGGTCAACGCCATCAGTTCGTTGCGCTCCCCGGGCGCCATGCCGGCGGTCGGTTCGTCCATCAGCAGCAGCTTCGGCCGGTTCGCGAGCGCGATCGCGAGCTCGACGCGCTTCACGTCGCCATAGGCAAGCACGCCGCATGCGCGCCCTGCGTGCTCCGCCATGCCGACCTGCTCGAGGAGCGCCATCGCCTCGTCGGCGTGCCATGACGCCGACGGCTTCCACAGGCCGAACAGGCGCCGCTCGCGCGAGACCAGCGCCATCTGCACGTTCTCGATGACGGTCATCGAATTGAACGTGGCCGCGATCTGGAACGTGCGTCCGACACCCATGCGCCAGATCTCGCGCGGACGCCTGCCGACGAGTTCGACCCCGTCGAGACGGATCGAGCCGGACGACGGCTTCAATTGTCCGTTGACCATGTTGAAGCACGTCGACTTGCCCGCGCCGTTCGGGCCGATCAGCGCGAGGAGCTGGCCAGCGGCGAGGTCGAAGGAGACATCGTCGACGGCCTTTACGCCATCGAAGGATTTCGAGAGGTTCGTCACGCGCAGCAGTGTCATTCCGCCTCCGCGAACTTCGCGCGCACGAAGCCGACGATGCCCTGCGGGAACGCGATCACGAGCAGCAGGATCGCGGCGCCGAGGAGCGCCTGCCAGTAGTCGGTCTGGCGCGCCACCGTGTCCTGGAGCCACGTGAACACCGCAGCGCCGACGATCGGCCCGGCGAGTGTCTGCAGGCCGCCGAGCAGCACCATGACGAGACCGTCGACGGACCGGGCCACGCTGATCGCCTCGGGTGAAATGTTGCCCTTCGAGAACGCATACAGCGATCCGGCCAGTCCGCAAAACAGCGACGCGATCACGAACGAGGCCCACTGGATGCGCTGCGTGTCGATGCCGATGGCTTCGGCACGCAAAGGCGAATCGCGCGAGGCGCGCATCGCGTAGCCGAGCGGCGCGAACAGCATGCGGCGCAAGAGCGACACGCCCGCGACAGCGAAGACGAGCGTCGCATAGTAGTAGGCAACGGGCGAACTCAGCCACGGCGAGGGCCACAGGCCGAGAATGCCGTTGCTGCCGCCCGTCACCGCGTCCCACTGGAACACGACCGACCACACGATCTGCGCGAACGCGAGCGTGAGCATCGCGAGATACACGCCCGAGAGCCGCACGCAGAACCAGCCGAACACCAGCGCGCCGAATCCCGCCAGCAGCGGGCCGAGCACGAGCGCGGCTTCCATCGGCAACGCGAACACCTTGAGGAAGAGCGCCGCGCCGTACGCGCCGAGGCCGAAGTACGCCGCGTGACCGAACGAATGCATGCCGCCCGGCCCCATGATGAAGTGCAGGCTCGCCGCGAACAGCACGGCAATCATGATTTCGACGAGCAGCACCGGAAGATACGGGAAGGCGCCTGCCGTGAGCGGCGCGAGCACGAGGAGCGCCAGCACGATCGCGCCGAGCGCCTTCGCGCGACGGCTCGCGGGCCGCAGCGGCGTCTCGGCGGCGGCCATCGAACGCACTGCCCCTTGCGCGCGCCCGAGCAGGCCCCAGGGGCGCAGCACGAGCACGATCGCCATCACCACGAACTCCGCGACGAGCGTGAACTTGCTCAGCGAAAAGTCGATGCCGCCTATCGACACGTGCCCGATGCCGATGCACAGCGCCTTGATCTCCGCGATCAGCAGCGCGGCGACGAACGCGCCCGGAATCGAGCCCATGCCCCCCACGACCACGACCACGAACGCGTTGCCGATCGTCTCCAGGTCGAGCGAAAGATTCGCCGACATGCGCGGCACCTGCAGCGCGCCGCCGAGTCCCGCGAGAAACGCGCCCGCGAAGAACACCCCGGTGAAAAGCCAGGTCTGGTTGACGCCGAGCGCGCCGAGCATTTCGCGGTCGTTGGTCGCGGCGCGCACGAGCGTGCCCCAGCGCGTGCGCGCAAGTGCGTACCAGAGCATCGCGAGCACGAGCGGACCGATCGCGATCAGCGCGATGTCGTAGGCGGGCAGCGAATGGCCGAGCAGTTCGATCGCGCCGGCAAGATGCGGCGCGCGCGGGCCGAACAGGTCTTCGGGACCCCATATATAGAGCGCGGCGTCGCGAAAGATCAGCACCAGCGCGAACGTCGCGAGCAGATGGAACAGCTCGGGCGCGTGATAGATGCGCCTCAGCACCCACACCTCGACGAGCGCGCCGATCACCGCGACCACCAGCGCCGCCGCCACGACGGAGAGCCAGAAGCCCGCGAGCGTCGCGCCGAAGCGGCTCGTCAGGCTGTACGCAACATAGACGCCGAGCATGTAGAACGAGCCATGCGCGAAGTTGACGATGCGCGTCACGCCGAAAATCAGCGAGAGGCCGGATGCGACGAGAAAGAGCGCGCAGGCATCGGCGAGTCCATTGACGAGTTGTACCAGCAGGTTTGCAAACATCGGCTCGAATTGACGGGATTGGCGAACGAGGCGTAATTATCGGCGAATTGAATCACGCGGTCCCGATTCAGGCCCGGCGGGCAGCGGAGATGCGCCACACGTCGCGCGTGCGCACGCTTCGGATTGCACGACGAACTAACGAAAAAACGTATTGACGGCGTTTTTGGCTCGTATATCCTCAAACATAGGGAACCGCCGTGACATGCAGACGCACACCAGCACGCCCGGCACCAGCCCCCGCCCCTTTCCGGTGAAACGCTTCGCGTGCTTCATCCACGGGGCATCAAACGTCAACACCGCCAAACGAGTGTAATCGTGAGAGTCCGAAGCCCTCTGGTCAGATGGAGCAAATGTCAGTACGCGGGCCAGCCCCGCGCCGACATGTCCATCGCCGATCGCTGCGGCAGGCTTATCGATCGCCGCTTCCTGTCCGCATTCACCATCCTGTCGCGCCGTTCCGTGCGACGCCACAACTCCGTCGCCGCACGCGCCTTCATCGCCGTGCATTGCGTTGGCGTGGCTTCGCTGCTGCCGTAGCGCCTCTTCACGTCCGTTTTCCATTCGTCCCGCTCGTTGCGTTCCTCACGCGTGAGCACGCGCAGGCATGCGTGCGCCTCTGCACGCGCGTAGCCGCCGCGACCGGACATCACATCGGGCCCAGACCCGCATGCATCGCCCGACGGTTTTGCGAAGTCCGCAAACGCCGGGGATGCGGCCGTCCGCCCAAGCTGCAATCACTCATGCAAGCGCCGCTATCCGGCGCGAATTTTCGGTGAGACGTCATGGCACCAATGCGAAATCGTCCTGTAGTCGGCATCAGCGCGGACCGCATCATGTCGGGGCCGCATCCGTCGCACGTGGCGGGGGAAAAGTACATCGACGCGATCGTCGACGGCGCACATGCGCTTGCCGTCGTGCTGCCCGCGCTCGGCGCGCGGCAGGCGGCGGCCGACGTGCTGTCGGCCGTGGACGGCCTGCTCTTCACCGGCAGCCGTTCGAACGTCGAGCCACATCGCTACGGCGGCGTGCCTGCCGCACCCGGCACGCTGCACGACGCCGCACGCGACGCCACCACGCTGCCGCTGATGCGCGCCGCGATCGACGCCGGCGTTCCCGTGCTCGCCATCTGCCGCGGCTTTCAGGAGATGAACGTCGTCTTCGGCGGCACGCTGCATCAGAGCGTGCACGCGGCGGGGCCGTATGCGGACCATCGCGAACGCGAGGACGACGCGCTCGATGTGCAATACGGGCCGTCGCATGCGGTGCGCATCAGCGCGGGCGGTGTGCTGCACACGCTCGCCGGCCTGCGCGAGGCGCGCGTGAATTCGCTGCATGGACAAGGCATCGAGCGTCTCGCCGATGGCCTCGCAATCGAAGCCGTCGCCCCCGACGGGCTCATCGAGGCGGTGAGCGTCGCGCATTCGCGTGCGTTCGCGCTCGGCGTGCAATGGCACCCCGAGTGGAAGCACGCGAGCGACGTGCTGTCGAGCGCGATCTTCCGCGCCTTCGGCGACGCCTGCCGCGACCGAATACGAATCAAGCGCGCTCAGGCGGCCGGCCTGTGCACGCAAAACTGAGGGCAACATCATGGAACACATCGACGAGTTTCTGAAGAAGCACAACATCACCGAGGTCGAAGCGATCATCCCCGACATGGCGGGCACGGCGCGCGGCAAGATCATTCCGCGCAGCAAGTTCGAATCGGGCGAATCGATGCGGCTGCCGCAGGCGGTGATGGTCCAGACCGTCACCGGCGACTATCCCGCCGACGGCAGCCTGACCGGCGTCACCGATCCCGACATGGTGTGCGTGCCCGACCCCTCGACGATCCGCCTGATCCCGTGGGCCGTGGATCCGACCGCGCAGGTGATCCACGACTGCGTTCACTTCGACGGCACGCCCGTCGCCATTTCGCCGCGGCGCGTGCTGCGCCAGGTGCTGGACAAGTACGCGGCGAAGGGCTGGAAGCCGGTTGTCGCCCCCGAGCTGGAGTTCTTTCTCGTCGACATGAACCGCGACCCCGACCTGCCGCTGCAACCGCCCATCGGCAGGACGGGGCGCCCGGAAACCGGGCGCCAGGCGTACTCGATCGACGCGGTGAACGAGTTCGATCCGCTCTTCGAAGACATCTACGAGTATTGCGACGTGCAGGAACTGGAAGTCGACACGCTGATTCACGAGGTCGGCGCGGCGCAGATGGAGATCAACTTTCTGCACGGCGACGCACTCAATCTCGCCGACCGCGTGTTCCTCTTCAAGCGCACCGTGCGCGAGGCCGCGCTGCGCCACAAGATGTACGCGACGTTCATGGCGAAGCCGATGGAGAACGAACCCGGATCGGCCATGCATGTGCACCAGAGCCTGGTTGACGCGGAGACGGGCCGCAATCTCTTCACCGGCAGCGACGGCGAAGCGACCTCGCTCTTTCACGGCTACATCGCGGGGCTGCAGAAGTACACGCCCGCGCTGATGCCGATCTTCGCGCCCTACATCAACTCGTACCGGCGCCTCTCGCGCTTCATGGCCGCGCCGATCAACGTGCAATGGGGCTACGACAACCGCACCGTCGGCTTTCGCATTCCGCATTCGGCGCCGGCGGCGCGGCGCATCGAGAACCGTATTCCGGGCGTCGACTGCAATCCGTATCTGGCGATCGCCGCGACACTCGCCGCCGGCTATCTCGGCATGACACAGCGGCTCGAACCCACGCCGCCGCTCGCGAGCGACGGCTACGCACTCGCTTACCAGCTGCCGCGCAATCTGGAAGAAGGCCTCACGCTGATGGCCGCGTGCGAACCGCTTGCCGACATGTTCGGCGAGAAGTTCGTGAAAGCCTTCCTTGCTCTGAAGGAAACCGAATACGAAGCGTTTTTCCGCGTGATCAGTTCGTGGGAACGCAAGCATCTGCTGCTGCACGTCTGAGCGCGGCAAGACCTCAGGAGAAAACATGAACGACAGAACCGACACCCTCTCATGCATGCAGCCGCAACGCAGCACCGCGGAGTACCGCGCGCTCGACGCTGCGCACCACATCCACCCGTTCTCGGACATGGACGCGCTCAACCGCGCGGGCAGCCGCGTGATCGTCAGGGGCGAAGGCGTGTACCTGTGGGACTCGGACGGCAACCGGATCATCGACGGCATGGCGGGCCTCTGGTGCGTGAACGTCGGATACGGGCGCCGCGAGCTCGCGGACGCCGCTTACCGCCAGATGCAGCAACTGCCGTTCTACAACACGTTCTTCAAGACGACCCACCCGAGCGTGATCGAACTCTCCGCCCTGCTCGCCGAACTCGCGCCCGCGCCGTTCAATCACTTCTTCTATTGCAACAGCGGCTCCGAGGGCAACGACACCGTGCTGCGCATCGCCCACCGGTTCTGGGCGACGCAGGGCAAGCCGCAGAAGAAATACGTGATCTCGCGCAGGAACGGCTACCACGGCTCGACGATCGCGGGCGGCACGCTCGGCGGCATGGACTACATGCATGAGCAGATGCCGTCGAAGGTCGGGCATATCGTGCACATCGACCAGCCGTACTGGTTCGGCGAAGGCGGCGACATGACGCCCGCAGCGTTCGGCCTCGCGCGCGCCCGGCAGCTGGAAGCGAAGATTCTCGAACTGGGCGCGGAGAACGTGGCGGCATTCATCGGCGAGCCGTTCCAGGGCGCGGGCGGCGTGATCTTCCCGCCGTCGACGTACTGGCCCGAAATCCAGCGCATTTGCCGCAAGCACGACATCCTGCTCGCCGCCGACGAAGTCATCGGAGGATTCGGGCGCACCGGCGAATGGTTCGCGCATCAGCACTTCGGCTTCGAGCCGGACCTCATCACGCTGGCGAAGGGACTGACGAGCGGCTATGTGCCGATGGGCGCGGTCGGCCTGCACGACCGCGTGGCGCAGCCGATCATCGAAAACGGGGAGTTCAATCACGGGCTGACCTATTCGGGGCATCCGGTGGCGGCGGCCGTCGCGGTGGCGAACCTCGCGATCCTGCGCGACGAGCGCATCATCGAGCGCGTGAAGAACGATACCGGCCCCTACTTTCAGAACCTGCTGCGCGAAACGTTCGCGAATCATCCGATCGTTGGCGAGGTATCGGGGACCGGGCTGGTGGCGGGCATTCAGCTCGCGCAGGATCCGCGCACGCGCAAGCGTTTCGAGAACGGCGACGAAGTCGGCACGATCTGCCGCGACCACTGCTTCAACGGCAACCTCGTGATGCGCGCGAGCGGCGACCGCATGCTGCTGTCGCCGCCGCTCGTGATCACGCGCGCCGAGATCGACGAGATTGTCGGCAAGGCCAAGGCCGCCATCGACGCAACCGCGCTGCAACTGGACCTCGCGTGAGCGCGGTCCAGGCAACCTCGGGCGCGGTTTGAAGCAGCGTCTCAGAGCCCCTTCTCGACCATGTCGAGAAGACGCTCGCTCAGGGTGTCGGCGGTGTCGCGGTCGAAGCGCTGCAACGGGCCTTCGATGAGCAGCATCGCAAGCCCGTGCACCGCCGACCACGCGAGGTATTCCGCATCGGACCGCCGCGCGACGGGCAGCGCCTCTGCCTCGACCATCCGGTCGAGCGCCGCGCTCAGGAGCTGAAAGGGGTCGAGTCCGCTATGCCCGGCGCCGTGCCCTTCCTGCGTGCCGGAAACCAGTGACGGCGCGGAAAAAGCGGTGCGGAACAGCCCCGTTTCCGTCTGCGCAAAGCGCAGGTAGCCGGTGCCCACCGCGCGCAGCGCCGCACGCGCCGCGTCGGCGCTGCTGCGCTTGCGCGGCACGGCGGCAAGCTCGTTCTCCATGGCGACGGCCAGCGCCGACAGCGCCGCCGAGCGCACCGCGGCAAGCAGCTCACGGCGGCTCGCGAAGTGCCGGTATGCCGCGTTCGGCACGACACCCGCGCGGCGCGTCGCCTCTCGCAGCACGACGGCATCCGGGCCGCCGTCGCGCGCAAGTTCGATGCCCGCGTCGAGCAGGGCACGCCGCAAATCTCCGTGACGATAGGTGCTGCGCGGCTTCGGCTTGGTCATCTTTTTGTCGGGGCTTTTCCGCATGTGGACACCGTCCATTATCTCTGCTACTTTTTGTGGACGGCGTACACAAGCATAAAAAAAGCCGTTATTTTGCGGGTCTTATCGATAAGCCCGCATCAGGAGACGAGCATGGTCGAGTCCAGTGATCGCGCGGGCGACGAAGCCCGCATTCGGGAACTCATCGAAGAATGGCGCCTCGCGGTCGTCGCGAAGGATGCGAACGCGCTGATCCGTCATTACGCGCCCGACGTCGTCGTATTCGACGTGGTGCCGCCCGCGTCCTTCCGGGGCGCCGCGCAGTACCGCGAGAACTGGCAGCGCTGGTTCGACGGCATGAAGGGGCCGCTCGCCTTCGAAATGAACGATGTGCAGGTCGTCGCGAGCGGCGACGTCGCGTATGCACATAGCGTCAATCGTGTTGTCATCGGCGAGCTGGACAATGTCGTGCGGGCCACCGTGTGCTTTCGCCGGATCGACGGCGACTGGCGGGTCGCGCACGAGCACGCGTCGGTGCCGCTCACAACGGATATGGACCCGGACGAGAAGTCTTAACCCACAGGAGCAACCATGCACGTTCAACCCTATTTGTTCTTCGAAGGCCGTTGCGAGGAAGCGCTCGCGTTCTACGGCGAAAAGCTCGGCGCGCAGACGCAGATGATGATGCGCTACAAGGAAAGCCCCGAAAAAAACAATGCCTGCGCCGACCAGCCGGGCATGGAAGAAAAGATCATGCACGCGTCGTTTCGCGTCGGGGACACGGTGCTGATGGCCTCCGACGGGATGGCGAGCGGCACGCCGAATTTCCAGGGCGTCTCGCTTTCCCTCACCGTCGACGACGTGGCGAAGGCCGACCAGTTCTTCAACGCCCTCGCCGAAGGCGGGCAGGTGCAACTGCCGCTCACGCAGACCTTCTTCGCGAAGCGCTTCGGCATGGTCGCGGACAAATTCGGCGTGGCGTGGATGATCCTGGGCGGCCTCGAACACGACAAGCCGGCGTGATCGCCGCCCTCCGCTGAACACTCTGTATCGTCCGGGCGCCTGGCGCGCTTTATGCATTGCAGGCAACTGCAGTGACGACATGAATGTCAGCGCCTTGGAACGCGGTTTGCGCGCCTTTCTCCTGTCGATTCGTACAGGAGAAAGGTCATGACCGACTACGCCGGACGTTCACAGGAAGAGCGCATCGCCGCGCGCAAGGGCAGGAAACAGAAGGCACAGGAGCAGCCTGGCGGCGCGATGGCAAAGGAAGGCACGCAGCCGGATCGCGCGCACAGCAGCGGCGAGCTTTCGGAGGAAGGCAAGCGCGTGTGGCGCAGGGGTTCCGGCATCGACGGGGGCGGAAAGACCTGACCCGCCTGTCGGAATAGCGATTCGTGGAACAATGGGCGATCACTCAAGCAAAAACAGGAGCCGTCGATGAGCGCCTCGGGCAAATCCAGTACTTCTTCGGGTTCGGACATTCCCGCTGATCCAGTCGATCGTCCGAGCCGCGAGGAAGCCGAAGCCGCCGTGCGCGTGCTGCTGCGCTGGGCCGGCGACGACCCGCGCCGCGAAGGGCTGCGCGATACGCCCGCGCGGGTGATCCGTTCCTACGAAGAGTTCTTTGCGGGCTACGCCCAGGACCCGCGCGAGATTCTCGCGCGCACCTTTACCGAGGTGCAGGGTTACGACGAAATGATCGTGCTCAAGGACATCCGCTTCGAGAGCTACTGCGAGCATCACATGGTACCGATCATCGGCCGCGCGCACGTGGCGTATCTGCCGAGCAAGCGCGTGGTGGGCATCTCGAAGCTCGCGCGGCTCGTCGACGCGTTCGCGAAACGCCTGCAGATTCAGGAAAAGATGACGGCGCAGATCGCCGATACGCTGGATGAAGTGCTGCAACCGCTTGGCGTCGGCGTGATTCTGGAGGCCGCGCATCAGTGCATGTCGACGCGCGGCGTGCACAAGGCGGGCGTCTCGATGGTCACTTCGCGCATGCTCGGCGCCTTTCGCGACGACCCTTCGACGCGCCGTGAATTCCTCGCGATCGTCGGCAATCAGAACGCCTTCAGCGTGTCGAATACCTGACCGACATACCTGACGGCCATCCGGGCACGCCGGCGCCTCAGCCGCCGCGGCCGTCGTCGGGCGCTTCGCCGCCGCTGCCCTCGCGCACCTTGCCCTGTGACACATTGCTCCCCGGCGGCACACTGTGCGTAAGCCACACGTTGCCGCCGATCACCGAGCCGTGCCCGATCGTCACGCGGCCGAGAATCGTCGCGCCCGCGTAGATCACGACGTCGTCTTCGACCACCGGATGCCGCGCGTTGCCCTTCACGAGCACGCCGTCGTTGCCCGCCGGGAAGCTCTTCGCGCCGAGCGTCACGGCCTGATAGACGCGCACGCGCTCCCCGATGATCGCTGTCTCCCCGATCACGACGCCCGTGCCGTGGTCGATGAAGAAGCTCGGCCCGATCGTCGCGCCCGGGTGGATGTCGATGCCCGTCGCCGAATGCGCGATCTCGTTGATGAAGCGCGCGAGCAGCGGCACGCCGAGGCGGTGCAGCGCATGCGCGAGCCGGTGATGCGTCATCGCCCAGACGCCGGGGTAGCACAGCAGGATTTCGGTGATGTGCTGCGCGGCCGGGTCGCCGGTGAACGCGGCCTGGATGTCGGACACGAGCAGTGCCCGGATCGCGGGCAACTGGTGGCCGAATTCGCGTGCGATCTCGAAGGCGCGGCCGCTCAGGTCCGCGTCGCTCGACTCGCGGTACTCGGGCAAAAAGCGCAGCGCGCGCCGGATCTGCTCATGCAGCAAACGCAACGTGCTTTCCAGCGTGTGTCCGACATAGTAATCGACGCTTTCGGCGGTCAGGTCGGGCGCGCCGTAGTGGGTCGGGAAGAGCGCGGAGCGCAGCCCGTTGACGATCCTGACCACCGCTTCGCGCGACGGCAGTTCGCGTATGCCGAGCGGATGGCGCGTGCGATGCAGTTCCTCGCGCGACGCGCGCAGGTCGGCGACGATTCCGGCCAGTCCCCACTCGTGAGACGGGTCGTGTGCTGGCGGTGACAATTTGTTCGGCATGTTGACGATGAGCGGATGAGCGAGCGCCGCAAACGGCGATCTCGGATGAATTGTCCAAGATTAACCGTTTTTGAGGAACATCGTCGCCGACCCGCGCGGCGGACCGCAGCACGGCATGGCTCATACCGTGACGTTGCTCGCGTCGATCCATCGGACGGCCCAGTCGCGGGCGTGCGCGATGGCGTCGTCCGCGTTGTGAAAGCGCAGCTCCGAGGGGAAGAAGCGGTTCGCAACCAGCTCGCCGTCGCTCGATCGCGAAATGACGACATAGGGCTGAAAGCTGCCATCTCCGGCCCGCGCGGGCGCACAATTGAGTAAATAGCCGCGATGTGAAAAAGCAGCATCGTGATGCATGAGCCACCTGTTTGAAAAGTGCCCTGCTAATTCGATTCGGCAACGTTCGCGCCCGGCGGAAAAGCCCACGCCAAAGGTGTTTGCGCGTTGCGTGTCAGCTTGCTTTCGGGCTGGCAGGTTTCAAATCATACTCTGTAGAAAACGTGGTTTGGGTTGAAAAAAATGCGGGAAATGACGCACGATGTTTGAAGGGACGCTGCGACAAGCCTCGGGGTTCCGTCGCTAAAAAGCCGGAACGGGACTTGCGTCAGCGTGACCTCGGTTTTCAGACGGGAGCACATCATGAACAACGCTGAAGGCAATGAATCGAAGGACTCGCAGGCACAGCACGCGGCCGGCAGTCCCATCAGGAAGCCCGAGACGGAAACCGCCCACGTGAAGGTGCAGGACGCCGCGGCGGCCGCGAGCGGCCTGCAGGCCGCCGTGCTCGGCCAGGGCAGCAAGGCCGTGGGCGGCGAAAGGCAGGGAGCGGATCTGCGGCCGGGGCCGCTCGGCATGACCGCGCACCATCCGCGAGGGGCCGACGTGTTCAATGACGACTCGCTCGACGACACCGTCGACACCGACGGCAAGAACCGCGACGCCAAGCGCGAGATGGAGATGCGCGAGCACGACCCGGATGCCGTCGTCACGACGAATGCGACGCTCGTGAATTTCGTCGGCGAACATGGCGACGGTCTCGGCGGCTTCGACAGCCGGCTCGGCGGCAACGGCCTTTTGCTCGCGCTCGAGCGCGGCTACCGGCTGGTCGACAAGGGCATGGTCGCACCGCAGGTGACGGAGGTCGAAGAGAAGCTGCGCTTCGAGGCGCGCGACCCGAAAGGACACACGTTGCGCGGGCGCAGGCATTACGCGCTGAACCATCTGCGGCCGTCGCGGCTGTTCGAACTGCAGCCACGCGAAAAATAATCCGGCCTCGCAAATAAAATAAACAGAGGGCCGCAATTTTTGCGGCCCTTGGCTGCTCCTTTTCGTTGCGTCACTTTCCTTTTTCCCTGTTCTTGTCGTCTTCGGATTCGATACGCGTCACGCCTCCGGTGGCGGGCGGATCGCTGGCGGGAAACGTATCCTCGACCGCCTTGTCGACATCCTTCTCGTCGCGTTCCGAATGCGGATTCTGCTCTTTCGCGTTGCCCATCGATTGGCTCCTCCCGGTGAGTAGTTGCAAAGGCGCATATCGCGCCTTTCGTGCATTGTCGACTCGCGCGCTCCGTGCCGGCCTGTCATGTGAGCAACCCGCGTTCCCGCGCGTCCGTGGGCGGGACTGGCACGCGCCGTGCTGACAGCCACGGCCCCTTCGACCATCAATGGCACCCCAACCCGTTATCAGCCGCACGGAGCCACTCATGACCACAGTGAACGTGTTTGCACATGAAGCCGCGAAGCGCACCGATGCGCGGACCAGCGTATCGCCGAGGCTCGCCCGCCTTGTCCACGGAGAACGCTTCGGCGCGGCGCTGGCGAGCCTGGCCATCGCCTACGCGCTTTCGTGGGTGGAGTTCGGCCTCGTCGTGATGATGGGCCTTCCCGGCGACGCGGGCAGCCATCCGCTCGCGGCAGCCGTGGTGTCGCGCGTGCTGGTCGGCTTGCTGTATCTGTGCGTCGCGTCGCGGCTGCAATGGGCGCGCTGGCTGACGGTCGCGCTCGGTTTCGCGTCGGTGGCGCTCGTGGCGCCGACGCTCGCGCTCCAGTGGCAGGTGTTTCCGGCCGCCGCCGTCGTATCGGGCGTGGCGCTCGTGTGCAGGCTGTCGGCGTCGATCTTCCTGCTCTCACCCCTCCCGGAGCGTTCGCTTGCGAACGAGGGCCAACGGGCGTGAGGCGTGCGGCGCACATCGCGCCCGACACCCCGATTCCAAACCATGCCTTTGCAAAGCACCAAGCAAACGCGCCTTTCTCCCGTTGGGTCTCAAGCGCACAATGACGGCCATCTCCCTTTCTCGATGAGCCAGATCATGAAAATCGCTGTCATCGGCGCGACCGGCACCGTCGGCCGGGCCGTCTTCGCCGAGTTCAAGCCGCGTCACGAAGTGTTCGAAATCGGCGCGACGCGCGGTGCGCACCGCGTCGATCTGACCGATGTCGACAGCATCAGGCGGCTGTTCGATTCGATCGGACGCGTCGATGCGATCGTCGCCACGGCGGGCCACGTGCACTTCGGCGAACTCGTCCAGATGACGCCCGCGCAGTTCCGCCGGGGACTCGACGACAAGCTGATGGGCCAGGTCAATCTCGTCCTCGCGGCGCGCGACTATCTGAACGATGGCGGCTCGTTCACGCTGACGAGCGGCATCGTCGGCGCCGAGGTGATCCGCCAGGGCGCGAGCGCGGCGGCGGTGAACGGCGCGATCGAGGGCTTCGTGCGGGGCGCGGCGATCGAGCTGCCGCGCGGACTGCGCATCAACGCCGTCAGCCCGACGATGCTGGAAGAGGCGCGCGAAAGCTTCGGCCCGTACTTTCGCGGCTTCGAGGCGGCGCCGGGCGCGCGCGTCGCGCTTGCCTACAGCCGCAGCGTGGAAGGCGCGGAAACCGGGCGCGTGTACAAGGTGCACTGATCTCGCTTATCCTCATCGGTCGATCACCGATGAGGAGCCGAGCGATGCAATGGACGAAGGGCCCGTACCGCGTCACCACCGATACCGGCGAATTCCAGTTCGACGTCATCCACCGCTATCTGAGCGAGGTGGCGTACTGGTCCCCCGGCGTTGCGCGCGAGAAGGTCGAGCGCGCGGCGCGCCATTCGCTCGCCTTCGGCCTCTTCGAGCGCGATGCGCAGATCGGCTACGCGCGCATGATCACGGATTGCGCCACCTTCGCCTATCTCGCCGATGTCTTCGTCCTGCCTGAGCATCAGGGCCGCGGCCTCGGCACGTGGCTCCTGGAATGCGTGCTGTCGCACGAGGATCTGCAGGACCTGAGACGCATGATGCTCGTTACGTCGGATGCGCACGGCCTCTACGCGAAATTCGGCTTCAGCCCGCCCGCGCATCCCGAGCGCATGATGGAGAAGATGGCCTAGCCGCCCTTCGCGCCCTGCGTGTTCACATAGAGCGAATAGAGCCCGTGGCTCGCCGCCATGAAAAGGCGGTTGCGATGCCGGCCGCCGAAACACACGTTCGCGCAGCGTTCCGGCAGCGCGATATGGCCGATCGCCTCGCCCTGCGGCGTGAAGATGCGCACGCCGTCCAGTTCGTCGGTGCCCATGCCCCAGCCACACCATAGATTGCCCCCCACGTCCACGCGAAAGCCGTCCGGTGTGCCCGGTCCCGCATCGATCAGCTCCCGCTGGTTCGCGAGCCGGCGGCCGCCGTCCGCCACGTCGAACGCGAAGATGCGGCGCGGCGTCGAACGCGATTCGACGACGTACAGCACCGATTCGTCCGGCGAGAACGCCAGTCCGTTCGGGCCGATGAAGTCGTCGATCATCAGCGTCACTTCGCCGCTCTGTCCGTCCACTCGGTAGACGCCCGGCTTCAGCTGCGGCGCCTCTTTCTCGCCTTCGTAAAAGCCGTCGATGCCGAAAGTCGGATCGGTGAACCAGATCGAGCCGTCGGATTTCACCACCACGTCGTTCGGCGAATTCAGCGGCTTGCCGTCGTAGCGGTCGGCGAGCACGGTGATCGAGCCGTCGTATTCGGTGCGCGTCACGCGCCGCGTCAGGTGTTCGCAGGTGACGAGGCGGCCTTCGCGGTCGCGCGTGTGGCCGTTCGCGTTGTTCGACGGCTGGCGGAAGGTGCCGACCTGGCCGGTCGCCTCGTCCCATCGAAGGATGCGGTTGTTCGGAATGTCGCTCCACAGCAGATAGCGCCCGTCGCCGAACCAAACGGGGCCCTCCGACCAGCGCGCGCCCTGATAAAGACACTCCACCGATGCGGCCGGCAGCCGCAGCGCGTTAAAGCGCGGATCGAGCACGCGGATGGCGGGATCGGGATAGCGGCGCTCCTGACCAGTCATATTGTTCGTCTCCTGAAAGCCAAGGCGGGCGCCGATGCGCCCGCCTTGTCCTGCGTCGAGTATTGGTGCCCTGGCGCTAGTTCGGGCCGAGTTCGCCGTCCCGCAGACGCCACAGGTTCAGCGGATTGTCGTCGGAAAGGGCCTGTGGCAGCAAGGCCGCCGGCAGGTCCTGATAGCAGACCGGACGCAGGAAGCGCTCGATCGCCATTGCGCCCACCGAGGTCGCGCGGCTGTCGGAGGTGGCCGGATACGGGCCGCCGTGGACCATCGCGTACGACACCTCGACGCCCGTCGGAAAGCCGTTCGCCAGAATCCGGCCGACCTTGCGCTCGAGAACCGGCAAGAGGCGCCGGGCGAGCGGCAGGTCGTCGCTTTCAAGATGCAGCGTGGCGGTCAACTGCCCTTCCAGATGGCGCGCGACGTTCAGCATCTCGTCCTCGTCGCCGCAGACCACGATCAGCGAGGTCGGGCCGAAAATCTCGTCGGCCAGTTGCGGCGACGCGAGAAAGGCCTCGGCGCTCGTCTGGTACAGCGCCGGCAGCGCGGAGCAGGCGGCGTCGTTCTGCGCGCCCGTTGCGAGGCGCGCGGCGCCCGCGGCGTCGCGCGCCTTCACGCCATCCGCGTAGGCGGCGGCGATGCCGGCCGTCAGCATGGTCTGTGCACCCTTTTTTTCGAGCGCGTGGGCGGCGGCGTCGATGAATTCGTCCAGATGCGGCCCGTCCAGCGCGATCACGAGGCCCGGGTTCGTGCAGAACTGCCCGACGCCGAGCGTCACCGACTCGATGTAGGCGGCCGCGAGCGTGTCGCTGCGCGCGGCGAGCGCGCCGGGCAGCGCGAACAGCGGATTGACGCTGCTCATTTCGGCGAAGACTGGGATCGGCTCGGGCCGCTGCGCCGCGATCCCCACGAGCGCGAGCCCGCCGCGCCGCGAGCCGGTGAAGCCGACCGACCTGATCGCCGGATGCGCGACGAGCGCCTCCCCGATCGCGTTGCCCGCGCCGACGACGAGCGAGAACACGCCTTCCGGCAGGCCGCTCTCGGCGACCGCCTTCTGGATCGCGCGTCCGACGAGCTCTGAGGTGCCGAGGTGCGCCGGATGCGATTTCACGACGACCGGACACCCCGCCGCGAACGCGGAAGCCGTATCGCCGCCCGCCACGGAAAACGCCAGCGGGAAATTGCTCGCGCCGAACACGGCGACGGGGCCGACCGGAATCTTCTGGAGCCGCAGGTCGGGACGCGGCAGCGGCTTGCGATCGGGCTGCGCGGAATCGAGCGTCGCCGCGAGCCAGCGCCCTTCGCGCACGAGCGACGCGAACAGCTTCAGCTGACCGATCGTGCGGGCGCGCTCGCCTTCGAGCCGCGCCTTCGGCAGCGCCGACTCGGCCTGGGCGCGCTCGATCAGCGTGTCGCCGAGCGCGAGGATGTTGTCGGCGATTGCTTCGAGGAATTGCGCGCGGGTTTCGAGCGGCGCGAAGCGGTACGGGTCGAAGGCCGCCTCCGCCAGTTCGCACGCCCGAGCGACCTCCTCTGCGCCGCCGCCGCCGAATGCCGGCTCGAGTTCCGTGTTGCGGGCCGGGTCGAAGGCCCGGAGCGCGGCGCCGGTGCCCCGCACCGCCGAAGCGCCGATCAGCATTTCTCCGGTGATCTTCATGTGAACTCCTTTGAAGCGCCGTCCCGCTGCGCGCGAGCGAGCGCGAGACGCGATGGTGGGAATGGCCGTGCAGCCGATCCGGCGCGGCATCCCGGGATGCGCCCCGCGTTCGCCTGTCGCCCGCCGGTTGGCTGGCGACGGAGCGTCGCGCAAGACGCCGTTGTATCGAATGACCCGCTCACGGGCGAAGCGTTCCGTCGATGCCTTCCCGGATACCCCCGATATCACCCGGGCGCAAACGTCTGCCGCCCAAATGCGAACAGTAGCAAAGTCGTGGCGAAGTAGTAGCAAAGCCGGTGCGCGGGCGGCCTGCGAGGGACCAAACGTAGCACCGCGCGAAGAACGTTGTCAAACAACCTTGCCGGTAAGGCGAAAGCCGTCAGGCAGCTTGCGCGCCTACTTCGCCACGCCGACCGTTCCCGCGCGCCGGAACGTGATGTGGGAAATCCTTCGCACGAGGAGCGCCGCCGCGAGCGCGGCAACGGCCGTGAGCATCACGCCGATGTGGATCGACTGCACGAGCGCGTCGCGCGCGGCGTCGATCAGAGCGCGGGCGTCGAGGCCCGACGGACGCAGGTCGCGCATCAGCGTGAGCCGCAGGCCGTCGTCGATCAGGATGCGCGGGTCCGCGAAGCGCGGCAGCCACGTCGAGGCCGCCGGCTCGCCGATCACGCTGATCGTGCGCCCGACCACGCTGCGGTAATGATGCGCGACGATCGTCGCGACGATGCTCGTGCCGAGCATGCCGCCCACCATGCGCGTGGATTGCAGGAGCGCCGTCGTGATGCCGAAGCGCTCGCGCCCCGCGATCTCCTGGCCGAACACGTTCAGATTGTTCAGGATGAAGCCGAGCCCGATGCCGACCGCCCCCATCGGAATCTCGATCCAGATATGCGGCGTGGACGCGTTCGCGAACGCGAGCGCCACCGACGCGAGCAGCAGCAGCCCGAAGCCGATCGAGAGGATCAGCGTGGGCTTCGGCAGATGAATCACGATGCGCGTGTTGATCAGGCTGCCGAGCGCAATGCATGCGGCGATCGGTGTCGCGAGCAGGCCCGCCTGCTGCGGCGAGAGCCCGAAACCGCCCTGCAGCAGGAGCGGCGCGAAGAAGATCAGCGAGAACATGACGAAACCCGAGAGCACCGAGAGCGTGAAAAGCGTCACGAGCTGCGGGTCCCTGAAGATGTCGAGCGGGATCATGGGGTGCGTCGCGCGCCTTTCGCAGGCGAGAAGCGCCGCGGCGCACGCGAGCACGCACGCCGCGAGCACGAGGTTGCCGCTCGTGAGCCCGTCCTGCGGCACGGCCTCGATCAGCGCCTGCAGCCCGCCGAGCGTCGCCGCGACGAGCACCGCGCCGAGCCAGTCGATGCGCACCTCGCCGTGGCGCGGCCGGTGAAAGTCGGGCAGGTGCGCCCAGATGAAATAGAACGCCGCGGCGCCGACCGGCAGATTGACGAGAAACGTCGAGCGCCATCCCCAGTGCTCGCTCATCCAGCCGCCGAGCGACGGCCCGGCCGCCGTGCCGATGCCGTACGCCGCTGCCATCACCACCTGCCAGCGCACGCGCGAGCGCGGGTCGGGGAACAGGTCGGGAATCGACGCGAACGCCGTGCCGACCATCATCCCGCCGCCCACGCCCTGCAACCCCCGCGCGAAGACGAGGAACAGCATGTCGTGCGCGAGTCCGCAAAGGGCCGAGGCGACCGTGAACGTGACCACGGCCGCGATCACGAAGCGCTTGCGGCCGAAGTAGTCGCCGAGCCGCCCGAACACCGGCACCGTCACCACCGACGCCAGCAGATAGGCGCTCGCGATCCACGCGTAGTACTCGAAGCCGTGCAGTTCCGCGACGATCGACGGCAGCGCGGTGCTGACGACCGTCTGGTCGAGCGCGACCAGCATGTTGACGAGGCCGATGCCGAGCATCGCTAGGAGGGCGGTTCGAAAGGGCAAAGCGGGGGCGGGCTGGGTCACGGCGAGGCGGAAAATTGACTGGGGGCGAAACATGAAAAGCCGAACGGCCGGGGCGGCGGCCCGTTCGTGATCGATGCGGGTTTTAAGCGGGCGCAGAGATCATGTCAACCCGAATTGTATGGCAACTTTGCCCGGCTTCCCTTGCAGTCAAAATCATTGACAATCGTCACGCGGCAAACGCAACTTTCATCGGATCAACGCATCCTTTCAACAGCACCACCTCAATCGATATTTTTTTCACGCCAAGGAGGCCGCATGTACAAACGCATCCTCGTCGCCATCGACGGCAGCCAGACCTCGCACCGCGCCTTCGAGGCCGCGCTCGATCTCGCGCAGATCCACGGCGCGGTGTTGCAGCCGTACTACGTCGTCGAGAACACGCCGCTCTACTTCGACGTGCCGGGCTACGACCCGTCGGCGCTGCGCACGCGCCTCGTCGACGAAGGGTCGAAGCTCGGGCGGGAAGCCGCCGAGGCGATGAAAGAGCGCGGCGTCGCGGGCGAGGCGGCGGTGGGCGAGGCGTCGTCCGTCGACGACGTCTCCACCCTCGTGCTCGACGCCGCCAGGGCCTTCAACGCCGACCTGCTCGTGATGGGCACGCACGGCCGCAAGGGCTTCCAGCGGCTGATTCTCGGCAGCGTAGCGGAGCGCTGCCTGCGGCAGGCCACGCTGCCCGTGCTGCTGATCCCGGCGGCGGCCGGAACGGCTGAAAAGCCCGCAGGATAAGGCGCCGGGACGAGGTCACGCGGCGTTTTGTCGCCTGGGAGCGCGCCTCTTCGATGGGACAATGCCTTGTCATTTATCAACGAACAAAGGCGCGCCATGTCCCAAGCCACCCTCGCCCGACGCCACGCAGCACAGTGCTCGACGTGCGCGATGCGCCATCTGTGCATGCCCGAAGGCCTGTCCGCCGACGACACCGCGAAGCTCGAAGGCGTGATCTGCAGCACACGCCCGATCCTGCGCGGCGAAGCACTCTTTCGCGCCGGCGACGTCTTCGAATCGCTCTTCGCAATCCGCTCGGGCTCGCTCAAGACGGTCGTGTCGCATGAAGGCGGGCGCGAGCAGGTCACGGGCCTCTACTTGAGCGGCGACGCGCTCGGCCTCGACGGCATCGGCGAAAACACGCACATCTGCGACGCGATCGCGCTGGAAGACAGCTCGGTGTGCCTGATCCCGTACGCGCTGTTCGAGCGCGTGTGCCGCGAAACAGGCGCGATCCAGCGGCGGCTGCATCAGATGATGAGCCGCGAAATCGTCCGCGAGACGAGCCAGATGATGACGCTCGGCACGCTGCGCGCGGACGAGCGCGTCGCCCGGCTGCTGCTCGACCTGTCCGCGCGCTTCACGCGGCGCGGCTACGCGGCGGCGGAGTTCACGCTGCGCCTGACCCGCGACGAAATGGGCAGCTACCTCGGCATCACGCTCGAAACGGTGAGCCGCACGCTGTCGCGCTTTCAGAAGCTCGGCCTCATCGATGCAAGGGGCAAGCTGATCCGCATTCGCGACTTCGACGGCCTGCGCGGCATCTGACTCACGAAACTCCGTCCATCGTCGGTCAATCGCAAGCAATTTCCGGTTGGCATGCAGGCTGCTTCGCATTAGGCTTTCGGATTGCTCATGTACGGAGACATGGCGACATGAATCGCGAACCTGCCCTGCGTCATCCGCTGCTTGCCCGCCTCGCCGAAGCACGCCGCACCACCGACGAGCTTTTCGACATCGTCAGGCCCGAGCATCTGTATGAACGTCCGATCGCCGAGCGGCACCGGATCGTGTTCTACATCGGGCATCTCGAAGCATTCGACCGCAATCTGCTCGATGGGCGCGTCTTCGACCTGCCGAGCGCGAATCCCGAATTCGACCAGCTGTTCGCCTTCGGCATCGATCCGGTCGACGGCGGCCTGCCCACCGATCAACCGCACGAGTGGCCCACGCTCGACGAAGTGCGCGCCTACACGAAGCGCATTCGCGACGACATCGATGCGCGGCTCGACCCGGTAGAAATTACAAAGCAGCCCGTTTCGACCGACGAGGCCGACCCCGCGACGCTGCTCGAAGTGGCGATCGAGCACCGGCTGATGCACGCCGAAACGCTCGCTTACATGCTGCATCAGTTGCCGCTCGACCAGAAGACCGGACCCGCGCTCGCGCACGAGCCGGCGTCCGACCCGGCCGTCAGGCACGACATGGTGCGCGTGCCCGCCGGCACGGCAACGCTCGGACTCAGGCGAGAGAGCGGCGCGTTCGGATGGGACAACGAGTTCGGCGAATTGCAGGTGGACGTGCCGGCGTTCGAAATCGACCGCTACATGGTCTCGAATGGCGACTACCTGAAATTCATCGATGCGGGCGGTTACGCGAACCGCGCCTGCTGGAGCGACGCGGACTGGTCGTGGAAGGAAAGCGCGGGCATCACGCATCCGGCCTTCTGGATTCGCGACGTCGCCCGCGGCGCGTGGAAGCTGCGCACGATGTTCGAGGAAATCGCGCTGCCCGCCGACTGGCCGGTGTACGTGAGCCACGCGGAAGCGAACGCCTACGCGCGCTGGGCCGGCAAGGCGCTGCCGAGCGAGGCGCAATGGCAGCGCGCGGCGCACGGCGCACCGCTCGCGGCGGACGGAAACTTCGACTTCCGGCGATGGGACCCGTCGGCGGTGCAGGCGCATCCGGAAAACCGCAGTGCGTTCGGCGTCGAAGGACAGTTCGGCAACGGCTGGGAATGGACATCGACCGCGTTCGGCCCGCTGCCCGGTTTCGAGCCGTTTCCGTTCTATCTGGGCTACTCCGCCAATTTCTACGACAACAAGCATTTCGTGCTGAAAGGCGGCTCGCCGCGCACGGCGGCCTGCATGCTGAGGCCGAGTTTCCGCAACTGGTTTCAGGCGCACTATCAATATGTGTATGCCGGATTCCGGTGTGTGCGCGATTGACGCATTGCGCTCAAGAGCGCACGACGACACGTTGCAGAGGTGTCGTGCGCCGGTGATGGATCAGAAAAGGGCTGCGTCGCGCAACTGCGCAATTCCGGCATCGAGTTCGGGGACATTCCGCCGGCGCCGGGCTGCACGCAAGGGAACGCTGTTCAGCCCCTCATCACAAATGGCAGTGCCCGCTGTCGCGCACCCGTGAGAACCAGTCGGTACTTCCAGCGAGCGCGTGCGCTAGCTGGTGCGTTCGATATCGACCGGTCCGGCTCGCCTCGGTGACGCGACATCAAACTCTAGTTGCCTTGATAGATATCGCAGGACAAGCCGACGACGCACGGACCTCCGCTTCTGCTGCGTCCGCTGGCGTAGGCGCCCTTGGCTGGCGTCCCGCCATAGGACATGTCGGCGGCTTGCGTGTTTGATTGCTGCATCGAGGGTTGGCCCATGGATGGAGCCGGCTGGTTCGACTGCGCGTGCGCGATGCCGGCGGCCATCGCCAGCAACGTTGCACCGGATACCGCCAACAATTTGAGTTTCATAATCGCACCTTGTTCGTGAGTGAGCCGTCAGGTGACGCGCTCGCTGTGCAGAGGTCGTGCGAAGGCCGGCCGCCCATGCGGACCGGTAGCGCACATGGAAATGGTTGCGCGTGTCTTCGTTTTTCGAGGGATCGATACGGGGGATCCTGGAATTCGCGCTGCTGCCGCGACTCCGGTCATGCGGGGGTTCAAACGCAGCGCTACGCGGCCAGGGTGCCGGAACGTGGATGCCGGCGCTGCCACATAGGTGTCGTGGCGGTGCACAAAACTGTGCGGGTGTGACCTCGTGGGTCGGCGACGGTGCGAAAGATACCGTCGCAAACGTTATTTATAGGTCGGCGCTCCGTTAAATACCAGCGAAACCGCCGCGAGATCATGCTGTCATGCCGGAACGATGGCGCAGTATATTTAAGTGGATAGCGGGACTAACGAAGCCGCGTGAGTCGCGTCTTCACGCGTGGCGCAACTCGACGAGTCCCTCTCCCGTTTCGACTTACGCATCGCCTTGCCGCGCGGCCCAACAGGCTCCTGAAGGCGCTCCCGGCATTCGGCGCGCGCCATCGGCAAACTCGATCGGTTGCAGGGCGCCGCTCGCTGCCCTACCTCGGCCTGCCCGCGCGTGGCTGAGTCAGCCCCGGCGCCTACTGACCCGGCACATGTGCGTTGAGAAACGCCACATAGCCATTCTGGGTCTTGAGGATCTTCTCGGCGCACTCGTTATAGTCCGAACCTCTCTCGCTGTCGGACGCATACATGCCCCGACACTGCGCAAAAAGCGTCAGCGTCGCGCCAGTACCTTTCGCAACACGCGTCGCCGAGAAGGCGGCCTTGCCCGAACCGGAGGGCACGTCGGTGTCGATTGCGACCTCGTCCGCGCGTGTTATGGGCGTGTCGGAATGCTGCTGGATATAGCGCTTCGTGAGCGCCCAGGCGGCGTCGCAGTTGGCCGGTCCGCAATTGACCGCCGCATTGCGCTGGGCCTCGGCAAGACTGGATTCGTTGTGGACGAATTGCTGGGCCTGCTGCACCTGCTTCTCGGGCGACGAGCAGCCCACGAGGACAAGCGCAACGAATGCAAACGCGGTGATCCTTTTCACGAGTAGAACTTCCCTGGTCAAGTTTGAGCGCGATTATAGCTGTGCGCCGGCGGCCTTCGCGGATTCGCCCGGACGGCTAGCGGGGCATTTCCGCGTCACGATGCAATCGCCTCGGAGCAAGGATGCGGACGGCTGCTCGTGCTGCGACTGCCGCCTTGCGGCGAGCCTCGCAGCGTCGCCGGATGGACCAGAAACGGCCCGCTTCATGTCTTGGCAACGACGCCGGCCTTGCGCCGACTTCGTTGCTTCGGGCTTCGGGAACCCCGGGTGCGGCCGGTGTTGCGCCGTGGCGCGGGGCCGTGCCGGCCTTCACCGTTGATCAGGCCCCTTCGCCGCCATTGCGCGGGCTCGGCCCGTCAAACCCGCCCGGCAACAGGAATCAGCGCCCCGGTAATTGCCTGCGCATCCTGCGACAGCAGGAACGCGATCACCGCACCGAGTTGCTGCGGCGTCACCCAGCGGCTGAAGTCGGCATCAGGCATATCGGCGCGGTTCTGGCGCGTATCGATGATGCTCGGCAGGATCGCGTTGACTGTCACGCCCTTGTCCTTGAGCTCCTCGGCAAGCGCTTCGGTCAGGCGTGCCACGCCAGCCTTCGACGCGGCATAGGCCCCCATCCCGGCCCCCGCCTTCAGTGCCGCCCCCGCGCTGATATTGACGATCCGTCCGCCCTCGCGCGCCGCCAGATAACGAATCGCCGACTTCGATGCGTTCAACGCCGTCTTCACGTTGGTGCGGAACATCAGGTCCCACGTATCGACGCTTCCGTCAGCCACGGTCTCCCAGCGGAAGGCCCCGGCGACGTTGACAAGTGCGTCGAGTCCGCCGAACCGCGTCGCGATCGCGTCGATGGCTTCCTGCGCCGCCGCCGGTTCGCCGAGATCGACGCCGCCAAGCTGAAAGGCATCGGCAAGTTGCGGCGGCAGCGCATCCGCACCCGGCGACTGCCCCCGGCCAATCAGCGCAACGTGCGCGCCGCGCTCCGCCAGTACCTGCGCCGCTACCAGACCGAGACTGCCGAAACCGCCCGTAATCGCGACAATCTTTCCATTCACACTGTTCGTCATGCTTCACTCCTCCGAATGGCCGCTGGAACACCTGAAAACCGCGGACATGTTTCTTCAGCAATGCAAGGATATGCCTTCCCGCAAAGCGCAACCATGGATGCGTTCATCGATTGGCCTCGCTTTGCGTCAATCGTCTGCAGATAGCTTTTCGCTACTAGCCGCTTGCTTTCGTGTCGCAGTCGACGCCGCTTGTGACGTCGCGCGAAATTCCTGTCGCCGGCCGTTCGGAAAGACGCGGGCGGTTCATTGGTCATCCGGCATGAAGGCCTTGATCTGTCCGTGCGCACGGTGAAGCCTGCAATGGCCACGGACTTTCGCACCAGCCAGCTTCGCTCGAAGGGCCACATGAACGGAGTGATTTGCATCTGCCCTGCCATGCCGGCAAGCGTTCGCCGCCCAGCGCGTCCAGCCATGCGCTTTTGCAGCGCCACCGTTCTTCCGCTCGGCATGCACACGGTCAACGAGCGGCTGGCTGTGCGCGTCGCCGGATACGGCTTTGTTCCTGACTGGCACAAGTGTTGTGCCCGTGTTGGCGTTTACGCTGGGTGCTTACCTGCACATAATGCCTTCAACGACCGCGAACCATGGTTTGCGGTCAAGGAAGGCGGTGACGATTCGAGGTTCGCCGACTGGCTGCGTGGATGAACGATTCAGGCGGTCAGTCAGGAAGGCGTTTGCTCAGGATTGCATAGCTGCGGCACTCATCGCTCCGCCTGCCCAAGGCATATTGCGAACAGGAGCTTGTATGTCAAACGATATCCTTCCCCAGACCGCCTCGCGCCGCCGCTTCATCGGCGCTGCAGCGGCGGCCGTCGTTGCGGGCTCATTGAGCCGGCTCGCCTTTGCCGATACAAATCAGGCTATCACTCAAGTTGCACAATCGACGGGCAGTGACAAGACCGCTCTTCGTCCACTGCGCGTGCACGTACCGGAATCGCGACTCGTCGAATTGCGACGGCGCATCAAAGCGACAAGGTGGCCCGAGCGTGAAACGGTAACGGATGCATCGCAAGGCGTGCAGCTCGCGACGATGCAGAAACTCGCGCGCTATTGGGAGACGAGTTACGACTGGCGCAAGGTCGAAGCGAGGATCAACGCCCAGCCGAATTTCGTCACCGAGATCGACGGGCTCGACATTCATTTCATCCATGTTCGTTCGAAGCATCAGAATGCGTTGCCGCTCATCGTCACGCACGGATGGCCCGGCTCGATCATCGAGCAGATGAAGATCATCGATCCGCTGACCAATCCGACGGCGCATGGCGGGAGTGCATCGGATGCTTTCGACGTCGTGATTCCGTCGCTCCCGGGCTACGGATTTTCTGGCAAGCCGACCACGACCGGCTGGGATCCTGCCCGCATCGCACGCGCCTGGGTCGTGCTGATGAAGCGGCTCGGATACACGCGATACGTGGCGCAAGGCGGCGATTGGGGCAATGCCGTCACGGAGCAGATGGCCCTGCTGGCGCCACCGGAACTGATCGGCATTCACACCAACATGCCGGCCACCGTGCCCGACAACGTTGCAAATGCGCTCAAGTTCGGCGACCCGGCGCCCGCCGGCCTCTCGGGCGACGAGAAGCACGCGTTCGATCAGCTCGACTTCTTCTACAAGCACGGCCTCGGCTACGCCCAGGAGATGACGAATCGCCCGCAGACGCTGTACGGGATCGAGGATTCGCCTGTCGGCCTCGCCGGCTGGATACTCGACCACGACGCGAGCAGTGAGGCGCTCATCGCACGCGTCTTTGACGGTCAGCCCGAGGGCCTGACGCGAGACGACATCCTCGACAACATCACGCTCTATTGGGTGACGAACACGGGGGTCTCGTCGGCCCGGCTGTATTGGGAAAACAAGCTCAACTTCTTTGCGCCGAAGCATGTTGCCATTCCCGTTGCCGTCAGCGTGTTTCCGGATGAGATTTACGCCGCCCCGCAAAGCTGGACGGAGAAAGCGTATCCGAAGCTGATTCACTACAACCGGTTGCCCAAAGGCGGGCACTTTGCCGCATGGGAACAGCCGCAGGTTTTCTCGGAAGAGATTCGCGTGAGCTTCCGGCCGCTGCGCTGAACCCACGGACGCGCACGACACCGTAGCGGCGTCGCGCGCGTCGCGCTGGCTAACCGTCGCAGGGAGGATTCGCGTGGCCGGCACATACGCTGTTTGCCGGCCGGCATCGGGTCCCGTTCCTGCTTGAAGGCCGGAAAGTTGACTGCATGGACATGCAGGTCGCCCTCAACTTTTGCTTGCGCGGTGGTATCGCGAAAGCAGTCGAAGCGTTCCGTGATGCGCGATCCCCGCAAGCCGGACGCCCGTGCAATCCCGGCGAGCTCCGGCTCCGGCAGCGCGCCGGCGATGCATGCCGCCCATAGATCGGAGTCCGTCAGCCCATGATCGGCGCGAGCGCGGCGCCAATCCGCCCGGCTTGCGCCGGTGAGATCATCGCGTTGAGCGTTTCGCCGAACCGCGGAATCTGCAGGCCCGACACGATGTACTGGAAGCGATACGCGGCAAGGACGGTCGCCGCCACCGTTTCGATCTCGGCGTCAGTCATGCGCCGGTCGCAAAGGCCCACGAAGTAGCGCGTGTCTGCCGCCGACTGCGCTTGCAGGATTCCGTCGACTGCGCCCACCAGCGCAATCAGATCGTCCACGGCCTCATCGCGCGCTTGCGGCGTGAGTTTCGCGTTTTCACGTACCCATTCCAGTTCATCGAGAATCGCGTGTTGCGATTCCTCCTTCCAGTGAAACAGGAACACCTCCCTGAACAGGGGCGAAAGCTCGCTGTCCGGCTCGATGCTGGCCCGGTAATGGACTTGCGTGAACAGTTCGATGAGGCAGGTCAGCGCGAGCACCGACCAGGTCGACCTGCCCAGCACGACGGATGCGACGTCATCGGGCCGCGGCTCGAACGTGTATCCCGCCGGCATCCCCGCGCCGATCATGCTCTCGATGCGGCGAAACAACTCCTGGTGTTTCAGTTCTTCGTCGGTGAAGCGCACCAGCGCTTCGAGCGCGTCCTGGTCGCCAAGCCAGTGGTCGCGGCTCACCTCGAGCATCTTGGCCCCGATAAAGCGCTCGACCAGACCGAACATGTTCGCGTACGAACGGCCCTGGATCTGCGACAGCAGGCGCCGCTCGACGACGCTCAGGAACGGCAGCCGGTCGACGAACGACAGACCGTCAGGCAGGAATTTTTTCGTGAAATCGAACTGGCGATGCCGGAGCACGTCGCGGTCGATGTCCCACCGGATGCGCTTGGACACTTCCACGCATCTGGCATAGCGTGCGGTATCGACGTGAGGTTGCAGGACGCGCATCTGAGCGTCGGCAGCGGCATGCCGCATCCTGGGCGCGGCGAGATCCGTAGCAGGCAAGGGCAAGGACAAGGGCAAGGAAGGTGACTGGACGGCGGACATGACTGCTCTCCTGAGAGACAGGCTGGTTTCGGATTGAAAAGCACGGTCGAGGTACTTCTGGAGGCTGGACACGCCGGAGAATGCACGCTCCGGTGATTCGCGTTGACTTCTTGCGTGTGCTGGCCTTCAGGCACGGTGCTAGTATTCCGACGGTAGGCGCGACATTGAATAGCCCGGCGTCCAGCATTCTTGTGCGCGGCTCCAACATTGCGCGAACGCAGCCATGGATGCTCTCTCCGACGTCTTGCGCATCATCCAGCTGATCGGGGCCGTCCACCTCGACGGCAACTTCTCGGCGCCCTGGTGCGTGATCGGGCAGGCCGATTCGGCGCTTTGCTCCGCATACCTGCCGCCTTCCGAGCGCGTCGTCTCGTTCCATCTCCTGACAGAAGGAAAGTGCTTTGCGATGCTGCCGGGCGATCCGGCAAGCCTGGTGCGGGCGGAGGCAGGCGACGTCATCGTGGTGCCGCAGGGCGAGACCCACGTGCTGGGCAGTGCGACCGATCTGGTGCCCGACGTCCTGGCGCCGCTGCTGGCAAATCAGGTCGAGACGAAACCGGGTGAAGTCATGACGCTCTCCCACGGCGGCGGCGGCGAAGTCACCCGCATGGTGTGCGGCTTTCTCGCGCCGCAGGACAATTCACGAAATCCGTTGCTTCGCGCGCTGCCGAGGCTCTTCAAGGTGAACATGCGCGGGTCCGGAGTATCGTGGCTCGAATCGTCGCTTCGGTTTGCAACCGAGGAAGCGGCCTCGGCGCAGGCGGGCAGCGCCACGGTGCTCGCCAAGCTTGCGGAGTTGCTCTTCATCGAGGCGGTGCGTCGCTACATCGGCACGATGGCCGATGACGGCAAGGGATGGCTGGCGGGACTGCGCGACCGCTATGTGGCGCGGGCACTCGCGCTGATGCATTCACAGCCGGTGTACGCCTGGACCGTCGATGCTCTCGCTCGCGAGGTGGGCATCTCGCGTTCCGGGCTCGCGCAGCGCTTTACCGAACTGGTCGGGATACCACCCATGCAATATCTCGCGCTGTGGCGCTTGCAGCTTGCCGCGCGACAGTTGCGCCTGACGGATTCCTCGCTGGCGTCGATCGCCGAGGGTGCAGGCTACGAATCGGAAGCCTCGTTCAATCGCGCGTTCAAGCGGGAGTTCGGCGAGCCGCCGGCGACATGGCGCAGGAACCTGGGCGCGGCCCGGGGACGCTGAAGTCGTGGCACGGGCGCCAGGCGGCGCGCGCGATCTTCGACATGAAGCCGCGCCCGAGCGCCGTGGTGTGCGACAACGGCCCGGTCGCTTTCGGCGTCCCCCACGAACTCGGCCGCATGGGCGAACGCGCCGGGAAGGCGCTGGCCGTCGCCGGTTGCGACAATGTCGTTGCTCCGCTCACGGCACTGTCGGCCGGGGCGGAGAAAATCGGCGCCATCGCAAGCGAAACGCTTCTGGCGCGGCTCGGTTCGGCCACCGATGAAGCAAGAACGCCGGCACGGTACGTTGCGATTCCCGGACTGATCGTGCGCGAGTCGAGCGTCGGCCCGGCGTCGAGGCATCGCTGATCGAGGCGGCCGTTCGCGGCATGCGTCGCCACGGCTCGATACGGGACAGGATTGTCCAGAGGCCTAAAGGGAAAAACCCAGTTGCTCTCGTCCGAGGCCGGTCAGGCCGTCGTCGGTGCCCCTGCCGACAAAGTCCACTTCGAAGTTGTCGGCGGGGAAGTCGGGCGGGCTCTCCCCTTTCAGGAAGGCGGGCAATTGGCGCTTGAGGTATTCATCGTTTTTCGCGCACGCCGGCGCCGCCGAAATGTACATCACATTGCTGTAACCCGTTCCCCGATGCGCGTCTTCCACGGCATGAATCACGTCGCCATGCCAGAAGACAGCATCCCCCGGCTGCATGTGCGGGATCGAGGACAGCGCTTCGTGCAGCGGCGCGTGCCACTCCGGCCTGACGGACAGCGCGCGCCCCGGCTGTGCGCCGCACAGGTCATCGTCCGCGACATCGTCTTGCAGCGCCCGCAACAGCACGTACACCATGGCGTTGGCGATCGGCACGAGCTGCAAGGTACCGTCTCCGGGACCCTGCGGCGTCAGCGCGGTCCAGCCCTGGAAGGTGCGGAACATCGAGCAGACCGCCGGCGACGGAATCTCTCTCGCCTCCGGCCGATAGGCGGCATCGAAGGCGTCGTAACGGCGCCAGTCGCCGCTGAAGACATGCCGGTAGACACGCCGGAAATTGTCGTCGAGCCAGCGTTCGACCGAGCCGCCGTCGCAATGCGCCGACAGCCCGAGCGATTCCGACCCGGGAGGCCGGCGGCGCAGCCGGTCCGCATACACGGGCACGCGCTCGGGATCGAAGTGAACACGCCCTTCACTGTTCCATTTCCACAGCCGGTTGAGGAAGACGCGCGTTTCAGTCAGCTCGGCCGACTGACGCGCCTCGACCTGGGGCCGGGACCAGTAGATTCCGAAAATCTGCGGCTTGCTCGAGGCGAGATTGCCGAAGTACTTGTCCTCCGCCCGATGCGCGAGTCTCTCGTCGAGGCGATTGGCTTCGACATAAGCGGCGATCTGCGTGTCCCACCGACTCGCGCGCTCAGGAGTGAAAACGCCGCGTACGACGCACGCGCCCCGCTCCTTGACGAGCGCGATCTGTTCGCCGCTCACGCGCCCCGCGCCGATGTCCGCGAACCGGATTTCGGGGATGACCGGCTCTCCCCGAGCGCGCTCGGCGGCAATGACGCCTGCCTTTCGCTTGATTTCGGCTTCGACCTGCTCGAACACGTCCCTGTAGTTCGGCAACTGAGCGCGAAGCTGCTTTTTGACCGCGCGAATCGCTGCCGGCAGGTCGGCGATTTGAAGGGATTCCATGGCGTCTCCTTGTCTTCTCCAGTGCCGTCAGCTTAGCGCCGCGCCGCAGCGGGCAGTGATACTATCCAGACAACTACTTTGCGCTTCCTGCCATGAAGCCTGCCTACGAACACGTGGAGATGGGCGCGGGGTGCTCGGTGCGCGTCTATCACCGAAAGCTGCCGCGCATTCCATTTGAATGGCATCACCATCCGGAATACGAGCTCACGCTCACGATGAACAGCCGCGGGAAGCGCTATATCGGCGACTCGATCGCGGAATACGAGGGCGACGACCTCGTGCTCGTGCCGCCGGACCTGCCGCACACGTGGTCGTCCAACCGCTCGATCGACAGCACGGCCCCGCAGGTTGCCATCGTCGTGTGGTTCAGCGGCGACTGGGCGCGGCGGGTCGCCGACTGCTGCCCGGAATACGATGCGCTGCATCGGCTCCTGAGAAGGGCGGCCTGCGGTCTTTCGTTCAGCCCTGAAGCAGGCGCCGCCATGCGGCAACACGCCGGTATCCTTCTTGCCGACTCTCCGAGAAAGCGCCTGAGCGCCATTCTCGATGTGCTGTGTCAGCTGGCAGACGAACAAGCGTCACCGTTGGCGTCGCCAAGCGCGTTCGACGGGGGCAGCATCGGGCGACCTTCAGGCCACGAGCCGGAGCGGCTCAACCGCGCGCTGGCGGTCATCGAGGCACGGTTCGCGGAACGGCTGACGCTCCGTGAACTCGCCGCCGCCGCGATGCTTTCCGAGCGGACGCTCAACCGCTACTTCGTCCAGCATGTCGGCGAAAGCGTGGGCAAGTACGTGAGCCGCGTTCGCATGGGTCACGCGTGCCGCATGCTCGCTGACACGTCCTGGCCAGTATCCGTGATCGCCGCCCGTTCCGGGTTTCCGAATCTGGCCAACTTCAACCGTCAGTTCCGGGCACTCAGGGAAACGACGCCGGCGGCATACAGAAAGGAGTTCGCCGGCGTCGATCGGCAGGCAACCGATGCCGCATCCCTGGAGTCGCGCTCGCCCTCGCTCGAGAAGTAGCGGCTTGCTACCGCACATCCTCCGCCAGCCGCAAGCCCTCACCCCTGATCGGGCTGTCCGTGCTCGTGGGATTTGGCCTTGGGCGCCTTCTGCTCCGGGACAGTAACGATGACGGTTTCGCCCGAGAGGATCTTGTGACTCGGATCGGCAAGTTCGAGCAGGATCTTGTGCTTGCCAGGCTCCAATCCGACCAGAATGACGGGATCTTCGCTTGTATGCGCCCAGGTGCCGTGCCAGTCATCGACTGTCACGTGAATGTGGCCGAGATGCGGCGATACATCGACGGCGGCGCTGCCGAATACCGGCATGATTCGCAGATTCTCGGTCCGGAACTGAATGATGACGACGCCGCGAGCGAGCGGTCCGGCTAACGGCGGATACGTGATGAGCTTCGCCGCGGGCTCCGATTCCAGCGGAATGACAGCCGCGGGACGGGCAATATCAGCGGCACTTTGCGCCCAGGCCGCGGCGCAGAAGATAGCGCCGGCTGCAGCGACGGCAATGTGTCTGAGGGGCAATGGCATGGTGTTTCCTTTTCGCGGACGCGATGTCCGAGGGACGCAGGCCGCCGCCGGATTTATCGAAAGCGGCGATGATCCGGAATGCAGATGTTCGAGCCGCTTAATTACTGCACGGGAAGCCTGACAACCCTTGCACGTATCGCGGCCATTCTTCCCTGGAGCGGCTGAACGCTACATCGTCGCCCCAACGGGCAGGCGTGTCGAGGCTTCCCTGTTCGTGGACTGATCGCTTACTTGGCCGTCACGACAAGCGGCTTCCCTTTTTCGACGACATACGTGGCGAGTTCCTTTGCGCTGCCACTGCCGACGTTCTTCGCCGAATGGATCGTTCCGGCGGGGATGAACAAGGTGTCGCCTGCCTTGAGCGTGACCGGCGGCTTGCCTTCGAGCTGATACTCAAGCGACCCTTCGAGAACATAGGCCACCTCTTCGCCCGGATGCGCATGCCTCGGCGCCTCCGCACCCTTGCTGAAGTCGACGCGCACCTGTATGACTTCGCGTCCGGGCACGCTGAGATCGTGCTGCTGCAGATCGATGCGCGCGATTCCTGGTTGCTGCGAATGCGCCGCCTGCATCGTCAACGCGCTTGCTGCGACCAGCATGGCTACCGCGATGGTTCGTACTGTTTTCATCTCGACTCCTTTCCACTGACTATCAAATCGGTTATTGAACTTCTCTGCGAACGCGACGCTGTTTTCGTGGGCTGTCCTATCACCGGCACCCTGCGTGCAGCGTTGCTTTCGATGGAACCTATTGAACCGCGCGCCTGTATCGGGCGTGTGTCGTGTTATGTGAGGCGGAAATCGTCTTGTATCCGGAGCCATGATGGACACATGGCGATACAAAACCTGAAGGCGGGATTGAGTGACAGACAGGGATTCACGTGCATTGCCCGGGAGCGGGATTCAATGCCGTTGCTGTTCAGAGGATGTTGTCACCCCTTTTCAGGGCTGCTGCGTTGAACCAGCACGCGAGCGGCCTGGCATCCGCGGTGCGTCGATCGAACGTGCTACGCGCGACGCGCGTTCATCGCCGCGTTCCGGCCGCTATTGGCAACGCTCGCCCCGCCAAGGGAATTCCAGCAGAAATGTTCGCGCTGAACACGAGCTGGCGCGACAGGCGACAACCCGTCTGGAGTGCGGCCGTTATGGCTCAAACCGTTGAGCCGGGCTGGAGCCGGTCGATGGTTGGCTCCGTCGATGTTCGTGCGCCAATGCCACGCTTTCAAAGCGCACGGCACGAATAAGGATTGCGTGAGCGCAGCCGCTCAACTCATTCCGCCGCTCGTACTGCCTGGATGAGATTGTTGCGCAGCCTCGCGATCGCCTTCTGCACTTGCGCGAACTCGTCTGGCGCCAGGCCGGTCGCCTCGACAAGGTCCATGTTCAGGCCTTTTTCCCGCAGCTTCCGACCGCTTTTCGTGAGACTGACACGCACCTGGCGTTCGTCTTCGGGATCGCGCCGCCTTTCCAGATAACCCATCGCTTCGAGCTTCTTCAGGATCGGCGTGAGCGTGTTGGATTCGAGAAACAGCTTCTCTCCCAGACCGCTGACGGTCTGGTTGTCTTCTTCCCACAGCGCAATGACAGTGATGTATTGCGTATAGGTAAGCCCGAGTTCCTCGAGGATCGACTTGTATGCCTTGCCGAAGGCCAGATTCGCGGAATAGACCGCGAAACACAGGAAGTCGGAAAGCATCACGTTCACGGGTGCCGCTTGATCCGTAGATTTCATCTGCATCCTCTCTGGCTCACGCCTGATGTCTCGCAACGAAAATTATATATCGCATGCGATTGTATCGCGATGAAGTGAATCGTGGGCGGCCGCCGCGTCGAGAGCAGCCCTCGTTCGTTCCATCCAGGCTCAGCCCTTCCCACGCGCGGCGCCGCCACCCGGCAGTGCGCCGCACCGTGGAACCCGCATTCAGGCAGCCTGCGACCGACCACGAAGGAACCTTACCGGGTCCGTTGCTCGATCCGCGGCATCGGACAACCCGCGGCTCAGGCATCGGCTCACCCGTCGGCTCACCGCGCAGGCAGCTTCCAGCCTGGCCGGACGAAGTGGCACGTGTATCCGCCGGGATTGCGTTCCAGATAGTCCTGATGTTCCGGCTCGGCCTCCCAGAACGGGCCCGCAGGGACGATCTCCGTCACGACCTTGCCGGGCCAGAGATCGGATGCGTCCACGTCCCTCACGGTGTTCTCGGCCACGCGCTTCTGCTCATCGCTGAGATAGAAGATCGCGGAACGATAGCTCGGCCCAATGTCGTTGCCCTGGCGGTTCTTCGTCGTCGGGTCGTGGATCTGAAAGAAGAACTCGAGGATCTGACGATAGCCGATCTGGCTCGGATCGAACACGATCTCGATCGCCTCCGCGTGCGTGCCATGGTTGCGGTAAGTGGCGTTGGGCACATCGCCGCCGGTGTAGCCCACGCGCGTGGACAGGACGCCGGGATAGCGTCGCACCAGATCTTCCATCCCCCAGAAGCACCCGCCGGCCAGGATGGCGGTTTCGGTTTGTGTCGTCATTTCAATCATCTCCGTCAGTGGTGTTGATCCACCAGATACACACTTCGTCAGTAAATTCGCTCGGAACGGGTCCGCCGTGGCGTCGTGCAGACCAGCGTCCGTGCCGCCATGGGCACGGCCGGCAAGCGCGCTTTCGGCAACGCAGTCCGCCTCAGTCCGGCATGCGATGCAGCGCGCAGAGCTTGTTGCCATCCGGATCGCGCAGATAGGCGAGGTACAGCCCTCCAGCCTGTGCGCCACGCACGCCGGACGGGGCCTCGACCGACTTGCCGCCATTGGCAACCCCGGCACCATGCCAGAGATCGACCTGATCGGTCGACTGGCACGCAAAGCCGATCGTGCCACCATTGGCGTGGGTCGCCGTTTGACCATCCAGTGGCCGGTTGATGATGAACAGGCCGTTGTCCGCGCGATAGACATAGCGCCGGCCCCGGCCCTGGTCATCAAACCCTTCACGATAGCCGAGCGTACCCAGCACTGCATCGTAGAACTGCTTCGCTTTTTCCAGGTCGTTGGTACCGACCGCTACATGACTGAACATTGCTTGCTTCTTCCTTAGTAATTAAACCATGACCTGCCGGATGCCGTGACCGTCGCGCATCGCGAGCGATGATGCGCGACGGCCCGCGACCGGCGATGCGCGATCTAGCGACGTGAATGGAGGTCGTCGCGTTGCGCCAGAGCGGCACGGCTCCCCGCTTGCGCGCGACCGGCCGGGACACCGCCGTACGCCTCTTGCGATCCAGCAGCGGCGTCGCGCTCGGCGGCGAGGGTTTGCACGCTCTGACCGCGTTGCGCCGCCGGTGCGCCAGCAGAGGGCGTGTAAAACGGGGCGGGACCATACCCGCTGGCGAACGCGGGAGCGGCGGCGGAAGCCGAAAGTGCGACGAGCAAGGCAGCGATGAGTTTTGTCTTCATGATGTGAGTTCTCTAAACGATGTGAGTAGGAAGCGTGTGTCCTGCCCGATCACGCGGTGACGACGTTCAGGGCGAGCTCGATGTTTCCGTGCACGGCCTTCGAGTAGGGACAGATCTGATGGGCCGTATGCGCGAGCGCCTCGGCGACATCCTGTGCCACGCCCGGCAAGCGGACGGTGAACTGGGCACCGAGGAACCAGCCGGGACCGGTCTGGCCCACGTCCACCTGGATATCCACGGAAGCGTCGGGCGGCAGGGTGACCTTCTTCAGCGAGGCCGCGATTCCGAGCGCGGTGATGTAACAGGCCGACCAGGCGCCTGCGAACAGTTGCTCTGCGGTCGGGTGCGGCTCGGCGGCGATGAACTCGTGGTTTTCACCGCCGGGCGCCGACAGCTTGATGTCGACGACGCCGTGGTCGCCGCGCTGGACGCCGGGGTCGCGGTTGACGGTGGTGTGGGTCTTGCCCGAGAAGATGACTTTTTCGATCTTGGCCATGATGGATTCCTTGCTGGATAAGGGGTTGTGTCTCTTTGATTCGTATGCGCTTCGATCGCATGCGATGCATCATGAAGGAAGCGATCCGCAATGTCAATCGCATACGATTTAATCGTCCGCGCGTTTTGATAGGAACGGCCCGGGACCCGGCGAAGAAAGCCGGCCATGTGGGTTTGCGCACTGAGCGGACACCGTCCAAACCTTACATTTACCTTGCACAATGAAAGGAAACGTCGCCGCACCGCATCAGTGGCTGACAGACCGGAGCATGTCGCGGGCATTGCGTCGACGGTGTCGATTGCCTGGATACGCTCATCACATTCGATAACCATGGAAGACGTCAACGCGCTGGCCACCGGCTCATCGGAGTCGCGCTGAATAGCGCCTGAAGCCAGACGGCATTAATCGAAGATGGCAGAGACACCCAAACAATAAGCATTCCTATTAACAGGAAGTTCACCATAACAAGTGCGCAATCG
>NZ_JFHC01000058.1 GCF_000698595.1 Caballeronia glathei | reverse complement strand
CGAGTGCGGCAAGAGCAGCGGGGAGGCGGTGGCGCACATCCAGTACAGCGACGAACTTACGCCGCGCACGCCGGGCGAGAAAGCAGCGTACCTCGAAGGCATCGAGGAAGGAAAGATGCGCGCCAAGCGTGACGCAAAGGAGACACAGCGATGAGCACAGAACTGAAGCCGGTAGCGCTGACAGAAGAAGAAAAGACGGAAATCCTTGATTGGGTTAGCGCGTGCCAGTCCGCGTATCACATCGATAGCACGCCGGGCCATCGGTTCGGCGGATTGGGAAGCAACCTAGACGAGAACCGCGCCGGTCTTATCGAATTCGTCGAATCGATTGTCGAGAGTCGTGCGCCCGCCGCCGCCCCCCAGCACAGCGCCGACATAGATGCGATGCGGCTGGATGCGGAGCGGTATCTGAAATGGGTCAGCTACAGCGGATACACGAAGCAACAGGCCGACGCGACCCTTGACGCAATCCAGATCAACGAGCACGCCGCTATTGACGCGGCATTGCAGGCTAAGGGGGTGGCGGAATGACGGTCTACGTCGACGACATGAACGCCGCGTACGGCCGCATGAAGATGTGTCACATGCTGGCCGACACCGACGAGGAATTGCACGCGATGGCCGACAAGATCGGTGTCGCGCGCAAGTGGCACCAGGCGCCGCCGAAGCACTCGAGCCACTACGACATCGCGCTGACCAAGAAAGCTCTCGCGATTGCCGCCGGCGCCGTCGAAATCACATGGCGACAGGCCGGCGCGATGAGCACGCGGCGCAAGATCACTGGCGAGCTCGGGAACCCATGGACGGCGAGCGCATGGGTCGCCGCATATAAAGTCAAACGCCGGCTAGAACTCGTGGACTTGCTGGCTAACAAGGAAGGTGCGTAGATGGGTGCTCTATTCGTGATCAAGCCGAGGAAGATTGGCGAGCGTCCGCCGCGGATGCGGATCCGGTACGGTTTCAATGCCCATTTTCAAACTCTCGAGCACGACGGGCCTAACCTCCGGCCCTGCAACGCGCTGTCCATCAACCTGAAAGACCGTGACGACAGTGTCGCCGTCGACCAGCGCGTCTACGACTGCAGCTACAGGCGCCTCATGCGGTGCGACTTCAAACTGCTCCCCTCTCACGGAAACCTGACCCCAAAGCACGTGTGTGATCGTTCGCGAATGGGCGTCAAGCCTAACTGCGGTAATTGCGTGCACAGCCATGTTTTCTCCCTGGTTGGGGAAATCCTAGCATGAGCGCAATCATCAGCCCCTGTGGTCAATACCGATACTCGCTGTCTCGGCCAGGCTGCCTGATGACTGCCGGCGAGCCGCACGCCATGTTCTTGATGCTGAACCCCAGCACAGCCGATGCGACGCTCGACGACCCGACGATACGCCGTTGCCGATCGTTTGCCGCCGCGTGGGGTATGGACGGAATCACGGTCGCGAACCTCTATGCCCTACGCTCAACAGACCCCGCGGGGCTTTGGCTGCACGCCGACCCTATCGGCCCGGAGAATGACGACCACTTGTATGAGCTCGCGGTAACGCATGGGCGCGTCGTCTGTGCCTGGGGCGCGAATGCGCGCGCCGATCGCGTCGCAGCCGTTGTCCACCTGTTGCGCCACGCAGGCGCGCAATTGACTTGCCTTGGCACGACGAAAAGCGGCGCGCCGCGGCACCCGCTGTATGTGCGCGGCGATCAGCCGCTCATGGAATTCAAAGCAGCATCTACGGATAAGGAAGGTGCGTAATGCTACTCACGGATACCGACGAGGTCGTCAATGTCGCGCACCACAAATGCGCGCGCCTCCGCGAAGGCCTCGTCCACGTCCGTTTCTCGAAGGCGAATGGGCTTCAATTCACCAAGGTAGTCCTCTCCTCGATGCACTTTGGCGACATAGCCCAGGCTGCCATCATCGGGATCGCGCGTTATCTGAAGCGACACTCGATAAGTATGCCGCTCACCCTTGTCGCGCTTGTACTCAAATTCCATGACGGGCTCCTTGTTTTTGTATGAGGAATCCTAGCATGACGCAACACATAACCGAATTCGTGGTCGTGACGGCGCGAGCGCACCCGGTTGAGCCCTAGCTAATCCCTCGGCGCGCTTCAATATCACCGATGCGAACTCGCGCCTCCTGTTCGCCAGCATCGAGGGCGGTCTTGACGGAGGAGAAGTAGTGGTTTTTGGGCGCGATTTCTTCCGACGTCTCGGCGAGAACGTTGTCCGGCAGGAAATTGCCGTCTATTCGTCTGATCGAGAAGCTGACGGTATAGCCAGTGACTACGTCGGGACTCACGAGGCACTTAAGCTCCGCGCGGATCGCTACGACGTAATCGCCAATGGTGAGGTCGCGGTGCATGAGCGCCAGGTATTGATGGTCGTGAAATCGATCTTTACCCCCGCCTGACACGGAAGTCAGTTCAGTAAGAGACGTTCGCGCGCATTCCATTGGCCCCGCCGGAATTTATCTACTTAATACCCAATCCACGCCATCAGATCTGGAATCGTCATATCACTGAAGTGCTCCGACAGTAGCCCATAAAAGGCTTTGTCGTACGCGGCGCCGTGCACTTTATCGGTGGGATCGCAGTAACCATATTTCGCCGTAACTATCGCATCGGCCATTTCACTCGCCGAATCGAAGAGGGCTCTAGCTTCGAATTTGTCCATGCCGCTGTATCGGCGGCGCGAACCTAAACTTTAGGGGCGCAACGGGAAAAATTTAATCCGAAATGAAAACAGGATTTTTTATGAGTATCCGCACATTGGTAGAGATCAATCACGATCAACTGCACGCTCTGAAGTGGGATGTCGAGTTCTGGGAGAACTTGGTCGCCCAGCTCGGCGGAACCCATTATTCCAGCCGGCTTATCGAAGCCAACGGGCGACCGATCGACATAGGCCACGGCGTGCGGATCATTATGCAGCGGCACCACTCGACCGAATGCTCGGTGAAAAGCGAATACGAGGAGGTGAAACTGTGAGCATCGCATTCAAGGCAATGCAGTTCGCACGGGAGGCGCATAAGAATCAGGTCCGAAAATATACCGGCAATCCGTACGTCGACCATCTGGCAGAGGTCGCCGGGATCGTGGCGGCACTTGGATGGCCCCACGAAGAGACCCACCCAAGCACGATGGTAGCCGTCGCCTGGTTGCACGACTGCATCGAAGATCAGGGTGTTTCGTCGGCGCACTTGCGGAGCGAGTTTGGCGAGATCGTCGCTGCTGGCGTCGTGATGCTTTCCGATCTGGAATTTGGAAACCGTGCCGAGCGCAAGGCCGCCTCTCGGGCCCGGCTCGCAGCGGCGCCGGCATGGGTGCAGACGATCAAATGCGCCGACCTGATCAGCAACACGTCGAGCATCGTGAAACACGATCCGAAGTTCGCCGTGACGTACCTCGAGGAAAAGCGTCTGCTTCTGGACGTGCTGACGAGGGCTGATCCGAGGCTCGTGGAAATTGCGAGCGCTCAGGCGGGAGTGCAGTCGTGAGCACCAGCTACGTTGTTTTCTGCCAAGCGTACGAGGAACCAGTTTGGGGTGAGCAAGTGATCGACTGGATCCACACAGGGATTGTCAGGGTTTATCGGAACCGGCTGCGAAAGGCGGTGTTCGAGTGGGTCGGGTGTCCGCACGTGGAATTCAACCTTGCCGAAGTTCGTCGGACATACCCGATTTGCAAGTTTGCAGACGTCGGCCAGGATCGTCCCAGCGTGGCGCACCGGGCGAAGATTCCGTTTCCGGACAGACGCCACGCATGACCGCAGCACTTGAACGAATATTGCGGGTGACCGCGAGGGAGTTCGACATGGAGCGACGAGAGGTTATCGATCTGTTCGGCGAGACGGTCGTGATAGAAGTTAGCGAGGCGAAGGGTGTGCGCAAGCCGACAAGGCCGAACGGGTATGCGGCGCCGCCCGGAACTGGCCCCGCGGGCGAGACATGCAAGAGTTGCGAGCATGCCGTCAGGGTGAGTGGCAATACTGCAGGCACGTATCGGAAGTGTGCGCTCATGAGATCAGTTTGGACGGGGGGTCCAGGCAGCGACATATTGTTTCGGTCGCCAGCATGCAGACATTGGGAGAAGGAGAGATGAGCATCGCCGCGGGAAAGCGCGTAAGCGCGAAAGAGGCCGCCGCAATCCTTGGCGTACCGTACGCAAACATCAGCCGCATCGACCGGACGTGCTCGATAATTCAGCGCTTCAGGCTCGGTCACAAAACTTACGTCTACGATCTTGACTCGCTTTATAGGTTCCTCGCATCATGCCAATCGAAACCATTACCAAAAATGGCCGCAGGCGCTACAGGTGGACGTTCGAGCGTGTCATCGAAGGCAAGCGTGTCCGAAAAACCAAGGTCATCCCTGCGGGACTTTCTGCGGCAGAAGCGGATAAGCTTGGCCGCCAGTGGGACGCAGAAGTCTACGCCGTAGAGACCGGCATCAAAAAGCCGGTCGTCACAATCGGCGAATGCGTCAGGCTTCACTTTCAGGACGAAGGGTCCGGCTGGAAGGATTTCACCACTCGGTCTCAGGTAATGGAAAAATACGCGGCCGAGTATGAGGATCAAGACGCACTAGATTTGTACGAGTGGTCAGTCCGATTCACGGGATATATGCGGGCAAGTGTTGATCGAAGCGGCAACCCCAAAAAGCCCATGAATGACAAGACGATCAGCAACACGCTTGGCTACATCCGCGCCGCGATCAAATATGCTCACAAGAAAGGAAAGGTCGCCCACGACGAGACCGGCAAGTTGGTAATTCCGAAATTCAGCAACGAGCGTCACATTTATAAGGGACGGCGCGAAATGTTGCAGATCGCCAGGGCATGCACGCATCGCGAAACTAGGGCGGCAATCCGCGTTGCCTTCTATTCCGGCATGCGCCTTAGCGAGATTTTAAGGGCAGCCGTGACGCGAGAAGGTTACTCGCTCAGCACGACAAAAAACGGGCGCCCCCGGCTTGTGCCAATTCACCCAAGGATTGCGGTCATCGCGCGGCGCATCAGGTTCACGATCAGGCCAAGCAAACTGAAGGACGAGTGGAACAAGGCGCGAGCCAAGGCCGGTTATCCCGATCTAAGGTTTCATGATCTGCGGCACAGCGCAGCGTCGGAAATGATTAACGCCGGCATCGATCTGTACACTGTGGGAGGCGTCCTCGGGCACAAAACGCCAGCGTCGACCAAGCGTTACGCCCATCTGGTTACGGATCGTTTGGCAGAGGCGGTCAGTAAGATCGGAAAGGGGAAATAGAGGTGTGTGTTTTTCTGCCTTCGCACGGTTAAGAACTGTACGCATCAACAGCATTGACGAAGCAAAGAAGCCGCTTGCCGTAGCGGGTTTCAAGCCGGTCAAGTGTGTATACGTACAGCGTCTTCGGGCTTCAAACCCAGTTGGGGGCGTCAGCCGCTCCCAGGTAGGTTCGACTCCTGCTGCCTTCCGCCAAGCCGTGGTTCCCGGCAACGCTCGGTTCATCATCACCATCGTCACCATCTCGCGAACCTTCTGCGCGCCAGCTTTCACGCGGGCTCGCGGGTATCAATGCGCCTGCCTGCTTTCCAATCCCTATCGTTGTGAAATGTCTCGCGGGGCTGCGCGCGAATAGTCGCGAACCCCACCGGAGTTGATGCTGCTCACGCGAACTTCAGCATTCAACGACGTCGTGAAATGCCCGCATGCGATGAGGCCGCTTGCCGAAAAAGTCATGCGTAACGCGCCTGACTTGGGACATTCCCTATGCGGCATGCCTTGGGAAATCGCGGCGAACGCTTTGCAACGCCTCGATATCGCGCTCGTTCCGCCGCGAACCCGCGCCAATGCTGGCGCCGCGAGCATCTTCCTTTTCACGCTCCTTTTCGGCGAACGCTGCACCGGCGCCTTGCATTACCAGAAGTATGGGAAAGGGCGCACAAAATGTAGCTGGAGAGGTCGATTTGGCTTGATACGCTGCAATCCATGCATTAAGCACCGACGATCCTCAAATTCTGGACACGAATGTTCTACATATCGCGCCAGAATCGGTGACTTGTGCGACTTGAACGTCTCGTAGCACAGCGCCTCGACTCCCGTACTCCGATTCAGTGATGAAGCTGGAAGCGAGCCGGGCCCGACGCAAACGAGACCGTGGTGCGCAGGGTCCGTGTGAAGGCCAGTAGGTCGCGGGCTTCAATTTCTTGAACTTGCCAGCTTGGATGACAGAATGACCCCAAACCTGACGTTCGCGCCGGAAGACGTGGTACACCCGGGCGCAATCGCGGAAGCTGTTGCGTCGGCAGCGAAACCCGTGGCAGCTACCGGGACCGATATTCTAACGGTCAGGAATCTGTCGAAAATCTTCGGGCCCAAGCCCGAGCGTGCCGCCGAGCTGATGAAGCAGGGTCTTGGCCGGAACGAAATCTTCGAGCAGACCGGCAACATGGTGGCAGTCAATGACGTCAGTCTCAGCGTCAAGGCGGGCGAGATTTTCGTCGTGATGGGCCTTTCCGGCTCCGGTAAGTCGACGCTCGTTCGTCTGCTCAATCGGCTGATTGAACCGACCTCCGGCCAGGTCATTCTCGAGGGGCGCGACATTGCGCCGATGTCCACGCCCGAGCTGCGGGGTGTGCGTCGCAAGAAGATGGCGATGGTGTTCCAGTCGTTCGCGCTTCTGCCCAACCGCACGGTGCTCGACAACATCGCGTATGGACTGGAAGTGGCCGGCCTGAAGAAGGCCGAGCGGTACGAAGTCGCGCGTGCTGCGCTGACGCGAGTTGGCCTCGGCTCCTACGAAAAGCTGCTTCCGAGCGAACTGTCCGGCGGCATGCAGCAGCGGGTCGGCCTCGCACGCGCGCTCGCAGTGAATCCTTCGGTGCTCTTGATGGACGAGGCGTTCTCCGCGCTCGATCCCCTGATCAGGTTCGAAATGCAGAACGAGCTTCTGCGGCTTCAGAAGGAAGAGCAGCGGACGATCGTCTTCATTTCGCATGACATTGAAGAAGCCATCAAGATTGGTGGGCGAATCGGCATCATGAAGGATGGCTGCCTGATTCAGGTCGGCACGCCGGCAGAGCTTATCCAGTCGCCCGCGGACGCGTACGTACGCGACTTCTTCCGCAACGTGGACGTTTCCCGGTTTCTCAAGGCTTCCAGCCTCATGACCGGCGTCGACCGGGGACGGATCTCTTGTGACGTCGCTACGCCCTCCGAGCGTTACCTGAATCAACTCATCGACAGCGGCGTCGAGTGCGGCTATGTCTGCGACGAATCGGGCCGGTACCAGGGTTGTGTCACGCCGGCATCGCTGCACAAGACTGGCAAGCGTCCCGTCCGGGAAGCGTTGCTGGGTGACGTGAATGCCGTTCCGCTGGATGCGGACCTGCATCAGCTCGCTGCCATTGCATTGAGCCAGGAACACGACGTACCCGTCACTGACGCGGCGGGGCAACTCGCGGGCGTAGTGTCCTGCCGGACGATTCTCAAGCAAGTCATGGAACGGAGAGCAGCATGAACTCATCAGTCATCGGGAAGTTCGCAGAAGATGCGGTCAATTTTCTCTTTCAGCATTTCCGGGGCGGGTTCGATGCCTTCTCTGCCGCGCTCGGAGCCGTGGTCAAGCTACTGGAGGACGGGCTGGCCGCGGTCCCGTTCGTTGCCATGCTCGTCATTCTCATGGCTCTCGCATTCTGGCGGCGCGGAGTCTTCTTTTCCGTCTTCGTCGGCCTGGCGCTCCTGGTAATCCAATACATGGGACTGTGGGCGCAAACGGTCTCCACGCTGGCTCTCGTCATCGCGGCCACGGTCTTCAGCCTGGTAATCGGCGTACCTCTGGGCATCTGGGGAGCCCGGAACAAACGAGTGGAAATGATCCTGCGCTCACTGCTCGACTTCATGCAGACGATGCCCGCGTTTGTTTATCTGATTCCCGCAGTCATTCTGTTCGGGTTAGGCAGAGTCCCGGCCGTGATCGCGACCATTGTGTTTGCCATGCCGCCAGTCGTACGCCTCACGACCCTGGGCATCCGACAGGTCCGCGAGGAACTGCTGGAAGCCGGGCGCGCATTCGGCAGCACCGATGCACAGCTCCTCTGGAAGATCCAGTTGCCGAACGCACTGCCTTCAATCATGGCCGGCGTGAATCAGACCATCATGATGGCGCTCTCGATGGTTGTCGTTGCATCGATGATTGGCGCCGGTGGACTCGGCGAGTACGTGCTGAGTGGCATTCAACGCCTGGACATCGGAATTGGCTTTGAGGGTGGTCTCGGAGTCGTGTTGCTTGCCATCGTACTCGACCGCCTCACGGAAAGTTTTGGCGTGAAGGCAAGGAAGACCAAACGGGTATCACGGGCAGCAAAGGCCGGTGCAAACGGAGTGGCCCGCACTTGACGCACGAGCGGCCATGGCCGGAAGCGGCCGCATTGAAATGCTCCCGATCGAACCGGGATTGGCAAGCGGTTCGGAACACAGTATGGCGCTATCCCTGGAGGCCGCAGCGATCTGGCAACAGACACGCTGCGTGGCAGCGGCCGCCGCCGCCGCATTCCAGAGCCTTTCTCAAACGACTTGGAGTACCACGTGAAGATCAATGTTTTTAAGGCGCTTCTGGCGAAGCTGACAGTATCGACGGTCGTTGCTCTTGGCGTCGGAGGCGGACCTGCGGTCGCGGCCGAGCCCATCAAGATGGCAGTGACCAACTGGGCGGACGTCCTGGCCGTGGCGAACGTCGCCAAATACGCGCTCGAAACAAGCCTGAAACAACCGGTCCAGTTCGTGCAGGCCGACATCGGCATCCAGTATCAAGGCGTCGCGCGTGGCGACCTCGACATCATGGTCGGTGGCTGGCTGCCCGTTACTCACGGCATGTACTACACGAAGTACAAGAACGACATGGAAGACGTCGGCGTCATCTACACCGGCGGCAGGAACGGCTGGGCGGTGCCGATCTACATTCCCGAGTCGGAGTTGTCGTCGATATCCGACCTCAACAAGCCGGAAGTCAAAAGCAAGCTGAACGCGACCATTCAGGGCATCGAGCCCGGCGGCGGACTGATGCAGGCTTCAGAAAAGACGATCAAGGCCTATGACCTGTCCGGGTACAAGTTGCAGGCGTCGAGCGAGGCCGGCATGTTGGCCGGGGTCACCCGGGCCTATCAGGCGAAACAATGGGTGGTGGCCACGGTCTGGAGCCCTCACTGGCTGTTTCAGAAGTGGCAGATGCGTTACCTCAAGGACCCCAAGGGTACTTTGGGTGGCGAAGAGCAGATTCACGTACCTCGATCACAAGGTACGCCGGCCTGAGTTTCCTGAGGTATGCCTAGGCATCCGGGCATGCCGCGCAAGGGTTACGGATGCACGAAACATCGTCAGCGAAATCACGGTAGTCAGCGCGTGTTCGCCCTTCCACGCCGATTCTGGTCTCAACCTCGAGTGAGCCGATGCTTAACACTTCAAGAAAATTTCTCGCCGTCGGGCTGGCTGCCGTCGCGATGTCACTTGCGAGCAACCCGTCCGTTGCACAGCAGGTCGTGAAGATTGGCGTGTCGGCTCCGCTGACCGGCGCCGGAGCCGCTAACGGGAAGGACATCGAGAATGGTGTTCGACTTGCCATTGAAGAAGCGAATGCCCAGCGCATCAAGTTGGGCGGAGAGGAGGTGCGCTTCGAGTTGAATTCCGTCAACGACCAGGGCGATCCTCGCATTGGCGTGCAGGTGGCGCAGAAGCTGGTCGACGAGGGGGTGGTGGCGGTGGTGGGCTACTACAACTCCGGAGTTGCGCTACCCGCTTCGCCAATATTCGCCAAGGCCGGTATCCCATTGATAGACCCCGCTGCCACGAATCCGGCTATCACCCGGCAAGGCCTGAAGAACGTGTTCCGCATCATCGCCACCGACGCACAGAACTCCGGGAATGCAGGAAAGTACGCGGTAACGGTCACCAAGGCGCAGCGCATTGCAGTCATGGACGACCGCACAGCGTTTGGCCAGGGCGCCGCAGATGAATTCAAGAAGGCCGTGGTCGCGGCGGGCGGCCACATCGTTGCGTCGGAGTACACCAACGACAAGGCTGTCGAATTCAACGCGCAACTCACGAACATCAAGGCGGCGAATGCCGACCTCCTCTTCTTTGCCGGCCTTGACAACCAGGCCGCGCTATTGACCAGGCGGATGAGGCAGCTCGGCATGCGAACACAGTTCGTGGGAAGCGGCGGCATCGCCGACAGCATTTTTATCGGCGTTGCGGGCAGTGCTGCTGAAGGCGCAATGGCGTGGGAGTACGGACGACCCGTCGAGTCGCTTCCCAAGGGCAAAGTATTCGCGGAAAAATTCAAGAAGCGATTCGGCGCCGACACGCTGACTTATGCGCCATTTGCGTATGACTGTGCCTGGGTGGCGATCAACGCAATGAAGCAGGCGAATTCGGCAAAACCCGAGGTGTTCATGCCTGCGCTGCGAACGACCCAGTACGAGGGCATCACGGGGGAGATTGCGTTCGATTCATACGGTGACCTGAAACACCCGACCTCGACGCTCTATCAGGTAAAGGGCGCCAAGTGGGTGCCCGTGACGACGATCAGCGCTGAGTGACCTGCCGAGCGGGCCGCGTCGAAGCCGCATCACATGTCTTTTGGCGGAGATATCGGACCCATCACCGGCTACTTCCAGTTACAGGGTCGAGATGAAACCGGCAACTTCATCCATGACCTGGGCGTCTGGAAGACTTGTCCGGCCCTGTTGCCTGGAATCAGACCTAAAGTACCGGCCCCGACGTGCCGATAACACCGTTGTTCCGGCCGTGTACATCGTCATGAGCTTATACATTCGTTGCTGCGTAGTCTTGCTGGTGATCTGGCTTCAGCCATTGCCCGTATCCGCCGCGTCCAGCGACGCCCGTGATGCCGCGCTAGCCTTCGTCGAGCAACGGCACATCGGCAACAATCTGGCGTCCATGGGCTGGATCGTCGCGATCAGGACGACCACCTTCGGGGTTCTGAGCAAGAAGCTCGGGGAACCTGCAACCTCGCTCCTCGTCCACGCGAAGCTGGATGAATTTCGCGAGAAATATCAAGCGCGCTGGGACGCCAATCTTGCCTCGGCCTACGCGGACTTCATGACCGCAGACGAGTTGCACTCGCTTGTGAGATACGGAAGCGCCTCGTCCGCGGTCGGGAAACTGCGTTCGGTCCGGAACGATGTGGGTCGTGAAATGCAAGCGGCTTCGACTTCGATTCTGGAGTCGTACGTCTCGGATGCGATGATTGCCGCGTTCAAGGAGGCTTATCCAGCTTCTGCGTCGCAGCGACGTTGAAATTCCTTTTGAAAGGACGAATGCGGTGAGCTGGTGCGCGAGGACGTGTCCGCGACGCTGCACATACGCCACGCTCCACTGCAAGAGGGGTCGCTGAACGGGACGATGCACATGTCGCCGCCGTCGTCGATTAATCTGGCCGAAGCGTGGAAGCCGTGGATGCACACCTGCATGGAGATGGTCGGCGCGAGGGAATTTCCCTGTGGACAAGGGCTCCTATCCACACAGCAACGGCTGGAGCTGGAATGCGTTCAGGCGGCTGACCACGCAGGCAAGTCCCGACGAGCGCGATGCGCTATGCCAGGGCACGGTGAGCAACGTGCATCGCCTTGGCTGACGGTTCAGGAAGCCGGCTGCGGATTGCCATGCGCCTGGGCGGTGCCGAGGCGCGATTTGGCAATCCGCTTGAGATCATCGGGAGTTGAAGCAGAGTCGGCCAACTGCGCGAGCAAGCCAGCGGCTCTTTTTTCGTCCTTGGGCCCGCCATCGCCAAGCGCCAAACTCGTCGACAGGTTCAGTATCGACCGGGGTAGCCCTCGCGAGGCCAAGGCCTCAAGGAGGTGACGAGCCACCTCGGGTTCCCGGTTCCGGTTGCCGCTTAGCAACTCATCGGTGATCGCTTCTGCAAGGCTCAGCGACGTTTCGTTTTCCGTTCTGCGTATGCCGGTCACGAGCGCTTGTTCAAAGTGGCCAACGGGATGGTGCACGGCGTGAGCCAATGTGCTTAGCGCCTCCTGAAAACTCAGATCTTCCTTTGAACCGGCAAACGGCGTTTCTGCCGGGCGCGCGTCCTCTTCGTGCGGATGCGCGGCCGATGGTTGCCACCATTGGACAAAGTCGTCCGCGGATGCACCGTGAAGATCAACTGACGATGCGGCCAATTGCGACGCCTGATAGGCGCGTCGCTCGCTCAGTGTCGCGCTGTCACATCCTTCGTCGAGCGCGGAAGCCGCCGTGCTGCCCAGCTCGCTGTGAAGGTCGGTCCAGTCCCTGTAGCCGAAGACTTCGGAAGTCACCTGTCGCGCCTGGGATTCCTTCAGCGACAGGCGGTATTTGAGCCGATTGGCGGCCCGCGTCGGAATTGACGCGTTCTGGAAGTGGATACGCATGGCTTCGGTCCGGGTTGCTGTGCCGACGCGGAATCGGAAGGGACTGTGAGGCGGCGCAGGGGACGTGACACCCCGCCAGAAAAGATACTGCCGGTGCCTCATGCAGTCAATCCCATTCCGGAACGTGCTGTATTGCGCGGCCGGGCCTAATCGACACGCCAGGCTGTCTTCAGGTCAGGGTTCGGTACCTGATTGCAGCCTCGTTCACCTTTCAGACACGTTCGGGTCGTCGCGCCACGCCGCCGTCAACCGACCTTCATCGGCAGGAGCACCATCCTCCTGCCTTGCGATTGGAGCCGCTTCTGGATCTCGGCCGGCGTTCGATTGTGCAGCCACGCCGACAGGAAGTTGACCCGCCTGAAGATCAGTTTGCTGGCGAAGCACACGCTGTCCGGGAACTCTTCCATGGTGCTCTCGGCAAGCCGCATGAGTCCGGCCGCCGGATGCGTGGCGAACTCGATCCGGCAATCGGCGGCAAACCCCTGATAGCGGCTCTGAGCGACATAGTACGCAAGCGATGACGACATCGTTTCCCGCAAATCGTCGATCTGCTTCGCGCCTTCCCAGCTTTGCGCGTCCACTTCGCCGACTGCGAGGAATATCATGTTGTCGAACCTGCCGGGAAACATGCGTTCCACCCAAAGCAACGCATGCATGCTTGCACCACGGTGCCTGCCGACAAGCACGATCGCGGTTGGCCGCGACGGGTCCGGCCTCACCGGAATCCCGCCATCGACCTGGGGCGCCGCACCGGCGAACGGCGCATCTTCGTTCGCCAGCTGCGTGCGGATTTCACTGTAGTGACGCCTGACGAGAAAACACAGCGCGATCACGGCGCCCGTCACCAGCACGGTCAGCCAGCCGCCCATCATGAACTTTTCGACGAGCGTCACGGCCAGCACCGTGACCGTCGTCGACAAGCCGAGCGCCGCCAGCGCAAAGGGCCGAAGCCAGCCACGGCCGCCGTGGCGGCTGCGCCACCGGTAGATGCACAAGCCGAGGAACGACAGGCTGAAGGTCAGGAACACGTTGATGCTGTACAGCACCACGAGCGTTGTCACGTCGCCGTGCGTCCACAACAGGATGGCCAGATTCGCAATGCCGATTACTGCAATGCCGTTGCGTCGTACCAGCCGCGTCGACAGGTGGCGGAAATGGCGTGGCATCCATGCATCCGCTGCCATGTTCGACAAGACGACCGGCCCGTCGAGGAAACCCGCCTGCGCACCGACGAGCAGGAGCCCCGCCTCGAACGCGAGCACCACAGCGAGCAGGGCGTGGCGTGCAAGCGATGAGCCGAGCCCGAGGTGGTCGATCACGCTGCCGAATACTACGGCATTGAGCGTCTTACCCTCGACCGGCTTCGTGCCCCAGAGCATGTAGAGGACGATGATGCCGCCCGCCGTGAACGCGAGCGCCGCCGCCATGCAGAACATGGTCCACTTGCCATTGCGCACGCGCGGCTCGACGAGCATGTTCACATTGTTCGACACGGCCTCGAGGCCGGTATAGGTGCCGCCGCCGAGCGAGAACGCGCGCATCAGCAACGCCGCGACCACGAGCGGGCCGAATGCATGCGACATGCCGCGCGCCTCGCCCACGGCGGCCGGCAGGACCGCCGCCAGATGATCGCCGTGGACTGCGACGCCGTACACGATCAGCACCGCATGAAGCGCGACGAAGCCAAGGAAGACCGGCAGCAGCACGAGGATCGATTGCTTCATGCCACGGAAATTCAGGCAGCTCATCAACACGATCAGGCTCAGCTCGGTGACGAGCCTGAACGCCTGGGCGTTCGCCGGCAACAGACTGAACAAGGCTTCGACACCGCTCGCGATGGACGTCGCGACGGTCAGCACATAGTCGACCAGCAGCGCCGCCCCCGAGACTGCGCCACAGCGCGGGCCGAGCAATGCGGTCGCGACGCGATAGCCGCCGCCACCGGCAGGGAACAATTCGATGATCTGGCTGTAACCGAACGAGATGATGAAGACGGTGGCCGCCGTCGCTGATGCGATAAACAGGGCCAGTGGCGTGTGCTGCCCGAGCGCGAGAAACGCCTCTTCGGGACCATAGCAGGCCGAGGACAGCCCATCGGCGCCTAGACCGATTAACGCGAACAGCGGCGTAATCGCGATGGCCTGGCGCGTGCGCCGGTCGAGCGGGTCGAGCGGGTCGCCGGCAATCAGCTTCCTTATTTTCCGGAAAGCGGTCACGGCGCACGGATTACGTCACGAGCGTGCGGGAACAAACCGCGTCACGCGGCGGTCGCCACACCGCGCCTCAACGGCTGCAGTCCGATAGCCTTGCGCAGCCGCTGACAGTCCGGATTGGGTGTTCCATCCTCGGACCACACGCGATATTCGCGACACGGAGACGGACGCTGCGAATAAATTTCGCACCGGATACCGGGTTCGCCCACGGTGCCGCGCAAGGCGATGCAACGCCCATGGCCAGCCTCAGTACCCTTCATGCACACCATCAGGGGATTGATCGCGCTGACCATCTCGTCGGGCACCGTTCCGCAAGGCGAGCTTGCCATCTCGCCCATGTACATCGACACGCGGAAGTGCTGGCAGCATGCACCGCACGACAGGCACGGGTTGTCCACGTCATCGGCCATGTCCACGAAAACACGATTGTCATCTTGAAAGTGGACTATTTGAACGACGTTGCTTTTAGTCATTTTTGGATATCAATGCATTTTTCGGACGTTAGAAAACGCGCATCGATGCCGGGCGAAGATAACGATGTTCGAGAAACGCAGCCTGGAACGGCGGCATAAAGTTGATTCCGCCTGAACCGTATAAAGGGATGTTCCATGATCGGCGGCAGTGCACAGGATATTTCCGGCGAGATATATTCCTTATAAAATTTCGCCGAATAGAATCAAAAGGCCGTATCTGTGCGCGCTCTGAAACGTGCCATCGGATGGAAGATCCGCGGCGTCCGGAATGGTCTGAAATTGGCGACGAAAACACGCGATCCCGCAATGCTCAACCTTGCCATCTACAGCAGGTTGAGCACGTGCAGTGCGTTCGTCCATTGCTCCAAGCACCAGCCTACTTCGCTCGCCGCGGCTTTGCCTTTGCACCGGATTGATTGAATTCGACCGCGGCGCGGATGAGCGTCTTGAACGCGTCCGGGTCGACCTGCTCCCCCTGATGAATGTCGATCGCGCGCCTTACGTTCCCGTCGAGGCTCGAGTTGAAGAGCCTGGCCGGGTCCTTCAGCGAAGCCCCCTTGGCGAAGGTCAGCTTCACTATCGCCTTGTAGGACTCGCCGGTGCAGATGATTCCGTCGTGTGACCACACGGGAGTGCCCATCCACTTCCATTCCTCCACGACGTCCGGGTCTGCCTCCCTGATGAGCTTGCGCATCAGGCTCAAGGTATCCCCGCGCCAGTCCCCGAGTTCGGCGATCTTATTGTCGATCAGCCCGGATGCCGGCTGGCCGTCTGTCGTAACCGACTTCTTCATCTTCTCCTCCAGGAGCTTTCAGACTCGTTCTGGTTTTCGGGCCAAGCCATTTACTGCGCCCGGCGTTGATTTATAGGGGCTCGACTTCCGCCCTCTGTTCATGCGTCAAACAGCGCAGTCAGAAGCACCAGAAGAGGGATGTCAAATGGTTCCTCCGAGCCTCCATGCGTCGACAACCATGCTCGTGCCGAGTACGAACAGCACCGCCCCCATCACCCAGCGTTGGACCAGCAGGAGTCGCGGCCGGCGGGACAGGAACGTCGCCATGCTGCCAGAGCAGACTGCCACAACGCAATTCACCGATGCAAACGCGATGATCAACGATGAACCGAGCACGAGTGATTGCCTGAGCACGTCGCCCTCCCGATAGTCGATGAATTGAGGCAGGAGTGAAAGAAAGATCATCGCCAGCTTCGGATTCAACAGGCTGGTCGTTGCTCCCATCGCGAAGAGCCGGAGAGGCCGTTGCTGAGGCAGATCGCGAACCTCCAGGGGGGAGCGGCCGCCGGGCTCCACGGCCAGCCACGCCAGATAGATCAGATAGAAAGCGCCCCCGGCCCCCAAAAAACTGCCGGCATAGGGCACGCTCAGGAAAAGCGTCGTGATGCCGAACGCCGCGCCAAACATATAGCAAAGGTATCCGAGCATGACGCCGGCAAGGGAAATGAGACCGGCTGCGCGTCCTTGCGCAATGGAGCGCGACATCACGTAGACCATGTTCGGGCCGGGTGTCACAGCGAGCATCCCGCCGACCGCCAGAAATCCGTAGATCGATACCGTACCGTGCATTGCCCTAGGCTCTCCTGTAGTCATGGGTTGCAGTATCGACCTGACGCATAGCCACGTAAAACGCATTAAACTGAATTTTTTATTCAGATTTTCTGACGAAATGAAAAAGCTCGATCTGGACGTGCTTGAAATGGTGGTGGCGGTCGCCGACACCGGATCGTTTGTCCGGGGTGCGGATTCCGTGCACCGGTCTGCGTCTGCGGTGAGCATGCAGATAAAGGCGCTGGAAGAATCACTTGGAAGACCGCTCTTCATCCGAAGCACCCGTAGCGTAGCGATTACCGCAGAGGGCAAGACGCTTCTCGACTATGGCCGTCGTATGCTTGCAATGCGGGACGAGGCATGGGCATCGGTCGTTCGCCCGGAGATGAAGGGCCGCATAAGCATCGGCGTTCCGGACGACTACGCTTCATCCCTGCTGCCGCCGGTCCTGGGAAAGTTCGCCGTTGCTCACCCACGCGTGGAAATAAGGGTAATCGGCATGCCCAGCACGGCACTCGTTCCATTGCTCAAGGACAATACGCTTGATCTCGCCTGCATCACGAAAACCAGGGGCATGGCGGGAGAATTCATCCGATTCGAGCCGATGGTCTGGGTCGGGTCGGCCGTGAGGAAAGTGTGGAAGGAGCGTCCGCTTCCGATCGCGGTTTTCGCACAGGGCAGTGCCGCGCGTGTCGCTGCCATCAGCGCGCTTCAACGGGCGAGCATCAAATATCGAATGTCCTACGAAAGCCCGAGTCTGCTGGGCCTGATCAGCATGGTCGAAGCGGGGCTTGCGGTCGCGTCACTGGCAAAGTGCAGCGTACCCGGACATCTTGTTCAGCTATCGCAGAACGAAGGGTTGCCACCGCTTGCCGAACTCGAGATAGTCCTTGCACGCAGTTCGCGATCCGCGCGAGCTCCCTGTGATTTTCTTGCCGAGCAGATTCTGACTGAGTTGAGAACGTGAACGAGGTGCGACAACAGCACGAGGTAAAGAAGCCGCATGTCGTCACGCTGTCGTCAGCATCATTTCGCGCGCGCCCGGTTGCGCATGTTCACGGCGCTTGGCGATCACAGGATGTATTTGAGCGACGACGCCTGCACCTTCGCCTACCGCCGCAGCCACGCGCTTGACGGATCCCGACCGGACGTCTCCGATGGCGAATACGCCCGGAATACTGGTTTCGAGCGATCCCGGCAACTGTCCTGTGTGTCCCGCGGCCGAGCCCGTCAGTATGAATCCCTTGTCGTCGGTACGCACGCCGGAGTCTTTCAGCCATGCCGTATTGGGCGCAGCGCCTGTGAAGATGAACGCGTGACGGACGTCCAGCGTCATCGCGCCGTCCGGGGTCGAGCACCGCAGTCCCGACAGTGTCCCGTCCTCGACGCGCACCGACTCGACCTCCGTGTGAGCGTGCAACGTCACATTCGCCGCGTCGGAAAGCCGGCTGATCAAGTACTGCGACATGGTCGATTCAAGACTGTCCCTGCGAAACAGCACATGAACGTGTGAAGCATGCATCGCGAGATGAGCAGCCCCTTGTCCTGCCGAATTGCCGCCTCCAATCACCGCTACTTCCATCCCTTCGGAAAGCTTCGCGCTCGCGGGAGATACCCAATAGTGAGCGCCACGTCCATTCAATTCATCGAGCCCGTTCGATTCGGCGCGGCGATACGATGCGCCTGTCGCGATGACCAGCGTATGGGTTCGGATGCGCCGGCCGTCGATCAGTTCGAGCCTGATCGGCGAGCCGACGGTTTGAAGGCACCTGACCTTCATCGGGATGGCGATTTGCGCGCCAAACTTCTGAGCCTGCAGGAAGGCTCCACGAGCCAGCGCTCCGCCCGAGACTCCGGTTGCAAAGCCGAGGTAGTTTTCAATGCGTGAGCTTTCGCCGGCCTGCCCTCCTGGCGCCCGACCGTCCAGCACAAGGACGGAAAGCCCTTCCGATGCCGCGTAGACCGCTGTCGCGAGCCCGGCGGGCCCGGCCCCGACGATCGTTACATCGTAGATATGGTGAGATTCGAATGACGGAAGCCAACCCAACTGCGACGAAATCGCGGCCTCGGTGGGACGCCGGAGCACTGTGCCGTCAAGGCACAGCACAACGGGAAGATCGGTGGATGAGATGCCGACTTGCTTGAGGAGGCGCCTCGCCTGAGGGTCGCATTGAGGATCCGTCTTGTGGTGCGGGTAGTCATTGCGTGCAAAGAAATTTTGCAGCGCAACGACGTCCGGATCGCCGGCATCGCCGATGATGACAGGACCGGCCCCTGCTTCCACCAGTCGCGATCGGCGAAGGATGAGGGAACGCATGACGCGCTCGCCGAGCTCGGCTTCACCGACTATCAACTGACGCAATTGACGCGGAGCGAGCAACAGGGCCTCCACGTCTTCTATCGCGCACGCGTCGACCATTGCAGGCTTGCCGGACAGCTGGCCCACCTCTGCGACGAACTGCCCTGGCCGCAGGACCAGTTCATTGAGCGAGCGACCCAGCCCGTCGCGGTAGATAATCCGGACGGCTCCTTTCAGGACGATGAGCATGCCCGCGCATGCCTGTCCTGCTTCAAGCAGGAATTCACCGGCCGGGTACTTCCTGGGTACGCCAAGGCGCCTGGCTCGCTCGATCTCCCGGGCAGACAATTGCGCGTGCATGTCGCCCCGCGCGTGCTCGTCATGATGCAGCGGCGGATGCCTGACCCGCTGTTCGACGCTATCCGAAGCGTGACTTTGCAATATCAGGTCGAGATCGTCTTTCATGATGGTACCGTCCAGAAATGGTGCTAGGTCGACACGTCGGGTCCATGCAGAAAAGCGTTGAACGCCGGGTCGACGTCATGCGCAGGTGCGGGTGAATCGTCGTGCAGCGCGACGACATTGACGATCCCTTGCCGCGCCATCTTGGCGTAGGGGCAAACGCGCTCGGAGGCGCGAACGAGTTGCTCGGCAATGGCGCGGTCCACACCCGGCAAATGAATCCTGATGTCGGCTGTCAGCGTGTACAGGCCGTCCACCGGGTCGCGTCCGAACGTAACGGACACATGGACTGCGGCGTCGACAAGCGAGATGTCGTTCTTGGCGGCAATCAAGGTCAGCGCGCCGTGAAAGCAGGCCGCATAGCCTGCTGCGAACAGCTGCTCGGGATTGGTGCCGCCACCCGGGCCGCCCAGGGCCTCTGGCATCCGCAGGTTCAGTTCGAGATTGCCGTCGTCTGAACGAACGATCCCGGAGGCTCTTCCGTGTTCGGCCTCGCCACCCGTCACGCGTACGTTTGCGGTATAGAGCCCCTGAAATTCCGGCCCGTAGTATTTGTCGAGCACTGTCAAAGGGGGGGGCGTCAATTTGGTCATGGTGTGAATCTGCTTACTTGTCAAAGTCATTCGAGCGTTTGAATACATCGTAGGCCGGTCACGTCGGAGGCAGAAGCGTTGGGGAGGAACGCATGGTGTTGCCGTCAAGACGACAATCAACGCGAAACAGTCATCGGACTGCGGCGGGGCGCTGCTGATCGACCGTTCTTTTGCCGCGGAAAAGAACGGTCGGCTGAACCAGTCAGGAAATCATGAAATGGATTAAGCAATTACCAGAATACATCTGGCGGCATGAAGCGGGATGCGGATGCGCTGCCTGTTCCTGACGGAATTGAGTCTGAGCGCGCCGGTTGTTATTCCCGTGCAGTGAGCGTATAAGTTACGGTTCATCGGGGCAGGAGAATCGGTAAAAAATCGCCCGTAGCCGTCACCAATCCGGGCGACGAAACGCCGTGTTCGGCATGGGAACTTCAAGCCGCCATTTCATCTGCCGGTGCCCCATCGCGCAGGCTATCGACTCTCGCATGACGGGGGCCGCCGTAGAGAATCTTCGCATTGGCTAGTGAACTGAACGCTATATAGCGCATGCTCATGTCGACCAGTGAAACGCATCCACAACACGCCGCCAGCGAAGACTCGCTCGCGTGCAGCTTTTCCACCAGCTACGCTGGCGTGATCGCATTTCTCGCCGTGGTGAGCGAGGGCAGCTTCGCGAAGGCGGGGGACCGTCTCGGCATCGGCCGGTCCGCAGTCAGCCGCAATGTCCAGAAGCTCGAAGCGCAACTCGATGCCCGGCTCTTTTTGCGCACCACGCGAAGCACGTCTCTGACGCGGGAAGGCGAACTCTTCTATGAGAATTGCCACCCGGGTGTAGAGCGGATCGTCCAGGCGCTGGAAGACATGCGCGAACTTCGTCACGGTCCGCCGCGCGGTCAATTGCGTATCTGCTCGACGATCGGCTTTGGCCGCAGGATCGTGGCGCCGCTGCTCAACGGATTTCACGCAGCGTATCCGGACATCGCGATCGATTTCGTGCTCAAGGACAGTCCCGCCGACTTTACCTCGGATCGTGTCGACGTCGCATTCCGCGACGGCAGGATGGACGACAGCCAGGTCGTCGCGAAGCAGATCATCCCGATGCAGATGATTGTGTGCGCGTCGCCCGCTTATGCGAGCGCGCACGGCTTGCCGCGCACGGTCGAGGAACTCGATGACCATCGCTGCATCAACTTCCGGACGGCTTCGGGCCGTGTTGCCGATTGGGAGTTCAAGGTGAGTGGCGTGAGCTGCAAGGCCGTCCCCAAGGCGCTTCATACTTTCAACGATTCCGATCTCGTCCTGCAAGCGGTGCTCGATGGCCATGGCGTCGCACAACTTGCGGCCTACCAGGTGAGCGGGCTCTTGCGCGAGAACCGTCTGCAGGCGTGCCTTGCACAGCACGCGCCCGATGATCGCGGCCACTACGCGTGCTATCTGAGCCGCAAGCATTTGCCGGCGCGCATCCGCGTGTTCATCGACCACATGACCGAGCAGATCAGGGCGCTCGACCTGCACTGTCCCACTCAAGTCGTTCCGCTGTCGCTCTGTCGCTGATTGTTGTCATCGAGACAACACGGTGAGCGCCTTCGCGGGGCTACTGCCGCTCGGCGCCCCCGTCTACGATTCTTCCTGACGGTGGCCGCGCAGGCAACGTTTCCAGTGCCAATCCGGCGTGTCCGTTGTCGCTCTCCGGGAGAGTCTGAACCTCTCGCGGAGCCGCTGCTCGACGGTGCCGCCTTGTCATGAATGACTATCGTGCAACGCCGCGACTCGCGATGCCATTTTGATTCGCGCGCATTCACTGCAAATGACCCGTCGCCAGGACATGGCGATATCAGGCGCTCCCGCAATAAAGGGTTCATCCAGATCGCCACGGAACGGGCGGTATCCCGGAGATGGGCCATCGTGCGGCGATCGTGAACTGATCGCCGCACGACGAAGCAGGGCACCGGTCGCCATGGGGTTCGGTGCCCGCAATCGACTTCGCAATTTTCTAACGGAAGGCAATAATCATGTCGCAGAAAATCCTGATAGTGGGTGCCGGCTTTGCCGGGGTGTGGGGCGCGCTAGGCGCCGCTCGCGTGCTCGATGGCGCGGGCGTAAGGAGCAGTGACGTTGAAATTACCCTGATCTCGCCGAAACCGGAATTGCAGATCCGCCCGCGGCTGTACGAAAGCGAGCCGCAGCGGATGGCTGCCCCGCTTCTGCCGCTCTTCGACGCCATTGGCGTGAAGTTTGTCGAGGGCCGTGCCGAAGAGATCTCCGTTCATGACAGGACCGTGAGTGTCGTGTCGGAGAACGGGCAAGAGCGTTCGCTCGCGTATGACCGGCTGTTGCTGACGAGCGGTAGCAAGTTGCACAGGCCGCCCATTCCGGGTCTGGTGGAGCACGCTTTCTCTGCCGATTGCGTTGAGGATGCCGTCGAACTCGACAAGCACCTGAAAGAGCTGGCAAAGCTGCCGGAATCGCCTGCGCGCAACACGGTCGCAGTGGTGGGATGTGGCTTTACGGGTATCGAGCTCGCAACTGAATTGCCCAGGCGCATGCGCGAGCTGTTTGGCGCCGACGCGGCGGTTCGTGTCGTCGTGATCGGCTCTCAGGACGAGATTGGCCCCGATCTCGGACCCAACCCCCGTCCTTTCGTATCCGAAGCGTTTGACTCGCTGGGCGTCGAGGCGGTACTGGGCTCCGGCGTGGTGGCGGTCGATGCGGACGGGGTGCGCACTGCATCGGGCACCCGTATCGAAGCCGGGACCGTGATCTGGGCGGGTGGCATGCGTGCCAGCTCGCTGACCGCGCAAGTCTCTTCGCGTCTCGATCCGCTGGGACGCGTCGAAGTGGAACCGGATCTTCGCGTGGCCGAAGCACCCGGTGTGTTCGTGGCGGGTGATGTGGCGCGAGCTCTGACTGACGATAACGGACGCTACGCGTTGATGTCCTGCCAGCACGCCATCGTGATGGGGCAATTCGGCGGGCACAACGTGGCCGCGGATCTGCTCGGGATCCCGACGCTGCCGTATCGACAGCCGTTCTATGCCACTTGCCTCGACCTTGGCGAATGGGGTGCCGTCTACTCGGAAGGTTGGGATCGACAGATCAAGTTGACGCACGCCGAAGGCAAGGCGCGCAAACAGGTGATCAACACGCAGTGGATCTATCCGCCGGCGCCGAATCGTGCCGAAGCTCTGGCGGCGGGCAATCCGCAAGCGTCCTTCGTATAGGGCGTCATACCGCCTAAGGCGCAGCCATCGGCACAGTGAGTCGGCCGGCCTCCGATTGATGGGGTTGGAGGCCAGGCCGCACACGACGCCGCACGAATGGTGCGAAAGCGCGCAGCAGTCTGCACTGCTGCGCGCCAGGGCACGTCACGAGTCTCGACAAGATCCGCTCCTGCGATGTGTCCTGCTTGCGGTCAACCAGTAACCTCTCACGGGGGACGTATGGCATTGAATGACAGGGTCGCGCTCGTTAGCGGAGACACACTTGTCTGTTCGTGAAAAGACCCTGCGCAGCGGTACGTGCAAGCCTGGAGGAGGGCGACATGCTGTCGCATGAGTTGATCGCGCGGTATGGTGTGCTGGTCGTATTCCTGAATGTGCTCGGCTCTTCAATCGGCCTGCCATTGCCTGCCATACCGACATTGATCGCGGTTGGGGCGAGCATCACGATCGCGACGCATGCTTTACCGTCTGCGTTGTCGCATTTCGCGATGATGCTGGGCGCCGCTGTTCTTGGAGGTGTGCTTGGCGACCTGATCTGGTTTCAGGGCGGCAAGCGCTATGGTGAGCGCACGCTTCAGACCGTTTGCAAACTGTCGCTGTCACGCGAGACGTGCGTCAGGAAAACGGAGCGCTTCTTCGGGCGCTGGGGCGTCCGTGTCCTGATCGTTGCGCGGTTCGTACCTGGCTTGTCGCTCGTGGCGGTGCCGCTGTGCGGCGCGATGGCGGTCAGGTTGCGTTCCTTCATCGCGCACGATTGCACGGGTGTAGCGCTTTGGGCATCGGCTGGACTGGCCGTCGGTGGAATATTCGCGTCGCAGATCGACGTGATTTTTGTGCTTGTCTCTCATCTTGGCTGGCAAACGCTGTTCGTGATCGGCATCGCACTGGCGCTCTATGTCCTGTATCGCTACTGCCGGCGGTTGATGCTGGCAAAGGCGCTCGAAACGGCGCGGATCAGTGCACATGAACTGCATGCATTGCTCGCGAACGACCCGCGGCCGGCCGTCTTCGATATCCGCTCCGCCGAGCGGAGAATGTTAGATCCATTCGTTATTCCAGGCGCTGTGATTGCCGATGAACGGAAACTGCAGGAGATCGTTGAACGCTACGGGGCGAACCGGGCGCTCGTCATCTACTGTTCGTGTCCGGGCGAGGTCTCTGCCGCATGGATGGCCAAGCGCTTGCGAGGAGCCGGCGTCAAGCTCGCGTTGCCGCTTACCGGCGGGATCGACGCATGGCGGCTTGCGGGCTTCGAGGTTGATCCGGTGGCAGCGATGGACGACGATGCAACAAGTGGAGAAGAGAGGGGACTCGTGGCTCAGTGAGTGTCAGGATGTCACGCGCTCTGTTCTGTTGCCGCCAGTCGCCAATCACAAGCTCTCCGATATCCATGGCCTGAGCGCGACGATTCCACCGACGCAGTTGTGAGTAATTTCCCGGAAGCCTTCACAACGCAGTCATTTCGAAGACGTGGTAGCCCCAGGGCGGCAGATCCAGGTAAAGACCGCGTGCCACGAGGTCGCTCCCGTCGCGATCGAAACTGGCCGGCCCCATCATGTCCTTGAGCCGTACCGTCCGGCCGGACAGTTCGGCAAACGGGATTCGGACGTAAGACTGGCTCTGGTTGCCCGCATAGTTGACGACAACCATGCGTCGTTCGCCATCGGCCCGCTGCCAGCACCAGGCAATGAAACAGTCCGAGGTCCAGTTTCCGTCCCACGCCGGTTCCCGGTCAAGCAAGGTCCATGCGCCGTCTCTGAAGACCGGCTGACGCAGCACGGCCATCAGGTTCTCGTAGAACTCCCGCGTCCTTGCGTCGACGGGCTCCTGTGGCGCCCGGACGAGGTGCGGCGAAATGCGTTTCGTGCGCCCCTCGAACTGCCCCTGGTGAAAGAAGCGCAGACCGGGCGAGAGAAAGGTGATGATGGCCGCGGCCTCGTGCCTGTCGGGATCGAAGGTTGCCGCGGTCCGGGGCTCGTCGTGGTTTTCCAGAAAGCGGGCCAGCTTGTCCTGGTAATCGAGCCCGGCATGCAGATGCTCGCGCACCGGCCGGGCGTGCGCGTCGCGCAAGCGGTCGTAGAGTTGCTTGTCGTAGGCGTAGTCGAAGCCCTGTTGCTGCATCGTCCATTCCAGGTCCCAATAGACCTCCGCCATGAACCGGAAGTGTGGATGCGCACGCCGTACGGCCGCGGTCGCCTTCGGCCAGAACGGTTCGGCGCGAATGCCCCAGGTGCGTTCGAACACGTCGGGCAGGACCAGCATCGCCATGTCGCAACGCACGCCGTCGCATTGACCGGCGATTCGCTGCAGCTCGCCGATCATCGCCTGCTGCAACTCAGGATTGCCGTAGTCGAGCTGCAACGTATCGGGCCATCCGTCGAAGTACGGGTCCCGGCCGTGTGCGATCACCAGCGGCCCGCTTCTCGTCTGCACCCGGCAATAGTTGCGTGGCGAGCGGGCGAGGTCCGCGTCGCTTCCATGGACGAAGTAATCCGGATGCTCATCGATCCACTCGTGATCCGGCGCCATGTGATTCGGCACGAAGTCGAGCATCAGCTTCAGCCCGCGTTGCTGCAGGCGCTGCCGCAATCGCGCGAGCGCCTCGGTGCCGCCCAGATCACGATGGACGGTGTAGCCTTGAATGGCGAACCCCGAGCCGGCGATGTCGTCGTCCCCGAGGTCGGGCAGCGTGGCGGCGAATTCGGCGCGCCACCCGGCGTGCGCACGCGAGATCGCCTGCGCCGCCGGGCCGGTCTGCCAGACGCTCAGCATCCACACCCAGTCGAAGCCCCGCTCGGCCAGACGATCGAGTTCGGCGTCGGGGATGTCGTCGAGCGTCGCGCGCCTGCCGAGCGCGCGAGACAGTTCGGTCAGCCACACGCGCGTGTTGATCTGGTACAGCGCCGGGTAACGTACGTCGGGCATTTTCCGCTCCTCACTTCTCGCCTGCCGCTTCCCCGCCCACCTGTCCCCTGACGAGCCGGGACATCACGAGTCCGCGCTCAGTCTCCAGAACGGTTGCTGCGTCGACACGCCCGAACAGGTCGATGAGCGGGGCGACGAGACCCGTCCAGCCCGTCTGGTGACTGGCCCCGAGGCCGGCACCGTTGTCACCGTGGAAGTACTCGTAAAACAGGATCAGGTCGCGCCAGTGCGGATCGTTCTGGAACTTGCCCGTTCCGCCATAGACCGGCCGTTTGCCTTCGGCATCGCGCAGGAACGTGCTGGTCAGGCGGCGGACGATCTCCTGGGCGACTTCGAAGAGCGTCATGTGCTGCCCGGACCCGGTCGGGCATTCGACCTTGAAGTCGTTGCCGAAAAAGCTGTACAGGTTGACCAGCGCGCGGACGATCAGCAAATTGACCGGCATCCACACGGGTCCGCGCCAGTTGGAGTTGCCACCGAACATGCCCGTATTCGATTCGGCCGGCAGATACTGCACCTTGTATTCCTGTCCGGCGACGTGAAGCACGTACGGATGTTCCAGGTGATACCGGGATAGCGAGCGGATGCCGTGCGGCCCCAGGAACTCGTTCTCGTCGAGCATGTAGCCGAGCACGCGTTCGAGCTTGCGCCTGTTCAGGATCGACAGGAGCCTCCGGTCCTTGTGGCCGATGAACCCGGTGTCGGTCGGGGCCACATGCTTGATCAATTCCGGGTAGCGCTTTCGAAACTGCGCGATCAGTTCCACCAGCTTCGGATTGCGCGTGAGGGACTGCGCTTCGAACACGGTCGACGCGCACAGCGGCAGCAGCCCCACCAGCGACCTTATCTTCAGGCGCATCGTCTGACCGTCGGGGAGCCGCAGCAGATCATAGAAGAAGCCGTCCTCCTCGTCCCACATCTCGTCCGAATGTTCGCCGCGCCGGTCCATCGCATAGGCGATCCACATGAAATGCTGGACGAACTTGAAGGCCACTTCCTCGTAGATCGGGTCGTACTCGGTCAGGTTGATCGCCATCTCCAGCATGGTCTGACAGTAGAACGCCATCCACGCCGTCCCGTCCGCCTGCTCGAGCGACCCGCCGGTCGGAAGCTGCGCGCTGCGGTCGAATACGCCGATGTTGTCGAGGCCGAGGAAGCCACCGGCGAAGACGTTGCGACCCGAAGGGTCCTTGCGATTCACCCACCAGTTGAAGTTGAGCATCAACCCCTGAAACGAGCGTTCAAGGAAGCGCGGGTCGGCGCGTCCAAGCTCCTTCTCGTACTTGTACAGCCAGAGCGTCGCCGCGGCATGCACCGGAGGATTGACGTCGCTGAAGTTCCACTCGTAGGCCGGAATCTGGCCGCTCGGGTGAACGTACAGGCTGCGCAGCATGAGCAGCAGTTGCTCCTTGGCAAAATCGAAATCGACCTGCGCCAGCGCGATCGTATGGAAGGCAAGGTCCCAGGCCGCGTACCACGGATACTCCCACTTGTCCGGCATGGAGATCACGTCGGCGTTCAGCATGTGGAACCACTCGGTGTTGCGCACGTCCCGCCGGGCGGCATCGAGCAACGGATGACTCCGGTGCTCGCGCAGCCAGAGCTCGAGATCGAAGTAGTAATACTGCTTGCCCCACAGCATGCCCGCCAGCGCCTGGCGATGTACCCGGCGCTGATCGTCGGTCAGCGACTTGGGCGCAATGCGTTCGTAGAACTCGTTCGCATCGGCAACGCGGCTATCGAACGTCTGCTCGAAGCTGCCGAACGCATCGTCCAGTTTCGTCGGCGCGAGGCGCAAGCGGATGGTCGCGCTGCCGCCGCCGGGTATGTTGCACACGTAATGGGCCGCGGCCTTGGTTCCCGTCCTGGCGGGATTCACCGCATCACGCTTTCCCGAGATGACGTACGCGTGAAATGCATCCTTGACATAGGGCGACGCGTTGGGCTGATTCCACAAGCGCTGCGCGTTGCTCTCGTTATCGGTGAAGAGCGTTTCAGGCGAGCCTTCGCAATGGAGCCAGTACTCACCCAGATCATGATGCGTGGCCCGGATGACGCCGGGGCCGGCATCCTGCAGCGAGGGCTTGCGGTTATCCTCGCCCCACGACCAGGTGTTGCGGAACCATAGTGTGGGCAATACCCTCAGCCGTGCCGCCTCCGGTCCGCGGTTGTGCACGGAAATGCGCACGAGGATGTCTTCCGGCTCCGCTTTCGCGTATTCCACGAACACATCGAAATAGCGGTCTTCGTCGAAGACACCCGTGTCGAGCAGCTCGTACTCCATCTCCCCGCGCGAGCGTTTCCGGTTGGTCTCGACCAGATCCGGATACGGATATTCCCTCTGCGGATACTTGTAGAGGTACTTCATGTACGAGTGCGTGGGCGTGCTGTCGACATAGAAGTAATACTCCTTCACGTCCTCGCCATGATTGCCCTCGCTGTTGGTCAGGCCGAAGAGGCGCTCCTTCAATATCGCGTCGCGCTCGTTCCATAGTGCGAGTGCGAAGCACAGCCGCTGCTGGTCGTCGCACACGCCACCGATCCCGTCTTCGCCCCACTTGTAGGTGCGCGAGCGCGAATGATCATGCGTGAAATAGTTCCAGGCATCGCCGTTGTCGCTATAGTCTTCGCGCACCGTCCCCCATTGTCGCTCGCTGAGGTAGGGCCCCCACTTCTTCCATGGGATCCGGGAATCACGCGCGTCGTTCAGGCGCTTTTGTTCCGTTACGTCCACGATTGCGGGGGCCATGCTTTCCTCCGTGAGGGGTGTAATGAACAACACTCGATACCACGCACGCGCGTCTCATGCCGCGTCCATCGTGAGCGAATCGGGTAACGACGGTGCGTCGGTGCGGATCGTGTCAACGCGCCGAGTGAACCATTGACGCGCGTATCCGGCGATCGGCTCGATGTGATTGTGGGAATCGGAGAAAGCCATCGCGAACAGGATGTCGTCGTTGCCGTTCTCATCGGTCCAGTGCTTGCCTGCTCCGCCACGCCACGAATTCGCGTTGAGGTGGCTCGTATTGTCATAGCCGTCGATGTGCCAGCCATAGCCGGTCAGGTACAGGTCCCAGGTGCCGTCATGGGCAACGCGCGTCACGCGCTCGCAAGCCGATACCGCCCGGTTCCGCGAATAGTCGCAGGCTGCATCGGCAAACCCCGGAGCCACGACGGGGGCGGCCGCCATGGCGACGAGCGTCTTGATGAAGGTCTTGTTCATCACTCTGTCAATTTGCCAGGTGCCTGGACCTGCGATCCCCGACTGGGTACATGGCTGACGCTCCGCGCGCCGGCGCGCAGGCAACGTACCCATTGGCTCATCTACTCAGGCTAGCATCGGCGAAGCGCAGCCGCCATTGGACTTTCGTCCAATGGACGTGGCTGCGCGAGGTGCCGGCAAGGCCGGAAACGCCGTGACTGACAAGGGGGCAAAGGCTAATACGAATTCCATTGACCGCGCGCCTGCTTTTATTCGCAAGTCGAAGTCATGGCGATACTTTCGCGGTGATCCGCTCCGGATGTTTCAGCGCAGCACAGCAGGCTGTCCGGTTCGTTCAGCGTTCTATCCCGTGCGGGAACGAATAGGCGGAAATTATCGAAAGGGCTAGCTCGGACATTTGAATCGCGGTTGTAAGGTAGTGTCCAGTGAATGGGCGGCCGCGACGATGCGAGCTTCACCGGCTTTGCCGGCCCGCACGGCAACACCTGGACGCTTCAGGAGCGCGGTTGCCGCGCCCCGTGAACCCGCCACGCCGCACGGAATCGACCGGCGTCGGCATCCGACGAAGCGGAAACTGCGACGCCGCTCAGATGTCGATCACCACGCCATCCTGCGGCCGGGCGCAGCAGATCAGGACATTTCCCCCCGCAGGCGGATCGAGCGGATCAGGCTGGTAGGTGACGGACCCGGAGACCAGTCCGCTCTCGCAGTTGTGACAGACGCCGGTGCGGCACGACCACCGGACCGGCACGTCACACGCCTCGGCCAACTCCAGAATGCTCTGGTAGGCCGAGTCTTTCCAGTGCGCGGCGATGCCACTGCGCGCGAACGAGACCAGCGGCCCGGTGTCGGAATCGTCCTTGGGCAGATGCGGGGCTCGCGTCACCGCACCTACCACACCAGGGTTCAACGGCTCGCCGCCGTTGAAGATTTCGGCGTGGATCCGCTCCGGCTTCACGCCGAAGCCTGCGAGCGCCTCTTTCATCTGCGCCATGAAGCGAGTCGGCCCGCAAAGGTAGACCTCCGCGTCTCGCGGGACACCGACCTCGTCGAAGACCGTTCGCGACAGGTGCCCGGCAGCGTCGAAATCCTTGCCCATCGTGTCGCCCGGCTCCGGCCTGCTGTAACAGACATGGCTGCGGCCGTGCGGGAGGGCGAGCATGAGCTGGCGGACCTCGGCGGCAAACGGATGATGCTGCCGATCGCGAGCAGCGTGCAGCCACAAGACGCGCCGCGTCGACCGGGCAGCCGCCAGCGCGTGCAGCATGGCGAGGACGGGTGTCGCCCCGATTCCCGCGCTGAGCAGCACCACCGGCCGCTCTGCGGGCTGGAGCATGAAGCTGCCGCGCGGCGAGCTGACGTCGAGAACGTCGTTCACGCGCACATGCTCCCGCAGGTAAGGTCCAGCCGCTCCGTCGGGCTCGATCTTTACGCTGATCCGATAACTCTCCGTCGAGAGGGGACCCGAAAGCGAATAGCTGCGAAAAAGCGGCGGGCGGCCGGCGGTCCGTTGCAGACGCAGAACCACATACTGGCCGGGCAGCGCCTTTCGCAGCGGCTGTCCGTCCGTGCTGCGCATCGTCAGCGAGAGGACGTCCACGGATTCCTGATCGATCGCCGTCACCGTGAGCGGAAGGAATCCTGGTTCGGCCGCATGCGCAGCGGCTGCCGGCGCGAGGCCCGCGTTGCCGGTTCCCGCGCCGGTCGTCTGGCTCTGCACCAACGCCTTGAACGAAGCGTGCCATCCGGGCGAAAGCGCCTCGATCCGCAATGCGCGCTCCAGCCGTTCGCGTGCATGATCGGACGAATAAAGGAGCGCGTTGATCTCCGCGACGGTCATTCGCTCCTTGGCCTCGTTCACTTTCACGATGTCGTCACCGGCGCCCACTTCGCCTTCCCGCAGGACGCGCAAGTAGAACCCGGGCCGTCCGCTGGATGTCAGCAATGCGGGCATTCGCGGCTCGTTCATGCGAATGCCGACGCGATAGCAGGTAACGCGAGGTTGAGTGACCTCGAACAGCGCGCTGCCGATCTGATACTGGTCGCCGATGCACACGTCATCGTCGGGCAATCCTTCGATCGTGAAGTTCTCGCCGAACTGTCCGTGGACGAAGTCGGTCCTCTTCAACTGCTCCTGCCAATGGCGATACGAATCGATCTGGTAGACGAAGACCGCGCGCTGCTCACCGCCGTGCCCGCCGAGGTCGCCTTGACCGTCTCCGTCCAGATTCAGCCGGCGGACCCGGCAGCGGCCACGCACCGGATCCTTCCAGATGGCGGTGTGCACAGTGCGCCCCTTCCACTCGATGTCGCGTGGAAGTCCGACATTTACCGATAGCAGTCGAGCCATGTCGTTCCGCTCCTCTGGTGGCCGGAATCTGTTCCGCGCCGGATGTCTCTGCCCGCATGCACATTCCACCGGACACGGCCTGACCGGGGACTTCCCGCGCGCCGATGATCGCGATGCATTCGCCGCTCGTGTGAGCGCGCCGTGAGGTGCTCCCTCATGGCTGTGCGCGCGGAGGCGCCCCCTCGGCGGCGGTGAGGTCACGGTCGGCGCCGTGGGAAATCACGCTCTGACCGGGCTCGAGATGAAGCTGAGTGCCATCGAGGTGCAGGCAGACGAGGTCCGGCTCGAACGACACCATACCGGAGATGCGGCCGACCTCGGGATAGGCCTCGCGATAGGACCATACGGCCCACCGCGCGTCACCGATATCGTAGTAGCTGCACAGCCCCTTGTACGGACAGAACGTCTGGTGTTCGACCGGGGTCAATGCGGACTCGTCCACATCGGCGCGAGCGATGTACCAGCGCGGCGCGAAGCCGGATTCATAGAGGACAAGCGGCCGCTTCGTCTCGGCGATGATGCGCTCGCCATGCCGGACCACGAGGCTGCGCGAGGTCTGGCGGATGTCGATGCGGTGGTAGCTGTCGGCTGCGTGGCCCAGGATCCGTTCGTCTTCCTCGTAGAACGCGTCCATGGCCGGCCAGGCGAACGCAACCCGTCCCTGCAGTTCGCTCGCGTAAGCGGGCAGTTCGACATGTTGCCACGCACCTCGCTTGGCGCTCTGCTCGCCCGCGCGGACGGTGTACCAGGACGTGGGCCCGAGGTCGCGGTGCTGCGTCGTGAGCTCCGTGCGTTCCAGGGTGTCCGGAGCAACGTCGGTCTCCGGAAAGTAGGCCACGGGATAGCGGCCGGGTTCGAACAGCACGAAAACGTCTTCGCTATCCGCGATCCAGCTTCCTCCGAAGCGAACGCGCATGCGCCTGCGGAGCGGTTCGGCATACAGCAGCCGCTTGGGCAGCGCTTCAGGCAGGAGGAACCGGCCGATTGCTCCCGGTGCGAGCGGACCTTGTTGCCAGGACAGTCCCATTGCTTGCTCCTTCGACAGGGTTGACGAGCCGTGATCGTCGTCCTGAAAGCATCTGCGCTTTCGCCGACCGCTGGCTATTCGTCCGAGTTAGATGCTACTGCGGGCAAGTCTGTTGTCAAGGCGATCCCCGGACTCTACACGGCATACGACGTGGCAGAGCTGACGAGTTTGCCGAATCGACCGGAAGTGCTGCTTCGGATGCGCCGGGGCGCCGCCTCGGCATCGCGAGCCAGAAGCGTCCGTACGCAGCCGAATCGCATCCTGGTACCCGCGCAGCAGTGCCGCTGAGTCGATCCATCACCATCGACTCCGAGCGATCGCGGACTTCTCCATTTCTTTCATTAGCCTGTCCAATGCTTTCGCTTTGATTGTTCTGACCTTGCGCGGGACCGGAGCGCTGCATACCGGGCCTGCTTCTTCGTCATTCGTTCGAGGTGCGGCACGGGTTACACGCTTCGCCGAATCGATTGCCTCTTCGTCCGGATGTGAGCCCCTGGTTTTTTTGCGGAACGGCGAGCTTCGAACGATTCTCGATGCGGTGTTTCGAGCTACGATTTGCACGTGACTGTCTGGCTCGCCGGCGCCGCACGCATGGGTCAGTGCATCGATGGGGAATAGATGATGTCAATCGACTGGAAGCGCCGCGTCCGCCTGTTCGTCCAGCGCTTCTGGCAGCCGACCAGCGCGTGCATGACCTGCATGCCGGGGAGCTGGGGCAATATCCTGAGCCTCGCTCACTGGACGATTGCGCTGCAGACGGGTCTCTTCACCGGAATCCTGGCCGTGCTCCTGACATTCACGCCGGCGGTCAGGCTCTACACGCGCCGATACGGCAACGCGCTGATCGTCGGCCTCCTGACAATGCTCGGCGACGCCTACTCGCACGCGAATCACTACGGCTTCCCGTTTGCCGAAGCCGTGTTGACGGGTGTGATTTCGGGTCTGCTGACGCTGGCTGGTTCATATCTCCTCGAAGACCGCGCCCGACGCCTGCGGGCGGCATGGGCGCGGGTGTTCGGATAGTGATGGCGCACGCTGTACGCGATGAACCGGATCAGACGGCGGTATGCGGACGTTGACGGAACGGCGATGCGGTTGCGACGCGAAACTCTGCCGGCTAACGTTTCGTTATCGGGAAACCGTCCACTCCACGAAATGCCGATGACATTGCCGGCGGCCGGGCCCGGAGCATTGCCTTGCCGCGCGAAGTCATCGCGCAAGACGGCGAAGGTTTCACACCTTCGTGTTGCTGCTGCAAGAGGGCTTGCCGTCGTCGTGCAAGCCGCTTGTCGCCGATGACCGGGCGCCCCGTCTTGGCGTAGCATTCACTGGAACATGGGGCGCGAGGCGCGGCGCCGTCAAGGGGTGCGATGCTCGACGATCTGATCATGGCCCGAACCGAATCCCTCACCGCCCGACAGCGCTGGACGATACTGGTCGCCAGCACCGGGGGGGCGCTGGAGGTATTCGATTTCGTCATCTATGGTTTCTTCGCGCGAAGCATCGGCAGCGCGTTCTTCTCGTCAGGCACCGGCATGTCGGCGGAGACCCTGTCGTTCACGGTGCTGGCTATCGGCTATCTTTCGAGGCCCATCGGAGGCATATTCCTCGGCCGCTTCGGTGACAAGTACGGCCGGAGGATCGTGTTCGTGTCGTCGGCGATGATCGCCGCCGTGTCGACCTTTCTCATTGGAATACTTCCTTCATACGCGGTATGGGGCGCGACTGCCTCGGCGCTGTTGCTGGCACTGCGGCTCGTTCAGGGCCTTTGCCTGGGCGGCGAATTGCCGGGCGCCGTCGTGTATGCGGTGGAGTCGGCGCGCGCCAGGCCGGGCTTTCTGTGCGGTATCGTGTTCGTGGCGGTCAATCTCGCGTTGCTGCTGGCTACGAGCGTCAATCTCGCGGTGCAATGGGCCTTCACACCCGAGCAGGTTAACGCGTTCGGATGGCGCATCGGCTTTCTGCTCGGCGGGATGGTCGGGCTGTTGAGTTTCGCTGTGCGCCGCACGCTCACGGAAACCGACGAATACGCGCGGACCATCAGCGCGCGGCACCGCGAGCCGCTCGCAGTGCTCTGTCGCAACCATCTCGGGCCCGTCGTCACGGGCGTGGGGGCGTGCTTGCTGGTGGGGGCGTCCAGTGGCATCTTCATCGGCTACATGCCGAGTTATCTGCAAGGCCTTCACTATGCCGCGCAGGAGATCGCGAGCGCGCAAATCCGATACCTGCTTGTCGTCGCGGCCTGCATCCTCGTCACGTCGCACATCGGCGACTTGATATCGCGCCGCCATGTGTTCAGATGCGGCGCCGTGTTGTCCGCTCTCTTTGCGCCATTCTTCTTCATTGCGGTTGCCCGTCATTTCTTCAGCCTGTCCGCGCTGTTCATGATGGCCGGTGTCGTTGCCTCGCTCGCCAACGGCACGTATGCGTGCGCGATCGCGGAGATGTTTCCCCTCGACGTCAGGTTCAGCGGCGTCGCCACTGCCATGAACGTCGGACTGGCGACGGCACTGGGGCTCACGCCGCTTGCGGCCAGCGTCCTTGCTTCCGGCCTGCATGCAACACCGGCGCTCGTCATCGTGGTGTGCGCGGCGCTCGCATTCGCAGCGTCCTTCGGCATGAAGCGCGAGCGTCGGCATGCCGATGCCGCCGATGCGAATGTGCGATCTCGCTGCAAGGAGCGCGGATGACCACGCAAGACTTCATCAGGATCGCGAATGTCGAACTCGACGTCCAGCGCTACGAACTGCGCCGCGGAGACGAGAAGGTGAGGCTCGAGCGCCTGCCGATGGAATTGCTGATTCTGATGGCGTCGCGCAACGGGCAACTCGTGACCCGTGCGGACATCGTGAGAGCGCTGTGGGGATCGAATGCCTATCGTGAGACGGACAACAGCATCAACACGGCGATCCGCAAGATCCGGATCGCACTGGGCGAAGACCCCGACGATCCGAGATATCTCGTCACGGTCAAGGGCAAGGGGTATCGGCTCGACGGCATACGAACCTCGCCGCCGGAGCCCGCGGCCGCGCCGGCGGCGGCCATTCGCGTGCTGGTGCTGCCGTTCGAGAACAAGACCGAAGACGCGAGTCTCGACGGGTTCTGCACTGCGCTTGCAGACGAGACCTCGGCCAACATCGGCATGCTCAATCCGGAACGGATTCTCGTGATCGCAAGGACGACGGCCGCACGCTATCAGCGGGCGAACAAGAGCATCGCCCAGATCGCGCATGAGCTGACCGTCGACTACGTGCTCGAGGGATCGCTGACGCGGGAGGGCGGGCAGGTCCGCATCCTCGCGCAACTGATCCGCTCTTACGATCAGGTTCAAATCCTGAGCCGCGCGCACGAGCCGGTGGGGAGGGGCGCACTGGATATCCAGAAGGAAGTGGGCAGGGCGCTCGCCGAGGAGGTTTCGCCGGCGCTCGCGCAACAGCAGCAGACCATGTTGTCGAGGCGCCTGCCCGTCGATCCGTCGGCGCACGATGCCTACCTGCGCGGCCGCTACTACTGGACTCGCCGGGTTCATTTCGATGCGGGCTTTGCCGCGCATCATGCATTGAGCGAGGAGGATTTCATCCGCGCCCACAGCTATTTCGAAACCGCCATCGAGATCGATCCAACCTACGCGCTGGGATACGTCGGCCTGTCGAACATCTTCGGCTCGACCGCGACGCACGGCTTCTATGCACCGTCGCACGGCTACCCTAAGGCGCGCGCGGCGGCGCTGCACGCAATCGAGCTCGATGCGAATCTTCCGGAAGCTCATCAGGCGCTCGCCGGCGTGCACTATTTCTACGACTGGGACTGGCGCCGCGCGGAAGAGGAGTTCCTCGAGGCGTTGCGGCTCAATCCGAGCCATGCGGAAACCAGCCGTCTGTATGCACGGCTGCTGCTCGTGCTCGGGCGAGAAGCGGAGGGAAGGGCGCAGTTCGAACGGGCCGAAAGGGTCGACCCGCTCGGCTTCGAAGGATCGCGCGTATTCGGCCTCGTGCAGTCGGGCAGATACGAAGAAGTGATACGGGAGTACCTGAGCACGGGACACGGCACCCGGTCGCCGCTCATTTACCAGTTGCTCGCAATCGCGTTCGAAGTGCAGGGCCAGTACGAAGAGGCGGTCGAAGCGACCATCGACGCGCTCACGCGGTGCAACGAATTCGCCCGCGCCGAGACGATCCGGACCGTCTGGGACTCGGGAGGCTACAAGAAAGTCCTGCAATGGTATTTGCAGGACCTGATGGCGAGGCGCCAGAGACGCTATACGTCACCGTTCCTGTTCGCCGAGATCTACGCGAGGCTCGAACAGCCGGACGAAATGTATCACTGGCTCGATGTCGCTCTCGCCGAGCATTCGCCGCGCCTGTGCGAGCTTCGCACGAGCGCGTGGTTTCATCGCTATCGTTCGATGGGGCGGTTTCGCAACGTCGAGCAGCGTATCGGCTACTGAGCGAAGCGGGGCTGACGCGCGCGGTATGCGTGCGGCATGCGCGCGCGACGGGACATGCGCAGGACGCTCGTCGCGCGGCAGGCACACCTGGCGAAAGCCACCGCACGGCGCGCTCAATGATGGCGGTACGTGCTGTTCCAGATGCGGCGTTGCTCTCCCGATTGCTGCGACGTGCTGAGGTCCTGATAGACCTGCTGCCGCGTCGGGCTCATCGTCACACCCGCGTCGCTCCTCGACGCATCACCGGTGCCACCGACGTCCCGCGCGGACTGGGTTGCCTGCGCGGGAACCGGTGTGTCTTGCGCCCATGCAGGCCCCAGGATGAGGACCAACGCGCAGGTCGCCACGACTCGAATCGTCTTCATGTCAGTTTGCTCCTTGAAACAAGTGCGGGTACGGTCAGCGCACGACTGGCCGCGATGGCGATCGCGCAGGGCTGGCGCGCTCGAAAGCAGGCATCGCCCTGACATCGCTTGACCCATGGTGCGATTCAATCGCCGCCGGCGCCATCGACGCCACCTGAAGAAATCGTTAACACGCACCGTATCTCAGGCATCTCGCTGACGATCTCTCGATGTGACATCGATCGTCGGGTGCCGACTCGCTTTGCGGTCGGGCGCGCGGACGTCGTGCTGTTGGGTGAACGCGCACAGTGGCTCATGAAAGCGTTGTCTGCGGCCAGACATCTTCGCTGTGCGATCCGTCTTCCACAGCACGGGTGTTCTCGATCAATCGTTTTTATTTTCAAGCGCTTAGAGCCGCCTGGATGATGCGCGAACCGGGATTGGCATGACCCGTGCATTTGTAGCTGCGGCGCAATGTCGGCAGCATGCCCGTATTCCGGGAGCGTGTTGTTTGCCTGAGCCTTCTTGCTGGCGCGCCGCACGGTGCCGTGCATCGCGCGCCGCCATGGACCGATCGAGCTGCATTCGAAAGCTCAACACGCTTATTGGAGTCGTCATGAAAACGAAATCTGTCGCCGCTCTGCTAGTCGCAAGCTCCGTATCGCTGACGGCTCCCGCCTTCGCGGGCGGCTACGGCCAGACTTCCCTCCATCACGCAGACGCCGGTGCGCCAGTATCGCAACACGGCGAGACCGCTCAAACGAAGGCCGCGGCAGAAGGCCAGGACAGCGCGGGCGACGCGAACCACGGCGGCGTCGGCGGAGACGAATCGGTCAGGTCGCAATCCGGCCGGCGCGCTCCGGCCGATAGCATCGACCCGGCATATCGCGGCGGTTGATTTGTCGGTCGGATGAGGTTGTCAAACGGAAGACGTGCCGGGTATCGGGCGTGCAGCGAAGGAGATTTCACGTCCCGCTGACGAGCACGCCGCCAGACAACGGCGCCGGTTCATGGACCCTTTGATTTTCGATGGACTAGAAGGTCCAGAGTTCGGTCATCAGGTTCACCTTGCGGGCGCGCAGCAATCTGGACGTTGGGGCTTCCTCCGTGTCGCGAATGATGAGTTGCCCGTCGCAGAGCCGATTCGACGTGATGACCGGGCTTTCGGTCTTGACGCGTGCCACAGGCATTCGGCCCGTCATCCTGATGGTGTCCACCGCCGTGGATCCTTGCGCGCGTACCACGCGGTTGCCCTGCAGACCATATCCCGTGCCTGTCTGAGCCTGGAAATAGATCCACCAGCGGCCCTCCTCGAACTTCATGAACATGAGCGCCCTCGGAGCACCGGGGGCTCCATAGAACTCGTGTGTCATGACTCCGGCGAGTTTCGAGGCAGGGTCGCGACGCTTGCGGTATTCCATCTCGACGTACCCGTTGCCTCCCGTCACGTGATAGACGCGGTACATGCTGTCGCTGATCTGATCGACAATGAGCGAGCAGCCGGAGAAGTCTGGTGTAAAGACATAGGCGCGATCGGCTGCAATGATCGGTACGTCACACGATCCGCCTTGCGGCACCCAATACCCGCGGATGGATTCGTCGTTCTTCGCAGTGTTCGTCGGCTCGATCGTGACCACGCTGGGTGTGATTCCTTCCTGGCGATGCAGATCGAATGCCATCGTTCCCTCTGGAGGACGGAAGATACCGGCAGTCGTCAGATAGTTGGCGTCGACGAACGCCCTCGTGTCCGCCATGAAGTAGCGGTTTATTCCTTCGGCCATAGCGTTGTTCCTGCGATTCGGGAGCTTTTTCCACTTGAGCGAATCCCGGAGCAGCCGGGTTGGCGGCTCGATCATCCTCGTTTCAACAACACCCGGTGGAGACTTTTATTCCCTGAATCGAAGGGAATTCCGCCACGCAGGCGTGATGGCGGATGCCATACGCGACGCATGCCCGCGACGCATACCCGAACGAGTACTGGCTCGTATTCGCGCGTCATGCCGAACGCCGGATAGCGAACGTGGCGAATCGGCATGACGCGCACAGGGGACTACTGCGCAGAGCCGCCCGCGAGGTGCTTGCGCTTCGCCAGTTCCTGAGCTTGCGCATATTGCGCCTGGATGCCCGGCAGCGCCTTTGTCGCCGCGTCTTTCAACTGCTCATCGCGCCCTGAAGCGATCTCCGACTGAAATGCCGATAGCACTTTCTGCTGGCCGCCGAGCGCGACCTGCTCGATGTAGATCTTGTCGAACGCGTCGCCGCGCAGGTTTCTGATGCTGTCGAGCGCAGCGGTATCCGGATTGTTCTTTGGCACATCCACGCCGCGCGGGCTTGCGGCGCGCAGCGCGTCGGACAGTTTCGCATTGTCGCTGGCAGCGCGCTCCGCGAACGCCTTCACGTCGCGGTCAGTGGAGCGCGATGTGGCGATTCTCGCGGCTTCGCGCTGCGTCGACACCGCCCTGGTCGCCTCGGCGACGAAAGTCTGATCCGCGGCATGCAGCTTCGTGGTGTCCTGCGACGGTGCTGACTGCGTGGTTTGCGCGCCAGCCGCCGTCGCGAAGACGAGAAGGCCGGTTGTGCATGCACAGACGATCGAAGCAGTGGAAATGCGGATCATGCGTTCTCCTTGGAGTGAGGATCATGAGGAAGTCGGAAGGTTCAAGCGTGGCGCTCGGGCCGGTCTTGACGCACGGTGCGAGCCCGTGCACGCCGGGTTCGAAACAGCTTGCGGTTCCCCGCGGCGTCAGACGGCGCAACCCGGCGCAGTCATTTTAGGAGGCACGTGCCGCGCGAGGTGAAACGGTGATGTCGCTTCTGTAACGGGCGGTAACGCATGTGGCGTCGCGTGCGCTCAGATGCTTGGCGCGCGTGTCCGGGTGTTGCTGACGATCGCCTTTCTAACCAGGCGTCGGCATTCGCGTTGCGCCTTCGCTCGATGGCGCCCGTCTCAGCCGTCGAGCTGGGTGTGGCACTCCTGCGCCGTGAACGGCCGCTCGATGCGATATCGAAAGCTCTTTGTTGGCAGATCGTGCCGATTCAGGAGCGCGACCGCAAGTTCTTCTGGCCGTCGGCCCGCGTCCCGAAGATCATCCGGGACTCAGCAGCTTCGGGTTTTGAGAGGGCGCCGCGTCGCGCGTATCCGCGCGTGTGCGGAGCAGGCGTTCGGTGATGTGCCTGTTTCCTGATCCGCGATCAACGTGCAGATGCGAAAGCGTCGGGTCAATGGCAAAAGAAAGTCTTCTCACGAACCTGAATACTGATCCGGTGCGTGATGTGCCTGCCCAGGTCATGAACCGGCAGCGAAGCGGCACGAATCGGCGTCTCACGGTCATGTTGCCTGCAAGGTGATACCGGGACGCCGGCTGAATCAGCATCCATGAATGGAGTTTTAGCGATGGCAATGTTTACGTTGAAAGATGGTACGCAGCTGTTCTACAAGGATTGGGGTACCGGCCAACCGGTTGTTTTCTCGCACGGATGGCCTCTGAATGCGGATGCGTGGGACGCCCAGATGCTGTATCTGGCTGAACGCGGCTACCGCGTGATCGCTCACGACCGGCGGGGGCATGGCCGCTCGAGCCAGCCGTGGGACGGCAACGACATGAGCCGTTACGCGGATGACCTCGCGGAGCTGATCGACTTCCTCGACCTGAAGGACGCAGTGCTCGTCGGCCACTCGACGGGCGGGGGCGAGGTTGCACGCTACATCGGCCGGCACGGAACAAAGCGCGTCGCCAAGGCCGTGCTGATTTCCGCGGTGCCGCCGTTGATGCTGAAAACGGTGAATAACCCGGGCGGCTTGCCGCTCTCCGTATTCGATGAAATCCGCGCGGGCGTCGTCGGCAACCGGTCGCAGTTTTTCAAGGATCTTGCCGTGCCGTTCTTCGGGTTCAACCGGGAAGGCGCGAAACCGTCGCAGGGAACGATCGACTGGTTCTGGTATGCGGGCATGCAATGCTCGATCAAGAGCGCTTACGATTGCATCAAGGCGTTCTCGGAAACGGACTTCACCGAAGACCTGAAAAAAATGACCGCCCCGACGCTCGTCCTGCAAGGTGACGCGGACCAGATCGTCCCGCTGGACGACTCGGGAAAGCTTTCGGCAAAGATCGTTCCCAACGGGGCGTTGAAGATTTATCCGGGCGCGCCGCACGGCATGTGCACGACCCATGCGAGCACGGTCAACGCCGACCTGCTCGAATTTATCCAGAAGTAACAGCGCGCTCACGCTGGTCTGCGACGAAGACCGTCAGGTAATACGGCGTCGGGTCGCAAGTCACACGTGCCGGCCACCGTGGGGAATACTCCACGGAGGTCGCATGGATAGCTTCCGTGGCCAGCATCGGCACGGACTAAAGCGGGTTTCAACGAATATCGTTCGATAGCAGCGGGTACGCGTTTTTCAGGGCGCGACGTGCGAAAATTATGTCTTGGCAGGATGGATCGGAATTGAAGATCGAACTAGTCCATAGGGCAAGACATGAAGCTGCCGGAACCCGAACAGGAACTCGAGATCGAGATTGACAGGCACCTGCAGTCGCCGATCTATCTGCAAGTCTGCGAGCGCTTCAAGACGGCCATCGCCGCCGGGCATCTGGGGCCCGGTGACCGCGTGCCCGCGTTGCGCGGACTCGCGACTCAGCTGAGCGTCGCGCGCGGCACGGTGGAACTGGCCTACAGCATTCTGGTCGACGAGGGCTACCTGGAGATGCGCGGCGCGGCGGGCACGTTCGTCTCGTCGTCGTTGCCGCCGTCGGTCGTGCGCCGATCGGTCCGAAAGCGCGGAGAACATGGCCCGGAGCAGCGGGCCGCGCAGCGCGTGCCGCGTCGCGCACCGGGCGTCGTCGATCTGGGCAACGATGCAAAGCCTCTGAGCCCCGGTCTGCCAGCGCTCGATGCTTTTCCGCGCAAGGTCTGGAGCCGCCTCGTGGCATATCGCGCACGCAGCGGCGACCGTGCTGCGCTGATCTACCCTGATCCCGCCGGATACGGACCGCTGCGCGAACGCATCGCGACCTATCTCGGGCTGTCGCGCGGGGTCGAATGCGCGCCTGAGCAGGTGTTCGTCACGAGCGGGTACCGCACGACGCTCGAACTCATCCTGCGATGTCTCGCACGACCCGGCGACCGCGCGTGGTTCGAGGAGCCCGGCTATCTGATCGCGCGCAACTTGCTGAGCGAGGCCGGCATGGGGATCGTGCCCGTGCCCGTCGATGGCGAAGGTCTGGATGTCGAGCGCGGCAAGGCACTCGGTGCGAACGCGCGCTTTGCTGTGGTCACGCCATCGCATCAGAGCCCGCTCGGCGTGACGCTGTCGCTGGCACGGCGCATCGCGCTGCTGGACTGGGCGAACCGGGCGGGAAGCTGGATCGTCGAGGACGACTACGACAGCGAGTTCCGCTACCTCGGGCGGCCATTGCCCGCGCTGAAAAGTCTCGACCGGAATGACCGCGTGATCTATTGCGGAACGTTCAGCAAGGTGCTGTTTCCGGGGCTGCGGCTGTCGTACGTGGTCGTCCCGGAGCGCGCGGTGGCGCGCTTCGATCAGCTGACCAGGAGCCTGAACATGGGGCCGCCGTATCTGTTTCAGGCGGCCGTTGCGGATTTCATCGCGCAAGGGCATTTTGCGCGGCATCTGAAGCGCATGCGTGCGCTCTACGCGGAGCGTCGCCTGCTGCTCGTCGATGCACTGAGGCGCGCGTGCGGGCAAGCGATCACCATGGATCTGCCGTCGGGCGGCATGCATCTGGTCGTGACGTTCAGCCATGACGCGGGCGTGCCCGTCGACGACCACGCCGTGGCCGCCCGCGCATCGGAATCGGGTCTCGCGGTGCGGCCGCTATCGGCGTGGTACGTCAACAGCCGCTCGAAGCACACGCAGCGCGGTCTCGTGATGGGCTTTGCCAACGTCGCCGATGCGGACGATGCGGCGCGTCTCGCGCGGATCCTCAAACGCGCGCTGGATGGATGATGCGTGCGTCACGAAGATCCGGCGAAACACTGCATCACTGCATCAGCGGCTCGCCGGCTGAAAGGCTCGTGCTTTCCGTGAAGCCGGACCGGTTCGCGAGGTCCGCGAACGGATCGAGCCGGCCGAGTTCCGCGCGCGCGAGGTTCAGCGCGCTGCCCACTGCTTCGTCGCCCATCACGAGTCCCTGCAAGGCGAGAAAGTGCACACTGTGTATGCCGATCGACCCGAGCGCATAACGCAGATAAGGCGTCAGGAAATCGGGCTGGCGCGCGCGTTCGCCGGTATGAAAGCCGCCCGATCCCACGATCACGAAGCCCGGCCGGTCGCGCATCAGACCCACCTTGCCATCAGGTGTCGATGCGAACGTTCGGTGAATGCGCAGCACGTAATCGATCCAGAGCTTGAGCGCGGCCGGCACGGTGAAGTTGTGCATCGGCGTGTTGACGATCAACATGTCCGTCGTTTCGATCTCTTCAATCAATTGCTCGGAGAGGTCGAACATGCGCGGGTCCGGCGTGCGAGACGTGATCGCCCTTGCGTAGTCGCGCGCGATGGGCGGCAACGGCGCGGCGGCCAGGTCGCGTTCGATCACTTCGATGCGTGAAGCCTCGGGCGCCCCGCGCTCTTGCAACATGCCGATCATCTCGAGCGCGAGACGATAGCCGTGACTCGTTTCGCCGTGCGGGCTGGCGTTCAGAAAGAGAATTTTCATGAGTTCTGCCCGGTGGGACGGGAAAGGGGCTCGACGAAGTGCATGCCTTTTGCGAGCAGGCCGTTGCGATAGTAGAAGCGTTGTGCGAGCGCCATGTGCAGGCCGGTATCGAGCACGAAGTGCGCGCATCCCGAATCGCGTGCGATCTGACGGACGGCATCGAGGAGCCGCTCGCCGATGCCGCTACGCTGCAAGTGCGCCGACACGACCAGATCGTCCAGATACACGAATTGCCCGTATAGCAGGTTGGTCTGCATACGGTAGCCAGCGAGGCCGAGTATGCGGCCGGATTCGCATGCGGCGAGCAGCCGGTAGCCTTCGGTGTGCTGATGCCCAAGCTGCCCGGAAAATGACGGAGCGTCCGCCAGATGAGGACGCAGTTGCTTCATCACGTCGAATGCGCGCAGCCATTCGTCGGGGGTGTCGAGATGCTTGATCGAAATCGAAGTGTTCATGCCTTTCTCCGAGAGGTCATGGAACACACGATAGACCGCGAACGGCTCAGCCGGCAGAGCCAAAAAAGGCGAATTCAACTAGGACATTCAACGGGTGGGACCCCTGCAACCGGTGCAACGGGCGGCGCGCGCCGGGCCTCATGTTCGTCGCTACGTCTGCCGGCCCGCCGCAGCTCGAAGCTCGAGCGCCACGAAATCGACGAAAGCACGTATCCGGTTCGACATCTGATGCCGCTGCGAGTAGACGGCGAAGATATCGGCGTTAGGCGTGTCATAGTCGGGTAGCACCGCGACAAGCTGACCATCGTCCAGATACTGCCTGATATCCCACTCGGCCCGCATCAGGATGCCGTGGCCTTCGAGCGCCCACTTCACGGCGATCTCCCCGTCGTTGGTGGTCAGGCTGCCGCTGATCCTGACGGCCTCGGTCTTGCGGGAGCTTCCTCTCCCGGTCGTCAGCTTCCACACGCCGTACGCCTCGTCGCCCTGTCTGATACCGATGCAGTTGTGCTTCGCAAGATCGTGCGGCGTGGCGGGCATCCCTCGCCGCGCGATATAGGCGGGCGCGGCGCACAGCAGTCTTCGATTGGGGGCGAGCCGGCGCGCGATGACACGCGTATCCGGCGGTTCGCCGAATCTGATGCACACGTCGAACGTGTCGTCCGTCAGCGGTGGCGGGGTGACCGAAAGCTGAAGCTGCACGGATACCTGCGGATACTTCACGACAAAGCGCGAAATGGCCGGCGCAACATGGCTGCGGCCAAAGCCGAGCGTCGCGTTGACGCGCAGCAGCCCCTTCGGGCTCTTCTTCGCGCTTCCCAGCAGTTCGGCCAGTTCGTCGATTGCATCGAGAATCCGGCGCGCATGTTCCAGATACAGCTCGCCCTCAGGGGTGAGCATCATCCGCCGCGTGGTTCGGTTGACGAGCGGCACGCCCGCGCGGCGTTCCATCTGCGTCAGATGCTTGCTGACGGCGGCTGGGGTGAGGCCCAGTTCTCTCGCTGCGGCACTGAGGCTTCCGGCTGCCGACAGCATGGAAAAGAAGCTCAGATCGGATGGATCGACGGTTTCGCGCATGGCCTTCACTTGTGACTGAAAGTTAAGGACGCTTTGATTCTAACGCCGGTTTCTACCGGGAAAGAAATGTAAAGTCCGCTCACACCCACAACAGTTGAAGGAACGGAGACATGAAAACGTATCGCATCGCAACGATTCCCGGTGACGGCATCGGCAAGGAAGTCGTACCCGCCGGACAGCAAGTTCTTGAAGCGCTCGCGAAAAAGAGCAAGACGTTTGCTTTTGACTTCGAGGACTTCGACTGGGGCGGCGACTACTATCGCAAGCAGGGCGTCATGATGCCCGCAGACGGTCTCGATGCGCTGCGCGACAAGGACGCCATTCTGTTCGGCTCGGCAGGCGACCCCGATATCCCCGATCACATCACGCTCTGGGGACTGCGCCTGAAAATCTGCCAGGGGTTCGATCAATACGCCAATGTCCGGCCGACCCGCATCCTGCCCGGCATCGACGCGCCGCTCAAGCGCTGCAGGCCGGAAGACCTGAACTGGGTCATCGTGCGTGAGAATTCCGAAGGCGAATATTCGGGCGTCGGTGGCCGTGTGCACCAGGGACACCCGATCGAAGCGGCGACGGACGTGTCGATCCTGACGCGCGCCGGCGTGGAGCGCATCATGCGTTTCGCGTTTCGTCTGGCCCAGTCGCGGCCCCGCAAGTTGCTCACGGTGATCACGAAGAGCAATGCGCAGCGGCACGCCATGGTGATGTGGGACGAAATCGCGCTGGAGATCTCGAAGGAGTTCCCGGACGTCAAATGGGACAAGGAGCTCGTGGACGCATCGACCGCCCGCATGATCAATCGCCCGGCGACGCTCGACACGATCGTTGCGACAAACCTTCACGCCGACATTCTCAGCGATCTGGCCGCCGCGCTCGCGGGCAGCCTGGGCATCGCGCCGACGGCCAATATCGATCCGGAGCGTCGCTATCCGTCGATGTTCGAGCCGATCCACGGGTCGGCGTTCGACATCATGGGCAAGGGTCTCGCCAATCCCGTCGGCACCTTCTGGTCGGTCGTGATGCTGCTCGAGCACCTTGGCGAATTCGATGCGGCGAGGCGTGTCATGCAGGCGGTCGAAGCCGTGACCGCCGACACGTCTCTCCACACCGGCGACCTCGGTGGCACGGCCACGACGGCGCAAGTGACCGCGGCTGTTTGCGCGCTTCTCGACAAGGCGGAGGTGCCCGAAGCGCGGGTGCCGGCGTAGGCACGAAGACGCCGGGCGGTCGTGCATGCCCGCACCGCCCGCGTGAACGCGGGCGGCGGAGGAAGCCGGGATCATGGGCTGACTCCGGCGGACCGCTGTGCAGATTCACCCTGCATCGGACGAAGCCGCTGCGCCTTGAGGCGCCCGGACAGCGTCGCGGCGCAGCAAACAAGGCAGGAGACAAGGTGCGCGATCGGCTGCGCGATGCGCCATGTCAGGCATGAGATGGCACGCATTGCGCCGAGGCCCCCTTCAGAGGGGCAGACGCGATCGCGACGGTGAGCAAAGCGTAACCCCAGGCGAGACCTCGACGCGCCGCGCTTGCACCTACATAAATTATCAGGAGACAAAGATGCGCCGCTTCTTCGGAAAGCTTTACGTCCAGGTGCTGATCGGTGTGTTTGCCGGCGTGGCTCTGGGTGTTTTCGCCCCCAACATCGCCAGCGACTTCAAGCCGATGGGCGATATCTTCATCAAGCTGATCAAGATGGTCTTCGCCCCGATCATCTTCGCGACGGTGGTGCTCGGCATCGCCCGCATGGAAAACATGAAGGAGCTGGGCCGCGTCGGCGTTCGCGCCCTGATCTATTTCGAGGTTCTGTCGACGTTCGCACTCGCACTCGGACTCCTCGTCGTCAACGTTGTCGGACCCGGCAACGGCATGAACATCGACGCGAAACAACTCGATACCCAGGCGATCGCGACATACACGGCTGCCGCCGCGAAGCCGGAGGGGTTTGTTCAGTTCGTGCTGCATCTCGTGCCGACCAGCATCGTCGACGCGCTCGCCAAGAACGACATCCTCCAGATCCTCGTCTTCTCGACGTTGTTCGGCATCGCGCTGTCGCATATCGGCGCCGCCCGCGCCAAGCCCGTGGTGGATTTCCTCGACTCCTTCACGCATGGCGTGTTCAGCGTCGTCGGCATGATCATGCGTCTCGCGCCGCTGGCTGCGTTCGGCGCGATGGCGTTCACTGTCGGCAAGTACGGGCTCGGCTCGATCGTCTCGCTCGGCAAGCTGATGGGAACGATGTACATCACCTGCTTCCTGTTCGTGACGATCGTGCTGGGCATGATCGCCCGGATCTCGGGCTTCAGCCTCTGGAAGTTCCTCAAGTACATCAAGGACGAACTCTTCACGGTGCTCGGCACCAGTTCATCCGAGTCGGTGGTGCCGCAACTGATGCGAAAGCTCGAACACCTCGGCGTCGCAAAGCCGGTGGTCGGACTGGTGGTGCCTTCGGGCCTGACGTTCAATCCCGACGGCCAGTGCATCTACTACACCATGGCCGCGATCTTCGTTGCCCAGGCGACCAACACGCCGCTTTCGATGACAGACCAGCTGGTGATCCTCGGCGTGCTGCTGCTCACGTCGAAGGGTTCGGCGGGTGTCACCGGCTCGGGCTTCATCACGCTCGCGGCGACGCTTGCATCGATGGGCAAGATCCCGGTCGCAGGCATGGTGCTGCTGCTTGGCGTGGATCGCTTCATGTCCGAGGCACGGGCCATCACCAATACGATCGGCAATGCCGTGGGCACTGTGGCGATCGCCCGCTGGGTGGGATCGGTGGACCGCCAGCGCATGGCCGAGGTGCTGAACGGAAAAGGCGATGATCCCGAAGACCTGGAAACGCTGTACGAAGGCGACGATGCACCGTCTGCCGTGAGGCCGGTGGTTGGCGAAGCGCAGCGCAGCGCGGCTTGAGGCTCCGAGAAAATCGCGTCAGTGCCTTGCCGGGCACTGCGCGATTCGGCGTCTGCCTTCGATGTCTGCCGCGACTACGCGGCTCTTGTGCGGCAAGTGTGCGCCCCGGCGCGACAGCGTGTTGCCGTTCCACCTGCGACGCGGTTGCCGTTACTCGCCCAAGCGGGCGAGCGCGACACGCATGGGCGCCACCGACACCCTGACCATGCCGCCGAGCGGCGTACTCATCTCCTGAATCAGGAAGATCGCACCCGAAGTCGAAAGCGCGCACATGAACAGCGCGGCGATGACAGTCGCGTTGCCCGGCGCGAACAGGCCGAACGAGCCGAAGATGATGCAAAGCCACAGCACGAGAACGATCAGCAACGACACCGGGATGCTGCCCTTTATTTGCAGCAGTGCCAGCCAGCGTCCGGCGAACAGGTCGTCGACGATCGCCAGCGCCCGGGCTTTCAATTGACGCTGCTCGTCGTTGCGAGGTGCGAGTGCCTCGACCTGACGCTGGAACTCTTCCGTCCGGCCGACTGCCTCGGGTCCACCGAGTCGCGCCAGTTGCGCCGGGTCGTCGGAATTGATCATCTCGATCGACCCCTCGTAAATATGTTTGAGCGAGGCGCGAAGCTCATGCGTTTCGGTCCCGTATCTCGCCAGTGTGCGATCGAGGCGAACGACGCTCGCGGCACTCTGCACGAGCTCATGATCCATCGTGTCGAACGATCCCTTCGCCGACGAGACGAGCAGTCCTAGCACCAGCGCCGCCATCGTCGCGATGAGACCCGTCGCCATCTTGACGACGTTGATCGAGTCGTCGCTGAGGTGGTTGGCCGGCAGCATCGCGCGTACATAGAGACCGAGCAGCGAGCTGCCGAATATGCATACAAATATGATCAGGGCGATAACGAGGTGGTTCATTTTCGAATCCTCGGAGTGTGAGGCGCACGCACGCGCATTGGGTGGTCCGAGCCGGGCACGGACTGCGCCCCGGAGCGGCGTGTTGCGCTTCCCGGCGGCGTCGCCGGGTTCGCGTGCGTCCGGATGCGGGCGCGGTGCGTCGCGACAGCGCACGTGCAACGGTGGACCGGCGCCCGCCCGCTGGCGGATGCGGCGGTGCGGCGAGGCCCGGTACGAGTCAGGGCCGCCGGGACCCGACGATCCCGGCGGCTTCGTCGCGCAGCTCACTCCGCGCTTTGCGCCCTGCGCAGGTCGGCTTGGCGCAGGGCGGCCTGCAAGCCTTTTGCCTACTTCGGCGCGGCTGCGGCGGTCATCGCGTCGAGTTCCTTTGCCGCGGCGATATGCTGGGGAACCGACAGTCCCTGCAAGGCCGTCTTTGCGGACACCTGCGCGCCCTGCGCGCTTCCGCGCGCCGCGAGATCGTTGCCGGTCGAATAAACGAGCCGGGTGAGCGCGGCCACCTCGGAATCGGAAAGGTCGCTCGCCGTGAGCAGCAGCGCCGCGGTCGCGATGGTATGCACGTCCTGCTTCTGGTTCGGATAGGCACCCCGCGGGATCGTATAGGGAAAGTACGCAGACTTTGACCCGGTCAGCGCGGCAATGGCGCGCTCCGAGAGCGGCAACAGGCGCATCGGCACGTCTTCGAGCGCGTCGCGCACGCTGTCCGACGGCACGCCGATCACCTGGATCACGGCATCGACCTGCTTCTGCCGCAGCGCGACCAGCGCGGCGCCGATGCTCAACTCCTGCGGCGCGATGTCCTTCAGGCCGAGCCCATTTGCCTCCAGCATGCGCAGCGCGGTAATGCGCGACGCCGAACCCGGCTCGCCTATGGCGACCTTGCGGCCGCGCAGATCCGCGACCGATGCCAGCGAATCGTCGGCCCGCACCAGCACATGGACGGCTTCCGGATACAGGCTGCCCACCGCACGCAGCGAGGTGTACGGCCCGTCGGCGGCAAAGGCGCCCTTGCCCTCGTAGGCATCGAGCGCGGCGTCGCCCTGCGCAAGCGCAACCGACACCTTGCCCTCCCGCAGCAGACGCAGGTTCTCTTCGCCGCCCCGCGTGATCAGGGGCACTACCCGCACCTTGGTTTCATCCGCGAGCGCGCGGGCGAAGCGCAGGTACTGCCCGTGCTCCGCGCCGGCGGCGATGGCGTAGCCGTCCGCCGCGCGCGCGAGCCGTGCGCGAATGCTGGCGTGGGCCGCCGACAGCTCCTGCTGTATCGCCGCCTGCTGGGCGGGTGACGCGTCTTTCGGCACCGAATCGATCACCTTGCGCATCGCATCCAGGATGGCGGCGGCGCCTGGCGCGGTGCTGGTGGCGTAGTCCGGCGCCTCGGCAGGCCGGTAGCCGCCGGACGTGACGGCGACCCACTTGTCCCCCTCGCGCTTGAAGAGCGCCGTACCGTGGGCGCGGATGATGTCGCCCGCCTTGTTGCCGCCCGAGGTGATGCCGGAAATGCCTTTCGGCCCCGCGCCGAGCGCGGAAACCAGGCCGGCGACGCCCGGCGCGTCCCACCCGCCGAAATCGAAGTCGCGGGTGAGCCGCAATTGCGCATCGAAATAGACGGTCCGGCGCGTTTCGCCGGCGGGCGCCTTGGTGTCCGCCTGGGAGCCGCGGCGCACGAGGCTGACCAGTTCCACGGTCCCGGCGGGCAGCGCCTGGGCGAGACGCTCGTTGACCCCGGCCCGCAGGCTTTCGGCATCCGGCCCGCCGCCGCAGCCGGCCAGCGACACGGCCAGCAGCACGGCGAGGAACACGGCAATGAGGGCGCGCATGGCTAACCTCCCATGAACGGCAGCGCGAGCATCAGCGTCAGCACGAACGCGTTCATCAGGTCGACAAAGAACGCGCCGGCAAGCGGCGCGATCAGGTAGCTGGTCGGCGCGGGGCCGTGCTTCGCGGTGATTGCCTGCATGTTCGCCATCGCGGTCGCGGTCGAGCCCATGTTGAAGCCGATGAACGCCGCGGAACTGACTGCCGCCTCGTAGTCGCGGCCCATGAAGCGAAAACAGACAAATACAACATAGAGGATGACGAACACGATCTGCATGCCAATGATGACAAGGAACGGCCCGGCCGACAGGGCCACCTCGATCAGGTCGAGCGCCATCATCGTCATCACGAGGAACAGCGACAGGCACACGTTCGAGATGAGTTCCGTCGCGCGGTCGTCGAAGCGCAGGCCGATGAAGGGACTCAGGTTGCGAATGGCGATGCCGGTCATCATGCACCACAGGAACGCCGGTATCGTGATCGAGCCGCCTGTGAAGCGCGCCGCCAGCCACCGGCTGATGACCACCGCGGCGAAAATGCCGGCGAGCGCGCCGATCGCGCCAACGGTCGCGATGGGCGGCGCCGCTTCCTGCGCGGTGTCGGTTGCGGCTTCCTTCGCCTCGCTTCGCAGCCGGTAGCGCGTAATCAGGAACTGCGCGACCGGTCCGGCGATGATGCCGCCCACGATGAGGCCGAGCGTGGCCACCGTCATCGACAGGTCCATCACGGACTGCAGGTTGTTCACTTCCGAGAAGCGCTCGGCGTAGGCCGCGCCGGTGCCGTGGCCGCCGACGAGGGTAATCGAGCCGCTGACCAGCCCGAAGATGGGATGCAGGTCCAGGGCCTTCGCCATCGCGATGCCGACCGCGTTCTGCACGACGATGTAGGGCAAGAGGAGGATCAGGAAGATGACGAGCGCCTTGCCGCCCCGCCGGAGCGTGCGCAGATCGGCGCCCAGCCCCACGCCGGCGAAGAACATCAGGAGCAGCACCGGCTTGATGCTCTGGTCGATGGTGACCTTGAAATGCGCGGTCTCCATGACGAGCGCCGCGAGCATCGCGAACAGCAGGCCGCCGGTAATGGGATCCGGAATGTTGTATTTCGACAGCAGGGAGACCCTGCGATTGACCAGCGTACCGATGAGCAGGACGACAACCGCCGCCAGCAGGGAGCTAAGAGGGTCAAGGTTCATCGGATACCCCGTCGGATGCCTGTTCCGGTACGGCCCGTACTATTGACCATAGCTGGTGGGAACGGACTGTCAAGTAGCGGTTCATTTTTCCGGTGTCCGCGCGCGGCACGTGCCGGAGATCTACGCCACCTGCCTGCAGAACGCGCCGCCAAACGCCGGGCGTGGCTCCGCGGGAAGCCGCACGCGCGCGCTGCCGCTGCCTGGCCCTGTTGTACCGGGTGGCGTTGGTCAAACGCAATTGGACTTTGGTCCAATTGCGTGCCGGCGGGCATGCCATGAGCGTTCAGAGAGGAATCGACCGGGGCGGGCGCGGCGTCATGATTGTGCCGGGCGTCGCGATCGCCGACGATGTCGCGCGCGGACGGCCGGGCGCCGCGCCGCTGTCGGACGCGATCCTCCCGCGCAAGATCGTTCTGGCGCTGCCGAACACGCGTCGCGCAGTTCAGCGACGCGGTCCGGCCTGGAAAGCGAACGCAACGGACATAGGTTCACCCTATGTCCCGCACATGAAACTCGTATTTCCGTCGTCCGGCGCCTTCAAATAGAGTCCACTCATCGGGCAACTATTTGTTGGCCCCGCCAGCGGCGGAGACAACGATGATCGACACCCCGGCGCCGTCCATCGGACGCACGGAAAGCCCAGCGGATCGGATCGTGCCCGCGCCGGTCGAAGCGCTCGGCGCGACGCTCCCACTTCTTTGCCAAGACAGAGACTCGACATGCTCAATATTTCAGCCGATCCGTATCAGGACCTCCGGGAAGCCGTGCGCGACCTTTGCCGGCAATTTCCCGCGGAATACTTCCGCAAGATCGACGAAGAGCGGGGCTATCCCGAAGCCTTCGTCGACGCGCTGACCAAAGCGGGCTGGCTCGCGGCGCTGATTCCGCAGGACTACGGCGGCTCCGGTCTCGGCCTTACCGAGGCATCGGTGATCATGGAAGAAATCAACCGTTCCGGCGGCAACTCCGGCGCGTGCCACGGCCAGATGTACAACATGGGCACGCTCTTGCGCCACGGCTCGGACGAGCAGAAGAACCGCTATCTGCCGAAGATCGCGAACGGCGAACTGCGTCTGCAGTCGATGGGCGTGACCGAGCCGACCACCGGCACCGACACCACCAGGATCAAGACCACCGCCGAGCGCCGTGGCGACCGCTATGT
>NZ_JFHC01000057.1 GCF_000698595.1 Caballeronia glathei | reverse complement strand
TCGCGAACAGCATGTCCTTGACCGGTGCCGTGTAGCTCATTTTTGTGTCTCCCTGATAGGCCGCGCGCCGCGAGAACTCGCCAGTTCATCGTGCAGCGCACATCGGATGAGCGATCGTAGCGCCACGCGGCGCGCTACCGGATATCCGAATCTGCCTTTTCATTGACAAAAGCTGCCGCTTTTCACACCGTGGGGCCGTGTGCCGTCAGCTTCCCGGCTGGCAGGATCTGTCAGTCGGGAAGCTCACATCGTCTTGCGGTACGCGTTGGGCGTGCTGCCGGTCCAGTGCCGGAACGCGCGATGAAATGCGGTCGGGTTGTCGAACCCCACTTCATAGGCGATCGCCGCGATGGCGTCGTCCGAGCGCGTGAGCCGCTGGATCGCGATGTCGCGCCGCACTTCGTCCTTGATGGCCTGGAACGTCGTGTCTTCGGCGGCGAGCCGCCTGCACAGCGTGCGCACGGAGTAGTGCAGCGCCTGTGCGACGGTGGCGATGGGCGGCATGGCCGGCAGGCAATCCGCGACGTATTGCCTCACACGATGGCAGGTCAGCTGTTCGGCGAACGATACGAAGATCCAGTCTTCGGGCGCACGCGACAGGAATTTTTTCAGGTCGGACTTGCGCTGCCTGACGGGCATTTCGAGATAGGCCGCGTCGAAGCCGATGCGGGTGGCATCGCAGGAAAAGCGCACCGGCCCGGGGAACAGGTGGAGATGGTCGTTCGCCTGCGGAGGACGAGCGAAATCGAAGTCCACCTCCACGAGCGGAATCTTCTGCCCGATGAGCCACGACGCCACGCCGTGCACGAGCTTTAGCATCAGTTCGCGCCCGAGCATGCTGGGCGCCGGGCCGCGCGGATTCCCGACGACTTCGACGTAGCCCAGCGCGCCTTCGCGGTGCGACTGGAGCCTGAAGTCGTCGAGGATCAGGTGGAAGAACTGGCCGAAGCGGTGCAGCGCGACTTCGAGCTTCGACGCATCGATGAGGCTCAGGCACAGATATTTGAGCGTGCCGTTGCGCAGCGGGCGGCTGAAGATGCCGGGCATCTCGTCGTCGAGTTCCATCGCGAGCAGGCGATAGAGCGTCGAGAACTGCTCCTGTGTCACGCGCGCGCCCGGCTTGCGCAGCAATTCGTGCGGAATGCCCGAGCGCTCGGCGAGCCGCGCGATCGCGCGACGGTCGGCGCCGGACAGGAAACCGTTGACGACCGAGATGGGAACGGTGGCGGAAAGGGCGTTCAAGGCTTGAGCGAGGAAGGGCCGCGGTGTGGCCTATTTTGTCATAGTGTCCGCGCGGGGCCGCGGCCGGCCGCCTGCGGCGGGAGTTACGCGAACGCCGTCAGGTCGCGCGGTTCGAGGCCGTTCGCCTTGCAGTACGCCGCATAGCGCTCCCAGCCGCTGCGCCAGTTCTCGATCGCGATCACCTGCCGCGCCTCGTTCATGAAGAGCAGTTCTCCCTGGATGATATTCAGCGTGACGATGTCCTCGTCGCCCGGGATCGCCTGGGGCGTGTGGGTCGATCCGGCCACCTCGTAGACCACGCTGCCCTTGCGCGCCACCCAGCCGTGCTCCAGGTACTTCCATTGCCCCTGGACGGTGTAGACGATCACGGTGCCGGTGTGATGATGGACCGGCATCTGCCCGGCGGCGGGTGCCCTGAGCAGCGCGATGGTCTCGCCGCGGACGGGGTCGAGCTTGAAATACTTGACGAACACCTTCTCGCTGTAAGGCGTGAACGGGACCCAGGGGATCTCGTCGTCGTTGATGCAGGCGGTTTCTATCTGTTCGAACAGCATGGCGCGGCTCCCGGCATTCCGTGGTATCGCGCCATTGTAGACACGCGCGCGGCCGGTCGAGCCGATTTGGACGGTATCTGATATCGTCCACGCCATGCAAACAATCATTACCGTATCGAATCTCGGCAAGACCTACGCGTCCGGATTTCAGGCGCTGAAAGGCATCGACCTTGAAATCAGGCGCGGCGAGATCTTCGCGCTGCTCGGGCCGAACGGGGCGGGCAAGACCACGCTGATCAGCACCATCTGCGGGATCGTGCGGCCGAGCGCCGGCCGCGTGCTCGTGAACGGTCACGATATCGTCACGGATTATCGCGCCGCCCGCGCGATGATCGGCCTCGTGCCGCAGGAACTCACCACCGACGCCTTCGAAACCGTCTGGGCGACCGTGTCGTTCAGCCGCGGCCTGTTCGGCAAGCCGCCGAACCCGGCGCACATCGAGAAGGTGCTCCGGGCGTTGTCGCTCTGGGGCAAGAAGGACAACCGCATCATCACGCTGTCGGGCGGCATGAAGCGGCGCGTGCTGATCGCGAAGGCGCTCTCGCACGAGCCCGACATTCTCTTTCTGGACGAGCCCACCGCGGGCGTCGACGTCGAACTGCGGCGCGACATGTGGCAGCTCGTGCGCTCGCTGAAGGCGAGCGGCGTGACGATCATCCTGACGACGCACTACATCGACGAGGCGGAGGAAATGGCCGACCGCATCGGCGTGATCACCGGCGGCGAGATCATCCTGGTCGAGGAAAAGGCGGAGCTGATGCGCAAGCTCGGCAAGAAGCAGCTCGTGCTGCAACTCGATCATGCGCTCGAGCGCATTCCCGCCGCGCTCGGGCCCTACGGCCTCGAACTGTCCGCCGAAGGCACCGAGCTGACCTACACCTACGACGCGAGCGACGAGCCCGGCCGCATCATCGCGCTGTTGCGCCACCTCGACGAAGCCGGCGTGAAGTTCAAGGATCTTCAGACGACGCAAAGTTCGCTCGAAGACATCTTCGTGAGTCTTGTAAGGGAGGCGAAATGAATCTGCACGCAGTGCGGGCGATCTACCGCTTCGAAATGGCGCGCACCGGGCGCACTCTGATGCAGAGCATCGTGTCGCCGGTCATTTCCACGTCGCTCTATTTCGTCGTGTTCGGCGCGGCGATCGGCTCGCGCATTCCGCACATCGAAGGCATCAGCTACGGCGCGTTCATCGTGCCGGGGCTCGTCATGCTGTCGCTGCTCACGCAAAGCATCTCGAACGCCTCCTTCGGCATCTATTTCCCGAAGTTCACGGGGACGATCTACGAGCTGCTGTCCGCGCCGATCTCGTATCTGGAGATCGTCGTGAGCTACGTGGGCGCGGCGGCGACGAAATCGGTGATTCTCGGGGTGATCATCCTCATCACGGCGCGTCTCTTTGTGCCGCTTCGCATCGACCATCCGGTCTGGATGATCGTGTTCCTGCTGCTCACGGCGGTGACGTTCAGCCTGCTCGGCTTCATCATCGGCATCTGGGCGGACGGCTTCGAGAAGCTGCAGGTGATTCCGCTCCTGATCGTCACGCCGCTCACGTTTCTCGGCGGCAGCTTCTATTCCATCGACATCCTGCCGCCGTTCTGGAAGACGGTCGCGCTGTTCAATCCTGTCGTCTACCTGATCAGCGGCTTCCGGTGGAGCTTCTACGGACTCGCGGACGTGGACGTCGGCGTAAGCCTCGCGATGACGCTCGTATTCCTCGGACTATTTATCGCCATCGTTGCGTGGATCTTTAAGACCGGTTATCGACTCAAATCGTAGCGGGCTTCGATTGTTTGCGTCGGTTTGCGTCGGTTTGCGGCAGCCGGCACACCGGGATCGAGTGAAGGCGAACGGAACGGCGGCACGCGTGGGGTCCTTCTGGATGAGCATGATGAAAGGCACGAAACGCAGTTTTCTCGGCGCGATCGCGGCGAGCGTGGCGGGCGCCGTCGCGTGGCGCGGGAGCGGCGCGGGCACGGCGCGCGCCGCGGATGCCCCTTCGTTCGAAATCAGCCACAGCGACGCCGAATGGCACAAGCTGCTCACGCCGGCGCAATATCGCGTGCTGCGCGGCGAGGGTACGGAGCGGCCGTACAGCAGCCCGCTCAATGCGGAGCATCGCGCGGGCATGTTCGCCTGCGCCGGATGCGGGCTGGACCTGTTTTCGTCGAAGACGAAGTTCGAAAGCCATACCGGCTGGCCGAGCTTCTGGCAGCCGCTCGACGGCGCCATCGCGACCCACGCGGACGCGTCGTTCGGCATGGAGCGCAACGAAGTGCACTGCCGCCGCTGCGGCGGCCATCTCGGGCACGTGTTCGACGACGGACCAAAACCCACCGGCCTGCGCTACTGCATGAACGGCGTCGCGCTCGTCTTCACGCCGGAGTCCGCGTAATGCCGCACGAAGCTGCATGACACTCCATCGCGCCGCCGCGCTCCGGGCGAGGCGGCGCCCGTATCCGGGACCACCATCATGAACATTTCAGATCGACCGGCCGGTAAGGCGACGCGCATGCGCCGCGCCGTCATGTTCGCGTCGGCCGCGTTGTGCGCCGCCGCCCTGCTGTTTTCGCAGCGCGCGGCGCTGTCTTCCGAGGCGCCGGTCGCGATCGCGCCGCCCGCCGTCGACGAACCGGCCTCCGGCGCGCACACGCAAACGGCGGTGCTCGCCGGCGGGTGCTTCTGGGGCGTGCAGGGCGTCTTCCAGCATGTGCGTGGCGTGACCCGCGTGGTCTCCGGCTATTCGGGCGGCGAGCCCGGAACGGCGAACTACGATACCGTCAGCGGCGGGCGCACCGGTCACGCGGAATCCGTGCAGATCACCTACGATCCGGGCCAGATCACCTACGGCCGGCTGCTTCAGGTCTACTTCTCGGTCGCGCACGACCCGACCGAGCTGAACCGCCAGGGGCCGGATCACGGCACGCAGTACCGGTCGGCGATCTTCGCGGCGAACGCCACGCAGATGCGCGTCGCGCAGAGCTATATCGCGCAGCTCGACAAGTCGCGTGCGTTCCCGGCGCCGATCGTGACGAAGACGGATTCGCTCAAGGCGTTCTATCCCGCCGAGGGCTATCACCAGAATTACCTGACGCTGCATCCGGATTCGCCGTATATCGCGACATACGATCTTCCGAAGATCGAGAACCTGAAGCGCATGTTTCCGGACCTGTATCGCGAAAAGCCGGTGCTCGTCACCGGACTCGCGCAATAGCCGGCAACGTGACCGACCTTTCACACCCGCGGGATCGTCCAATGAACAACGCCGATTTCAAGCTTCAGAGCCGCTCCACCGCCCTCGTGCTGATCGACCTCCAGGCGGGAATCACCGCGCTGCCGGTGCAGCCGAACAGCGCCGCGGACGTGCTCGCCAACGCTCGCGCGCTCGCGGATCGTTTCAGGGCGCTCGATGCGCTCGTGGTGCTGGTCAAGGTGGCTTATCCCGCCGCGCCCGGCGGCATGCGGCCGATCACCGAGGCCGGGCAGGCGCCGCTCGCAAGCGAGCCCGCGGGATGGAGCGAGCTGTGTCCGGAGCTGGCGGTGCAGCCGTCGGACATCGTGATCACGAAGCGGCAGTGGGGCGCCTTCTACGGCACCGAGCTCGACTTGCAACTGCGCCGGCGGGGGATCGACACGATCGTGCTGGGCGGGATCGCGACGCATATCGGTGTCGAATCGACTGCACGCGCAGCCTACGAGCACGGCTACCAGCAGATCTTCGTCGAGGATGCGATGAGCGACCTGCACGCCGACACGCACGAATCCACGTTCCGCTATGTGTTTCCGCGCATCGGGCGCATCCGCTCGACCGCGCAGGTTGTCGCGGCGCTCGAATGAGCGCGGCGCGCGTGGCGCGCGCCGCTTTCCTGCTGCCTTCCTGCCGCTTCCTGCCTCAGATCGCCTTGTGTGCGGCCGGCGTGTCGGCCGCCGCTTCGCGGTCCTCGGCGCCGTGGCGCAGCCGCAGGCTGCAGATCGCCGCGACGACGAGCGCCGCCGCGAGCAGCACGAGCCCGTTCATCGCGCGGCCGGTCGATTGCTCGATCAGGCCCATGACGGTCGGTCCGACGAAGCCGCCGAGCAGCCCGCACGAGTTCACGAGCCCGAGGCCGCCCGCGAGCGCGCTGCCCGAGAGGCGCGAGGACGGGAAAGTGAAGATGATCGACTGCACGACGAAGAACATCGACGCCGACAGGCACACGCCCAGAAGGCCGATCACGGGCGTCGAATAGGCCGCCACCACGAGGCCCGACGCCATCACAACGAGCCCGCCGACGAGCAGGCGCCGGCTGCGCGCCGAGTCGCTCGCGAAGCGCGGCAGCGTCGCTGCGCCGATCGCGGCGGCGATCCACGGTGTCGCGCTCAGCAGGCCGATGGTGAACGGCGAGAAGTGGCCCGACGCGCCGATGATGCCCGGCAGGAAGAAGATCACCGTGTAGATCGTGAGCTGGTGGCAGAAGTACACGAGAATCGCGAGCCACACCTGACGGTCGGCGAGGCACGTGCGGAACGAATGCGCGCTTTTGCCCGCGCCGTGTCCGCCCTGGCCGTCCTGCTCGGCGGCGAGGCGGCGTTCGAGCGCTTCGGCCTCGTCGCGTGCGAGCCACGGCGCCTTGGTCGGGCGGTCCGGCAGCACCTTCCAGACGACGTAGGCGAGGAGCACCGCGGGCAGGCCTTCGATCACGAAGAGCCACTGCCAGCCGTGAAAGCCGAGTGCGCCGTCGAGTTCGAGCAGCGCGCCGCCGAGCGGCCCGCCGAGGATATTCGCAATGCACACGCCGAGCAGGAAAAAGCCGGTCGCGCGGGCGCGTTCCTCGCGGCCGAACCAGTAGGTCAGATACAGCATCACGCCCGGAAAGAGGCCGGCTTCGGCCGCGCCGAGCAGCAGGCGCATGACATAGAACGAGGTCTCGCCCGTCACGAACGCCATGCCGATGGAGAGCAGCCCCCACGTAATCATGATGCGCGTGATCCAGAAGCGCGCGCCCACCTTGTGCATGACCAGGTTGCTCGGGATTTCGAAGAGCGCGTAGGTGAGGAAGAAAAGGCCTGCACCGAGCCCGTAGGCGGCGGAGGACAGGCCGAGGTCGATGCCCATCGAGTGCTTCGCGAGCGCGATGTTCGTGCGGTCGAGGAAGCTGATCACGTACACGATCACGAGCAGCGGCATCAGCTTCGCGATCAGCAGCTTGTTGAGCGACGCCTGCTGCGCGGGCGTCTGCGCGCGCGGTGGTTGCATGTTGCGAGTTGACATGGATACTCCCGGGATTGGTCGGTGCGGCCGCTGGCCGGCGCGATTAGTTGAAGGCCGGCAATCTGCCGGCAGCGGCGGGCGCGTGTCCCGCCGCGGCTTGATGCGAGCCTGCCAGGCGCTTCGGTGCCGTCGCTGTATCGACGTCAACAGGTGAGTTGAACTGCATGGGATGTCGTCTCCTGAGATTATGTTTTTGTATGTCTGGAAGGCGCGGCTCGCCGATGAGGCCAGCCGCGCAAAAAAAGGGTCGGGCCGCGCGCGTCAGAACGCGACGTTGTCGCCGCCCTTCAGCTCGAGCATCGCGCGTGCCTCCTGCGGCGTCGCGATTTCCAGCGACAGCCCCTCGATCACCTGCCGGATCTTCTTCACCTGCGCCGCGCTCGATTCGGCGAGCTTGCCCGGCCCGATCCACAGCGAGTCTTCGAGACCCACGCGCGCGTTCGAGCCCTGCGCGACGCCCATCGTGGCGAGCGGAATCTGGTTGCGTCCCGCGCCGAGGATCGACCACACGTAGTCGCTGCCGAACAGGCGGTCGGCGGTGCGCTTCATGTGCGCGAGGTCCTCCGGATGCGCGCCGATGCCGCCGAGCAGCCCGAACACGCTCTGCACGAAGAAGGGCGCCTTGGCGAGGCCTCGATCGACGAAGTGCGCGAGGTTGTACAGGTGCGAGATGTCATAGCACTCGAACTCGAAGCGCGTGCCGTTCGCGCCGCACGAGGTCAGGATGTATTCGACGTCGGCGAACGTGTTCTTGAAGACGAGATCGCGGCTGTTTGCCAGATGCTGGCGTTCCCAGTCGTGCTTGAGTTCCGTGAAGCGGTCGAGCATCGGATAGAGGCCGAAGTTCATCGACCCCATGTTCAGCGACGCCACTTCCGGCTGGAAATGATGTGCGGGCTTCAGGCGCTCCGCGACCGTCATATGCGGGCTGCCGCCCGTCGTGAGGTTGATCACGGCGTCGGTTTGCTCCTTGATGCGCGGCAGGAAGCGTTCGAACACGGCGGGGTCCTGCGTCGGGCGGCCGTCTTCGGGGTGGCGCGCGTGCAGGTGGAGAATCGCCGCGCCTTCGCGGGCCGCCGCGAGCGCGGCGTTCGCGATCTCGTCGGGTGTCACCGGCAGGTACGGCGACATGGACGGCGTATGGATCGCGCCGGTCGGCGCGCACGTGATGATGACCTTGCGGGTCTTTGCCATGATGGTCTTGTCCGTGATCGGGATGAGGGAAATTCAGAGCGTCTCGACGTTGCCGCACACCGACAGCGCCTGCCCCGAGATCGCGCTGCCCGCGGGCGAACTCAGGAACAGCACGCTCGCGGCGACTTCGTCCTGCGTGACCATGCGGCGCAGCGAGATTTTTTCGAGATAACGTGCTTCCATCTCCTCGTAGGTGAGGCCGAGCTGCTTCGCGCGGGCCGCGATGACGCCTTCCATGCGCGGCCCCTTGACGATGCCCGGCTGCACCGCGTTGACGCGGATGTTGTCGGGTCCGAGTTCGATCGCGAGGCTTTTCGCCAGTCCGACGACCGCCCATTTGGTGGCCGAGTACGGCGTGCGAAAGCCATAGCCGAGGCGTCCCGCCACCGACGAGATGAACACGATCACGCCGCCGTCGGGCGCCTGGCGCAGGAGCGGCACGGCCAGCCGCGAGAAATAGAAGTGGCTGTTCAGGTTGACCGAAACGGTCTTTTCCCACTCGGACGCCTCGATCGCATCGATGCCGCCCGTCGGGCCGGCGATGCCCGCGTTGTTGATCAGCACGTCGAGGCCGCCGAGCTCGCGCTGCAGGTCGTCGAAGACGCGCGCGACGTCGGCCTGGTCGGCGACATTGGCACGCGTGCCGGTGATCGCGGGCGTTTCGGTTGCGAGCGCGTCGATCGCGCGGCCGTCGACGTCGCACACGTGCACGCGGGCGCCCGTCGCGACGAATGCCTTCGCGATCGCCAGGCCGATGCCCGACGCGCCGCCCGTGACGAGCACGCGCAAGCCGGCGCGGGGAGTGAGAAGTTTCAGTGCATCCATGAGTGTTCCTCCTGTTGATCTTCGGGTGTCCGGACAGGCGCGCCGCGGGTCAGCGGCACGCCTCTCCGAGCGTGATGTCTTGCGGCGCGCGCAGGCGCCCGGCGAGCGCTTCGGCTGCGTCGCCGATGTCCTGCGCGATGCCCGCGCGCACCGCCGCGCCGTCGCGGCGCCACAGCGCGTCGACGATCTTGCGGTGCGCGGCCATCGAGCGCCGCATGTGCGCGATATCGGGCGCGACCATGTTGAGAAACGGCCCGATGCGCATCCACATGTTCTGGATCGTCGCGAGCGTGAGTTCGCTCGCGCCGTGCGTGTAAATGCTCGTGTGGAACGCGAAGTTGCTGCGCAGGTACGCGGCGGCGTCGCCTGCCTCGGCGTGTGCGTCCATCACGTCGTGGATCTGCTGGACGGCGCTCAGATGCGCGTCGGTCATCCGCGCCGCGGCGCGCGCCGCCACGCAGCCCTCGATCGCGACGCGCACGTCGCGCAGCTCCTCGATCAGCTCGAGCGTCATCGGCGGGACCATCAGCGCGCGCCCCGGGCCGTCGACCAGCGCGCCTTCGGCCTGCAGCCGCGTGAGCGCGCCGCGCACCGGCATCGTCGACGAACCGACCGCCTCCGCGACGCCGCGCAGGCTGAGCGGCTGGCCAGGCGCGAAACGGCCGCTCATGATCGCCTCGCGCAGTTGCTGGTACAGCTTGGCGGCCATGGTCTCGTGAGCGACGGCTTCCAGTGGCGGCATGGCGCGGGGAACGGAACGGATTGCCACGGGTGAATTCCTTTGTAACCGAGATTTGTGATGTGTGATCACAGTTGCGAGAAGTTTGATTTCCGCAGCACTGAAAGTCAATGCGCGATCGCTAGGGGAAAACGCGGACACCGCCCGCGGCCGGCGACGGCGCCCGCATCTCCTATGCTTCATCGAGCGTCCATCCATTCTTTAGAGGAAAACATGGCGACGATTCCCAAGGTAGCGATCGCATGCCAGGGCGGCGGGAGCCACGCCGCGTTCGCCTCGGGCGTTCTCCAGCGTCTTCTGAGCGACGAGATGGTGAGCCGCTTTCAGCTCGTCGCGCTGAGCGGCACTTCGGGCGGCGCGATGTGCAGCGCGCTCGCGTGGGCGGGCCTTCTGATCGGCGGTCCGGCCGATGCCATCCGGCGCCTCGAGGGCTTCTGGACGGACCTCGAGGCGCGCGACGCCCCGGACATCGTCGCGAACGCGCTCGGCACGTTCGTCGCGCGTTTTCCGGTGACGGCCGAGATCAGCCCGTATTTGTATCCGCCGCTCGCGGAGGAGCGGTTGCGGCAGCTGCTCGACAAGCACCTGCCGCTTTCCGCACTGCCCGCCGACCCGGCGAGCCGCGCGAAGCCGACGCTCTTCGTCGGCGCGACCGATGTCGAGACCGGCGACCGCGTCGTGTTCCCCGGCGAGCGGCTGGACCACGACCAGCTGATCGCGTCGGCGGCCGTTCCGCCGCTCTATCGCGCGGTGAGGGCCGACGGCCGGATGTGCTGGGACGGGCTTTTCAGCAGCAATCCGCCCGTGCGCGAATTCACCGACCTCGACATGGACACGCGCCCCGACGAGATCTGGGTCGTCCAGATCAATCCGCAGTCGCGCAAGGAGATACCCGAATCGATGAGCGAGATCGTCGACCGGCGCAACGAGCTTGCCGGCAATCTCGCGCTCGGGCAGGAGCTGTATTTCACGACGCGCATCAACGCGCTGCTCGCGAAGGACAAGTCGCTCGGCGAGCGCTACAAGCCGATAACGGTGCGGCTCGTGGAGATGCAACTCGACCGCAGCGACTACCCGGGGCCACTCGACTACGCGTCGAAGCTCGACCGCAATCCCGCGCTGATCCATGCGCTGATGCGCAAGGGCCGCGAACGCGCGGCGTGGTTCTTCGACGCCCGCTCGGCGTGGCCGCGCGAAGGCACGGTGCCGCACAAGAGCGTCTACGCGACGGCGCCCGCCGCCGCGCGCGGCTGAACGCTGTGGAACCCGGCTGAACGCCCGTACGGGCGGCGGGGCTGAGCGCGTCCGGTAAGCCAGGGTCGAAGTCGCGTTTCGTTCGGATCGGCGGCTCGGGCGCGCCGGCGTCCGACGCAGGGGCTGCCATGTCCAGACGCGAGCCGAAGGGGGCGCTGCCGCAAGCGCTCGCCGTACCAGGCGAGCCTGCACGATAAAGCGCGGGATGGGCACGAAGCCAAGTCTTACTGTTCCCGCGCCTTCACTACTCAATCATCTGGAACAGCAACGCGGACCTGCGGGCGGCGCCTGCTCCTCGCACACCGGAAGCCACCCGAAAGCCGGATCAGCGGTCTCAAAATTAGGAATCCAATTAAAAAGACACTTAAGCGATTGACAGCCGATATCTCGAAAAACAGACTCTCCGGTTCGGTTTCAATCAGCGTCGCCGCGGCGTTCTGGACGGCCGGACAGCCGCCGCGCGCATCCCTTTCGTTTCGCAGGAGAATTCCCATGAAATCCAGATTCCTTTCCCTCTTCGGTTGTGCGCTGCTCGTCGCGGCATCGGTCGTGGTGTCGCCGGGTGTGTCGGCGGCGCCGGGCGCGTCGAGGATCGAGGGCGAGACGGCGGTGCAGATCGGCGGGACGGTCAGCTCGGTCAACCTCGCGACGCGCACGGTCATGATCGCCGACGCGCAAGGCGCGATCAGCTCGGTGCAGGTGGGCCAGGACGTGCCGAACCTCGACAGGCTTGCGAACGGCACCCGCGTGACGGCCAGCACGATGCGCGGCGTCACGCTGACGATCCTCGCGAAGGGTGCGCTGGCGGCGAACAATACGCCGGTCGCCGAAGTGGTTCGCGCCGACGACAGGTCGGGCGTCATCACGCTGAAGGACGCGCAGGGCGGGCAGCTCGTCGTACGGGTGCGCGAGCCCCTGATGGCTGCCGGTATTGCGGCGGGCACGCGTGTCGCAGTGGAGTTCGCCGCTCTGACCGCGGCTGCCCACTGAACGTGATTTGTCGGACTTTTCCAGTAGTGCACGAACGCGCATACCGGTAACGTTCGGCTTCCTTCGATTGGCAGGTGCCCCTCCCGCCGATCGAAGGGCGCCCGGTCAGGCTCCAAAGCCCGGGCGCAGCGCTTCCCCGAGCGCGGGGACACGGGTGGGCGCCGTACCTCGGCGTCTCCCGATGTCCTTCCCCGTCCATCCGGCGCGAGCCGGATGGACACTTTCCCTCCTTCCGCCTTCTGCTTCCGCGGTCGATCCGACGATCCGACGCTCAGCCGCCCCGCAAGCCTTCCACCAGCCGCACACGCGTGATCTCCGACGGCGCGCCGAGCCGCTTCGGCGGTCCCCAGTAGCCGGTGCCACGGCTCGTATAGATCCAGAGTCCGTCGAGCCTGTCGAGACCCGAGACGAACGGCTGCTGAAGCCGAACGAAGAAATTCCACGGCAGGAATTGCCCGCCGTGCGTATGCCCGGACAGTTGCAGCGTGAAGCCCGCTTCGGCGGCGGCCGCCGCGCTGCGCGGCTGGTGCGCGAGCAGCAGACGCACTTTCGCGTCGTCGGGGGCGCCCCGCAGGGCGGCCGCGGGATCGCTCTTGTGCGACGGATCGAAGCTGCCCGCGTTGTAGTCGGTCACGCCGGCCACGACGGCGCGCGCGCCATCGTGATCGAGCACGACGTGCTGGTTCATCAGCACCGTCAGACCGAGGCGCCGGAATTCCGCAACCCACTTGTCCGCGCCCGAGTAGTACTCGTGGTTGCCCGTCACGAGAAACGCGCCGTGCCGCGCGCTCAACTGGCCGAGCGGGCGCGTGTGGTCGGCGAGATGCGCCACCGCGCCGTCGACGACATCGCCCGTCACCGCGATCATGTCCGGCTTCAGGCCGTTGACCGCCGCGACGATACGCTCCACGTAATGGCGCTTGATGGTCGGCCCGACGTGGATGTCGCTGATCTGCACGATCGTGAAGCCGTTGAGCGGCGCGGGGAGGTTGTCGATCGGCACGTCGACGGTGACGACGGGCGCCCGCCGGCGCGCGTTGTAGAAGCCGATCGCCGATGAGAGCAGCGCAAGCACGGGCACCGCAAGCGCGCTGTCGGCGACGAGCGTGGGCGAACCGATCGGCGTGCCGCGCGCCCAGTCGATCAGATGCACCACGAGAAGCAGCACGTCGCGTGCGAAGGTCAGCACGAGCAGCGACGAAAAGAAGCCGAGGGCGATGAGGCCGATCCAGGCGAGGCGGTCGGAGAGCGGCTGCGGCTCGATGGTGCGCGCGGCCATGCCGAGCGGAATGAGGAGGACCGACGCGATCAGTGCGAGCACCGCGAGCGAGCGCAGTGGAGTGCCAACGGGCGCGGCCGGAATGAGCCGCACGCCGACGTAGATGTGAAACAAAATACCGATGCCGATGACGCGAAAAAAGAACGCGGAGCGTCGCATAGAGCGCCTGAAAAGAGGAAGAGACGGGCGGCGTCAGCGCCGCGCCGGAGATGGAGCCGATTCTACCGTTTCGTCAAAAAGCCTGCCCCGGCATTGCGCCGGGGCGAGCGGCCGACCCGGCCCGTTTATTTTGCCCCGTGCGAAACGATTTACCCGATTTCTGCGGGTTTCGAAATTGAGCGTATCAGGTGGACATGCGGTAAATGCGCAGGGTATAAATGTCGCTGATTTAATCCTGCGTAATCTTGGGTACGGCCTTTCATTGCGCCGGTTAATGAAAGAGGAAAACCATGGAGAAAGCCGCATGAATGCAAAATGGAGCGTGGTTTTGATGCTGGCGGCGTCGGCGATCACGACGTCGGTTCACGCGCAGAACGAGTCACTCGCCACTCAGGCGCAGAAAATCGCCGGCTCGGCGCAACCGGTTCATCTTCAGGCGCAAATCATCGGAATCGACGCGGGCACGCGCACGCTCACGCTGCGCGGCGCGAAGGGCGCAATATCCACCGCGGTGGTGAGCGACCAGGTGAAGAACTTCGATGAGCTGAAAATCGGCGATCAGGTCGACGTGCTCTACAAGAGCGCGTTGCTCGTGACGGCGCAGAAAGTCGCGGGCGCGGACAAGGGCATCCGCAAGCGCGTCGACACATCGGTTTATACGCCGGTGTCCGGCGCGTCGGGCGTGCCCGGATTCGAATCGGAGCGGCAGGTCGAGATTCTCGCGACCGTGCAGAGCATCAATCGCAAGAACGGCACGATCACGCTGCGCGGTCCGTGGCGCACGGACACCTACGATATTCCAGCGGACGTGGACACCAAAAACCTCAAGCCCGGCGATACCATTCATGCGGTATTCGTTTCTGCGGCAGCGGTGGAAGTCACGCCGAAAAGCGCGGCGAAATAGCAAAGAAAAGGCCTGGCGAAAATCGCCAGGCCTTTTTCATTTCACCACTTAATCGGCTTTCAAACCGCCATGCACAGATACTTGATCACGACATAATCGTCGATGCCGTAATGCGAGCCTTCGCGGCCGAGTCCCGACTGCTTCACGCCGCCGAACGGCGCCACTTCATTCGAAATCAGGCCGGTATTGATGCCGACCATGCCGTATTCCAGCGCTTCCGCCACACGCCATACGCGGCCGATATCGCGGCTGTAGAAATACGCGGCGAGACCGAATTCCGTATCGTTCGCGAGACGCACGACTTCCTCGTCGGACGAGAAGCTGAAAATCGGCGCGAGCGGGCCGAACGTCTCTTCCTTCGCGACTTTCATGTCGGGCGTGACGCCGGTGAGCACCGTCGGCTCGAAGAAGCCGTGACCGAGCGCGTGGCGCTTGCCGCCGGTCGCGATCCGCGCGCCCTTCGTGAGCGCGTCCTCGATATGCGATTCCACCTTCAGCACGGCCGCTTCGTTGATGAGGGGCCCGAGCGCGACGCCGCTTTCCGTGCCGCGCCCGACCTTGAGCTTGTCGACCGCCGCCGCGAGTTTTTGCGCGAACGCGTCGTACACGCGCTCGTGCACGAAGAAGCGGTTCGTGCACACGCAGGTCTGCCCGCTGTTGCGGTACTTCGACGCGATCGCGCCTTCGACCGCCGCGTCGAGATCGGCGTCGTCGAACACGATGAACGGCGCGTTGCCGCCCAGTTCCAGCGACACCTTCTTGATCGTCGGCGCGCTTTGCGCCGCGAGCAGCCGGCCGACCGCCGTCGAGCCGGTGAACGACAGCTTCCTCACGATCGGGTTGCCGGTCATCTCGCCGCCGATCGCCTTCGGGTCGCCGGTCACGATGTTCAGCACGCCCTTCGGCACGCCCGCGCGCTCGGCGAGCACCGCCATCGCGAACGCGGAGAACGGCGTGGCTTCCGCCGGCTTCACGACGATCGGGCAGCCCGCCGCGAGCGCCGGGCCGACCTTGCGGGTGATCATCGCGGCCGGGAAGTTCCACGGCGTGATCGCGGCGCACACGCCGATCGGCTCCTTCGTCACGACGATGCGCTTGTCGGCGGCGGGCGACGCGAGCGTGTCGCCGGCAACGCGCTTGCCTTCCTCCGCGAACCACTCGATGAACGACGCCGCGTACATGATCTCGCCCTTCGCCTCGGCGAGCGGCTTGCCCTGCTCGGTCGTGAGGATCAGCGCGAGGTCGTCGGCGTTCTCCATCATCAGTTCGTACCAGCGGCGCATGATCGCCGCGCGGTCCTTGGCCGTCTTCTTGCGCCAGGCGGGCCAGGCGGCGTTCGCGGCGTCGATCGCGCGGCGCGTTTCGGCCGCGCCCATGTTCGGCACGCGCCCGAGCGAGACGCCGTTCGACGGATCGACGACTTCGAATGTCGCGCCGTCGTCGGCACCTTGCCATTCGCCGTCGATGAATGCTTCGTGACGCAGCAGCGCCGGGTCTTTCAGATTCATTGAGAACACTCCTCGGTTACACCGTTGCGCCGATGGTTTCGGTCAGGACATCTTCCAGGATGGCGAGCGCTTCGTCGAAAACGGCGTCCTGAATGGTGAGCGGAAACAGGAAGCGCACGACGTTGCCGTACACGCCGCACACGAGCAGCAGGAGGCCGCGCTCGAGCGCGCGGGTCTGCACGCGTTTTGTGAAATCGACGTCGCCGTCGCTCGTGCCCGGCTTGCAGAATTCCACCGCGACCATGCCGCCGGGGCCGCGCACGTCGGCGATCTGCGGCACCTCGCTTTTCAGCGCGTTCAGCTTTGCCTTCAGCTTGTCGCCGAGCACGACGGCGCGCTCGGAGAGCTTCTCGCTGTCGATGATGTCGAGCACCGCATGCGCCGACGCCACCGCGAGCGGATTGCCCGCGTACGTGCCGCCGAGGCCGCCGGGGGCCGCGGCGTCCATGATTTCCGCGCGGCCGACCACGCCCGACAGCGGCATGCCGCCCGCGAGGCTCTTCGCGATCGTCATCAGGTCGGGGATCACGTCGTAGTGCTGCATCGCGAAGAGCTTGCCGGTGCGCGCGAAGCCCGTCTGCACTTCATCCGCGATCAGGAGGATGCCGTGCTCGTTGCAGATCTTGCGCAGCGCGCGCACGAATTCCAGCGGCGCCTGATAGAAGCCGCCTTCGCCCTGAACCGGCTCGAAGATCATTGCGGCGACGCGCTTCGCTTCGATGTCCGCCTTGAACAGCTGCTCGATGGCGCGCAGCGAATCCTCGACCGACACGCCGTGCAGCGGGTTCGGGAACGGCGCGTGGAACACGTCGGAGGGGAACGGGCCGAAGCCGATCTTGTACGGTGCGACCTTGCCGGTGAGCGCCATGCCCATCAGCGTGCGGCCGTGAAAGCCGCCCGTGAAGGCGATCACGCCCGGGCGGCCGGTTGCGGCGCGGGCGATCTTGATCGCGTTTTCGACGGCTTCCGCGCCGGTCGTGAAAAACGCCGTCTTTTTGGGATGGTCGCCGGGGGCGCGTGCGCTGATCTTTTCGGCGAGCGAAACATAAGACTCGTACGGAACGATCTGATACGCGGTGTGCGTGAAGCAGTCGAGCTGCGCGCGGATCGCCTCGACGATCTTCGGATGGCGGTGGCCCGTATTGCACACGGCGATGCCCGCGGCGAAGTCGATGAAACGGCGGCCTTCGACGTCCCACAGCTCCGCGTTCTCGGCGCGCGCCGCGTAGAAATCGCACATCACGCCAACGCCGCGCGGCGTCGCGGCATTCTTGCGGGCCTGCAGGTCGGCGTTTTTCAGATTGTTGCTCACGGGGGGATCTCCTTCGCGCGGGGCGCGGTGGTCAGTCGAGTTGATATGACGACTATAGTAAGATTTGGCTCTTAAGTTCAGAGCCATTTCAATAAATATATAGGAGCCAATTCGATGCGCGCGAGCGTGTTGTCCGACTGGCTGGCGCAGCGGCTCGACCGCGGCAGCGGCCAGCCCATCTACCGGCAGCTGCACGGACTGCTGCAGCACGCGATCCTGTCGCGCGAACTGCCGGCGGGCACGAAGGTGCCGTCGTCGCGTTTGCTTGCCGCGGAACTGGGCGTGGGGCGCAATACGGTCACGCAGGTGTACGAGCAGCTGGCGCTGGAAGGGTATGTGTCGTCGGCGACGGGGCGCGGCACGTTCGTCGCCGACAGCGCGCCCGACGAGATCGTCTTCGACGAAGCGCCGGCGCGTATCGAAGCGGCGCCCGCCGTGCTCTCCGCGCGCGGCGAGCGGCTGATCGAGGGCGCGGGCGTCTCGAAGCGCCAGGGCGGCGCGTTCATGCCGGGCGTGCCGGACGTGTCGCGCTTTCCGGCGCGTGTCTGGAGCCGGCTGCACGCCAAATACTGGCGGCGTCTGCGGCCCGATCTGCTTACGTACGCGCCCGGCGGCGGGCTCGCTTCGCTGCGGCACGCGCTTGCCGACTATCTGCGCACGTCGCGCTCGGTGCGCTGCTCGCCCGAGCAGATCATCGTGACGACCGGTATTCATCAGTCGATCGATCTCGCCGTGCGGCTGCTCTCAGACGCCGGCGACACGATCTGGACCGAGGACCCGTGCTACTGGGGCGTGAGGAGCGTGCTGACGGTGTCGGGGCTCGACCTGAAGGCGATTCCCGTCGACGAGGAGGGGATCGCGCCCTCGGCGGACGATCTGGCGAATCCGCCGAAGCTGATGCTCGTCACGCCGTCGCACCAGTATCCGCTCGGCATGGTGATGAGCCTCGCGCGGCGGCGGATGCTGCTGGAATATGCGCGCCAGCACCGCTGCTGGGTGATCGAGGACGACTACGACAGCGAATTCCGCTATGGCAGCCGGCCGCTCGCGTCGCTGCAGGGGCTCGATACGGCGGGGCAGGTGATCTACGTCGGCAGTTTCGGGAAGACGCTGTTTCCGGGGTTGCGGATCGGCTACATCGTCGTGCCGGAGGCACTCGCCGCGAGTTTCGCGACGGCATCCGCCGAGCTATATCGCGAAGGGCAACTGCTGCAGCAGGCGGTGCTCGCGGAGTTCATCGCGGAAGGGCACTTCACCTCGCATATCCGGCGCATGCGCGCGCTCTACGGGCAGCGACGCGAGCTGATGCTCGCGACCATCGCGAAGCGTTACGGCGACAGGCTCGCGATCGTCGGCGGCGATGCGGGGCTGCATCTCGTGCTGCGGCTGCCGGATGGCGTCGATGACCGCGCGGTGGCGTCCGAGGCCCTCGCGGAGAATATCGTCGTGCGGCCGCTGTCGGGGTATTTCGCGCGGCGCGACAACGCGGGTTCCGGGCTGCTGATCGGCTATGCGTGCGTGCCGGATGAGGACATCGAGCCGGCATTCGAGACGCTCGCGGGGGTGATTGACCGGTTTTTGGGGTGAGGGGCGTGCGATTGTCCGGCTCCGCGCACGACGCATCCTCAGACTGGCTCCGCGGGTGCGCGAGCGACGCTGTGTAGAAACAGACGCTGCCCGCGTAGCTGGAGGTCAGTCCGTCGCACGGGCGATGATGTCATCGACCAGTTCCGTCCCCCCCTCTATATCCTCTGTTCCAAGAAAGCGGGAAATCTCGAGATGCCCGTCCCGGAAGACGTCAATCTCGATGCGTTGCCCGACCAGGGTGACGGAAACCAGAATCGACTCTGCCCGATGGCGGCCCAGCATGTAATGTATTCGCGCGGCGTCGAGCCGTTCCAGAAGATCAAACAATGCATGGTTCACAGAAGAAATCCTCATTTCTCTTGAAATTCGATGGCGACCACTGTCTCGGAACGGTCCCTTAGCGCCAGCCCCCGCCCTAAACCCGTATGAGAATCGCCCCCGCCGACACCATCACGCAAGCCAGCACGCGCCGCGCCGTCAGGCGCTCGCGCATGAACATCCACCCGATCAGCACCGCGAAAATCGAGCTCATCTCCCGCAGCGCCGACACCATTGCGATCGGCAGGTAGCGAAACGCCTGAATCACGATCCCGTATGCGACGAGCGCGATCGCGCCGCCCGCCATGCCGTGGAGCGCGCGGCGAGGTTCGTCGAGAAACAGCCGCCGTGCGCCGCCGTAGCGCCGCCAGACCATTGCCGCGAGCGGCACGTTGAAGATCAGGTAGACCCACGCGATGTAGCTGAAGCCGTTGCCCGCGACTCGCACGCCGATTCCGTCGACGATCGTATAAGCCGAGATGAACGCGCCGGTCAGCAGCGCGGCCGGCACGCTTTCAGCGGCAAGGCGCCGCCGGTTGAACGCGAGCGACACGATCCCCAGCGACACCAGCGCGACGCCCGCAAGCGCAAGGGGTCTCAACGCTTCGCCCGCGAACACGAGCGCCCCGACGCACACGAGCAACGGCGACAAGCCGCGGGCGATCGGATAGATCTGGCCGAAGTCGCCCGTGCGGTAGGCTGCCGCGAGCGCGACGCAGTAGCCGAGCTGCAACGCCGCCGACGCCGCGATGTACGGCCAGCTCGCTGCCGCCGGCGCGGGCAGGAACACGAGCGCGGCGGCGGAAACGGCGAGATAAGGAAACGACATCATCCCGAGTTGCCATATCCGGTCGCCGCTCGTGTGCAGGAACGCGTTCCAGGTGGCGTGCAGCAGCGCGGAGAACAGGACGAGCAGGACGATGACAGTTTCCATCTGAGGCTTGATGTGGCGGGTGGGGCATATGTGGCATTTGTTGGCAAAAAGTGTCGTTTTGCCGGGTTTGGCATTATGACAGAACCGAGGAGCATCTTGCTCCGGAAAGCTGGCGCAGTCTTCGCGGCTGGCGGATCATGTCGGTCGCGGCTTCCGAACTGCCCGTCCCAAGGGCGATTTGCATCGAACCTCCCGTCAAACAACCCGTGAAAGAGAAACGAGCCCTCTCATGACAGCCACGTCCCGCTACACCGACCTCGCCGACCTCGCCGACGACGCCGCCTCCCTGCGCGAGATCCGCCACCACATCCACCAGCATCCCGAACTCTCCTTCGAAGAGGTGCAGACCGCGGCGCTCGTCGCGCAGAAACTCGAGGAATGGGGCTGGCAGGTCACGCGCGGGATCGGCGGGACGGGCGTCGTCGGCACGCTGAAAGCGGGCGACGGCACGCGCAGCATCGGCCTGCGCGCGGACATGGACGCGCTGCCGATCGTCGAGGCAACCGGCAAGCCTTACGCGAGCGCCACGCGCGGCAAGATGCACGCGTGCGGGCACGACGGCCACACGACGATGCTGCTCGGCGCCGCCCGCCAGCTCGCGCGCACGAAGCGCTTCAGCGGCACCGTACATCTGTATTTCCAGCCCGCCGAAGAGAACGGCGTGCCGAGCGGCGCGCAGAAGATGATCGCGGAGGGCCTCTTCGAGCGCTTTCCCTGCGACGCCGTCTTCGGCGTGCACAATCATCCGGGCATGCCGCCCGGCGTGTTCCTGTTCCGCAAGGGCGCGTTCATGGCGGCGGGCGACCGCGTGACGATCACGATCGAGGGCGTCGGCGGACACGCGGCGCGGCCGCATCTGACGGTCGATCCGGTGGTCGTGGCGGCGAGCGTGGTGATGGCGCTGCAGACCGTCGTCGCGCGCAACGTCGATCCGTCGCAGCCGGCCGTCGTCACGATCGGCTCGCTGCATGCGGGCACCGCGAGCAACGTGATCCCGGACAGCGCCACGCTGGAACTGAGCGTGCGCTCGTTCAGCGCCGACATGCGCGCGCTGCTCCGGCGGCGGATCACCGAGCTCGCGCAGTCCCAGGCGGCGAGCTACGGCGCGAAGGCCGTGGTGGAGTACGTGGAGGGCTATCCGGTCGTCGTGAATTCGGACGACGAGACCGAGTTCGCCGCGGAGGTGGCGCGCGAACTGGTGGGCGAGGAGAACGTGGTGGCGAACGCCGACCTGCTGATGGGCAGCGAGGACTTCGCCTTCATGCTGGAAAAGCGTCCCGGCACGTTCCTGCGGATCGGCAACGGCGCGGGCGAGGACGGCTGCATGGTCCACAACCCGCACTACGACTTCAACGACAAGAACCTGCCGATCGGCGCCGCCTACTGGACCCGCCTCGTCGAACGTTTTCTTTCGCGATAAAACTTATAAAACTTTATGCGCATAACGCCCGTCATGCGCATCCTTCCGGTCACGCAGGCAGCGAGAAGCTCTCGATCGCGTCGCGCAGCACGTCGACCTGATCCTTCAGCGAGTGCGCTGCTGCCGCCGCCTCTTCGACGAGAGCGGCGTTCTGCTGCGTGACCTGGTCCATCTCGACCACCGCGCGGTTCACCTGCTCGATGCCCGCGCTCTGTTCGCGCGACGCGTGGCTGATCTCGTCGAGGATCTCGTTCACGCGGCGCACCGACTGCACGATTTCGCCCATCGTCGCGCCGGCGTTCGTCACGAGCGAGGCGCCTTCTTCGACGGTATGCGTCGAGGTTTCGATCAGCGCCTTGATTTCCTTCGCCGCCGTGGCCGAGCGCTGCGCGAGGCTGCGCACTTCGGCCGCGACCACCGCGAAGCCGCGGCCCTGTTCGCCGGCGCGCGCCGCTTCGACGGCGGCATTCAGCGCGAGGATGTTGGTCTGGAACGCGATGCCGTCGATCACGCCGATGATGTCGCCGATCTGGCGCGAGCTTTCGGTGATGCGCGTCATCGTCTGGATCACGTCGTCGACCACGCCGCTGCCGCGCGTGGCGACGTCCGCGGCCTGCCCGGCGAGGCGCGCGGCCTGCGTCGCGCTGTCGGCGTTCTGCTTCACGTTGGCGGTCATCTGGTCCATGCTCGATGCCGTCTCGACGAGCGCCGCCGCCTGCTGTTCGGTGCGCTGCGAGAGGTCGGTGTTGCCCGCCGCGATCTCCGACGCGCCGACGTTGATGTTCTCCGTGCCGTTTCGCACGCGCGACACCGTCTCGACCAGCCCGTTCTGCATGCTCGCGAGCGCGTGGAGCAGGCTCGACGTGTCGCCTTCCGCGACCGGCACGGGCGTCGTCAGGTCGCCGCGCGCGATGCGCTGCGCCGCGCCCACCGCGATCTGGAGATCGCCGCCCAGGCTGCGCTTGATGCTGCGCAGCACGAGCAGCATCGCGACGGTCGCGAGCACGCCGAGCGCGGCGGTGATCGCGAGCCAGCGCAGCGCGCTCGTGTAGAAGGCGGCCTGCACGTCGTCCATGTACATGCCGGTGACGAGATACCAGTCCCACGGCGCGAAGCGCTGCGAGAAGCTCAGCTTCGACACCGGCTCTTCGCTGCCCGGCTTCGGCCACAGATAGCCCACGAAGCCGCCGCCGGGGTTGTTGCCCGCCTTCACGATATCGACGAAAAGCCGGTTGCCCTGCGGGTCCGTGAAGTTCGACAGGTCCTGCCCGACGAGCGCGGGCTTCATCGGATGCATCACCATCACGGGGCGCGAGTCGTTGATCGAAAAGTATCCGTCGCGGCCGTAGCGGATCGCCCCGATCACTTCGAGCGCCTTCTTCTTCGCTTCGTCTTCGCTGAGCGTGCGGTTTGCCGCGAGCGCCTGAAAATGCCCGGCGACGCTGTGCGCCTGGTTGACGAGCGCTGTCAACTGCTCGCGCCGGTCCTCGATCATCGACGCCCGGTTTTGCCACGCCCCGATCACCCCGATCGCGATCAGGCCGATCCACAGCACGGCGATCATCGAGCCGAGCTTCTGATTCAACGTCATTTTGTTCATGTGTTCCGCCAGCCGCCTGTTCGAATGTCCGATGTCGTTCGGCGCGGCTGAGGATGCCGCGCATGATCGCATTACGGCAATCGGCGGCTGTGATGTAGGGGCGGGAATACCCTTATATCGGCGAAATCATAGAAAAACGATTCGCGCGCAATCGTCTGCAGAATAAGAAATTTCCAACGCGGGCGGCGGGCGCAGAAGACGCGGCCGCCGCTGCCCGCGCGTCAGATGGGGTCCTTGTCGGGCGGGGCGTCGGGATGCTGCGGCTCCTCCGGACGATGTCCGGGCGAGGGCGGCGTGAGCGGGTCGGCTTCCGGATCGCGGTTCGGATCGGCGATCGGGTTCGGCACGGGGCTGGTCTGCATGTGGATGTTCATGATCGCGTCTTCGGGAAGTGGAAGGGCTCAGGCCGCATCGGAGAACGCGGGCGTGTGCAGGGTGAACGGGTCGCCGGGGTGCGCGGCGCTCTCGCGCGCGAGCGCCGCGCGGGCTTCCGCAGCGACATCGTCGCTCGTCGTCTCGCCGTGGCGTTCGTCGAGCGCGATCTGCGGCGTGCCGAGCGCGCGGGCCTCGGCCACCGGGGAGGGCCGCGCGGCGTCGTCGGAGAGGACGAGGCGCGCGTCGCCGATCAGTCTCGTCAGTGTTTCCGGCGTCATCGTGCCGGCGAGAAAGAGTGCGGCGGTCTGCATCGCGCCCAGCACGGCGCCGGTGCGCTCGGGCTCGAGCGCATCGCCGACGATCGCGATCTGCCAGCCGTCGGCGGCGAGCAGGTCCGCGACTTCGGCGTAGCGCTCGGTGGGCCACGCGGGCGCGGCGGCGTGGCTGCCCGGATGGATCAGCACGAGGCGCTCCCGCTCGAGGCCGTGAAAGGCGACCAGCTCGTCATAGGGGGTGCCGGGCTGCGCGGCCATGCCGGGCGGGGCCGCGGGCGCGTCCGGGACGAGCGCGAACTCGTCGGAGAGCGGGGTGAGGGGAGTGGCTCGCATCGTGGCTCCTGCATCTGGCGTGAAGATTCCGGACGTGCACCGGTCGCGGCCCCGCGCCGAGGCCACCTGGCGATACATCTGGCGATACTCAAAGGCCGCGTGTCGTGCAGCATGCTTCGTGCCAGTGGCGCCCTGTCATGCGCGCCTCGCGCCGGTCCTGGCTGCGCCTGCGGGTCCGGCGGCGCTGCGCGTGTTCGCTTCGGTGCGAGAGCGCGTGGCATCGCCTGGAGCCTCGTGACATCGTGTGAAGCCTGACTGGCGCCGCCTCGTGCACGGCAGCGATGTGTCACGCATCCGGCCGGAATGCCGCGTGACGTCGCCGCCGCTCGCCGCGACTCGTCAGTCACGCATCAGCAACACCTGACCGGTATTGAAGACACCGCGGACGCGATCGTCAAGAGAATAAACCGTGGAACGTCATGAGCGCGCCGTGCACGGCGCGCTCGCCAGCGCGGCGCGCGAAGCGCAGCGGCGGGATGTCCGGCATGAGCGGCCTGCGCGCGCAAGCGGCCGGGTGGATTCCGGGCGGGCGGCCGTGCCGGCTCGGGTCCGGCTCAGGTTTCGGTATTGCCGTCGTCGGCCGGCAGGGTCTTCGGCACGAACGCTTCCGCGCGCTGGCGGATCGCATCGATTTCGCCGGTCACGAAGGTGCGGTTGTCGGCGGCGAGAGCGTTCTGGTACGACGCGCCCTCCGGCACGCGATGCAGCAGCGCGCGCAATTCGCCTTGCGTCGTCTGCTCGACGGGTTCGAAGTTGTACAGCCTGAGCGACAGCTCCGTGCGTGCGTGGAGCACGAACAGGCACGACGCGAACACCGCGACCGCCAGCACTTCCTGCGCGCCGAAGACGAATTCGTCGGGCACCGGCGAAAACGGCAGCCACGCGATCGCCGCGACGCCGAGCAGCGCGAGCGCGATGGTCGCGTGAAGCAGCATGCCGATGCGCGCCACGATGCGTTCGCGCTCCACGCTCAGCTGCCCGGCCGACTTCGGAACGAGCGCGGCGTGTTGTTCGTTTTGACGGAGTGCGGAGAACGGGAGAGCGGCCATATGAGCGATGTGCCTCGTGAGCGGTGAGCGCCGAAAGCTGCGCGACGCCCCTATAACGTCCGGCTTGCGGGAACGTTGACGCCCGTTACGTCCTGTTGCAGTTGCCGTCCGGCGGGAACCCGCGGCACAAGGCCCGCGGGACTCACGCTTTGAACGGCGTCCTGACGCTCGCGGTGCCGTCGGCGATCTGGCGCGCGAACACCAGCGCCTCGACGATCGTCCCGAACACTTCGTCCCGGATGCCGGGATCGATCACGCGCAGCGCGTAGGACGGGTGGTAGGTCGGCACGATCAGCCGGCCCTTGTGCTCGATGGTCTTGCCGAGATATTCGGAGAGCGCCGTGCGATGCCCGGTCAGGGACTTGAGCGCCGTCGCCCCGAGCGCCACCACCACCCTGGGCGCGATGCGCGCCAGCTCCTCGTCGAGCCAGTAGCGGCACGCCTCGCGCTCGCGCTGCGCGGGCTGCTGCTGAAGCCGCTCCTTGCCCTGCAACTCCCACTTGAAATGCTTCATGGCGTTGGTCAGGTAAAGCGCCTCGCGCTGAAGCTGCGCCTCGCCGATCGCCTCGTCGAGCAGCCTGCCCGCCGGGCCGACGAACGGCCTGCCCGCAAGGTCCTCCTGATCGCCCGGCTGCTCGCCGACCAGCATGATGCGCGCGTTGGCCGGACCCGCGCCCGGCACCGGCTGCGTCGCGTTGCGCCAGAGCGCGCAGCGCTTGCAGGCAGCGAGCGAGGCGGGCGCCTTTTTCATCGACGGCCCGTCGTGCGGCTCCATGTCGATCGCGACTTCCATCTCCGGCGGCACGTTGCGCAAACGCCGGTCGCGGCGCGCACCGGGATCGGCGCGGGCGATCAGCGCCGGGTCGCTCGGGTCGCCTGGGCGGCTTTTCCAGTAGCGCACCGGCATGTGGGACGCCATCTCGGCCGCGTTGGCGCGCGCCGGATCGAAGGTGCTCTCGTAATAGGCGAGCCAGAGTGCCTCGATCGCGTCGCCGCTGACCGCTTCGCCCGTCGATGCGAGCTCGGTCGGCTTCGGCTCCGGCTCGCTCATGCGGTCCACGCGCAGGAGCGCGCCGTCCCAGAACGCGGCGCCGTGCGGCGTCGCGATCATCCACGTGGCGTTGCCCATGCGCGTCGCGAAACCGAGCGCGGCGTGCTCCAGCAGGTCGTGCACCGGCTCGAACCAGCTGATGAACTCGGGCGGCCCGAGCGACGGATCGCGATGCCGAAAGCGCAGGAACCGCTGCATGTCGCTCTCCTCAGCGCGCACCGCATCGATCATCTCGTGCAGCCGGCGGCCGTCGGGGTCGCCGGGCGAGGCGACCGCGCGGTCGCCCTGCGTCCAGCGCCACAGCGCCCGGTACAGGAACGGCCAGCGGTCGCGGGCCCGGAAGCACGCGGCGGTTTCCAGCATCGCCAGGAACTCGCGGGCGATCTTCACGGGCGCGGGCGCGCCCGGGCCGGCGGGAAGCGCATCGACCGTGCCGAACACGGTTGCCGATTCCGGCGACTCCCGCCAGAGCAGCCCGTCCGGCGCCACGCCCTGCGCGAGCAGATCCCGCGCGGCACCGCGCCAGGCGGCAAAGGACGGATCGATGACGACGCTTTTCATCGGCGGCACGAGCTGGCGGAAGGGGTTCGAAAAGGGGACTGAAAGTACTGTATATCCATACAGTATTCTAGCGACGCCAGCGCCCCTGCGGCAACTTTTTCGGGACGATCGGACCCCTTTGGCGGCGGGCGTTCCAGCCGCCGTTGCACGGAATGAAACGCTGGGAACACTGCTTGCTGAAAGCCCCGCATCGCGGCCGGTGTCGCCGTCCATCGAACAACTCGGAGTCAACATGCTCGGCATCATCATTCCCGCCCACGACGAGGCGGCGCATATCGGGGAATGCGTCGCGTCCGCCCGCCGCGCCGCGGTCCATCACCGGCTTCTGGGGGAGGACGTGCGCGTGATCGTCGTGCTCGACAGCTGCACCGACGACACCGAAGCCATCGTCCGAGCGCTCGGCGCCGACGTGACGCACGTCGACGCGCGCAACGTCGGCCTGGCGCGGGCGCACGGCGCCGAGCGGGCGCTCGCGCTCGGCGCGCGCTGGCTTGCGTTCACCGACGCCGACACGACGGTCGCCGACGACTGGCTCGTCCAGCAGCTCGACTGCTGCGCGGACGCGGTGTGCGGCGTGATCGGCGTGTACGACTGGTCGCCGCATGTCGCCGCCGTGCGCGAGCACTTCGGGCGCACCTATACCGACGCGGACGGCCATCGCCATATCCACGGCGCGAACCTGGGCGTGTCGGCGCGGGCGTATCTGCGCGCGGGCGGCTTTCTTCCGCTCGAAGCGGACGAGGACGTGGCGCTCGTCGAGGCGCTGCTCGCGACGGGCGCGACGATCGAATGGAGCGCGTCGCCGCGCGTCGTGACGAGCGCGCGCACGGATTTCCGCGCGAAGAAGGGGTTCGGCGCGACGCTGGTGGACGTGAGCAGGCGCTGCTTCACGCCGGGCGAAGGGGAGCCGGCGGTCGGCCTTGCCGCCTGAGGCTCACTGCGTCTGCAGGTCGCTCGGCAAATCGATATCGCGCAGGATGTTCGCGTCGCTCACGTCGATGCGCCGCACGAGATGCGTCGACAGCAGGGCGCGTGCGCCCGCATCGCCGTCGAGCTCGGCAAGCGTCGCCCGATGTATCGCGCCGAAACCCACCGGATGCCCGCGCTTGCCCCGATGAAATGGCGCGACGAGCGGCGCACCTTCGTCGAGCGGGCGCGCGACGGCTTCGATCGTTGCCGGCTCGATCCACGGCATGTCGCCGAGCGCGACGAGCCAGCCTTCCGCCTCGGGCGTCGCGCGCACGGCGGCGGCGAGCGTCGCGCCCATGCCCCGCTCGGCGTCGATGGAAAAGATCACGTCGCAGCCCGCCTCGTTCAGCACGTCGGCGAGCTTTTCCGCGCCGGGACGCACCACGGCAACCACCTGTGTCGCGACCGAAAGCAGCCGCCGCGCCGACTGGAACACGACCGGCGTGCCGTCCGCGAGCGTTGCGAGCAGCTTGTTGTGAAGGCCGGACGGGTCGAAGCGCGTGCCGAGACCGGCGGCGAGCAGGATGCCGGTCGCATTCGATGCATAGGTCATGGCCGGTCGTTCGCGGGCAAGGGAAGCGTCGATTGTGCAGCGCGTCGAGGCGCCCGGCAAGATGAAAAAAAGCGCCGCGCGGGCTCGCGTCCGCGCGGCGCCTGCACGACGTCCGGCGCCTAGACGGCCGCCGCCGGCAGCACCTTGTCGAGGGTCAGCGGCAGGTCGCGCACGCGCACGCCCGTGGCGTGATAGACCGCGTTGGCGATCGCGCCCGCCACGCCCGTGATCCCGATCTCGCCGATGCCGCGCGCCCCGAGCGGATTGATGTACGGATCGCCCGGGCCGGTGAACGAGATGTCGATCGTGCCGATGTCGGCGTTCACCGGCACGTGGTACTCGGCGAGATTCGCGTTCGTGTAGCGGCCGTAGCGCGTGTCGAGATCGCTCTTTTCGAGGAGCGCCGAGCCGATGCCCCACACGATGCCGCCCATCAGCTGGCTGTGCGCCGTCTTTTCGTTGAGCAGGGTGCCGACGTCGTACACGCCGACCACGCGCGGCACGCGGATCGTGCCGAGATCGGCGTCCACGTGCACTTCCACGAACACCGCGCCGAACGAGTGAAACGCGTACTGCCTTCTCTCGTCTCCCGGCTTGACGGTCGCGACCGCCTCGATCGGCCGTCCGCCGTTGCGCGCGATGACCGCCGCCGCCGGATCGCGCTTTCCCGGCGCCGAGCGGCTCGTCACCCAGCCGTTGTCGACGGTGACGTCGTCGCGGGGCATGCCGCTCAAGGGCGAGCCGGGGTCGGCGATCGCCAGCGCGACGAGCTGCTCGCGCGCCTCGATGGCGGCGGCGCGCACGGCCGGCGATACGCTCGCCACCGACTGCGAGCCGCCCGACACCGGCGCTTTCGGCAGCGACGAGTCGCCGAGCGCGAAGCGCACGTTCTCGGGCGCGAAGCCGAGCGCGTCGGCGGCGACCTGCGTCATCACCGTGTACGTGCCGGTGCCGAGATCCTGCGTGCCGGAGGCGACCATTGCGGTGCCGTCGGGCAGGATGCGCGCGATCGCGGACGCCTCGTTGCGGTTCGCCGGATACGTCGCCGTGCCGAGCCCCATGCCGATCAGCGTGTTGCCCTCGCGCATCGACCGCGGGGCAGGCGTGCGCCGCGCCCAGCCGAACTTCTCCGCGCCCGCGCGGTAGCACTCGCGCAACGCCTTGCTCGACCACGGCTTCTTGTCCTGCGGCTCGATCTCGGCGTAATTCTTCAGGCGAAACGCGAGCGGGTCCATCTTCAGCTGGTACGCGAGCTCGTCCATCGCGGATTCGAGCGCGAACGAGCCGCTCGTCTCGCCCGGCGCGCGCATGAAGGTCGGCGTGCCGATGTCGAGCCTGACGAGCCGGTGCGACGTCGACTGGTTCGGCACCGCGTACAGCATGCGCGAGACAATGGCGGAGGTTTCGGTCCAGTCCTCGAAGGTCGAGGTGGTCGAGATCGAGTCGTGGCGCATGCCGGTGAGCGTGCCGTCGTCGCGGGCGGCGGCCTGGATGCGCTGCTCGGTGAACGGCCGGTTGCCGACCATGCCGAACATCTGCGTACGCTCGAGCACGAGCCGCACCGGCCGGCCGGTCTGCTTTGCGGCCATGGCGGCGAGCACGACGTGCGACCACGCCGAGCCCTTGCAGCCGAACCCGCCGCCGACGAACGGGCAGATCACGCGCACGTTCTGGTCGCTGATGCCGAACAGCTTCGAAACCGAATTGCGCGCGCCGGAGACGCCCTGCGTGGAGTCGTAGAGCGTGAGGTTCGGGCCGTCCCAGCGGGCGAGCGTCGCGTGCGGCTCCATCGGGTTGTGGTGCTCGTAGGGTGTCGTGTAGACCGCGTCGAGCCGCGTCGGGCCCTGGCGCAGACCGGCGGCGACGTCGCCGCGCTGCGTCGCTACCGGGCGGTTGTTCATCTTCTCCGGCGCGAACGCCTGCGGCTTCGCGCGCTGGAAATCGGCGTTCGGCGCCGTGGCTTCGTAGCGCACCTGCACGTAGCGTGCGGCGTCGGTGGCGCGTTCGAGCGTATCCGCGACCACCACCGCCACCGGCTCGTTGCTGTAGCGCACCTCGTTGGTTTGCAGGAGCGTGAGCCTGCGCACCGCGGGCGGCGCCACGTCGGCGATGCCGCCGTTCGGCAGGCGCATCGCGTTCTGGTGCGTCATGACGAGCAGCACGCCGGGCATCGACTGGGCGCGGGCCGAATCGACCGCCGCGATGCGTCCCTTCGCGACCGTGCTCGTCACGAGCACCGCGTGCGCCAGCTGCGCTTCCGGGAATTCGCCCGAATAGCGCGCCTGGCCCGTGACTTTCAGCACGCCGTCGGTGCGGTCGAGCGGTTTTCCGATGACACTCATGCGACACCTCCAGCCTGTTCGACTGCGCGGACGATCGCGCGCTCAGCGAGCGCGATCTTGAACCCGTTATCGCGGTACGCCTTCGCGTCGCGCACGGCGAGCGCGGCAGCGCCTTGCAGCGTGTCGCGCGACAGCGGCTTGCCGGTGAGCGCCTGCTCCGTCGCGGTGGCGCGCCACGGCTTGTGCGCGACGCCGCCGAGTGCGACCCGCGCGGCTTTCACCGTGCCGCCGTCCATCTGCAGCGCGGCGGCCACCGACACCAGAGCGAACGCGTAGCTCGCGCGGTCGCGCACCTTCAGGTAGTGCGCATGCTGCGCGAAAAGCGGCGGCGGAAGATCGACGGCCGTGATGAGTTCGCCTTGCTGCAGCGTGGTGTCGAGGTCCGGCCTGTCTCCGGCCAGGCGATGGAAGTCCGCGAACGGGATCGCCCGCTCGCCGCGCGGGCCGGTGACGCGCACGACGGCATCGAGCGCCGCGAGCGCGACGCTCATGTCCGACGGGTTCGTCGCGATGCACTGGGGGCTCGCGCCGAGGATCGCGTGAATCCGGTTGTTGCCCTCGATCGCGGCGCACCCGCTGCCCGGGTTGCGCTTGTTGCACTGGACGAAGGCGGTGTCGTAGAAGTAATAACAGCGCGTGCGCTGCATCAGGTTGCCGCCGACCGTCGCCATGTTGCGCAGTTGCGCCGACGCGCCCGCCAGAAACGCCTGCGAGAGCAGCGGGTAGCGCTCCCGCACCCAGGCGTGGTTGGCGGCATCGCTGTTGCGCACGAGCGCGCCGATGCGCAGGCCGCCGTCGGGGAGGGCGCTCACGCGGTCCATGCCGCTGATATGCGTGATGTCGACGAGCTTGACCGGCCGCGCGACGCCGCCTTTCATCAGGTCGAGCAGGTTCGTCCCGCCGCCGATGAAGACCACGCCCGGCTGGCTTGCCGCCGCGACCGCCGCGCCGACGTCGGTCGCGCGTTCGTAGGAAATGGCATCCATGTCGCGCTCCTACGCCTTGGCCGCGACGGCTTTCACCGCCGCGACGATGTTCGGATACGCGCCGCAGCGGCAGATGTTGCCGCTCATGCGCTCGCGGATTTCGTCGTCGGAAAGCTGCGGGGGGCGGGCGCGCACGTTCGCCGTGACCGCGCTCGCGTCGCCTGCGCGGAATTCGTCGAGGAGCGCCGTCGCCGAACACAGCTGGCCCGGCGTGCAGTAGCCGCACTGGAAGGCGTCGTTCACGATGAACGCCTGCTGGATCGGGCTCAGCGTGTCGCCGGCGGCGAGTCCCTCGACGGTCGTGACCGATCCGCCGTCGTGCATCACGGCAAGCGTGAGGCACGAGTTGATGCGCTTGCCATCGGCGATCACCGTGCACGCGCCGCACTGGCCCCGGTCGCAGCCTTTCTTCGTGCCGGTGAGGCCGGCGTATTCGCGCAGCGCGTCGAGAAGCGTCGTGCGCGCTTCGAGCTGCAACTCGTATGGACGGCCGTTGATGGCAAGCCGCACCGGCATCAGCGGCGCGGCAGCGGGCGGCGGCGCGGCCGTTGCCGGGGCGGCCGCGCCTGACTGCTGCGCGTGCGCATGCGGCGCCGCCGTGACGGCCGCAGCCGCGGCGGCCGATTGCAGGAAGCGCCGCCGCGACGGCTTCTCCGCTACGGGTGTTTCGCTGGACGTTTCGGTGCTGTGGGGATCTTTCGTTTGAGACATGGCGATACGACGCTCCTCGCTCGGTCTGAGAGGGCGGTGCGCTGGCTGGCTCGTCGGGCGCGGGGAGGCTTCGCGTCGGCGCGCTGGCTGGTGCAACGCTTCTGCGGCCCGCCGGCGGTGACCGGCGGGTGGCAACCCATCGCTCGCAAGCAAGTCCGGTGCCATATCCGGCACGACCGCCCGATGCGAGTACAGCCGGGTTGTTCGCAGGCAAATGCTACATTGCGCGGCAAGTTCGCACATCAGACGAAGGATCGCGCTGTCAGCGGTGAAAGCTGCGCGCCATTTTCGTGACCGGATTCGTGGACGCGACGATCCGGTGAACCCGTTTCAGGGATCGTCAGTTCGACGGATATCGCGGCGGCGTGCCCGGGCCCCACCTGCCCGGGCCGTAGGGGTCGGGATTGCCGAAGGGCGGGATCGACCCGTCGGCGCGGGCCCGCGCGAGATCGGCGCGCACCTGGGCGCGCGTAAGCGGCCCCTGCGTCTGCCCGGGTTCCGGCGACATCGCGGTGTTGGTCGGCGCAGGCGCCATGCGCACGGGCGCAGCGGAGGGATCGGGCGGCGTCTGGGCGTGCGCCAGTGCGGGCAGCGCGCCGAGCGTGCAGATCGCGAGCAGTGTCGACATCTTCATCATCGTTCTCCCTCAGCCGTCCCGGGCGGCGGACATTGCGTCCGTCGTTCTCAGTTATACGCGCGGGAAGGGAAACCGGATGCGATCATTTAGCAACTAACGGTCGATGCCACGGGCCCCCGCGCGTGACCGCGCGAGGGGATGCGCGTGAAAGTCTGCAGAAAGATGGCGCGAGCAAAAAAAGAGACGCCGCGAGCGGCGCCTCTTTCAAAACGATGCGGTCCCGGCCCAGCGCCTCAAAGATCCGCGGGATACGGCGCCTTCAGCCATTTCGTCGAGAGCGTGTTCAGCGTGCCGTCCTTCTTCGCCTGGGCGATGGCGGCATCGACTTCCTTCAGCAGGCGCGGCTCGTTCTTGTTCAACCCGACGTGGTCCGGCGAGCTGAAGAGCTGAAACTTCTGCTCCGGCTGGATCGGCGGATTGCGCGCGATGATCGTCGCGCCGACGTCGTTGCCGACCACCATCAGCTGCGCCTGCCCCGACAGGAACGCGGAAATCGCGCCGTTCGGGTCGTCGAAGCGCTTGATCGTGGCCGAGGGCGGCGCGACCTTGCTCACGCTCAGGTCTTCCAGCGTGCCGCGCGCGACCGAGATCGTCTTGCCGGCGAGATCGCCCGTGTTCTTGACCGCGAGCGACTTCGGCCCGAACACGGCGAGGTAGTACGGCGCGTACGGGCGCGAGAAATCGAGGATCTTCTCGCGCTCAGGCGTCTGGCCGACTGAGAGCAGCATGTCGGCCTTGTGCGTCGCGAGATAGGCCATGCGATTCTCGCCGGTGATCGGCACGAGTTCGACTTTCGCCTTCAGCGCGCGGCCGAGGTAGTCGGCCATCTCGATGTCGTAGCCCTGCGGCTTCATGTCCGGACCGATCGAGCCGAAGGGCGGGTAATCCATGAACACGCCGATGCGTACGACGCCGCTCTTCTGGATCGTGTCGAGCGCGTCGGCGTACGCGGGCGCCGCGAAGGATGCGGCAAGGGCGAGCGCCGCGCAGAGTTGCTTGGCGAGGCGGGAAACGCGAGTCGTCATGATAGTGGCCTGAGCGGTGAGGAGGGATCGCTGCACTCTAGGTACGCCAAAATCCCGTCACAATCGATTTATGCTCATGCGTGCCATGCGCGCGGCGCATGGCTGGCGGCTATTTGACGAGGGCGAGCGCCTCGCGAAACGCGGGGTGCCGGTAGCTGCCGAGCCAGTTGAAGATCGCGGTTTCGGTGGTCGTGAGGCGGGCGCCTTCCTGCTGCGCGCGCTCGAGCGCAAGCGACTTGTTGACCGGGTTGCGCGAGCCGAGCGCGTCCGCGACCAGTTCCACGCGGTAGCCGAGCCGCAGCAGCCCGAGCACCGACAGCAGCACGCACACATGCGCCTCCGCGCCCGCGACGAAAAGCACCGTCTCCTTCGGCGGCAGCGCGGCGATGAACTCGGCGTTGCGCGTGGCGTCGAAGGTGTCCTTCGCGATCACGCGATGCGCCGGCGTGAGCAGGCCGTCCACGGTCGCGCCCAGTCCGCCCGGATTCTGCTCGGTGGCGAGCACCGGCACGCCGGTCAGGTCCGCCGCGCGAACGAGCGCGGTGCAATGGCGCGAGAGCGTGGCGGCGTCGTGGATGTGCGGCACGAGCCTTCGCTGCACGTCCACCACGAGTAGCAGGAAATCAGGCTTCACTTTCCATGATCCTGTCGATGAGCCGTGCGTTCTCGCCCGCCGAGCCGATGCCGGCGTGCTTCGCCATCGGCACGAAGAAGTGCGTCGCGACGGGCAGTTTCGAGCGCTCGAGCCAGCTTGTCAGATGCTGATGCAGACGATGGGCGGGCGCCTTCAGCTCCTCGCGCAGCACGGGGGGCAGCTTCTCGAAATGCTTCATCTCGGTCTGGTACGGCTCGGGTGCGACGCACAACGCGTTCGGCCGGCCGTCGACGTCGATCGGCAGCCGCTCCAGCGCCTGGTGCAGCAGCGCCACGCCGAGCCCTTCGCCGCGCCAGGGCTTCCTGACCTCCCACATGCTGATGTAGATCACGCGATGCTGGCTGAATACGCTGCAAAGCCGCTCCGGGCCGAGCGCCTCGGTGGCGGCGAGCGCGAGCGACAGCATCTCGCCGGAGTACGTGTCGAGCACGTAGACGAGGTCGGCGCTGCTCTGGATCGGCGGCACCTTGACGAGCTTCAGCTCGACCGCCGCCGCGACGATATCCGTGCCCGCCTCGTGGAAGACCGCGAAGGCGGTGCCGAGGCGTTCGTCGTCGACTTGCGGATATTCGTGCCGGTACGTCATCGTGAAGAGGAGCGGCCCGATCTTCTCGCGATACGCGAGCGGCCGGGCGACGTCGTAGTCGCTCGTGCCTTCGAGGCCGTACGGATCGTAGTCGCGCTTTTCGCGGTTCTCGCGGCCAGCGCCTGCCGTAAGCGCGACGAGCGGCCGCCGCGACTCGGGCACGAGGTCCTCCGGCAGCCCTTCCCACGTGAGTCGCAGGAACTCCCGGCCGCCCCGATAGTGCGTCTCGAAGAGCGTGATCAGCTGGTGCGTCGCAACCGGGTCGAGCATCCGCTGGACGCATTCGAGCGCACGATCGAGCAGCTGGTCGGCTTCCCCGGGATCGGGCGCGAGGTGCGGCTCGCTGCCCTGCGGGCTCGCGGGCAGTCCCTGCGCGAGGCGCGCCCGGTGGGCCAGTTCGAGCCACTCGTCGGCGGCGCGCTCGGCGAGAAAACCGGCCGCGATCCGGTAGCCGGAGAGCACGATCGACTGGCCCGTCTTGCCGAGCGGAAACACGTATTCGTCCGACATGGCCTCGTCGACGGTGACCGAGCGGAAGGTTTCGCGCGGCGAAACGGCGTTCGCCTGCGAATCGAAACGGTCGTGCGACAGCACGTGGGCGACGAGGTCGGACGCCGAGGGGCCGAATTCGGACCCAACGCCGGGCAGCAGCTTCAGCAAGGACAGGGTGCTCATGAGTGCCATCTCCGACAAGTGGGGCTCCATCGTAGCAAACCGCCGCGCCGATGCTCAATGCCCGCAGCAAAGGCGCGCGCCTTGCTGCGTTGGTTGCTACGCTATCGTTATGTGCGGCTTGGAGACGAACATGAATACGCTCGATACGGTTCAGGAAGGAGGCTGCGCATGCGGCGCCGTGCGCTTTCGCGTGAGGGCGGCGCCGCAGCGCGTGGGCCTGTGCCACTGCATGACCTGCCGGAAAATTCACGGGTCGGCGTTTGGAGTCTATGCGGTTTTCGAGCGCGGCGACGTCGAGTTTTCGGGGCACACGTCGGTGTGGGAAAGCTCGCAGACGGGGCGGCGCCACTTTTGTCCGGTGTGCGGATCGGTGGCGTTCATGGATTACCTGAGTTCGCCGGAAATCGACGTGCCGCTCGGCGCCTTCGACCGCACCGGCATCTACAGGCCGACCTACGAGCTCTGGTGCCGCCGCCGCGAGCCGTGGCTCACCGCGAACGGGCGCACCGAGTATCAGGAAGACCGGCCGCAATGACGCGGCCGCCCGGGCACCCGGGCGCGCCGCTTCGCGGAACCGGCCCGCGCAAACGCCTTTCGTCGATAAACCCTCGCCGCCGTGCAAGCCGCGACGTATGCTCCTAAATCGACAGCGACCCGACAGCGCACGCGCTTCTGCCCGCCGCCGCCACATCATGCGGCGGTGCGACAGCCGTGCCGATCGAGCGGACCCGGGCCGGCGCACGCCGGATCTTCATCCACCGACAGGAGGCAGTCATGAGCACGCAGTTGGGCATTCTGCAGGGCGCATACGAGGCTTTCGGCCGCGGCGACATCGACGCGGTGATGAACTGCATCGCGGAGGAGGTGGACTGGCGCGTGGTCGGGCCGGCGAGCGTGCCGTTCGGCGGCGCGCGGAAGAGCCGCAAGGAAGTGGCCGAGTATTTCCGGCTGCTCTCCGAATCCGACGATGTGACCGAGCACGAGGTGCGCGAGGTGATCGACGCGGGGGACCATTTCGTCGTGCTCGGCTACGTGAAGGCGACCGTGCGCGCGACGGGCAAGCCGTTCGAAACGGAATGGGTGCACATCATCACGATGAAGGACGGACAGGTCACGCGCTGGCTCGAATTCTTCGACACGGCGGCGCGCGAATGCTGAGCGCCGGCCGCCGGCGCGTCGCCTGAAAAAAACCGGAACACCGCAACGGAGAGACCAGTTGATCCGCCTCGACGCACGCACGGCCGCGCTCGTCTCGCAACTCGAACGCTTCGCCGCCGACAACGACGCCCGCGCCACCGAGCGCAGCCAGAAGCTCCTGAACCTCGAACGCCCGACGGCGGAACTCGTCTGGCTGCTGATCACATCGGGCAAGCGCCGCCGCGTGCTGGAGATCGGCACGTCGAACGGCTACAGCGCGATCTGGCTTGCGAACGCATTACAGGCGACGGGCGGCGAGCCGCTCGTCAGCATCGAGCGCGATGCCGCGAAGGCCGCGCAGGCGCGCGAGAATCTGGCGGCGGCGTCGCTCGACGCACGCGTGCAGGTGCTCGAAGGCGACGCGAGCGCGCTGTGCGCAGCGCTTCCCGGCCCGTTCGACTGCGTCTTCTTCGACGCCGATCGCGTGAGCGCGCCCGCGCAACTCGCGGCGCTCCTGCCCAGACTCGCCGGCGACGCGCTCCTCCTCGCCGACAACGCGCTCTCGCATCCCGGGGAGATCGCGGGGTATATCGAGGCAGTCGAGGCGTCCGGCCAGTTCGACACGTTCACGGTGCCGGTCGGCAAGGGCCTGCATGTCGCGCAGCGGCGTGAGGCCGCGTGAATCTGCGTGAGTGAGCGTGAGTGAGCGGCTTGCGCAATCCGTTACGCGGGTTACACGCCGGGAACATCCGCAATCCGGCGCGCTCAGGAACTGCGTTCGCTTGCACGGGTCGGATGAATTGCATTCGGGGCCGGAAGGCACGGCGGCAGGACACGCGGCAAGCGACGCGGTGAAAGACCTTGCAGGCAGCCTGAAAGCGACGCGGCGGCACCGGAGCCTTGAACTTCATTGCAGGCGAGGAGCATCGATACATGGCGAAGCAACCCGTAACCGGCAGCGACAAGGCGCATCCCGATGGCGCGAAATGCATCGGCGAGTGCAACCCGGCCGAGGAGATCGAAGTCGTCGTGATGCTGCGGCGTCAGGACGAAGGCGCGTTCCGGCAGTTGATGCAGAAGATCGACGCGGGCGAAGCGCCCGCCGTGCCGGTTTCGCGCGAGGAGTTCGCGAGGCGCTTCGGCGCCTCGGATGAGGACGTCGGCAAGGTGAAGACGTTCGCCTCGCACTACGGGCTCACCGTGCTGCGCGCCGATCCGGCCGCGCGCAGTGTCGTGCTGAAGGGCACCATCGAGCAGTTCCAGAAGGCGTTCGACGTCAAGCTCGAACGCTTCGAGCATCACAACATCGGCGAGTATCGCGGGCGCACCGGCCCGGTCAACGTGCCCCACGAGATGCACGACGCCGTCACGGCCGTGCTCGGCCTCGACAGCCGTCCGCAGGCCCGCCCGCACTTTCGCTTCCGCCCGCCGTTTCGCCCCGCGCGCGGCGTGGCGAGCACCTCGTTCTCGCCGCTCGACCTCGCGCGCCTCTACGGCTTTCCCGCAGGCGACGGCGCGGGCGAGTGCATCGGCATCATCGAACTCGGCGGCGGCTATCGGGAGAGCGACCTGTCGGCGTACTTCTCCAAGCTCGGCGTGACGGCGCCGAAGGTCGTCGCCGTCGGCGTGGACGACGCGACGAACGCGCCGACCGGCAACCCGAACGGCCCGGACAGCGAAGTGACGCTCGATATCGAGATAGCCGGGGCGATCGCGCCGGGCGCGCTGATTGCGGTGTATTTCGCGCCGAACAGCGACGCGGGTTTCGTCGACGCGGTGAGCCGCGCGATCCACGACACCACGAACCAGCCTTCGGTTGTGTCGATCAGCTGGGGCGGGCCGGAACCGACGTGGTCGCCGCAGTCGCTCAACGCGTTCAACGACGTGCTGCAGGCCGCCGCGGCGCTCGGCGTGACGGTGTGCGTGGCGTCGGGCGACAGCGGCTCGGGCGACGGCGTCGGCGACGGCGCGGATCACGTCGACTTCCCGGCCGCGAGCCCGTACGTGCTTGCGTGCGGCGGCACGAGCCTCGCGGCGTCGGCGCAGGGAATCGAGGGCGAAGTGGTCTGGAACGACGGCGCCCAGGGCGGCGCGGGCGGCGGGGGCGTGAGCAGCGTGTTCGCGGTGCCGGTGTGGCAGAAGGGCTTGTCGGTGGCGCGCGCGGGCGGCGGCCGCACGGCGCTCGGCAAGCGGGGCGTGCCCGATGTCGCCGGCGATGCCTCTCCGCTGACGGGCTACGAAGTGCTGATCGGCGGCGACGAGACGGTGGTCGGCGGCACGAGCGCGGTCGCGCCCCTGTGGGCCGCGCTTTTCGCGCGGATCAACGCGGCGGCGGGTGCGCCGGCCGGGTTCGTCAATCCGAAGCTGTATCGCGCGAAGACCGCCTGCCGCGACATCACGGAAGGCAACAACGGCAGTTTTGCCGCGGCGCCCGGCTGGGACGCCTGCACGGGACTCGGCAGCCCGGTTGGCGAGAACGTGGCGGCGGCCCTGAAGCCATGACGAACGGCCACAAGAACGACGACGACGACAACAACGACGACAACAACGACGACAACAACGACGACAACAACGACACCAAGGAGCAAGCACGATGAACGCCGACGATTCACCCGCAGCGAATTCCGCCGACGGCGCACCGCAGGCAGCCGCGAAGGCCGCCAAAGCCACAAAACGCGACCAGCCCTATTTCGACCCGGTCGCCTACGGCAACGGCCCGGACGACTCGATCGCCGCGACCGAGGCCGACGAGAACGCCGCGACCACGCACCACACGGTCACGGTGGGCGGCAGCAAGATCGCCTACACGGCGACCGTCGGGCATCTCGTGACGGTCGATCCGAGCAGCTCGAAGCCCGACGCCAAGATGTTCTACGTCGCGTTCACGAAGGACGGCGAGAAGGAGGAGAACCGGCCGCTTACGTTCTTCTATAACGGCGGGCCGGGGTCGTCGTCGGTGTTCGTGCTGCTCGGCTCGTTCGCGCCGCGCCGCATCAAGACCGCGATGCCCGATTTCACGCCGCCCGCGCCCTACGCGATGGAGGACAACCCCGACAGCCTCATCGACAGGAGCGACCTGATCTTCATCAATCCGGTCGGCACCGGCTATTCGGCCGCCATCGCGCCGAACAAGAACCGCGACTTCTGGGGTGTCGATCAGGACGCCGATTCCATCAAGCAGTTCATCAAGCGCTATCTGACGAAGAACAACCGCTGGAATTCGCCGAAGTTCCTGTTCGGCGAGTCGTACGGCACCGCGCGCAGCTGCGTGCTCGCGTACCGGCTGCACGAGGACGGCGTCGATCTGAACGGCATCACGCTGCAATCGTCGATTCTCGACTACCGGCAGGCGGGCAATCCGGTCGGCGCGCTGCCCACCGCCGCCGCCGACGCGTGGTATCACCGAAAGCTCGGCGTGCATCCGCGCCCGGCGAATCTTGAAGTGTTCGCGGAGGAAGTGGCCGAATTCGCGCGCACCGACTACATCAACGCGCTGCGCAAGTTCCCGCAGACCGACGACGAAGTGGTCCAGAAGCTTTCCGACTACACCGGCATCGACCGCGTGACGCTGATTGCGTGGAGCCTCGACATCGCCGCCTACGACAGCCGCGGCAACTCGCTCTTCCTCACCACGCTGCTGAAGTCGAAGGGGCAGTCGCTCGGCGCGTACGACGGCCGCGTGACCGCGATTTCGACGGGCATCGCGGGGAGGATCGACCCGAATTCCGGCGGCAACGACCCGGCCATGACGGCGGTGAGCGGCGTCTACACGACAATGTGGAACAGCTACCTGGACGAGCAGTTGAAGTTCACGTCGACTTCGTCGTTCACCGACCTGAACGACCAGGCGTTCCTCAACTGGGACTTCAAACACACCGATCCGACCGGCGCGGAGAAGGGCGTGGACTCGAAGGGCAACGTCATTCTCTACACGGCGGGGGATCTCGCCGCCGTGATGGCGCTCAACGTCGACCTGAAGGTGCTCGCGGCGAACGGCATGTACGACTTCGTCACGCCGTTCTATCAGACGGTGCTGGACCTGCAGCAGATGCCGCTCATCGACAAGACCGTGCGGCAGAACCTGTCCGCGACGTTCTATCCGTCGGGACACATGGTGTATCTCGACGGCGGCTCGCGCACGCGGCTGAAGGCGGATCTGGCGGCGATGTACGACGCGACGACCGCGAACCGCGTCGCGATGGATCGCGTCATTGCGCTGCAGCAGATGACGGCGGCGAAGATGCGGTAGGGGAGTCGGGAACACAAGTTGCGGCGAATCGGTCTGGCGCCTGCGTGCGCCCAGGCCAATTCGTCACAATGGAGTTCCCCGATGCCGACCCAGAAAAAGACGGCGAGCGCCGTCGCCCGCACCCCATCGCAAAGCAATACGAACCAGAAGCTCGAAAGTCTCGAAACGTTCCGCTCGGACGCGACCGATCAGGCCCTGACGACGAACCAGGGCGTCAAGGTGTCCGATAACCAGAACACGCTGCGCGCGGGCCCGCGCGGTCCGTCGCTGCTCGAAGACTTCATCATGCGTGAAAAGATCACGCACTTCGACCACGAGCGCATCCCCGAGCGGATCGTCCATGCGCGCGGTTCCGCGGCGCACGGCGTGTTCAGGGTCTATGAATCACAGGCCGGGCTGACGAAGGCCGCGTTCCTGCAGGACCCGTCGAAGGAAACGCCGGTCTACGTGCGCTTCTCGACCGTGCAGGGCTCGCGCGGTTCCGCCGACACCGTGCGCGACGTGCGCGGCTTCGCCGTCAAGTTCTACACCGAGGAAGGGAATTTCGACCTCGTCGGCAACAACATGCCGGTGTTCTTCATCCAGGATGCGATCAAGTTCCCCGACTTCGTGCACGCCGTGAAGCCCGAGCCGCACAACGAAATGCCGCAGGGCGGCTCGGCGCACGACACGTTCTGGGATTTCGTCTCGCTCGTGCCGGAATCGCAGCACATGGTGATGTGGGCGATGTCCGACCGCGCGATCCCGAAAAGCCTGCGCACGATGGAAGGCTTCGGCATCCACACGTTTCGCTTCATCAATGCCGAAGGGAAGGGGCTCTTCGTGAAATTCCACTGGCGCCCGACCATCGGCTCCGCGTCGCTCCTGTGGGACGAGGCGCAGAAGCTCGCGGGCAAGGATTGCGACTTCCATCGCCGCGACCTGTGGGATGCGATCGACATGGGCGACTACCCCGAGTGGGAGCTGGGCGTGCAGATCGTCGAGGAAGAAGACGAGCACAACTTCGACTTCGATCTGCTCGATCCGACCAAGATCATCCCCGAAGAGCTCGTTCCGCTGAAAATGATCGGCAAGCTGACGCTCAACCGCAATCCCGACAACTTCTTCGCGGAGACGGAACAGGTCGCGTTCTGTCCCGGGCATATCGTGCCGGGCATCGACTTCACGAACGATCCGCTGCTGCAAGGCCGCCTCTTCTCGTACACCGATACGCAGATCAGCCGTCTCGGCGGCCCGAATTTCCACGAGATTCCGATCAACCGCCCCCTCGCGCCCCTGCACAACGGCCAGCGCGACGCGATGCACCGCCAGACGATCGACCGCGGCCAGGCCGCCTACGAGCCGAATTCGATCGACGGCGGCTGGCCGAAGGAAGCTGCGCCGGCGGCCGCGGGCGGCGGTTTCGAAAGCTATACGGAGCGCGTCGAGGGATCGAAGATCCGCGTGCGCAGCCCGTCGTTCGCCGATCACTACTCGCAGGCAACGCTCTTCTGGAACAGCATGACGCCGCCGGAGAAGGATCACATCGTCGGCGCGTATTCGTTCGAGCTGGGCAAGGTCGAGCGAAAGCCGATCCGCGAGCGGCAACTCGGCATCCTCGCCAATATCGACGCCGAACTGGTCTCGCGCGTGGCCGCGAATCTCGGCTTGCCGGTGCCGAAGAAGAGCGCGAGCGCCGAGCAGATGGGCAAGTCGTCGGTGAAGGAGTCGCCCGCGCTTTCGATCGTCGCGAAGACGAAGCCGTCTGTTGCGACGCGCAAGGTCGCGATTCTCGCGGCGAAGGGCGCGGACGGCGCCAGCATCAAGGCGGTCAAGGACGCGCTCGCCGCGCAGGGCGCGCATGCGAAGGTCATCGCGCCGGTGCTGGGGCCGGTCGAGAACGGTGTCGAAGCGGACGCGACGATCCTCGCGATGCCGTCGATCATGTTCGACGGCGTGATCGTGGCGGGCGGCAAGGAGAGCGCGAAGACGCTGGCGGAATCCGGCGACGCGCGCCACTTCGTGCTGGAGGCGTTCAAGCACCTGAAGGCAATCGGCGCGGTCGGCGACGGTGAGGACGTGCTAGCCGCCGCGCACCTGCCCACGGGCGATGAAGGCGTTTGCGTCGGCGGCGACGCGAAAGCGGTGATGAAGAAGTTCATCGAGGCGCTGGGGCAGCATCGTGTGTGGTCGAGGGCGCAGAAGGCGGAGAGCGTGCCGGCTTGAGAACCGGCCGGCGGCGCGCTGAAGAATCCCCCGGAATGCGCGGGGGATTTTTTGGGAGGATGGGTATCCCGGGTCAGGTTGGCGTGCCGCCTTGGCGCGGAATGATGGGATTGGAAGCAGGCTTGTCGGGTGCCTGATTGGCTGGAAGCTGGATTCACGATGTCCTGCAACCAGCGCCGCCATCCTCTCCCCCGCCATTTGCCGACTCCTCACATAATTTGAGACACTGCTAAGACCTTTCCTAAAGGCAACGGGCTTGGCACGTTTCGCAGTCCACCTCCTGCGCGGCGCGCGTTTCATTTTCTGCGCGCTCTTCATCGCATGCTGCGACGTTGCGTCGGCGGCGCAGGGGGAATTCGTCGTGGGCGCCGTGCCCGGCGCAGTCCCGCCGCTTGACCTGAGCGCCCAGCCGGCGAGCGCCGGCGCGCCGCCCGTCGTGCGCGGCATCTCCGCCGACTTCGCGCGCGAAGTCGCGCAATCGCTGGGACTCGCGCTGCAGTGGCGCGTCTACCCCGACCGCCCCGCGATGATCGCGGCGCTCGCCCGCGGCGAGATCGACGCCGCCACGACCGCGACCGGCGACGACCCCGGCGCGCCGCTTCTCCTGAGCCGCCCCTATCTGCCAACCAAGCAGGTCCATGTCGAGCCGCGCGAGCGACGCGCGGCGACGGGCCGCATCGCGTATGTCGAGGCGCAGACATCGCCCGAGCGGCTGCGCTCGGCTTATCCGCAGTTGCGCCCGGCGGGCTATCGCACCGCGACCGCCGCGTTGCTGGCGGTGACGCTCGGCGACGCCGATGCCTTCGTCGGCGATCTCGTCGCGACCACCTACGCGATCGGCCATTTCGACTTCGCGGCCCTGCGGATCACCGGCTTCGCGCCCTTCGACGAGGCCGGCTACAGTTTCGCGTTCGCCGCCGCGCGGCCGCAAGCAGCGGCGTGGCGCGAACGTGTCGACGCGGCGCTCGCGGCGCTGCCGGCGCGCTTTCTGCTGGAGATCCGCGCGCGCTGGGGCGCGATGGCGACCGCGGTCAGTTTCGACGAACCGCTTGCGCTGACTGACCCCGAGCGCGCCTGGATCGCGGCGCATCCGGTCGTGCCCTATTCGATGCTCGGGCGCGCGGCGCCGCTGACTTTCCGCGATGCGAACGGCCGCCCGGCCGGTTTCGCCGTCGACATCCTCGCGGCGATCGCGCGCATTACCGGCTTGCGCTTCGACGCGCGAGTGCGCAATTCGATCGACGACATCGACCGCGACATGCGCGACGGCGACGCGCTGCTGACGCCGTTCGGACAGTCGGCGGCCGCCGGTGCCGGGCTGCTCGGCAGCCGGCCGTACGGCGAAGGTCTCTTCCTGATCGTCACGCATGCGGGCGCCGCGCCCCGGCGCGACGCAGCATCGCTTGCCGGTGCGCGGGTCGCGGTGCCTGGCGGCGCGCTCGTCGAATCGCTCGTGCGCGAGCGCGTGCCGTCGGCGCGAGTCGTGCCGACGGCGAACTACGACGCCCAGTTCGATGCGCTCGCGAATGGCCGCGCCGATGCCGCCGTCGCCGACATGGCCTTCGCGAACTACGCGGTGTCGAACCCGTATCGCGGACGGCTCGTGGTGAGCGGCGCGCTCGGCGGCGAGCCGGCGCCGTACCGCCTGCTGGTGTCGGGGCGCGAACCGACGCTCGCCGGGATCATCGACCGCGCGATCGATCACCTGCATCCCGCCGAACTCGATTCGATCCGCCGCCGCTGGTCGCTCGGCCAGCATCCGGAGACGCTGTGGGAGCGGCGGCGCCCGCAGATCGAGCTGGGCGCGGCGCTCGGCATCGGCGTCGTGCTGCTGCTCGTGGCCTGGGCGGTGTCGCTGCGCACGCAGATCCAGCGCCGGATCGCCGCTGAAGACGCGATGCGCGTCGCCAAGGAGGAGGCGGAAACCGCGAATCGTGCGAAATCGACGTTCCTCGCAACGATGAGCCACGAAATCCGCACGCCGATGAACGCCGTGCTCGGCCTGCTCGAACTCGAACTGCGCTCGGCGCGCGACCGCGCATCGACGGTGCGCTCGCTCGCCACGGCGCACCAGGCGGCGCGCGACCTGCTCGGCATGATCGACGACATTCTCGACGTCGCGAAAATCGAGGCCGAGCGGCTCGTGCTCGCGCCCGCGCCGCTGGATCTCGATGCGTGGGTGGCGGGCGTCGTCGCGATCTACGAGCCCGCCGCGCGCAGCAAGGGCATCGTGCTCGCGGTGGAGCGGCGCGCCGGCGACGGCCCCGCGTGGGTTCTGGCCGACGCGCTGCGCCTGCGGCAGGTGCTCGGCAACCTGCTGTCCAACGCGATCAAGTTCACCGAAAAGGGCGCGGTGACGCTTGCCTGGGGCATCGGCGAGCCCGCCGGCGGGGCGCGGGAAGTGACGCTGGCGGTGTCGGACACGGGCATCGGCATGACGCCCGGGCAGCAGGCCGCGCTTTTCGCGCCGTTCGTGCAGGTGCATCGGGACGGCGGCGGCCGGTATGGCGGCACGGGCCTCGGGCTCACGATCTGCCGGCGGCTGGTCTCGATGATGGGCGGCACCGTGGAGGTATCGAGCGAGCCGGGGCGCGGAACCTGTTTCACGGTGCGCATCGTCGTGCCTGCCGCCGAGCCGGCGGCGCAAGAGGAATCGGTGTACCGGTGCGGCGGGCAGGAGGCGGCGTCCGAGGATGCGTCGGAACTGGCCGGGCTGCGCGTGCTCGTCGTCGACGATCATCCGGCCAACCGCATGGTGCTCAGCGGTCAGCTCGAATTGCTCGGATGCACGCCCGAACTGGCGAACGACGGGTGCGCCGGGCTCGCGCGCTGGGAAGCGGACCCGCGCGCGGTCGACCTGATCCTCACCGATTGCTCGATGCCCGTGATGAGCGGCGAGGACCTCGCGAGGGCGGTCCGGGCGCGGGAGGCGGCGGCCCGGCGCTCGGGCGCCCCCGGCTCCGCGAGCCGCGCGCCGGTCCCGATCATCGGCGTGACGGCGAACGCGCAGCCGGAGGCCGCCGCTGACGCCGTGGTCGCGGGCATGAACGCGTGTCTCGTCAAGCCGCTCGCTCTCGACGATCTGCGGCGCGCGCTGCTGTCGGCTGCGCGGCGCGACCGGGCGGTGCCGCAGCCGCGTCCCCGGGACGCGCAGCCGGTCCGCGCGTCGTCGGCATCCCGGCCGTACGACCCGGCGATCGTCGATGGCTTCGGCGACCAGGCCGCCGCGCTCGTCGATGCGCTGCAGGCGGCGAACACGCAGGACCTCGACGACGCGCGCGCCGCGATGAACGATGGCGACTACGCGCGCCTGCGCGAGACGGCGCACCGCATGAAGGGCGCGGCGTTCGTCGTCGGTGCGACGCCGTTCGCGCAGGCGTGTCTCGCGCTTCAACTGGCGTGCCAGAGCGCGCTCGACGAGGGGCGCGGCGGCGAACGGGGCGCGTGCCATGAGCGCGATGAGCGGCACCACAAGGGCGATGAGCGTGTGGAGACGGCGTTCCGCCGCCTGATCGACGAAGGGGCGGTGCTCGCCGCCGCGCTCGCGCGACGGGCCGCGTAGCAATGCCGCCGGTGCGGGCAAGCGCCTGCCCGGCACCCGGCGCCGCACCTCGCCTGACTGCACGACGCGAACCAGCCGGCCGTTTGCGCGACACCCGCGCGCGGAAACGGCCGTGTGTTCTAATTCAACCTTCGCTTATCCCGATAAACGCTCCCGACCGGGGCGGCGCCGCCGCTTGCGATACACAGACGCATGAATCGAAGGCACATTTCCCTTTCCACGCAGCGCCCGGCCCGTGCGGAACCCCCGGCGGCGCGCCCGGGCAGGCTCGCGCGCGCGGCGCTCGCGTGCTTCGCGCTCGCGCTGGCCGCCGCGGCCGCGCCGGTTCACGCGCAGCGCCCGGACTGGCTCGATCCGCGCGTCTCGCAGGCGACGATCGTCGATACGATCTGTGTGCCGGGCTACGTCGACCGCGTCTCGCCGTCGTTCGACATGCAGATGCGGCAGAAGGACCGGCTGCTCAAGCAGCGCGGCATCGACGGCGCGTCGGCGTCGGAATACGCGCTCGATCACCGCATGCCGGTTCTCCTCGGCGGCGCGCCCAACGCGGCGGCGAACCTGGACCTGCGGCGCTGGGACGGCCGCGCGGGACAGCGCCGCAAGGAGCGGCTCGCGGTCTTCCTAAAGCGCTGCGTCTGCACCGGGGACATGACGCTCGTCCAGGCCCAGACGGCCATCGCGGGCGACTGGCCGAACCGCTACCCCAATCTGTCGAGCCTCACGTGCACGGGCTCGTGAGCGCTCGGACAATCCATCGAAATCCGGAGAGAAACCTCATGCAATCCATCTTCGATCACGGCCGCAGGGCCGTTGTTGCCGCCGGTCTCGTGCTGGCCGCGCTCGCCGGCGCAAACGCGCACGCGGCGGGCAAGGGCGCGCCGCCGCGGCCCGACTGCGGCAACGAGCGCGCGATGAAGATCGTCGGCGATACGCCGGGCGCGATCAGCTTCGACGTGTACCGGCAACTGCATCCGGTCACGGCGCAGCATCTGGCGCTGTTCGTCGACAGCGGGCAGGTCAAGCTGCTGCGCGACGGCCTGCCGGTGTGCACGGTCCGCGACGACGGCGTCGACGACCCGAGCGCCGTCCTCGTGCGTGCGCCGAGCGACAAGATGAGCTTCTGGGTCAACGCGTCGAACCTCGCCGGCGCGCGCTGAGATTCACCCGTCTTCTGTCTCGAAAATGTGCGCCGGACGCGGAGCAACCCTGACGCGAGTGTGGATGCGCTTGTGCACATCCGCCCGGAGCGCCGCCCGGCGGGCGGTGTCGCGGCGATGACACAGAAAAGACAAAATGTCGCGCCGCAACAGGCTTTCAGATGACTAATATGTAGTTGTCTTGAAATTGGCTCGACGGAGGCGCGATGACTGTCCTGTACCTGACCCTGCTGATTGCCGGCACGACCTTTCTACGCATCGCGATGAAAGCCCCGAAGCCCCAGCCGGCGCGTATCGGGCGGGTGGTTCACATGCATCGCCAACGGTGAATGTCATGCATCTGCTGATCTGGAATCTGCCGCCGCGTTGCGCTGCCGCCGACGTCCGGCGCTTTCTCGAACACGAGCTGGGCGCATACGCGACCGAGATCGCCGTCTACGGCGCGGGCACGCCCGACGCCTACGCGCAGGCGAAACTCGCAACCGACGTGCCTTATATCGGCGAGGCGATCGCCCAGCGCCTGTGCCACCAGCGGCTGCTGGACAGGCCGCTGCGGGCGCGCGCGTCCGTATTCGGCGATGCCTCGACGCGCCTGCACTGAGCCCCGCATTCTTCTGAAGGCGCTGGCGGCGGGCGTGACGCGCCGCAGCGAATGAAGTGAACTTTGCGGGCCAGAACGCGACGAACCTGTGACAGCACGGTGCGTCGGGTCGACCCGATTTTCGATACGAAGCCGGTGCGTCCACGCGCACCGGCTTTTTTGTTGGCGGCTGCGTATCCGCCGGGCGCGTGCATTTCAACGATCGGAAAATCGCGCGGATCGTCCGCGCAATCGTCGAGGCAAGCACATTTCGATGCAGCAAGCGGGGAAGAAGAGCAAGGGCAGAGTAGCGGGGATCGGGGCGGCGGTTCTCGCGGCGTTGGCGATGCCGGCACTCGCGCAGAACGCGGCATCGGGCGGGGCGGTTGCGCAGGGGCACATCGAGCGCGCCATGCCGCCGTTGCTGCCCGGCCCCGGTCAGGCGCCAGCGGCGAAGCCGGCGAGCGGTGCGTCGTCCGCACAGGTTCCGCGCATTCCCGATACCGCGCGGCCGCTCCCCGGCATGCCCGTTCCGCCAGCGGCGCCGGCATCGGCGGCTTCAGCGCCTCCGGTTCAGCCCGCTGCCCCGGCTGTTCCCGCTTCGGTTCCGCCGTCGCCGGCGAGCGCCGCTGAAGAGGCGGCGCCCTCGGCCGCATCCGAGGCGGAAATCCCCGAGCCGCCCGCGCCCAATCTGGCCCAGACCTCGTCGCTCGACCCCGCAGGCGCGCTCGCCATGCGCCAGCTCTTCGCGAAGGAGGTCAGGCGCCGCCTCGCGCTGCCCGCCGCCGACCAGCAGGCCTACGGGCGCCTGTTGCAACGCACGCTCGCGGAGCACGGCCACGGCGACCTCGCGAACGAATACGTGCTGCTCGTCGACCGCAGCCAGAACGTGCAGGCGATCTTCATCTATTTCCGCGCGGCGGCGGGCGACAACTGGTCGATGATCGGCGCGGCGCCCGTCTCCACCGGCCGGCCGGGCACCTACGATCATTTCCTGACGCCGCTCGGCGTATTCGAGCACACGCCGCGCAACATGGACTTCCGCGCCGAAGGCACGCTCAACGAATTCGGGATTCGCGGCTACGGCGCGCGCGACATGCGCATCTACGATTTCGGCTGGGCCGACGGCGAGCGCGGCTGGGGCAAGGGCGGCGTCTCGCCGATGCGCTTCCAGATGCACGCCACCGATCCCGACAAGCTCGAACAGGTATTGGGCATCCGCCACTCGAAGGGCTGCGTGCGGATTCCGGCCGCGCTGAACGTGTTTTTCGACCATCGCGGGATCATCGACGCCGATTACGAAGCGCGCGCCGCCGCAAGCGGGCCGCTCTGGATTCTCAAGAGCAAACGCGAGCCGACGCCGTGGGCGGGGCGCTATCTGGTGGTCGTGGATACCGAGCGCAAGGCGCGGCCCGTCTGGGCGCCGGCGCCGGGCGGCGCGGCGCGCGCAAAAGTGCCGGCGGGCGCGGATTCAGCCGACTGACGGCCGCCTGTGCGCGTCCGGGTGCGCTCCTGCCGCTCCCGCCGCAGATACGTCCCAGCAGCGAAGCGGCGTCGTTCACTCCGATCGCGCCAGCAGCACGCCCGCGAGCGCCACGCCGAACCCCACGATCTGCACGACGGAGAGCGTCTCCCCGAACGCGAGATAGCTTTCGACGGCCGCGAGGGGCGGCGCGAGGAACATCAGCGCCGTCGCGCGGGACGCGTCGCCGCGCCGCACCATCCAGACGAGCAGCGTTGTCGCGACGCCCGAGAGCATCACGATGCCCCACGCGAGCGAGAGCCATGTCGTCGCCGACGCAATGAAGCGATGCTCGCCGAGCCCCCATGCCAGCGCCGCCGCGACGATCGCCGCGCCGAGGTTCTGGAGCGCGCTCGAACTGCGGATATCGGCTTTGGACAGCGATGTCTTCTGGTAGAGCGTGCCGATCGTGATCGCCACGACCGCCAGCACCGCCACCGACACGACGAGCCACTCCGGCACGCCGCCGCGCGCGACGTGCGGGCCGCCCGCCGCGATCTTCGGCGCCAGCACGAGCGCCACGCCCGCGAGCCCGATCGCGAGTCCCGACCACGCGCGCGCCGACAGCCGCTCGCCGAAGATCCGTGTGGCGATGGCCGCCGTCAGGAGCGGCTGCAGCGCGCCGAGCAGCGCCATCACGCCCGCGCCGAGTCCCTGCGCCACGGCCCAGTAGCCCGCGCCGAGATAGACGCCCTGCAGCATCGCGCCCGCGAACAGGTGCCGCGCGGCGGCGCGGCCCTTCGGCCACTCGGCGCCGGCGATCAGCGCGATCGCGACGAAGAGGAGCGCCGTGCCCGCGAAGCGCGCGAGCAGGTAGAGATTGGGATCGACGTAGGGCGTGATCGCCCGCGCGACGATGAAGCCTGTCGACCACAGGAATACGAAGACGGCGGCGACCAGGAACGTGATCATGACGTCGAAGCGGGTGAGGTGACACCGCAGTATCCACGAGGGGAGCGGCTCGCGTCTTGTTCAACCGTGCACCGCCTGCTCCGCCTGCGCGGTCATTCGATCGAAAACGTGTCGAGCGGCTGGTTCGCGCGGGCGTCGCCCTCGAGGCGCGCGGCGAGCTGCGCGTGAAGACGGCGCGCTTCGTCGAGCGTCAGGTCGATCCAGTACGGGTCGCCTGCGGCGTCGTTCAGGCGCTCGGGCGGAAACTGGATTTCGATCACGACACCTTTCTTGTACATCGGATTGCCTTCGCTCGAAGCGGGAAAGGAAAGGCGGTCGAGTTTAGCAACGGACCGGCGCCGGATTGCGCACCGAGGGGAAACATCGCATTGCCGGCGCGCGGGTTGACGCTGCCGCAACGCGTCTTCATGCGTCTTCATGCGGCGCGGGGAGCGCGGCGGTATCGGCGCATGAGCCGCCAGGCGACCCGTACTACAATACGCGCGCCCTCAACCCTCACGCCCCCAACGGCCACACCAGAAGCGATGCTCGCGGAACAACGTCATCAGTACATCCTGTCGGAGGTGTCGAAGAACGGCGCGCTGTCGGTGGCCGAACTCGTGCGGGCGCTCGGCGTGTCGCGCGAAACGGTCCGGCGCGATCTCAACACGCTCGCCGGACGCGGCCTGATCCTCACGACCCACGGCGGCGCGCTCGCCGCGGACCGCCGCGAGCCGCACGTCGACGTGCGCGTGGCCGCGAACGCGGCGGCGAAGCGGGCGATCGGCGAGCGCGCCGCCCGGCTCGTGCCCGACGGCGCGTCGCTCATCATCGATTCGGGCAGCACGACGCATGCGCTCGCGCGCGCGCTCGCGGACCGCCACCGGCTGACGGTGTACACGAACGACTGGCGCACGGCGATGCTGCTCGGGCGCCGCAACGACAATCGCGTGACGCTGCTCGGCGGCGAACTGGCCGATCTCGAGGACGCGACCTTTGGCCTCGACACCGTGCAGCAGCTCTCGCAGTACCACGCGGATTTTGCGTTCGTGGGCGCGGGGGGCATCACTTCGGACGCCTTTCTCACCGACTACTCGCGCGTCGCCGCCGAAGTGCGCAGCCGCATGATCGGCGCGGCCGGGACGGCGGTGGTCGTCGCGGATCATTCGAAGTTCGGCCTGGTGACGCCGGTGCGTATCCGCGATTTCGAGAAGGTCCGCTACCTCATCACCGAACGCGCGCCCGACAAGGCCCTGCGGCGGGCGCTCGCGGCGCGCGGGCCGGAGCTGATGATCGCCTGAAGGCGCGCGCCGCCGCGCCCCGGGCGTGGCGTTTTGTGTCATTCATTGGCGTGATGTGGCGTAGTCACGGCGCTGTCACACGGATTTGCGATGCTTCGGCTGAAGTGCTGAACCGTCATTCCAACCGACACCGTTTCGTCCAGAGAGCCACCATGACCCGCAAAATCCGCCTCGCGCGCAAGCTGCTGCCGACGCTCGCCGTTGCCGCCTTCACGGCCGCCGCCTTGCCCGCGCATGCCGCCGACGCCGTCGTCCTGTACACCGCCGACGGTCTCGAAAACCTCTACAAGGACGTCTTGCCGGCGTTCGAGAAGAAGGAAGGCGTGAAGGTCAACATCGTCACGGCGGGCAGCGGCGAGGTGGTGAACCGCGCGACGGTCGAAAAGGATTCGCCGAAGGCCGACGTGCTCGTCACGCTGCCGCCGTTCATCCAGCAGGCGTCGCAGACGGGTCTGCTGCAGCCGTACCAGAGCGTCAACTACAAGAACGTGCCCGCGATCGCCAAGGCGCCGGACGGCGCGTGGGCCACCTTCGTGAACAACTACTTTTCGTTCGCGATCAACCCGGACGTCACGAAGACCGCGCCGAAGACCTTCGCTGACCTGCTGCATCCGTCCTACAACGGCAAGCTCGCGTATTCGAACCCGGCGACGGCGGGCGACGGCATGGCCGTGATCATCCTGACCTCCGCGCTGATGGGCGAGGACAACGCGTTCAACTACCTGAAAACGCTCGAGCAGAGCGCGAAGTTCCACACCAAGGGCACGGGCTATCTCGACGTGCTGCTCTCGCGCAACGAGATCGCGTTCTCGAACGGCGACCTGCAGATGGATCTCGACGACGCCGCCAACGGCGGGCTGTCGATCAAGCCGGTGTTCCTCTCGCACAAGGCGGGTGAAGCGCCGACCACGTTCCAGCTGCCGTACGCGATCGGCCTCATCAAGAGCGGCCCGAACCAGGCGGCGGGCAAGAAGCTGATCGACTACCTGATGTCGGCGGACGTGCAGGCGAAGGTGCCGGACATCTACGGCATCCCGGGCCGCAGCGACGTGCCGCTCGCCGGCAAGAACGGCGAGACGGTCAAGCAGGCGATCGCGGGCGTGAAGCTGATTCCGGTCGACTGGAACCACGTGATGGAGAAGAAGGCCGGCTGGACGGAGCGCTGGAAGCGCGAAGTGATCGGCGACTCGGGCAAGCAGATCGAGGTCGTGAAGCCGAAGTCCTGAGCCAGCAAGGAAGAACGACGTGAACACTCTGGCGTTCGCACCCGCGCGCGACGAAAGCGCGGCCGCCGATCCGCACGCCGCGGGCGGCGTGCACATCGATCGCCTCACGGTCCGCTTCGGCGAGCGCACGGTGCTCGACGACCTGTCGCTGACGATCCGGCGCGGCGAGCTGCTCACCGTGCTCGGCCGCAGCGGCTGCGGCAAGACGACGCTCTTGCGGTTCATCGCGGGCTTCGTCGCCGCCGACGGGCTCGCCGGCACGCTGACGGTGGCGGGCCGCGACCTGACGCACGTGCCGCCGCACCAGCGCAACCTCGGGCTGCTGTTCCAGAGCTACGCGCTCTTTCCGC